>JBHLNZ010000027.1:0-3233 GCA_048941015.1 Promethearchaeota archaeon | reverse complement strand
CTTTGATAATTATCAAAAGTTTCAGGTTTAGATAAATCAAATACGAAAAAAATGGCTGATGCCCCTTTATAAAAGGATTTTCTTAAAAATCCAAATTTATCTTCATCAAAAAAGTCCCAAAACTGAAGATTGTAATTTTGTCCATCAATATTTACTTGTTTAATAAAAAAATTTACACCAACCTTGGCTGCAATATCTTTTCGAAAAGGTTTATCGGAATAATTTTCAATTAATGTGGTCTTACCTACTCCAGGTGCCCCGAGGACTAATATTTTAAAAACATCCTTAACCTTAACTTTACTCATTTTAATTTTCCACTCAATTTTTTATTTTAAAATTTTAAAACATGTACCGATAATGTACCTATAATAATAAAAGAAATATGCATTTATAAATTTATGTACTGAATAAGTACATATAAAACATATTAAGAATAGATCCCCCTAATCATAAAAAAAACTTAAACATTTAATATTTAAAAAAAGTAAAGAATCACTATTTACTCACGAATTATTGTATTGTCTTCAATAATGGGTTGAAAAAATTTCTTTTCCATGAGTTCAATAAATAATTTCACTACAAGCGGATCGATTGCATCTTTATCAATGAAATCTGAAACTCTAAAATTAGTTGAATTCGTTGATTTTAGAAGTTTCCTAACTTGCATTATCATATTTTTCTCTAAAGGGTTTAATTTCACATTAGGTATTTCTATTATCTTTAACGGATATAAAAGGCGGGTTTCGAGCCTTTTCATAAGTAATCGCTCAACATAGATAAAGGGTCTAACATCACCATCAAAGTTTACCAAGAATCGGCCAAATCTCTCATCAGTTTCAATTGTTATGAGCCTTAAAGCTTCCAAAAATTCATTGGAAGGCGTCTCTTTCATGATAAAAATGAGTCTAAATTGTTTATATTCCGACATAATTATCTTTGAGTCTTGATATTCCAGTTTAATTACTTGAGATTGTTCAGAGGACCCTGTTATCTCTATTCCGAATGATCTAATTGCATTTAAAAATGCAGAAACTAATGTTAAATCCAATGTTTTATTTTTAAACGATTGGCTAAACAAATCTAAAGAGCTTATCTTATCAGTTACAATTATGTATTCTAAATTTATCAAATCCTTGAATTTGCGGATTATATTTTGTCTTTTTTGTTCCTCCTTCGTCTTTCTTAACTTAAAGAAAGAATAAGTGCCAAAACCTCCTGCCGTAATAGCTCCACCGAGACATATTAATAAAATTATTAAGAAAGGATCAGGTGGAGGGATGATTAACGGGATATTGACCTCAAAGTTGATTGAGTTGAATCCTGCATCAGTACTATTGAACCAATATACATATGCCTTCCAAATACCATCAGTCGCATCAGATCGGATTAAATAATTAAATATTTCATAACTCGATATAACCATTTTTTCGTTTATATGAATTATTCTACCTTTAGCGTCTTGAATAATCAATCCCAGTTTGCCCCCTGCATAAGGTGATTCAACCTCAATCTCCAAATCTTGTGCTGGTTGGAATTCATCATCCGAAAGATTTAATATTAAACTCTTGGGGGCATTTTCTGCATAAATTTCCCAATTTGCACCTTCAGTAATCAAATCCCCTAATATTGTCAATGTTTGGTTCTGAAAAACAACATTAATGTCTGAACTTACATTTAGACCTTCCTTGAAAACTTGAATGTTTTGCCAATTTTCTGGAATGATAAATTGGTAACAATAATAATCGCAAGAATAATTTTCAAGTTCAGGGTATAAATACCATTTATTGATTATCAAATCCCCAATTTCAATAGAGGAGTCTATTGATAACTGATCATACAGATTGATTGTGTAATTAAGATTGAAATTTAGGTTAAGGGATTTGTTATTAGCAATAGGAATGTCCATTATTGAACTTCCAAGTTTGAAATCTATATTGTCAATCGATACAGTGCCCTCTCCAAGCATAGCACCATTATCTACAGAATAATTCATTCCATTAACATTCAACGTTAGATTAATTTCGGAGGGGTAATATGATTTATTTGACCACTTGTTATAACGATGTAAAAATAATTTTTCATCTTCTGGAGCGTTCCAATCCATTGACGGTCCCATACTACGATAAAATTTGTTGATATAAAGAGATGATCCAGTTTTATTATCATTTATCTGCCAAAAAACATAATCACCTGATTCTATATCTGTTGCATCGATAACTAAGCCATAATCTCCTGCAACAAGTTCGAGAGGTTCAGAAAAGCTTTGAGTATACCAACCTGGATCAGCTGACATATTTAACTCAACAGATACATGAGTGTATAACTCTGGCTCATGATTGGCTGAATCCCAATCTCTGATTTCAAAATATATAGTACCTGGTGAACTACTCGACTCTATTTTAAAGCCTTTAATATCCACTGAATAAATTGTTGTAGTTTCCGTTAATTTTAACTGCATAGCTAATTGTTCGTTGCCCCCATTTTCCAATATTTCAATTGTTTCAGCAAAATCTTCAATCGTAATTGTCTCTTCATTAACACTAATGTTTTTAAAATCGACACCAAAATGCGTAATATTCCAGTTATTAGAAGGTAATGAGATTTCAATATCCGACACATTTAGCATGGAGTCAGTTATATTCGCAAACTTTTTCATCAGATATGAATCTGAGGCATTGTATTTGACGAATTCAGTTGATTGTAATGTCAAAGGATTTTTAATCTCTACTCCTTTCTCTGAAATAGACGAAAAAAAAATATTCGTATTAAGACTAAGAAATAAACTAGTAAAAATAAGTGCAAACGTAAATAATATTCTCTTACCCCTGTACATAAAAAAAATTATACCCATAGAAATTTTTCCTTACAATTATGATAAAAATAGATAAATTTAATAATTTGTATAAAATGAATAAAAAAATTATAATAGAGTTATTCAATAGTTAGTAGGAAATTTAAAAATATCTGTTGAGAGACTTCAGGTAAACCTTCAATAGTCTTTTTTACTTTTTCTATGAAATCTTCTTTTGATTTAGCATCTTTTAAGATATAATTATCAATATCTCTAAATTTGTTTGTTATTTTTTCATAAGTATGAGTAATCGAATCAAGATTTTTACTTACTGATAATTTCCATTCTTGGTCTTCTAAAATTTTATACTTTTCTTTCTCTTTCTTCTTTTGCTCTTTTTCTTTATCTTTATCTTTTTTTTCCTTTTTTTCTTTTTCTTTAT
>JBHLNZ010000095.1:0-10597 GCA_048941015.1 Promethearchaeota archaeon | reverse complement strand
TTTTCACCAAATCCAGCTGAAAAAATGATTACTGCTTTTACTCCGTTTTCACCACATTCAATAATGATATCTTTAACAAATTTAGGATGAGTGGAGCAAACAACCAGATCTACAGGCTCTCCAATGGATTTTAAATCTGTGAAAATAGGTATTCCCATTATTTTAAAATTAGCTTCAGTTATTTTAGGATTAATGATAAAAATTTTAGGAAATTCTTGATCAATGAATCCCTGTAATAAAATATTTCCCAAACCTCCTTTCCTACTCACACCATAGATTGCTAGAGATTTTGAATGAAAAATGTCATCAATTTCCGAGAATAAGTCATTCAATTAAATCTAACCTTTTTATAAATAGATTAAAATATAAAAAGAATAATTCTTTAGGGAATAAAAATTATTTTGAGATACTAAGACAGTAATTCATAATTTAATATTATTGGGTTTTAATTCAACCGCGCATAGTATTAAGATATTTTATACAATAGTGTCAAAGATTTACACATTCATTAAATCTGGTTAAAATTTTGTTCTTCTCATCTTAAGTTTTATTCACTTGTTTTTTTGATCTAATATAATTTAATTAGAATCCACAAGTTAATATTATATTAACCGCTTAATTTTTTTTTGCTTTATGTTGACATTTTTTATAAAAATTTGAGATTGAGTTATTTATTTCTAATTTAATAACAAATATATTAAAAAAGTTTACGTAAATTTTTATTAAAGTTAAGAATAAAATGCAACCGATAAAGTCGTGAATTATTTAAGGGATAATAAAAATTACAAGGAAGATGATAACTGGGATGTCATAGAGGTCTCAAAAGTTAGCGACAAAATAATTAAAAAGCTTTTAAATTACTTAAAATATGATATTTCAGAAAATTTTTTCGTATCTTTTGAAAGTCTTTTGAAATTAGGAAACAAAATACCAGAACATACTATTAATAGAATTATTGCAGAATTAGATCAAACTCATAATTTTAAAAAAGATTTATTTCAATTTATTTTGAACTTTGTAAAAGATAATAACATTGATTATCATTTATTACCTCAACTTTATAATCCCGATTTTATTGTTCGTGCCCGTGCCGTAATGAAAATTAACGAAAATAACGATGAGAGGTATATAAAATTTTTATTACCTTTATTAGATGATCCAGATGATTCAGTACGATGGAGTGTTATTAAATTTTTATCAAATCATAAAGAAAATTTTATAATTAGAAATGAATTAAAAAATCATCTTGAAACTGAATTAAATCCTATAATTTATAAGAGTTTAAAAGAAATTATTCAAGAAAAATAAACAAATTAAAGCTTTCTCTCTCGGTTTGGTAGGTATATAGATTCTTGTTCCTAACAATGAATAATTTTAATAAAAAGTAAACAGTTAAAAAAGACAATTTTAATTATTTTTATATAAGAAATAATCAAAAAATCGTTTTAATTGGGTACATTATATAAATAATAAAACCCTAGCATAATGACGTAGCTTAATTAAATTTGAGGTAAAAATTAATTCTTATAAAGGTGTCTATAAATTCCAACATATGATTACACTTTCAAGCTTTTATTGTTAGGTGACGCAAGTGTAGGAAAAACATCCTTCACTAAGCGTTATGTCTATAATCTTTTCAATCCATCAGAGCGGTTAACTATTGGAGTTGATTTCCACGTTAAAACTGTCGAACTCCAAGGAAAAAAGGTTAAATTACAAATTTGGGATGTTGGAGGGGAAGAAAGATTTCGATTTCTTTTGCCAACTTATTGTTTAGGTGCAAATGCGGCTTTTCTCCTTTATGATATTACACGACCTCAAACTCTCGATAACATTAATGAATGGACAAGCATAGTTCGCCAAAAAGGAGGGCTCATTCCAATTATGCTTGTTGGTTCGAAAATTGATCTTGCAGATAATCAGCGTAAGGTTCCAAGAGAATATGGGATCCAAATAGCAGAAAAAAATAATATGGCATCTTTTGCCGAAATATCTAGTAAGACAGGTCAAAATGTAAATAAAACATTTGAGGTATTAACTGAGTTAACTTTAGTTAAAGCTTTAGAAAAAATTGAAGATAGGTGATTTGATGGAAGATGATCAATTTTTAGCTCTAAGCAATTTATTTGACACTATTGGAGTGATAGAAAAAGGTATTGAAAAGATCTATCATTATTTATTATTAAATAAAAGAATAGAAAACCTCAAAGAAGTAAGCTCGAAGTTTAACCTTACGTTAAAAAGAGGTTATAAAATTTGTTCCGTTTTAAACGAGTTAGAACTTGTTCAAATTTACGACAGACCCATGAAAATACATTTATCAACCCCGGTTATTCCATTATGGCAAAAAATTGTCAATAATAGAATTGAAGAATTATCACAGCAATTTCAAGAAAAAAAACAAAAAGCAGAAACTACTCTGGATCAATTTATTAAACACTATGAATTAGATCAACAAATTACCCAAGAATATGTAGAATTTATAAAATATAATCTTAAAAATCTTGAGGAAACATACCAATTTTTCTTAGCAGAAAATCAATGTAAAATTGCAATGGGAATTAGATATGAGAACGATTTGATTTCAGTCTTAAAGAAGGTTGGGGCATCTAATATTCCTCAGGAATTAAAAGAACTAATGACTAACAGTATGATAAAAATTAAAGATAATTTAAAAAAGCTAAAAATTGAAGTTATATTTAACTCAGAATTAATTAAAGAAATTTTGAAAAGTGAAGAATTTACTTTATTATCCGAACATGTGAAAGGATATGATTTAGATATAAGAAGCATAAAATTACATGTTACAGATGAAGATTTTAGCAATTTTAGTTTAACTGATGATGCTCTAATTCAACCTAGTTTTGATCCGTCTAAAAAATTAATAGGATATTATATTTCTAGAAATAAGAGCATATATCAAATCTTTTTTGATAAATTTAATGAAATTTTTGAAAAAGGAATCCCGATTTCTGATTTCCTAAAAGAAAATAAAAAACTTAATTTAGATTCAATTTCAGATTCACAATCATTCATTTTATGTTTATTATAAAAAATCTAAAGTCAAATTTTATTGATTTTAAAATAAAGAAAAAAAATATTTTATTCTGCTGTTTTCCTCTGCATTGCTTTTCTAAACTTTTCTAATTGTTTTCGGGGGGTAACTGTCGGTCTATCATATGGTTTTAATTTCGACTTAATTCCGAAAAGGTACTTAGCGATGTCTTTCAGTCTTTCTGTATCGTATCGCATCATCATTGTAATTGTTTCCATTTGAGGAGAACCACCACCATGTATGCCCGCTACCTGCATAAGCCCTCCTAGATCTGAAACAGCTAATGTTTCTATACCCCTAAAACATTTATACATATTTTCGGGTTTAATTCGAGGATTTCTTTTCAAATATTTCATAGCAAGTTCTCCTACCTCTTCATTGAAGAATGATCCTTCAAATGGTAAAGTTGCTATGATTCCCCCTGAAAGATCAGCTAATATTTTATATTCCTCATAGATCATTTCTCCAGCTAATCTTCTTCCTGCATTGGTTAATATCTCGTCTGGTACTTGAGTTCCAGACGGTGCTTTTTCCGAATGTTTAGCGCTAGATTCACCAGCGGCAAAAACAAGTTCTGCCGTCCCTATGAGATGAGAAATTTTGTCTTGAGCATGACTTGCTTTCTCGATCCCATTATATTCTGCTACTAAGGCTGCGGAGCTAGCAAGGACCTCAGACATCGCAGGTTTGCATCCAGTATAACTGTGTCTATGATAATGTGCAAACATAAGTGCAAGAAATCCTGCATAAGGAGTTTGCCTAGGGTCTCCGTGCCCATTTAAAAAAACTCTCTCTTTAGGCACAAATACATCATCAAAAATTATAAAAGTTTCACAATCACCAAGTTTAGACGCGGGAGAATCTACAATTTTACTCTCTCTTACCCATGCTGGTCTTGTTAATAACTTAACTCCATCCCAATCTGATGGTAATGCAAAAGCAACAGCATAATCTTTATCTTCTGGTCCCATATATCGGCAAGGGACCGCTATGAATTCATCTGCATATGGAGTATTAGTAATATTAACTTTACATCCCCTAACGATTATACCATCTTCTCTAGTTTCAATAACTCTAAGATACTGATCGGGATCATCTTGTTGATGTGGTCTTTTTAATCGATCTCCTTTAGCATCGGTTTGTGCGCAACTCGCAACCAAATCATTTTCTTGGAAAAATTCCATATATTTCTTAAATCGCTCATAATGATCTGTTCCTAGTGCTTGGTCCATTTCATAGGTTATAACGCTTAATGCGTTGAGTGAATCGATGCCCATACAGCGTTGAATACATCCTCCAACACGATGACATAGTTGACGTGTCATTTTTTGCTTCTTTAATAAGTCTTCTTCACTTTGATGAATATGAGTAAATCTATTGATTTTTTTACCCGTTAAATGACTAGTTGCTGTACATAAGTCCTCCCATTCAGGGTCATGTGCTTTATCAAACGTCTCTTTGATGATTCCCATACCTCCTTTAAGTCTCGGATCATCTCTCCCGACTTTTTCATCTCCAATGTAGATGTTTGGTTTCATTTTTTTTAAATCTTCAACATATTGTTCAAAAGTTCTCATAATTTTACCATTCTCTATTATTATTTAAATAGGATAATATTGTCCAATTTATAAATAAGACGATTAAGTAATTAAAATCTTTTATTTTGTGAAGTAGCTTTGATTAATGATATAAACCAAGTTCCTAAAAGAATTAATTAAAAATAACAAAAGAAAAAAGAAAAAAAATTTGAAATTAGATTGTTTCATTAAAATAAGATATTCTAATCATATCTTTTGTAAGTAAAGAGTAACCAAAAGAATCCAACTGCTCCAATAAAAAATGCAACTAAAATAATATAGTTAATCCAATTTGTATACCAAGTCGTACCAAACCAAGATAACATTATCGATAAGGTCTGAACAGCCATAACACTTAATACAACTAAACCCATTCCCATAGCATATTCCTGTTCACGAAACATGCCAATACCTGAGACTAAACACCAAAATCCAAGAACAATAGAAACTAAGCCTGAAGGTCCGAGTATAGTAAGTGCTGCTTGAATAGCAGGATTGGATAGATCAAATCCTACGCTAATCCCTGCCCAAGCTAAGACATTAAGTATACCCATTAAGACGAAGAGGGCACCGATAATTATCATCAAAATGTTCAATAATTCATTCGAGTCTTTTTTCTTCATTTCACTCATTTTTTATCAACCTATTTACATTTTATGTTTAATTAAATGTTTAGTATCAACTAGCCGTCTTATTATATAAATCTTTTTTATTTATGATATAAATCTTATTTATCTGATGGGAAAAAAATTCCACAATTTAGTTCTTAATTAGGATAGAATAATTATTTGGATACCTCTAAAGAATACAATTGATTTTAATCATTTTTATTTATTCTTTACATGAAAAAAGTTTTGAATTTAATATATGAATATACTCGAATAAAACTAAATTTTTAATTTTCTTTTTAATTATCTTATAATGAATGAATTCTTATTTAACTCCTAATGCCATTTGCTCAGACCTAGAAAATAATAGGATAAATAAAAATTTAGCCATAGATTTATTAATCTCTCTTATCGAAGGAAGTGATGATACAAACCTTAGAACACAAAGCATTAAAGCTTTTAAAAGAATTCATACAAAAAGTAATAAATTGTTTAAACTATTAGAAAATTGCATTGTATCAGATGAAAATGCACTAATTAGAAGTGCAGCAGCTGAAATTATTCTTCATAATTATATAGATCAAGGGCTTAATACAATACTCTGGGCTCTAGAACATGATAAATCACCCCTTGTTTTAAATGCAATCATTAAGTTATCTGAAAATTATAAAAAGCCTAATTGGAATCAATTAATTAAATCTGTTGTTAAAAAAGTAGGAGAAATTGCTAATAATATTGGAATTATTGATAAAGAAGCACTATTCATATTGGATATAGAATCTATATTTGCCTCTAAAAGACCAAGTTACGATCTTGACCTCAAAACATATGATTTCTATAAAGAAATTGGAGATAGTTGGTTAGAGATAAAAAATGAACAAATTATTTCGCTTAATTTCAATTTCTTCAATTGGTTTCTGCTTAAAGAAAATCCTACTATTTTTAATTCATTAAATAGATTAATTTTTCCAGAGATATACTTAAATTTAATTAACGATCTAAATTTAGCTAAAAGTAATGATCTTAAAATTCCTGAGTCAATTGGACATCTAAGCGCATTAAAAAGTTTAGATCTAAGTCATAATTATATTAAAGAATTACCTATATCTTTTTCTCAATTAAAAAGTCTTAAATCTTTAAATTTAAGTTGGAATAATTTCCAAAATGTTCCAGAGATCGTATTTTCTCTTATAAATCTCGAAGTTTTAGATTTATCTCATAATAATATTAAAGAAATACCTAAAAAGTTAACTAAACTAAATTTTCTTCATGAGTTAATTTTGGACAATAATAATATTCGAGAAATTTCAAATGATTTAAAAACTTATATTGGTTCAATAGAAAAATTCACCTACTAAATTGAACAAAAATGATAGGATTAATTTTTTAAATTCTGTTAACAAAGTTTTAAGTAATTATAAATTTAAAATTTAAAGTGCCGAAATTGACAGAAGAAACTAAAAAAGTTAATGGAGGAGACGTTTTAATTAAATGTCTTCTAAAAGAAAATGTTAAATATATGTTTGGTATACCAGGAGGGCAATTTCTAAATATGTATGATGCAGTATATCGATGGGGCAGGGAACAAGGTATTCAAACAATATTATTCAGACATGAACAAGCGGCAGCACACGCAGCGGATGCTTGGGCAAGAATAACTAATACTCCAGGTGTATGTTTTGGGACTGCTGGTCCTGGAGCAGTTGATCTCGTACCAGGTATTAATGCTGCTTGGGGAGATAATATTCCCGTTATTGCAATCGTACCACAATTGAATTCAAAATGGGAAGATTCTTTTTCTTTACAAGCAGGGCTTGATCAAATAACGATGTTTAAACCAATTACAAAATATCAAAAAAGTGTCCGGAAAGCTGAAGATATTCCATCATCTGTGCAAAAATGTTTTCGAGAAGCAACTGGAGGACGCCCTCGTCCAGTATTATTGGAAATTTATGAAGATGCATTTTTAGAAGAAATTGAGGAAAATAAATTATCTATATGGGATAAAGAACAGTATCGAGCTTTTGAAAAACCTGCAATTAGTAAAGAAGCAATCAAAAAAGCCTTGAATCTTTTATTAGAAGCAAAAAAACCATTAATTGTATCAGGAGGTGGAGTTAGTCGTTCTGAAGCATGGCATGAATTGCATGAATTTGCCGAATATCTTCAAATACCAGTAATGACCTCAATTATGGGGATTGGCACAATGTCTAATAAATCAAAATGTTTATTAGGTTGTTCAATTGCTGGACCTGGTTTAAAAGCAGCATCTGAAGCTGATGTTATTTTAGCATTAGGTTGTCGATTTTCTTTCACAATGGGACATGGAGATGAGCCATTCTGGAAAAATTCACAAAAAATGATACAGGTTGATATAGATCCAACCATAATTGGTCGTCAGAAGCCCATTACGTTAGGAATTGTTGGTGATTGTAAGCAATTTTTAAAACAAATCCTTGAAGAGGTAAAAAATTTAGAAAAGATTCAAAAACGAGATTGGTTGGAAGAACTTCATGATCTTAGACAAAAAACTATTCAAACGTCTATTAAGAAATCTTCCAAAGATAAAATTCCTATTATCCCTAAACGGATGATTAAAGAAGTGTTAGAATGGATTGATGATGATGCTATTTTAATTTTGGATGGAGGAGATATTGTATGCTTCGCAGTAGAACAAATTGATTTCTATAAAGATAGACATCCACTTTCTACGCTTCAAACTTCTGGCATGGGTCAACTTGGAACATCAGTTCCTTTTGGAATAGGAGCTAAATTAGCTAAGCCAGATAACCAAGTTGTCACTATTTCTGGTGATGGGAGTTTCATGATAAATATTCAAGATTTAGAAACAGCTGTAAGATTAGGATTGAAGAATTTGATTTATGTTATTGGAAATAATAACGCATGGGGCATGATCAAATCAGGACAAAAACTTTTTGAAGGCGGACGCTATATTGATGTTGATCTTCCACCTTTCGATTATGCAAAATGTGCTGAGGGATTTGGTTGCTATAGTGAAGTTATTACTGATCCTAATGAATTAAAATCTGCTTTGGATAGAGCTAAAAATTCTGGAAAACCAGCAGTATTGGACGTTAAAATTCAATTTGATATCCCTGATGCTACTAAACTGATGGGTAGTATGGGAATATTATAATTTTTTTTTAAATTTTACAAAACAGGTGTGATTTTATGAAGGGAGCATATTTTTCAGAAGTGCGAAAGGTTATAATAAGAGAAGATTTACCAAACCCAGAAATTGGCCCTGATGAAGTATTAATTAAAGTCCAAAAATGTGGAATTTGTGGATCTGACATTGGATCTTATTTAACAGGAGCGATGGAATCGCAACAAATTATATTAGGACATGAATTTTCGGGAGAAATCGTTGAGCTTGGTGAAAAAGTGAAGAAATTAAAAGTTGGTGACCGGGTTACTGCGAATCCAAATGTTCCTTGCTTAGATTGTTATTATTGTAATCATGGCTTAGAAAATATGTGTATCTTTTATACAATTGGTGTCACTCATGATGGAGCTTTGGCTGAATTTTTAAAAGTTAGAGCAGATAGAATTCACAAATTACCAGATTCGGTTTCCTTCGAAGAAGCTGCATTAGTCGAGCCTTTATCTAATGGAGTTCAAGCTGTTAGAATGTCAGGTTTAAAGGTTGGCGATAATGCTGCAGTTTTTGGAGCAGGTCCAATAGGTTTAATGACTATCCAAGCTCTCAAAGCAGCTGGAGCAAGTTATATATATGTTATTGAACCGATTGAAGCAAAACAAAAAATTGCTTTAAAATTAGGAGCAGATGAAGTATTTGATCCTAAAAGGTGGAGCAAAATTATAAAGCTTACAAATAAAATTGGACCAGACTATGTGTTTGATTGTGTTGGAATTCCAGAAACAATAATGACCTCTATGCAACTTGTTAAAATGGGAGGAACGATCATTATAATCGGGATGCATCCCGAAACTTTCGAGATGAAAGGATTTCTGCAATTTATGACTAAAAATCTTACAATGAAAGGGATGTATTTAGTTGATCAAGAATCCTTTAGTACGGCAATTAGATTGATAGAACAAAATAAAGTAGAAGTAATGCCATTAGTAACAAAAACAATAACTCTTAACGATGTTCCGGAAGAAATAGAAAATTTAGCTAAGGGTTTACATGATGATATTAAGATTTTAGTTGATATAGTGTAATTTTAATAAAATTTTTTCTTTTTTTCTTGAATATTATGTAATGTAATTATAAAAAATATAATAACGGTTCAGATAGCATAAATATCCAATAGTTGGACAGTTGAAAACTAAAGGCAATTAAAAAAACTTGTGCAATAATGCTTGGAATAAGACTTTCCGCTTTAGCACACATATAGGCAAATGATAAACCTATTATAAAACTAACTATAAGATATATTAAGACTTGCAAGGTGTAATTAATACCATAGGAAATTGATGTTAAAAACGGAATATTAATTATAAAGGTATAGATTAATGCATCTAATATTATAGCTATTTTAAATGAATATCTTCTTAGAAATATCTTTAATAAAACTCCACGAAAAAGTACTTCTTCCCAAAAGACAAAACCAAAATAAAGAGCAAACGTTATTAAACTTGGAATTAAAATAAATTCTGATTCGGAAAATAACAAGAAATTTAGTGATAAAATTACTAAAATCACCATTATCCCTAACATTATTCTTTTACTCATACGTTTCAAAAATCCTAATCCAATATCCTCAAAATATTCAAAAATTTTGGTATTACCATACGGCAATTTCATTAATCTTGGGATAATCAAGATCCATAAAATAGCTTGAATTAGATTTTTTATTAGTATATAGAAATATAATTGAAATATGTAAGTAAATGTAATAAATTCAGGTGTGTGATATTGTCTCCATACAAATAAATAATAATCTTCACGTCGTAAGGGGTAAGGAACATAAGTTGATAAGTAGAGAAAAATAAAATAAAGTAATATCAAGCAAACCGTTGATACCCAAGGATGAGAAGCAAATCCACTTAAATTAGCACTCTTAGTACTTTTCACACCTTTATTTATCTTTTCCTTCCTTATTCTTATTGAATCTTTATTTAATTTAATAACAGGGAATAGTTTATCAAAAATCATCATAGATATTATAAAACCAAATACAAAAAAAATGACGAAAAGAATAATAACGTTTATTAAATCTTCAACAAAATAAATTTGAAACAAAACTTGGAAAATGACTATATAAACCAAGAATAATGTTATGAAAATTATTACCCATTTGATAAACTTATTTTGAGGTTTAATTTCTTCAACCATATGGATTTTTCTCAATTTTCCAAACAGTTTAACT
>JBHLNZ010000026.1:0-44253 GCA_048941015.1 Promethearchaeota archaeon | reverse complement strand
CAATAAATAAAAAATAAATTAATTTTAGAATTTTAGACTTTTTTTTTCTTTTTTCTACTCCAAGATCCACCACTAAGACCTCCAAAATCAATATTTGAATCTCCCGCGGCAATAGCTAATAATATAATTATTAATACTATAACTACAATAACTATTGCTAGTAAGAGGGCTAAGAATAACATTCCAAGAATTCTAAAAACGGTAACCAACCAAGGGTTAGCTTCTCTTTTCTTTACAACTTTTGCTCCATAAAACATGATTGTAAGTGCTACAACAGAGATATATGCTAAGCTAATAGGAATTGTCAATAGATAATTCTGAATTTCAAATATAATAATGAATATAATTTCTACTATTAGGCATCCAAATCCATAAAGAATAAGATGAGCCCATATATACCCTTTAGAAAAATATTTTTCCCTTAACGTAATTCCTATAAAATATACAATTGCGCAGGCCCCCAATGATAAACTAACAAACATATGGACTTGTGGTAAAAATTCTGTGAAGATAACAATTGGTAAACTTAGTATTCCCGCAATAAATGAAAATGAGAAGAGTAAAAGAAGCCCTAGTAAGATTTTATTCGCTTTTGAAGCAAAATAAAGTCCTAAAAATAATAATATTTCCACTATTACCATGGAAATATAGAAAATAAAAAATTGCTGGTTGAATTCTAATTCAAAGAAAATATAACTAAAGATTAATTCCCCAGATAGCCATATAATTGAACCAATCAATAAGATTGGGAAAGCTTTATTTAATAGAATTTTACGTTGATTATTATTAAGAATGTATTTTGATTCTTTTTTTTCTTTATTTTTAATCTCTAATTCTTTGCTTTTTCCTGTATAAGATTTTTTTGTTTCGGAAGAATCTTGAGAAATAGCCTTTCCACATTCAATACAAAAATCGTATCCATTTTTTATAGGAGCTCCGCAATAAATGCAAAATTCAGACAATCTTGATTCAATCCTTTAGATTTAGTTAATTATTTAATAATATTGTAACGTGAAGTATTAATAAATTTGTTAGGAATTTTGAAAAAGGGAGGAATAACTTTTAAATTACCCCTTTTTTTTTGAAACTCTTTATCTGATCTTCATCATATTTCAACCATTTCATTATTTCAACAGTATGTTGCCCTATTTGTGGAGCAAGAGTTTTAATTGTCAATGGAGTTCTCGAATATTTAATAGGAGAAGCAATATTTTGAACTTTTCCAAATTTAGGATGATTTAATTCGACAACCATATTGCGAGCTGCAATTTGAGGATCATTGCAAGCTTCACTGAATGTTTTAACTGGCATAACACATGAATCCAATTTGATAAAAATTTTCATCCATTCATCTTGCGTTTTTTTTAAAAATTCTTTTTGCATTTCTTGAAACACTTTTTCTTTCTCTTCACCTAGCGTGTTTCCCTTTTGCATTAAATCTTCACGTCCAATACCTTTACAAACCTCGCGCCAAAATTTAATTTCAATTGCCCCTATTGATAAATATTTATTATCTTTAGTTCGAAAAACAGAATAAAAAGGAAAATCTCCGTGTAAAGGATTTTTTGGTTCAATCGACCCATCATTCAAATATTTAGAAAATTCAAATGCAGCTGCCATCGGCATAAATGAAAATACACAGTCAGTCATCGAAATATCAATATTTTGTCCTTTTCTCTCAGGATTTTTTTCTCTTTCTATTAAAGCTCCTAATATTGCTATTGTTGAGACCAAACCTCCGCCAATATCTGCTGCTTGAACTCCTGGAACTAATGGTTTACGTTCTTGATTTTTTAATCCAAATATATTTCTTTCTTTGTTGAGATCTAATATTCCACAGATTCCGATATAGTTTAAATCATGTCCCGCTACTTGCTCATAAGGACCATTTTGACCATAGCCGGTTAAAGAGCAATAAATTATGGAGCTATTTATTTTTGAAATGGTTTCATAATCTATCTTTAATTTATTTGTAACTTTTGGACGAAAGGTTTCAAGAATTACATCAGATTTTTTCACTAATTCATAAAATATCTCAAGTGCTTCTAGCTTCTTAAGATTTAGAGTGATTGATTTTTTATTTCTCATTAAAATTGAATTAAAAGCACTCTCCTTATATCTTCCTTTCTGGAAAAAGGGGGGTGGATTTCCATAAAAATATTTTGGATCATTAATATGTATAATATTCGCTCCTAAATCTGATAAAATCATTGAACAATAAGGACCAGGAAGCATACGAGTTAGGTCTAAAACAGTAATATTCTCTAAAGGTAAAACCATAATAATAAATAATGGTAAATCTATAAAAAAATCTTTTAAAAGTTAATCTATGTAATTATTTCAAATCTATATTATTGTTTAGATATTATATATGTCTCATTTGAAGTATTTTTAACCCTTATATTTTTATGATTTCTGCTTTCATTTTTTCTGTATCAATAATCGCGAAAGTAGCTCTTTCAGTTAAATATCCACAAGCTTCTCCTGGATTTACGACTAATACTCCATTATCATACTTCTTATTAACCATAGTATGGGTATGTCCCGATAATATTATATCAAACTTACCAGACTGTGCCAAAGCTTCAATAGTCTCAGGTTTAGGCATATGGGATGCGTAAATTCTTTTATCCTCTCTTTCTAAAATTAATTCATAACCGTTTTCAACAAACTCACATATTTGTCCTAAGTTTTTTTTCAGAAAGGGGTGATCTCCATCATTATTTCCAAATACTCCGTAAAAATTCTCTTTTATTGAATTATTAAGCTCATCAAACCATTTTCTAACAAATGGCGCTACATAATCACCACAGTGAATAAGCATATCAACATTTCTCTCATTTAATATCTTAACTGCTTTTAAGATGTTATCACGATTATCATGTGTATCGGATATAACTCCTATTAACATTATTTTTACTTCCTTTTTATAAAAAATGATAAATTTAAGAATTAATTGTGTTAAAAGGAATAAAAATGTTATTGACATAAAAAGATAAATAAATATCTTTAATATTAATAGCATACATCAATTAAAATTTTAAAAATTTAAAATGATTGAAGAATTCCTAAAAACAGAGAAGGATATCGTCGATAAAGAACTAGAAAGTTACTTTATTACTTTAAATAATAATGAACAGGAAGTATTGCTAAAAGATTTTGTGTCCCAATTAAAAACATTTATTTTAAATGAAAAAGCGAAGAGACTACATCCAATATTATTAATTGCTTCATTTATTGGTATTGTTAATCCTATATATTTAAGTAATCAAATTGAACAAATAAATAAGTTATCCATATCTGTAGAATTATTGCATAGCGGTTACCTTATACATGATGATCTAATAGATGAGGATGAAAAAAGAAGAAGTAATCCTACCTTCCATATACAGTTAAAGAATGAGATTAATAAAGTCTATAAAAATTTAGAATTTTCTAATAAAGACCAAATAATTAATATGTATGGAAGGGATATGAGCATATTAGGAGGAATTCAAGGATACCTATTAGGTTTAGATGTAATTAAAGCTTCTAAATTTCCTGAACATCTTAAATTACTGGCAATTAATGAATATACAACTGCGATGGATTATTTAATAAAAGGACAAATTATAGAAGAATATATGAATTATCATAAAGTTACCATGTCTCTAGAACAGTATCTTAATATCGCTGATTTACAAAGAGCCAGTTTATTAGAAAAGTCAGTAAAAATAGGAGCAATTTTAGCTAAAGGGAATTTACACTATCAAATAGAACCCTTAAGTAAAGCAATGTTGCAAATTGGCCAAGCTTATGCAATTAGAGATGATATTCTAGATCTTAAAGAAGATATAAAAAATAAGAAAAAAAAAATTATTTACATTTTTGCAGTACAAAATACTGATGAAGAACAATCAAGAGTATTAAATGATATTTACCAAAAAGATGAACTTAGTAAGAAAGATATTCAAAATGTTATGCAGATTTTTGCTGAGACTAATGCTATCATAATTGCAGAACATTTTTCTAAAAATTTGATTGCCCAAGCAAAGAGTAATTTAAAAGACATATATCCAGACTTAAACAAAGAACAAAAGAATTTCTTTAATGAATTTTCCGATTACATTTATATGAGAGATTTTTGATCAAAATTTGTTAAACCTAATAAATAACATAGGGAAGGTTTTGACTTTTTAGCATTAGATTATTTAACTGTTTAAATACGTCTACTACATTTAAATTCTTAAGTGCAGAAGTTTCATAATAACCATCTAATTGTTTTTCTTTTATAATTTCTTTGATCTTTGTTTTATTGATAAACTGCCCGTTATGTGCTTTCTCTAATAAATCAATTTTACTTCCTACTAACATTTTTGGAATTATTGAACCTTGTGCATATTTTATGAGAGCGTCATACCAAAAATCAAGTTGTTCTAATGATAATCTATTTGTTAGATCAAAAACTAATAAAGCACCATTAGCTCCTCCTAAAAATTTAGGAATTAACGGTTTGAAACGCTCTTGTCCACCAAAATCAAAAATTGAATTAACTATATAGATTTCATTCGAAAAATCTTGCTTGTATTTATCCACTATTTTTAAATTTATTGAATGAAAATTGAGACCTATTGTCATTGAACTATCAAAATTAAAGGAATTAAAACAGAATCGATTAAAAAGGCAAGTTTTACCGACACTTGGGCCCCCTACAATCACTATCTTAAATGTATATAAAATCTCCTTTTCAATTTCAATAGATCTTTTCAATTCTAATACAATTTCATTTTATTTAATTAAAATTAAGATAATTTAGTATGAAATTAAATTATACTTTTAAAAAAAAATTATTGAAAATTAAATAAAATTATAAGGAGAACATCTAAATTTTATTATTTCTTAGATAAAATTGGTTAAATATTTCTAATTGAATTAAAAAAGATAAGTTAATTATGAATTTTTATGGGAATAAAAATACCTGCTAGCCAGATTGTTATTAGACCTCCCGTTGAGGCGTATAGTGTTTTGATTCCTGTTACAGGAGGATGTAGTTGGAATAAGTGTAAATTCTGTGGAACTTATCGTGGTATTTATGGATATATTCAAGATTATGAAATCAGACCTTTAGAAAGTGTATTGAATGATATTGATGGCTATGCTGAAAGGAATTATCATGGTTTTCCAGTATTTCTCGCTGGAGGCAATCCAACATCTGCTCCAGCAGAATATCTCGAAAAAATTATTAAATATGTTAGAATAAAACTTAAGAATGTCCCGCGCATAAGCTCTTATGCGAAATCTCTGGATATTTTGAGAAAATCTGATGCAGAGCTTAAAAATTTGGCTGATGCTGGATTAGATATTGTCTATATGGGTTTAGAAAGCGGAAGTAGTAAAATATTAAGGTTAATGAAAAAAGGAACTAACGCTGAATCTATGATAAAAGCAGGGAGAAAAATTCTTAAAGCAGGCATTAAGTTAAGTCTTTATATCCTCCTTGGTTTGGGTGGAAAGAAATTTTCTGAAGAACATGTGAGAGAAACTGCTAGAGCTCTAACAGAGATTAATCCTACTATCTTTAGATTTAGAACACTAAATATATTGCCGAATACACCATTATGGGATGAATGGAATACTGGTGAATTCACTTTATTATCTCCAGTTGATTGTTTAAAAGAAGAAAGAGATATCATTTTAAAATTAGGGCCAAATGTAAATTCCGCAGTATATAATGACCATATTTCTAACTATTGTTCATTAGAATCAAATAATATAAAAGAAGATAGAGAATATTTCATAAAAACTTTAAATTCGTATATTAATGACCCCAAAATTCAGAATATGCCTAGGAAAAATTTAACTCGTATGTAATTTTTGAAAAAAGGAAAGATACTTCAATTCTATTTATTTTATCCATAAAATTGAATATGAAAAATATATAGATTTCATATACTAAATTGATAAACTTTTATAACTAGTATCTTCTTTATAATAAATATTTAAATTTCAATAATAAAATTAATATACAACACTTTTCTATTGTTGATGTAAATCTATATATTTGGAGTGAGATTAATGTCTGATTACTTTCGAAAAAAATTACATTATGAGGAGATTATAGCAACATTTGATGATGTATTAATTCAACCGGGTTTTACTAATTTTGAACCTGAAGAAGTAGATATTTCATCAAAATTAGGTAATTATAAATTTAATCTTCCGATAATGTCATCAGCAATGGATACGGTTACGGAAGAATTAATGGCAATTAAAATGGGTCTTCATGGTGGTTTAGGAGTCTTACACCGGAATTGCTCTTATGAAAAACAATTAGAAATGTGCCGTAAAGTTAAACTCGCTAGATCATTTGTAATTGAAGAGGTAGCAACTATTAATGTAAATGCAAAAGTATCGGAAGCAAAATTTGCTATGGAAACATATGGAATAAGCGGTTTAATGGTGGTTCAAGACAATAATAAAGTTTGTGGCATTTTTACTAAAAGAGATATTCCTTATAACGAAGAAGACATTAGAGTTGGTAATGTAAAAGATTTTATGACTAAAAATGTTATTTCAATTAAGCCAGGAGTATCTAGGGCTGAAGCTTTAGAAATGCTTTATAAACACAGGATAGAAAAGCTACCAATTATAGAAAATGGTAATTTAATGGGCTTAATCACTAAAAAAGATTTGAAGCCTGAATTCCCTTTAGCATCTATAGATGAAGATGGACGTTTATTATGTGCATTAGCAATATCACCAAAATTTCCCACATCAAACGAGAATCAGAAATTTCTTAAAGAAATAGATAAGTATGTAGACATTTTCTTCATTGATGTTGCTGATTTTTATAAGAAAGTTGATATTGAAGCTACAAAAAAGTTAATGGACTTTCTTGAATCCGATTTTGTATTAGGAAATATCGGTACATATGAAGCTGGAGAATATCTACTTACAAAATGCAATTTTGACGAAGAGAAATTTATTGGTTTAAAAGTTGGAATGGGATCCGGCTCAATTTGTACTACTTCATTACAAACAGGAGTGGGAGCTCCAACAATTTTTGCTACTTCACAAGTTGCTGATGCGATAATTGATTATAATCCTAAGATTAATCTAATAGCAGATGGAGGTTTTAAAAATCCAGGAGATCTTCCTAAAGCTATATCTGCAGGTGCTGATATGATAATGTCTGGACATTTTTTCGCAGGCTGTTCCGAAAGTCCTGGCTATGTAGATACTATTCAAGGTCGTAAAGTAAAAGTTTATAGAGGGATGGGAAGTAAAGAAGCTCGTACTGCAGGATATATTTCGGATAGATATATAGAAGGTTCAAAGATGTTACCTGAAGGAGTCACTGATTATGTACCTTTCGTTGGAGATTTAGATGGAGTTTTATTATCATTAAAAGAAGGACTTCTTAATGGCATGGTTTATGCTGGAGCAAAAAGTATTAAAGAAATGAAAAAGGCAAAAATTGGAGTGGTGACGACGGTTGGTCATAGAGAAACGAGAACTCATGATTTAATTGGCAAATTTTAAACGTTGAGTTTAATAATTTAACTGATTTGTTTAGTAAAATAGATTATTAAGGATCTATTATATACATTATAACAATAGCAAATCTTACTTAAAGTAGTAGTATTTCTACCAATAAATAGTATTTAAGAATGAAATCATATGAAAAAAATTGAACGAGCTATAGTTAGCGTTTTTGATAAAACAGGAATAGTAGAATTTGTTAAAGGTTTAGTAAATGAGTTTAAAGTTAAAATCTTATCAACTGGTGGCACAGGAGCCTTATTAGAAGAATATGGAATCCCATATCAAAAAATCTCTGATTATACACAATTTCCAGAGATGTTTAACGGTCGAGTTAAAACTATCCACCCAAAAATTGAGGGAGGAATATTATATCGAAGAAATATAGATAAAGATGAAGATGATGCGAAAAAATATGATATAGAGCCTATAGATATGGTGATATGTAATTTATACAATTTTAAAGAGGCTATTTCAAAACCAGATATCAATTTAGATGATGCCTTAGAAATGATTGATATCGGAGGACCCACAATGATCCGTGCCGCAGCAAAAAATTTTAAGGATGTTGTCGTCGTACCTCATTCAAAATATTATAATCAAATTTTAGATGAAATGAGAGAAAATGATGGATATATAACAAAAAAGATGCGAATCTCTTTAGCCTATGATGTTTTTGCGATTATGGCAGAATATAATTCGATTATCGCTCAATTTCTTGAAAATTATTATAATCCTATGAAATTTAGTGATCGATTAATAAAATCATATGAAAAAGTCGCTCAAACTAGATATGGTGAAAATTGGGATCAAGAAGCAGCCTATTATAAAGATTCTTCTATTAGTTATGGTCTGCAGAATTTAACTCAATTAGGGGGAAAACAAATTTCATTCAATAATTATTTGGATATTGATTCCTGCTTAAGAATGCTTTTAGATTTTGGTAAAGAACATTATGTTACAACAATAATTAAACATACCAATCCTAATGGTGTCGCAATTGATAAAATTAATCAATTAGATTCTATAAAAAAGGCTTTTAGTACAGATCCTATGTCAGCATTTGGTGGGATATGGGGATTAAATAAGAAGTTAAATGCTCAAGTTGCAGACTTTATCGTAAATATAGAAAATATCTTTATAGAAGTATTATTAGCTCCTTCATTCGAAATTCAAGCACTTGAAATATTAAAGCAAAAGCCTAATATGATTTTACTCGAATATGGAAATCTTTTTGATAAAAGAGAAGAGATTTGTAATAACTCTGAGATTAGAGGGGTTTTAGGTGGAATATTAGTTCAGGATTATGATTGTAAACCTATTATTAAAGAATGGAACGTAGTAAGCGAAAAGAAGGTAAACGATATTGAAAAAGAATCATTGATTTTTGCGTATAAAGTATCAAAATGGGCAAAATCTAATTCTGCTTGTTTTGCTCAAAGATATAATAATGGAATTTATACAATTGGAATCGGAGCAGGTCAACAGAGTAGGATACATGTAGTAAGACTTGCTGGTCAAAAAGCTATTGAATTTGGGCATAAAGATGAATTGAAAAATTCATTTATGGGAACAGACTCTTTTTTCCCTTTTCCAGATGGACTAGAAGAAGCGGTTAAGTTTGGTGCCAAAGCTATTATAAATCCAGGTGGATCAATTAGAGATGAGCTAGTCATTAAAAGGGCAAATGAACTCAATTGTGCTCTAATATTCTGTGGTAAGCGAGTATTCAGACATTGAAATATAAAATAGTATAATGACTATTTCATATACGCTATATGCTTTAATGTTATAAAATCTAAATCAATTATTAATGATTTTATTAAAATTGCTTACTTAATTAATATGCTCCTATAATTGAGTGATTTGTTTTTAGCATAAAAAAAGTTTATAAATTCCTAAATATACTTTTAATACACATCTTCTTTAATACTTAATAATTTTATAAAGAGGGACTTGGTCGATCTATGGACTTTTTCTTAAAAAATTTGCGTGAAACACTACAAGCGATCAACAAGTTAATAGATAATCATGTTGCTGTTGTAAATACTAAAAGAATTAGGAGATGTAATAATATAAAATCTTCAAATCGTTCTAAGATTAATTTTATTTGGAGATCATTAGACTATCTTGAAAAAGAAGGAATTTTGGAGATAAATGGGACCTATTCTCCTAAAACGTACAAGATAAAATCGAACGAGAAAATTGATATAGATAAAATCCTCTCTGAAATTCAAAAAGATAGGACAAAATAAATAAAACCATCAGTTTAAAAATAGAATTTAAACCTGAAATACGAATAATCTTAGTTTAATTTTAATTGTCTAATAAGTTCATTGAATTTATTTTGATCTTCTTCGCTATCTGGATTTCTTATTAATCTTTTTTGATAAAAAATTATATTACCATATTTTATTTCAAGTTCATTAAACATCTTAATCCATAAATTAAATTCATCTAATAATTCTATAACTTTTGGATCTTTCTCAAAAAGTTTTATTTCATCTCTATTATCTGCTGAAAATTGCATGGATTTGTACCGCTTTAAAGAATAACCTTGCCTTTTTAGCAATTGGACATTTGCTTTTCTTATGAAAGCTTCTAACTCATTTCGCCATCGAATATATTTTTCATTTATTCTATCTATCAATTCCTGAATAATTTTTATCTCTTGAGGAAAGATAGTCTCGTCTTTTTTGGTTAAGATCTTCTTTATTTTTTGAAATTCAATATTAAAACTAAGGTTATAACGATTAACCATTTTTTCAAATTCATTTAGAACCGAATTATAATCTTGGGCAAACAAAACTTCGTGACTTGAAAAAGTAAGAGTTTCTGCATCGAACGTACCTTTTAATCTATTCTTAGCTACAAGTTCTTTAAAAATTGAAAGTAATATTTCAATTTCACCTGAATTTAATTCTTTACCATAGAAGAAATCATAAAAAGAAAAAAGATGACTATCATCTAACATTAAATTTTCAATACCTTTTTTGGTATAAAATTTAATCTTTCCATCATCATCATAGTGGAATATTCCTTTAATTTTCTCTTCATCTTGTAATTCTTTTAGAAGAACTTTGATTAGATTAGATGTTGTTTCTAAATCTCCTAATTCTAAGTAATTCTCTGAGTTAGCCTTCTCAATCAACATCTGCTTTATCTCTCTTTTGGCATCATTTATTTTAGATTCATTAAATATTAAAAAGCTACCTTTTTTGAAATAATTTAAACCCAACTCGGTAATAAATTCTAAAAAAGCTGGAGTTGTCATTCCAGTTTTTTCCAAATAATCATTGATATTAATTTGATCTTCTCGCATAATCTCTTCTCCTATTTTCTTTAAATTCTCATCAATTTTACTTAATATATGATATGAATCTATATCTAATTCTTCAGCCAATAGTTTAATTTGTCCATTCCTCTTTTCTATTTCAGGAATTAAATTGATCTCATCAATTTTAGCATTTAAAAATTTTGAATAATAAAATATCTCCTTTTCTCTATTAAAAACGCCACTCCTATGATCAATATAGTCCTCCAAAATTTCAACTAATAATATTTTTGAAATCTTAAGTTTTTTTGACATTTCTGATATTGAATAAAATCCAATAATTTTAGAGTTTTCAATCTCTTTTTTCACGTTTTGAATTCCCAAATTCGTAATCCATTGAGTTCCTTTGTGATAATTTGTTAAATATTCTTTTGGTAAATTCTTAATTAATTTTATAAAGTCTCGATCTAGTAATCGTTCTCGGAATAGTTTTAAATCTATAGAACTTCTCTTTGCTGCTTCACTATTAATTTGTTTTTGAATTTTTTTCAATGAATAATAAGTATTTTCACTTTTTGTTAATAGTAAATCTTCTTTAGTAGAATTAGAAATATCATTTATTATCTCGTTGATTATTTCGAGGGGAATATAATCGAATTTTCTTAAATTAATAATTCCTTTATTTTGAAGTTCTTCTAGAAATTCAGATTTAAGATAGTTATAAGGATAATAATAGCCTAATTCAGAAAAATAGCCTTTAATATAACTTAATTTTATTAGTGTTTTTAAAAAAGCACTTAACTCAATACTATCCTTAAAAGTAGGAATAATATCCATGATTTCAGTTATGTTAATCTTCTGATTTTTATTAAAAAAATTTAAGAGTTTCTCTTTTTCTACTTCATATAAATATGTCGTGGTTTTATCGTCAACTCTTGTATAAAAATAAATTTCTTTATCCACGAGAATTGATTGTTTCAATTTTTTTATATAATCTTTGAGTTTAATTTTTTCTTTTTTAGAAATTTCAGTAAAATCGTATTTTTTTATTAATACTTGATTTTCTAGACGTTTTGATAGCTCTTTTGGGTCAATCTCATCAAATTCAAGTTCTTTAAATGAAGGAAATAATATTTTTATTATATTTACTAATTTTAAATAGAGTGGACTTTTAGTTTGATTCTTAATTTTCAGGAGAAATCCTTTCAAAAATTCTCTAAATTGATATAAATCTTTAAAATTATAATTTTCAAACCATTCGAAAAAATTCAATAATGAGAGAAGATTCTCTTCTTTAGTTTCCTTATATAATGCCTCTAAAACAAGATCCTTGTACGGAATTATTAGAGTATGATTTTTACTAACTATTTCATGTAAGAAATAGAAGACATTATCTTTGATATCACTATTGGGATCGTTGATTAACTCAATAAATGTTTTAAAATATTTCTCAATATAATCCTGGTTTGACAACATAGCAAATCCTAGGATTAAGAGGCAATTAGTTTTTACTTTATTATTATCAGAATCTAAATGTGTCTCTAATTTACTAATAATTTCATCAGGAATATAATTAACATTGTTTTCAGCTAATATACTCAATATATAGGTTACTGATATTACGTATTCTTCGAAATCTAATAATTCTATTAATTCTTCAATTATTTTAGAAATTTTTCCTACTTTATTTTTCATCAAACTTCTATCTAATTTTTCAACAATGGACTGAAGAATTGAATTATTTTTGAAATTATCTAAGTTGAACATAGCTAAAATAGAATAATAGTTAATTTTATAAGAATTTTTTCAATGATTCTATTTCTAAAATATCTTCTATGTTTTCAATAAGAAAGGATGGATTAGCTCTTAACAAATCTGTTTTCTTTCCATGACCTGAAAGTAAAGCAATGCTTTTAATTCCGGCATTGTTGGCAGAATGAATATCTGCTGGAAGGTCACCTACAAAATAGACATTTTTTTTGTTTATTTGTAAATTTAAATTTTTCTTGAGATATAATAGCGCTGAAAAAATAGGGACTGGACTAGGTTTTCTATGTGGAGTATCATCTCGAGAAATAAAGACCGAAAAAAAGTCATCTAATCCCAACTTCCCTCTAAAAAAATTTAAACGCTTTCGACTAGTATTTGAGACAATCCCTAAAGGAAAATTAGATTGCTTAAATTTTGTTAAAATATTCTCAAAATTCGGTTTTAATGTCTCATAAATCTCATATTTCGGATATGTTCTTCTAAACTTAAAAAAGAATAAAATCCTTCGCCATCTACTTGGGATATATTTCTTATAGGCTTTATAAACCCTAATTAACGCTTTAATCCTATTCTTGGAATCAGACTCTTCAAATAATCTGGCAAAATCAATAAGTCGCATATTTCTTAAATTTTTCCATTTATAGAATTTCTTCCTAATTAGTTTTAAAGCAGTAAATTCAAGCGCTTTTTGAGTAATGACAACACCATCAAAATCGAATAGTAATATAGGAAGATCTGACATAAATATAAGTAAGAATATAAGCTAATTCTTAAATCTGATCAAATTGAAGAGTTAATTTTATGATATTTATTTTTAAATTAAAAAAACAAAAAAAAGAAAATTTAATTAACTTTTTTTTTAAAAATTTGATTCTTAAACGTGATCTACTTCATCAGGTTCAACACTAACATAGCTGAGTAACCAATCAATTTGTTCCTGCTTTTTATTGATATTAAGAACTGTATTTAGTGGTATTACATCTCCATGTCCTGGCAATAATGTGATTCTTCCAGCTCTTAATAGAAAGAATTCGAACACATCAGGGATTTCTTTTTTAATGCGAAGACTTTTTGTAGGAATTCGTTCGGCAGATGAAAAAATTCCGTTTTTATGATAAATTTCATTTCTCTCAATCTTCCAATAGTCAAATCGAGCACTAATTAGCACAAGTAATAAAATTAATCCTAAAACGAGAGTCATTATTAAGTAAAATTCAGCAGATAATCCTGGATTAAATCCACTAGGAAGGGCAATTGGACCTACATTAGGTATTACTAGAAAGAACAACAATAAAATCACAACAACGACTACAAGAACTAGAACAAAGAATTTAGTTGACGAGAAGTCGAAGGCAGTAATAAAAAGATTTACAAAAAATACGATAAGCCAGAAATTACCATACCACGCCACAGGATCAGCAACCAGTAATTGCAATAACCAAAGAATAAATGATACTATAAGTAGAGGCCAAAAGAAAATAATCTTAGGATAACTTCTTAATATAATTTTAGTAACAGGTTTATTAGGTTTTGACATTTTTTTCACATCAATAATTTGTTAATAACTTAGTTTTTATTATAAAGAGCTTTTAAAAATATATATAGAAACTCTCTTTAAAAAACCTTCTTATACATCAAATAATATGTGAAGTTTACTTCTTTAAAAAAATTAAATTTATACCTTTTATAATATAAATACTCCATTAAAAGAAGTTTCTTATTGATTGAACAAACTTATAGGAAAGCGCTATTTGTTGATTACCATCACTACTAATTCCCATGTGTCCTGGAAGTAAATAATTCACATCTAAATCATTTACAAACTTTATCGAATCTGTTAGAACTTTTAAAGACCCACCTGGAAAGTCGTAGCGTCCAAAACTTCCTCCTGTGAATACTAAATCTCCTGGGATAAGAATTTTTTTATTAGGTTCATAAAATGAGATTGAACCAAGAGAATGGCCTGGAGTATAAAAGATTTGAAAATTAAACTCTGAACTGATTTTAACTGATTTCAATTGTTTTAAATCAATTATGGTTAACGGTATAATTTCCACTCCAAACATATTCGGATTAATTCCAAGATTACCAGGAAATATTT
This sequence comes from Promethearchaeota archaeon, assembly GCA_048941015.1. Taxonomy (GTDB): domain Archaea; phylum Asgardarchaeota; class Lokiarchaeia; order Sigyniarchaeales; family SOKP01; genus SOKP01. The sequence goes on along the minus strand of JBHLNZ010000026.1, from coordinate 29,587 downwards.
TTGATATGTCTCCACTATTGAGAATCGAAGCAGCTTCACCATAAGCAAAGATCTCTGGGGGTTTATCTTTCATTAATTTCATTAGTGGATACAAACCAAGTACATGATCCACATGTTCATGTGTAAGAAAGACTTTTATAATATTTTGATATTCAAGATTTAATTCCTTTAATCCACCAATTAAACCTGTTAATGATATCCCATTACCAGCATCAAAAAGTATTAAATCTCCAGAATCTTTATCTAAAATGACATATTGATTGCAATCTAGCATAGCATTTTCGCTGAAGTAATATAGATTCGTAATTACTTCTTTCCCTTTTTTAATAGTCTTACTTCCGCTTGAGAAAAACATAATTATAATTCCAAAATTATTACAAAAATTAAAAAGCTATTACTTTAATGTTTTTTCCTTCACAAATATAAAAAATAAATAAATTCAATTAAATTAAATATCTATTATGGATCAAAACCCTATTTCAAAATTTAAGCTAGATCGGTTAAAAAGTAAAATAAGTTTTGGAATTAAATGCTGGCTAGAATTTGAAAATGAAAAAAACAAGAATATCCTCGGTTCTGGTTGGGCTAAATTGTTAGAAAATATCGAAAAACCAAATAAAGAAGGTCATCACTCTTTAACAAAAGCAGCACAAGAATGTGGTTATTCTTACAAATATGCGTGGAGTATTTTAAAAAGAATCACTGAAAGAACTGGATTTTCTCCTGTAGAAACGGGTAAAGGAGGTCCGGGAGGTGGAGGATGGATACGTTTAAATGAATGGGGTCAATTTCTATTAAAAACATATAATAATCTGATAAGGGAATTAAAGGAAATTGAGCAAAAACTTGAAAAAACACTTAAAATTGATTAAAACAATTATATATTTAAAATTGAATGTGTTTTAATTCATAAGTTCAAATTAATTTAGATTATTATGATTTATTATGGAAAATGAATTCAAATCTATAGGAGACATTAAAGTCTCGGAATTTATGATTATTGATCCTTTTTATACGACTCCCGATGAGAAAATTAGTGTAACAGAACTTTTAATGTTAAAGAAAAATATCGGTGGTCTGCCAGTTGTAAAAGATTCTAACGAAAAGCAATTAATTGGAATTATAACTCAGAGAGATATTCGGTTAGCTCGATTTGCCATGAATTTAGATTCTCCTCACACAAAAGTTAAAGATCTCATGACCCCACATCCAATTATTTTAAGTAAAGACGATTCTCTTAAATTAGCTTTGAGAAAAATGCTTGAAAATAAGGTTGATCGTTTACCAGTAATAAATTCGAATCACAAATTAATTGGTTTAGTTACAAAACACTCTATTATGATAAGAATATTTGAACACTTAAAAGAATAATAAAGCTTATTAATAGATTCCAGCAATATGATTTTCAATTGGAAAAATTAATATAATTAAGAAAAATCTATTTAATATAATATCATACTAACACTTAAATTATCATATTTGTATATAAGATATTAAAATTATCAAAATCTGATGAAACATGGCAATACCTCTTCCCGGAACACCAGTTATTATTGATGTTGGCAGTGCATATACAAAAATAGGTTTTGCAGGTGAACCAGGTCCCCGATTTGTATTTCCAACAATTACAGGTACTGAAAAGTATAAAACTGTATTAGTAGATGTAGCTGCTAGAAATATATACATTGGCAATGACGCAGCAAAGATGCGTGGAGTTCTTAAGATTAAATATCCCATAGAGAGAGGTGCAATTTTAGATTGGAATGATTTCTATGAAATTCTTAATTATATTTTTTATTCATTATTAAGAATAGAAACTCTTTCAAACTATCCCGTTTTATATACTGAAGCGCCATTTATTCAGAGAGATATTAAGGAATATATTGCTCGTGTTTTATACGAAACCCATAAAGTAAAAAGCTTAATTATGGTTCCTACTCCCATATTATCAATATTCAGTGTGGGTTTGACAACTGGTTTAGTCATTGAAAGTGGAGATGGTATTACATGGATTTGTCCCATTATAAATGGTCAAATGATCGATCAATCCATTCAAAAACTAACTCTTGCTGGGACAGATGTTAATCAACACTTGAAAAATCTATTAATGAGAGAAGGTATCAATATTGAATCATCTGCAGTTGACCAAATTATTAAAGAAATTAAGGAAAAGAATTGCTATTTTGTTTTAGATCCAAGTCAACCTCCCAATATGAAGGATAGTTTTGACTTTGCAATGCCCGATGGTTCAAATATTAAAGTCCCTCATTATATATTCCATGAAGCACCTGAAGTTTTATTCCAACCCTCTTTAATTGGCTATAATATGATGAATATTCCAGAAGCTATTATAAATTGTTTGCAGAGCATTGATAAATATTATTGGAGTGATCTTTTGTCTCATATTGTCCTCTCAGGAGGCAATCTTTCTTATTCTGGTTTTGAAGAAAGACTTAGAAATGAATTAAATTCCTTACTCTCACAATTGGGAAAAATTCCAAAACCAAAAGAAGAAGTTACTTTTGAAAATAAAAAACTTAAACTTCAAACAATAGAAATAGCTAAAAAGGATAAAGATACGTGTCCACATTGCGGAGTATTAGTAGATTTATCTGATGGAAAAGAATTTTGCCCTTCTTGTGGAGGAAGAATGGTTTTACCTGAATTATCCATAGGCGCTCCTGATACTGGGAAAAAAGCAAAAATAGTTAATGGAAGAGTAATATGTCCTCACTGTAATAAAAAAGTAGATGATGATTCTTCTCTCTTCTGTCCTTATTGCGGAAAGACACTTCAAATTGATGAATTTAAAGAAATTCCAAGCGAAGTCATAAAATCTCCCCCTCAAGCAAGAGAATTTTCTGGTTATTATAAAACAATAGATGAAATCTTGAGGTTCTACGTACCGGATAGTCTACAATATACTATATTCAATGGAGCAGCAATTTTAGGAAGTTTACCTTCTTTTCAGACTCTGTTTGTTACACATGAGCAGTTCCTAGCAAATAAAGATTTATTATATAAGGATATAAGTGAGATTTTTTAAAAAATTTATAATTTTCCAACATTTTTCCTATAATATCGTTAATTTTTAATTACAAGTTAAATTTAAAAAATTAAAATTTAAATTAAAACCAGACTGAGGTCTTTTATTAATTGAAGTTCAAATTCAAATATATCACGATAATATCAGTTTTATTGACTGTCCTAATTGTAATTACTCCAATTGTCTCTGCAAAACCCCGCAATAAATACTTAACTGATTTTATTTTTACTCAACAAGATGATAATTCAGGTTTTGGTGAATCCGAGCAAGAAACTGCTTATGCTTTTGAAATAATAAATTATTATAATTTATATGTCGTTCAAGGATTGTTTGGCTCTACTACAAAAGTGGATGTATCTGCATTTAAAGAAAATTTAGAAGAAAAACTTGAAGGAACAAATCATTTATATGAGATATATTTTCTCTTGAAAGCATTAGATATACTAGATTATTCATTAGATTCAGATTTAAATACCAAAATACAGAATTCTCTTGATCAAACAGAACAATTGGAAGGCGGTTTCAGTTATGTTAATACTTCTACATCAGCAGATATGATATCAACTTATTATGCTTATCATATTTATTCATATATAGGAGAACAATTCCCAAATGCAACAACTCATAAAAATTGGATATTGCAATGTAATAATACTGATGGAGGTTACGGTGGTAATAGTAGTTTATCTTCAACTATTCTTACGACTTATTATGCTGTCGATCTTATCAGTAATATCGGAACAATTGATGATCTAGATGACAAAATTGCTACACTCAATTATTTAAAGTCTTTATACGTGAACGATTCCTCAAATATAAATAATTATGGAGGATATTTACCAGATGATAATGCAAAAAATTCATTATTGAGTAGTACTTATTTCTGTATTAAAGCCATTAATTTAATAGATTCTTCTCAAAAACAAGATGCTACCATCAATTGGGTTTTAAACCATCAAAATTTTCAGGATGGAGGCTTTGGTGATCATAGTGTTTCAGGAGAACCAGAATTTTCTTCAATTTCATCTTCATACTATGCTTTTGATATTTTAGTAACTTTTGATGCAATAAATCTCTTGAATTCTGATGTATTTATGGTCGAGTTTAATTACATCATTCTTATTGTTGTTTTATCCTGCATTGGCGGTTTTATTTTATTAGTGTTTTTTATATGGAGAAGAAGGAGAATTTAAACAAATTGGTTTATTTTAATAATTATCTAATAATTCTTCTTTAATAATTAGAAAAATATCCATAAACAATAATCAAATTGAATTCATAAATTAATTCATTCATAGAAGATAATTATGGAAAAAATCTTAGACGGTAAAAAGTTAGCAGATAAGTTGAATCTCCAACTTAAAAATGAAATAATCAAGTTAAAAACTAAAATAGGGATAAATCCTAAACTTGTAGCCATTATGGTTGGTGATAATCCAGCATCTGAGATCTATATAAATATGAAAAGAAAAAAATGTGCTGAAGTAGGTATAGAATCTATTTTAATAAAATTAGATAGAAACATTCCTGAAGAACTATTACTAAAAGAGATTACTAGACTCAATAATGATGAATCAGTCCATGGGATCCTTTTACAATTACCTTTACCGGGAAAACTAAGGGATTACGCCCCTTCATTGTTAGAAAAAATATCCCCCATTAAAGATGTTGATGGCTTTAATCCAATTAATAAAGGAAAACTATTTGATTACCATGAAGAGTTCGCACCGTGTACTCCGAAAGGAATTATTGCTTTACTTGAATTTTATAATGTAGATCTTAAGGGTAAAAATGTGGTAATTATTAATCGATCTAATTTAGTTGGGAAACCTCTTATTTTTATGCTTCTAAAACGAAATTCAACTGTTACGATCTGTCATACTTCAACAATAAACATTGACGAGCATATAAAGAAAGCTGATATATTGATAGTGGCTGTAGGAAAGCCAAAATTTATAACTAGAACTCGAATTAAAAAAAATGCAATAATTATTGATGTAGGCCAAAATAGAGTTGATGAAAAATTAATTGGGGATGTTGATTTTGATGATGTATATGACAAATGTTCTAAAATAACTCCTGTCCCCGGAGGAGTAGGGCCATTAACCGTTGCATTTTTGCTTCAAAATACAGTCATTGCTTATAAAAAACAATTAAATATTAATTAATTTAAAAATTAAAAAAGTAAAAATAAATAGGTTGCTTGTTAATATAAAATACAAAGTAGTTACGAAAAATATTAACCATAAGCATAATTAAAATCTCATACAATTTTGGGACACTTTTATGGCAATATTAGAAGTAGGAATTAATCTAGGTACTCGAAATCTAATCGAAATTAAATATTACAAATCATCAGATAATATTCTCGATCCTGATCTCAGAGCGGGATTTCTCTCAGCACTCGAGTCTTTTACAAATGAAGTCTTTGGAGATGATATAAATGTAGTTTCCCTCGCTTCATTTAAGCTAGTTTGCTACTGCGATTTAGTAGCTTTACCAACTAACGATTCTTCAAACAAGCAACCATTATTAGTGTATGCAATTACTGAAAAAGAAACTGAAACAGATGTTATTAAAAAGCATTTGGCCACAATACATTCTCACTTCTTAAATAGATATTCGTTAAATGATATATTTTCTAAAAAAGGAAAATTCTTTAACAACTTTGAAAAAAGAATTGATGAAATTTTAGGAGACTTAAAATTAAAGATAGAGGATAGATTTAGATCAATCTTTTGAAAAAGAGGACTAATTTATGAGCTCTAATATTGGTCCAGAAGCACAAGCAGCTTATCAAAAATATCTTGATGCAACCTCATTAGAGGAAAAAATAAAAAAATTGGAAGAATTTCTCTCTATCGTCCCTAAACATAAAGCAACAGAAAGAATTGTAGCTTTAAACAAGTCTCGCCTTTCAAAATTGAAACGAGAGCAAGAAGAACGAAGATTAAGATCGAAAACTACTGGCAAACAGATAAGTCCTTTTTCAATTAAAAAAGAAGAAATTCAAATTATTTTTATTAGTGATTATCACTTACCAGGAGTAGGAAAAACATCCCTTTTAAATTTATTAACTGGGGCTGCTCAAGATAAAATTGGTAAATTTACGGCCATTCCTGAAATTGGAATTTATGATTATAGTAAAGTACGATACCAAATTGTTGATATGCCTGCTATCATGGAGGGGGCTTCAAGTGGAGTAGGAAATGGGAGGGAAATTCTTTCTCAACTCAGAGCTTGTGATCTAATATGTCTATGCATTGATCTATCAAGAAGTTATCAAGAACAAATCAATTTATTATTAAAAGAATTATCACAAGCAAATATTAGGATTAACATTCCACCACCACCTATATCAATTGAAAAAACGGGTTCAAATAAAATTCAAGTATTTTATTTAACAAAAGAAGCAAAAGAGAACGAAAGCATTGAGGATCTCACGGAAAAAGTTAGAGAAATCATTCAAGAGGGAGGCATTAGAAATGCTATAGTAAGGATATATGGGAAGATTAATCTTGATCAAATAATTGATGCCATGAATCCTTCTGTGGTATATAAAAAAGCAATAATTATCGGAACAAAAGGAGATTTACCCAATACGGAAGTAAATTTCAAAAAGTTAAAAAAGCAATATTCATGCAATTTTTCAGTGATTTTTGGGACAAGTGCGTTGAAGGGAGAGTATCCTGATGATTTTGGAGAAACTATCTTAAAATTTTTAGGGAAAATGAAAATTTATACTATGCACAATGGAATTATTGCTGATAAACCACTAATAATGGATACTGACCCTGCTATACCCACAGTAAAAGATATAGCCTTAAGAGTTCATAAAAGCTTTTATCAGCAATTTGACTATGCTTTAATAATAAGGGAGGGAGTTCGTCAAAAAAGAAAAAAAGTTGGATTAGATTACGAATTAAAAGATAATGATATTATTGAATTACATACTCTATAATTTTTATTTCAAAAACTTCTTAACGTATATAATCATCTATATTTGTACTCATTTTTAATAACATTTGAATTGTTTCTGATAGTTCATGTTCAGAGTATTCCTCTTTATCTATTAATTTTTTTGCACAATCTCTATAAATCTCCCATCCATTTTCAGTAATAAGTTTAAGCTTTGTACTAAAAGAGTATAAATTCAAATATGTATTTTTGTAATCTCCTGTATAAAGGGGATGAGATCCTATTTTATCAACTGCTTCATTTAAAGAAGTCTTTACTTTATCGAGATAATATTTTAACTTGAATTTGGTATCAGTTATTTCCTTTTTTAGTCTTGTTACTTCATTTTGATACTTGATAAAGGTACTTTCATCTTTCAATTTTTCTGATAGAGTCACCACTTTCTCGGACATAGCTAGTTTTAAAGGCAAAATAGGAGTATTTTCAATTTTGTATATTAACAAATCTCTCTCTTGTATTAAATTGTTTATTTTTTCTTCGGATAATTGTTTTTTATGAGACCATATAGACTTCAAAACTTGTTCTGGCTGTTCTAAAAGCGATTTTCTGACATCTTTTACATTCGCCATAACTAATTCAGTTAATGGCTGTTCAAGAATATTAAATTCATTGCGATCACCATCCCAAGCGATAAATAATTCTTCATATTTTTTGAGTAATTTGATGATTTTGGGAGTCAATTTATTTATTATTTTATTATCATCTTTATCAGCAATAATGACAAAGTCAACATTTAAATTCGAAATCGTATTAATTATAACGCTATAATTACCAAGTTCAATATTCTTTAATTGTTTTGAACCTTCTAATACTAATTCTGAAACAACTGATTTTATTGCGGAAAAAAAAGAACTAAACATTTCTATTTTTCCTGAACTAATATCTTGGAAACTTTTATCATAAATTAGTAATCCTGTATCACTCTGATAAAGAAAAATCGTATAAATCATAAATTAATTTTCTAAATTAATATTAAAACTATTATCTCAGTCTATATAACAAATTATATTATCATTTATATTTAATCACTTTCATTTGAAAAAAAAAATAAAGATTTCGCTCATGGATTTTTAATTCTGTGAATTATATGCGGAATTTCTAATAATTCCTTTTCATATTCAGAGTCTAATATATTAGCTATTCCGTTGGAAATACTAATAATACTTTCACTAGCATAAATCAAATTTTCGAGATAATCAATAAGATCTCCTTTAAATACCATAATCTCATAGTTTTCCTTTAAATAATCACTAATTTGTTCAATTGATAATTTTTCGTCAACTCTTAATTTTAAGACAAGTCTTTCTAAATTTAATCGTCCACAATCGCAATAAGGACTATCCTTGCATTGACAATTAAATATTTCATTTGTCCATTTTAAAATTAGTTCAATAAAATCTTGTGAAAATTTTCTTCTTTTCTTGACATATTCAGCATTCATTAATGATAAAACACTTGCACTGAAAAAATTATTAGAAAAATATTTCATATTAACATTTTTCGATAAATCTGCTATTATTTTTTTGGAGAGATATACATTTTTTAAAGCTTTGAGACCCAAAACTAGATCCATTATACTTATTGTCTTTCTTTTTAACTTATCGATGATTTCAAGACTTTCTTCGATTGTTAAAAAAGATTTAGCTATTGCACGACCTAATCCTGTAGGTTGATAAGAATACTGATTATCTGTTTCTACTAACTTATATTTAACAAGTTTATTTAAAAAGACATCAATTTTATAATTTGCATTAATTAAATATTCATAAAAGATATTTATCTTAGAAATATGAACATTCTGTTTATAAACCGAAATAAATGCTAATAATTCTGTTAAAGAGCGATCACCATCTGGCTCCAATTCAAAATCCTTAATTTTACCATTTAAAAGATTTATAGCTATATTCTCTTCAGTAAATTTCATTTTTGGTGAATAAATTTTGCCTGGTTCAGCTAAAATGTATACTATTCCTTTATCATGCTTTTTTAATCTCCCAGCACGCCCTAACATCTGTTCAAATTCAGCAACAGTTAAAATTTTAATTCCCATTCCTAAAGATTCGAATATAACTTGTTTTGCAGGAAAATCAACTCCAGCAGCTAATGCCGCTGTTGCAACTACGGCAGCTATACTTTGAGTTTGAAATTCTGATTCGATTTCTTTTCTTTCCTCATTAGTTAACCCAGAGTGGTATGCTTTGGCTTTTATTTCTTTCTTTTGAATATAATTAGTTAAATTTTCACATTTTTTCCTAGTATTTGTAAAGATGATGGTCTGTCCTTTAAATCCATAATTAGATTTTTGAAAAAATGCGTAACGAACTAATTTTACTATATACTTGTGCTTTATATTTTCATTTAAACATAAAATTAAATGTCTCTCAATTGGTACAGGCCTATTATTATACCTAATCAGGATGCACTTCAATTTTTTAGCAAGCAAATCAGGAGCACCAATTGTAGCGCTTAAATATAAAAATTGAGCTTCTGTAAATACTGTTTTTAACCTTGCTATCAATCCATCCAAAATAAAACCTCGTTCTGGATCGATTAAAGTTTGAATCTCATCGATTATAATTGTGCCAATTTTCCCTAGTTTTTCTTTATTAGTGCTTCTCATTATAAAATCAATTGCTTCATAGGTTCCGATTATAATATCAGCATCAATTAAATCATCGATATTATCTTCTTGTAGTGCTTCTAACAGAGATACACCTATTTTTTTTACTATTTTTAATTTTAAAGAACGATATTTCTGTTTGAATTCTTCGGTTCTGACATTAGCTAATGCGACAATAGGAACTAAATATAGCATTTTGTGTCTATCATTAAGAATTCTTGAAATTCCTGCTAATTCACCTACTAAGGTCTTTCCAGCGGAAGTAGGAGCCATTATTAATTGGTCAGATTTTTTTGATATTAATCCTTTGTCTAAAGAAATTGCTTGTATTGGGAGCAATGTTTTTATACTCTGCTCTTTTAAAATGTTTATAAAATTATTAGGAATTAGGAGATCTTCAACTTTAACATTTAGATATTTTTTATTTACGACTGGATTTTTCTCGACATCATATAAAGTTAAATCTTTATTTTTTATAGGATCGAAATCGACTTTAAACGAACTTATTGCCTTATCTACATTTTTAAACTTAAGAATTATATGAGTAAGGAAATTCTTAAGCTTTGGATTGAGTTTTCCTTTAGAAATTAAACCAATATTTTTCGCTTGATTTATTACTATATTCAAAGCACATTCTGGACATAAAATTTGATTATTAAAAGCTTTGATTTGTAAATTTTTTGGCAGAATATTAAATCTCTTAGTTTCTAGGCAAGACTTACAAAATGTTAGATAAATAATACGTTTTTCATCAAAATGAAAATTCTTAAGCATTTTTCGAATAATTGAAAACTCATCTGGGTTAGTTTGGCTTGAAAAAGCTAGAAATTTATTTTTTTCATCAAGTAAAAACTTTTTAAAAACTCTTGGATCGATAGGAGTTTCTGTATCATCATTCTGAATCTTTAAAAATCTTAAAGGTCTTATTTTATCTTTAAAATCTAATCCAAAAATAACATTACCTCTAAAGAATGGCTTTTTCACGTATGAAAATTTGGTAGTTCTCTGATTATAAGATTTTAAATAGAAGAAATTGATTTCAAATAATAATTCTTTCTTCTTTTCTAAACTTTTATCAAAAACAATAAAGTAGTTCCTTGATGGAGTTGTCAAATATTAACCCGTTTAAAATTTAATAAAATAAATCAGAATTAATAAAACAAAAAAACATTTATTTTAAAAGCCAAAAACTGCTTTTATTTTATCGTATATTTCTTTAATTTGTTTTAATTTTGCTTCATCCCCTTGATCTAGAAAATGTTGAATCCATTGAGAAAGTCCATTCGAATCAATCCATTGTTTAAAGTATTCTACTGCTTGTCTATCTTCTGCAGACATTTTTATCTCTTAATTCAATAATTTAAATTTCTATATAAAAATATAAATTATTCTATTTTATATTTTTATAATTTTAAATCAATAAAATTTAATAAATATATTTAAAAGCAAAATTAGAAGTGATTTTTAATTGCCAGATGTTAGAATTAAGACTCCGAATTTAGATGATATTTTTGAGAAGTGGAAACAAAGTGCCATAAGAAAAAATAAAAAGAAATTGGAAAAACAATTTGGAACTAAAGGTGCTATTTTTTCCTTAGATGCTGTAAGTGCTGCTGAATATGTTAAGGATACTATGAAAGAAGCTGCAATTTATTTTGCAATCAAAAAAACTCTTGGTCCAGCACCAAAAGGAAAGGAGGAAAATATAGTTTTAGCACCCAGAATAGCTAGAGAACAATATTTTTCTTTTAAAGGTACAGGACAAATAAATAAAGAAAATTGGAAAGCTGATGATAATGTTCCAATATACGAATCAATTCAACCCGTCTCATGTAAAACTTGTAAAGGTAAAGGTTATATTGAAGATAAATGTAAAACATGTAATGGAACTGGTAAAATTGAGGAAAATCTGACTATTTTTGTCGGTGAAGAGCAAAAAAAGGAAAAAAAAGTTTTTTCTTATCAATGCGCAGCCTGTTATGGAACTGGTAATAGAAAAACTCAATGCAAAGAATGCGGAGGTCATAAAAATTTATATAAATACGAAATTTTACCTGTTCCCTTCAAAACAGTAGTCACAGGCGTTCCAGTCCTACATAGTAGTGCTCAGACCAAATATGAAAAAGAAATTGGAGATGATTTACATAAAATGATCGAAGAAGTTGAAGGTATAAAATTTACGGACTTTAAAGAATTGGAATCGAAAGCTGAAGCATCATTAGGATATTGGAATAAAAATATTAAAAAGACTATTAATTCTGCTGGTAATGATTATAAAACCTACCAGAAGGACAAAGATGCCCAAATAACTACACAAATACATCTTTTCCCTATGATACAGATGTTTTGTGAAACGAAGAAAGGAAGTAAATTTGAAATTTATAGCTTAGGATCAGCAAATAAATTTATCATCTATTCAAACTTCTAAATTAAATTTTTTTCTTCTCATTATTTATTCAATTATGTCATATCTATGAAATAATTTAACAACGATATTTAAAATATGAAAAAATTTTCTCGGAATTATACTTACGATGTGATTATAATCTGCAATTCGATCATTTTCTTTTGAATGTAACTTTTTTTTAAAATCAGGATAATTTAATCCACCTGTTATTCTAGGTGGTTTTCCTAAAGATTTAACTTTCTGCCAACCGTCATCCAAATTTCTTGTACTAATCCAAGTCTTATCTGTTTTCAATTCTATGATTGTATCATCTAATAATTCGATTTCTCCATAAACATTGATTGGGCCTATTCCACCGATATAATCAGTATTCTCAATGCATATCAAATTTTTTCCTTTATGGAGATAATTTGTTATTTCAAAAATTTGTATGTTATTTTCTAAGGTGACAAAATTTAATGTATGTCTGGTGATAACATGACCAACATAAGAATTATTAACATAGATTTTTGAGAAAGTGCCAGCAATGCATTGTAAATAAGCTTTTTTAATCAAATTATCAATAATTATCTCTTTTTTATAATAAGAAGTATGTATCTCATGTCGCTTTTTAGCATCTAAAAATATAGTCTCACTAGGTATGTTTGGGTCTTTCCATTCGCGATTTTCTTCAATTTCTTTTACTTTATCTTCATAAAACCTAATCAACCAAATATATCTTTGCTTAATTGAATCAAATCCATCTTTTTTTGCACAATCAAACCATAATGCTTCATAATCTTTGAGAAGACTATTCAAATCATCTTTTAGGTTGATTATTTCTCTAATAATTCGATCTTTAAAATCATTACTGCTCCTTTTTGGATAAAAATCCACCATTTTCTTTGAATTTATTCTCTTCTTACAATAAAACTTTATATGCTTTGCTACAAATGCTAAGTTTCTTAGATTTTCTTGATTCTTTGTCACTTTGTCTTCTAAATCTTCACATATAATGATTAACTCATTTAACTTTTCGATTAATGAATGAAAGCCTCTAGTATTAATATTTCTTCTATACATTTTTTTCTTTTTATTGTAGGGATGACTAAAAAAATGATTGTAATAAAAAGTCGGTCTTGTATGCAATTTTTTCTCATTTTCAATTACAATTAATGAAGTAATAATCTTAATTAGCCTTGAATCATAAATTCCAAAGAGATGAAGCATCAAACTGTTCCAAAAGTTTAAATAATTAATTTGTTTGGAGGGATTCCAACCAACCTCAGCGGATAAAATAAAGCCATAAATTCTATTTTCTCTAATTTCTTTATTTTTTTTATCACCCCAACTTGATGTTATTTCACCAATTATTCCCTTTTGATAACCATAGCTTATCAAATTTGTTATATTTTTTTGTGCTTTGGCAAAAGAGGGGAAAATCCGATTATAATCAATAATGGAAGGGCTAACTATGATTTGAAAATTAAAATTTTTTAATTTATCAATAATAGGATGTTTTTCTTTTTCGTTATATTTCCAATACATTACAATGATATCTTTTGGGAGTCCTTCTAAGACTTTTTGGTATTTATGAAGAATATCATGATAAACAATAATTTTTTTGTACCCATGCTTCTTAACAATATCATATACTCTTCTATAATGTTTAAGATAAGCATTTTCTATTCCAATTTTTTCAATATATTCCTTCGAGGCATATTTACCAACATCCCAACTTTCATCTGCAGCAATATGGAAATACTCGGATTTGAAAACCTCACTTAATTCTCCTATCATTTCATCTAACAATGTGTATATTTTCTCATTCGCAATATTTAAACTATTAGAGCCAGGAAATTCTCCATATTCCCAATATTTCGGATTGTGAAGGATATTTTCAAAATGTCCTATTGTTTGAAATATAGGAATTAATTCAACAAAATGATCCTTAGCAAATTTAAATAAATCTTTTACTTCTTCTTTTGAATATGCGCCTCTTCCTCTACCTATTTCCGGATGATTTCTAAATTCAAACATATCTTGCATATACACCAAATAATAATGGTTTATTTTAAAATGACTTAGAAGTTTTATGAATTTCTTTAATTTGTTAATAGTAGCTGCTTGTCCCCTAGAAATATCATCCGATACACCTCTAATATTTAGTAAGGGAAAATCAATAATCACAACTTGATTTACTGATTTTTTATTTGGAGTTGAATTTATCATTTGTATCAAAGTTTGAATTCCATAGAAAATTCCTTGAGCAGAATTAGATTCGATAAATAATTTTGAATTTCTGAAAAATAGCAAATATCCTTGTTCACTTTCGTTCTTTCTTCTGAGAATTAATTCAAAATCTATTTTAGGAAAAGTTTCTTGATAAATTTTCATGATATCTTCTTCTTTAGGAAAAATATTGTCCTTATAAACATTATTAATTGCCAATTTTTCCTTAATTCCTATAGATTCCAATTGCTCTTGGAAATTCTCTAAAATGAACGAAAATTCTGGTGGTAAATTGCTAAAAATTGAGGAATCTCCATCTAATTGTAATAATTGAGAACTATTTATTTTAATATGTCTTGGTTGGGGAATTAAATAAAGATCCTCATTATAGTCTTCAATTTTAGTTAAATTATCTAGACAGAAAAACATAATTTTTAAGAATTAAGAAAAGAAAAAAAGCTTTATTTAAATAATTTTAAAAATAGAAATGATATTAATTCAATGCCTTAGGAATTAAAAGGATAAAATTACTTCCTTTAGAAAAATTTCCTTTTACTTTATCCTCGACAAAAACCTGCCCTTCAAAAGTGCTCATTATTTTTTTTACTAAAGAAAGACCTAACCCAATCCTTGAAAAATTGTTAACTGACCGCTCTTCAAGCTGAAAAATAACATCTTTTTGTTCATCAGGGATTCCTAACCCATTATCAATAAATTCTAATTTCAAATAATTTTTCAAATTCTTTTGAGTTTCTGAAGCCCTAATTAAAACATTAGCTACTTCATTATTATTATGTTTAACTGAATTATATAAGAGATTGTTAAATACATCCAATAATAAATTATTTGCTTTAACAAAATATGATTCAAAAGGAGAACTAAATTGAATATTAATTTTTCTTTCAGGAAATTCAACGTTAATATATTTTTTGGATTTATTTAAAAATTCAAAAACTTCAATATTATTTAGATTTGGAGATGTTTCATCTAGAATTGATAATTTCCGAACATTTGAAACTAAGTTTGCGCCTCTGATTATTTGTTCTTTAATTATTTCAAATATTTGCTTTAATTCTTTGTTTTTTTCCGCCTTTTGCAGATGAAAGTGGCTTAATTCAACAGATGAAAGAATATTTTGTAAAATATTACTAATGTCATGAGCAAAGATATCTTTATAAAATTCTGCTCGATTATATGCATCACGATATTTTCTTTCTGAATCCGTTAATGCTTTCTCTGAATTCACCCGATCTGTTATATCTTCATATGTACATAATAAACCTACCACTCTTGCCTTAGAGTCATGTAATGGAATTTTATTTGTATCGAGCCATGCTTTTTTACCATCTGCTTGGAGTTGAGGTTCTATAATATGATATTCTGGTTTATCAGTATCCATTACTAATTGATCAATTTCAAAAAAAGACTCTGCCTCAGAAATTTTCCAAGGTAAATCATAATCTGTTTTGCCAATTATATCATATGGTTCATCAACGCCAGCAACTCTTGCAAAATTTTTATTGCAACCTATATATACAGAGTTTTTATCTTTCCAAGAAATAAATTGGGGGATATTATCCATTACTAATTGAAACATAGCCTGGCTTTCTCTTAGTTTATCTTCTATCTCCTTTTGATTTGTAATATCTCTTAAAATACAAATAAGATACTTATTCTCTTCCTTCTTATCTTTCAATATACTAAGACTCAATTCGCCTATAAATGTAGTACCATCCTTCTTTTTAAGTTTGTGTTCAACCATTCTAACAGAACCTTTACTTAAAACTCTCTGTATTGTCTGTTTTAAAGAATCTTGTTCTTCTGGAACTACTAGTTCAAGAAGATTCTTTCCAATACAATCTTCTTTCTTTTGCACTCCATATAAATCAATAATCGTCTCTGAAATGTTAATAATAGTTCCTCTTAAGTCTAAAATTAAAATTAAATCGGGGAAATTCTTAAATAAAGTTTCATAGATACTTTCTTCTATGCTAAAGAAATCATTTTTTCCCTTTACTTGATCATTTTCAAATCCCATTTTCTACCTCAACAATTATAATAAATAACTTTCAAATGCAATAAAGTGAAGAGTTAAACATTTACACGATTAAAATAATAAAAATAATTGAATTTATATCTTATCGTGCAAATTTGATTCTAACAATTTTTTATTCTTTGTTTTTATTTGAAAGTTGTTTTTTAATTATATTAATCAAATCCTTTTCAGAAAGTTCAATATCTTTAGGCGGATGATATCCTTTATTATATCGCTTTTTAAGCCAATTTGGCATGATCCATGCAAATGCAAAACCTAATGAAAAAATAGCTGCTAATATTGCGGTCATACCAAATACTATTAGACTTATAATATTAGTATAATCACCCCAAACAGTACCAACAGGCTGAAAAAATTCAGGAATATTATGAAAACTTAAAATAAAAGAAAAAATCCCAACTCTTTTATACCTAATTTTTATCCATGGTGCGATATCTTGCTTTTTCAATGATTTATATGCCGAATAGGAAGACCAAGATAACCAGTTAAAAATTAATAATGTATAAGGAACATCTAAAGCAACTCTTTCATAATAAAAATTTAATGTAGTAAATGTTTCGATAGAGTGAAACAATAATTGGATTAATCCTAATATAATAGCAAACACTAAAATTAGATTAGGATATAATCTTCTATTTCTATGAAAAGTCATATTTGTAAATATAACCGTTAAAGTAAAACCAATAAATACAAAAATTTCTTGAAAAAGATATTCTAAATTAAATAAAAAAGTCCCAATAAAGCCAGTAGGTAAAGCAATGAATCCTATCGCTATAACAATTAGATTCTTCATCTTTTTCTGAATTCCTCTCAGTAAAAAGAAAAATCCTACAACTGACATTGTACCAATGAAAATAATGAACAATATAACGAATGTTATGTAAAATATAAAGTTGAGGATAACTATACACCTGCCATAGTAATTAACGATTGATTTTTATTCAATATGTCTATAAGATCACTTATAATCTTTTCAGCATTGAAAATTTGTAAATTTTTTAATCTTGCTTTAAGAGAATTTTGAATTGTGGATTTTAAATCATCATAATTTATTAACTCAAGGGGTTTAAATGGACCTACTTCATCTTTAATCGACAATTTAATTAGTCCTCTTGCTGCAGGGGGGCTAATATTTATTTTATTTGCCAAACCATTTCCTAAAATGTTAATTATTTCCATTGATGCCTCCTCCTGCTAATTGTGATTTAATTTTTTCCATTAACTCGCTTTCAGAAAGAAAATCTTCCGTGATAGGTACATAATTACGATTAAAATATTCTCTCAATTTTTTAGGCATTATCCATGCAATTAAATTACCAAATGTAAAAATGAAAATTGTAATTGCAACTAGAGTAGTAAAAAACGGATTTTCAAATCCAGCACCTATTGGTATAAAAGGAAGTATAAATCCATTTAAACCAAAAAATATCGAAGAAATACCGATAATGATATATCTTTTTTTTACCCATGGTTCAATATTTTGCACTTTTATACGGTTATACACATTTAAAGAAGCATAGGATAACCATGATATCGAAATTATTATCTGAAGTGAAACAGTTATTGCAAGTGCATAATAAAATGGAATTTCTGAGATTAAGATCATATCGGATTCAGGAACAGTAAATTGAAATATAAGTCTTAAAATTAAATCAATCAATTTTAAAATCAAGAGAGAAATCAAAATTATGGGAAAAGCGATTCTTTTCTCTTTGTAAAATGTGCACTTTACAAAATAGATCAAAAAGATTAATGCTATTTCTGAAATAATTGCATAGAACAAATAAGATATTTGTTGTATAAAAAATTGTAATGTAAATAAGATAAAAAACATAGCTAAACCGAATAAATTATACAATCGCGTTTTCAGCATTCGATAAAATAAAAATAGTCCAGTAGATAGAATAAGAAGATAACAGATTAACACAAAAATCATAATCAAGTTAAATTCCATGAGATAATACCTTAGTCCCTTGACTTAATAAATGAATCAAATTAAAATCTCTTTTATATACCAATTTAGTTTAAAAACTTATTAATAAATTTAAGGTATTATAAGAATATGGATAAAGATCTACATTTTTGTTGTAGAAATCTTTTTATACAATAATAATTATACATAAGTTGAAAATTATATAAGTTCAAACCTTCATATTAAATGTGTTAAATTATGGTTGAAAATAATAAAAATTTAAAAGGAAGGACCTTTATTGGCTATTTCTTGCCCAATAATCCTTTCTCGATAGCAATTACCAGCATTTTTGCTGCCCTCACGTGCGCTTTAACTATGCTGATTTCTATTCCTATACCTGCAACAGGAGGATATATTAACATTGGAGATGTAGGTGTAATGTTGGCAGCTATGATCTTTGGACCAATAGTTGGGTCATTATCTGGCGGTATTGGATCTGCCTTAGCAGATCTCTTCTTAGGATATTCTATTTGGGCGCCTGCAACTCTGATAGTAAAAGGTTTAGAAGGTCTAATAGTTGGCTTGATTTCTAATCCTCGAAAAGTTCGTACTTACTTTAATTTTTATGATATTTTAGCCACTATCATTGGAGGTTTATTCATGGTTTTCGGTTACTTTATTGTCGAAGCGTTTATCTTTAATTTTGGAATTACTGCAGCATTAATTGAAGTCCCTGGTAATTTCTTTCAATTTATATTTGGAGCGATTATTTCGTTGATTTCAATTGTGGTTTTGAGGATAGTTATTAAATTAAGTAATCCTCAAGTATTTAATCATATATTTATAACCATTGATTCAGAAGAAGTTGTTTTGGAATAGAATTATAATAGTGTAATGAGAGTATCTAATGCTTCTAAAACCTTCTTACCTTTGTTTGTTATAAAATAAAGGACATTTTTACCTTCTTTTTTCCGATAGATTAAATCTCTCTGTTCTAATTCCTTTAAATGCTGATATATTGCAGCAAAACTTATAGATCCAATTATCTCTCTTATTTTACTGCCATATATACCTTTATTATTTGATAGAGAGATTCGAGATAATATTTTAAGTTTAGTGCTTAAGATTGCTCCAGTTCCCGCGGTTTTTGTTCTTGATGAAATAGCTTCAAGAACATACGGAGCCTTCAATCCACTTCCTGTGATCAAACAAATAATTGTATCATCTTTTTCTAGAGCTCCACTTTGATTTAAAAGGTATATTGCAGATAAGGTTAAAGCAGAAGAAGGCTCAGCGATAATCCCTTCATTAGTAATCAAATCATCAGTTGAGCTCAATATCAGATTTTCGGGTACTGATAATGCTGTTCCTTTACTCATTCTTATAAATTTAACTGCCAATTCTTTATAAAGAGGCTTTTTAACTAAAATCCCTAAGGCTAACGATTTTAAAATCTCTCTTTCTTTTACTAAAACCTCTTTTTTTTGATTGAATTCATCTATGATTGGTGAAGATATTTCTGATTGCACTCCCACTAACTTTGGGGTTGTATTAATTATCCCAGCCATTTCAAGTTCTGAAAAGCCTTTCCATAGACTTATTAATAACTCACCACTCCCCATCGGAACAATTATCCAATCAGGTACACCCTTTTGAAAAAAAATCTCAAAAGCTATCGTTTTTTGAGCTTCAATCGTAAGAGGATTGAATTCTGGAGTGCATTGATAATAATTTTTATATTCTGGCTTTAAAGAAAAATCTAAAATATCATCAATTGTATTTCCCTGAATAATTAAATCTGAATTATACATGATCATTTGTGCTCTCTTGCCTATATCAATTTCATTAGGGATAATATTTATACATTTCATTCCTTCTAAAGATGCGTATGCAGCAATTGAAGCCCCCTGGTTCCCATTTGATGCACATATAACTTTTTCATAATCCCAACTTCTAGCATGAGATATTAGAAGAGCCGCAGCTCTATCTTTAAAAGAATTTGTAAAGGGATTTTGAGTTTCATTTTTAAAACATAAATCTTTTAATCCAAGAGTTTGTCCAATTTTTTCGGATATTTTACAAGGAGTCCCACCTTCACCTAAACTTACTATAAAATCCCTTTTAATCACTGGTAAAGTAAATTTAAAATCCCAAAAATTATCAAATGATTTTAGTTTTAAAAATGATTCTTTATATTTATCAAGACTTCTATTAAACCATAATAGACCATTACAATCAGGACATTTATATTCTATTGTTCTAAATTCAAATATATGCTTACAATTAGTACAAATTAGAGTAATTGGCTCTCGAATATTTTTAACCTCAAATTTTTCAATAAAATCATTAAACTAAATATACATTGTATTATTGATTCTTTAAATAATTAAATTCTCTGTTTGCTAAATTTGTTTTTTATTTATAAAATTAAAATTACGACATATCGTAAAATTTTTTAGTCTAAATATGATTATTTAAATTATATTAAAAAAAACCCAAATCTGAAGTGAAAAAATAATTTTATTTTGGATAATAATATTTAGCATTTTAGGAAGTGTAGGAGCAATATGTGCAGCAGCAATTTTCATGCTCTTCAGTGAGAAAACTCAAAAGTTAATGATAAATATTTTGATTTCTTATGCTATTGGAATATTATTGACTGCATCATTATTTGGGTTAATCCCTGAGGCAATAGAAAGTTCTGGAAATGAAACTCATATTATTATGCCATTTGTACTTGGAGGAATCCTATTTTTCTTTTTTCTAGAAAAAATTATTATATGGCGAAATTGTCAAGATGAAGTATGTGAAGTACATAGTGCGGCTGGACCAATCGTGTTAGTTGGTGATGCAGTACACAATTTTACGGATGGTATTGTCATTGCTGCCGCTTTTTTAACAAATTTTACATTAGGTATTGCTGTAGGGATTTCGATCTTAATTCATGAGATTCCTCAAGAAACAGGAGATTTTGGAATCCTTCTGCATGGTGGATATTCGAGGAAAAAAGCCTTTATTCTAAATTCTATATCAAGTTTAACAACTATTATTTCTGCTATAATTAGCTATTATATACTTGATCTTATTTCGTCAGTGATTCCTTATTTACTAGCAATCTCTGCTTCAAGTTTTATATACATTGCTTTAACAGATTTAACTCCTGAATTGCATCAGCATGCTAATATAAAGTATGGAATTCGCCAGTTCGTGTTAATACTAATCGGAGTAGCTACAATGGCATCAATTATTATCTTAAGTATTCATCAACATTAATAAACAACCCAAAAAATGAAAAATTGCCTATTTTAATAATGCTGGATATAGATTATAAAATATTAAAAATTTTATATCGCTCTTCAAAATTTTTAAAAGTGGGACAATTAGCAAGAAATCTTAAATTGCCTCACTCTACAATAGGTAGCTGCGTTAAGCGCTTAGAAAATGAGAAACTAGTGATATATGAAAGATATAAACCAGTTATTCTCTCTAATAAAGGGATAGATTTAGCAAAAGAGTTAATACGCCATGCACAACTCCTTGAACTTTTACTCTTTAAAGAGTTAAATTTAAGAGCTGAAGAAGCGCATGAGGAAAGTGAAAAATTTAACTTACTTTTCTCTTGTAATACAATAAATAAAATATGTGAGAAATATGGTCACCCAAAAGAATGTCCCTGCGGAGAGAATATTTTGAATTCGAATAATTGCTTCTGTGAAGATTTGAAAGAAAATTAATTTTGGTTTCTGTTAAATTATATCCGTTGATGCAAAAGCAGTTAAAATCTCACCAAAAAATAAATGATGACTTGCCATACTCCCTGACTTACAACTGTGAATGATTTTACATTCATAATTGAGTATACAATCTTTAATTGTTGGAATTTTTGTTCTCTTACCATCTATAGTTATTAAACCGATTTTTTTAAATTTATCTACATTTCTTCCGGAATATGAACCAGTTATCTCTATGGCATTTTCTATTTTTTTTGATGGTATATTTATAGTAAATTCATTAATCCCAGTTGTTAATAATTCAAATGTATAGCGGGAAGGAGAAACAGCTACCGTGATTATCGGTCTCATCCATAATTCTCCTATTGTTTTCCATAATAAAGCCATAACATTCGCTGTTCCTTGATGATCCATAGAAACTAAAAGCGCAGCTTTACTCATAAAATAATTCATATAATCATATGGACCAATTTCCTTTCTATTTTCTGACATACTTTTTAACTATTTAATTTATATTAAATCATTTTTTAAGGTTCAAAAGGTCTGTCGTGAATAACTTTATCTATTGCTTCTATACAAGATTCTTCCCAATCGTCGTTTGGATCAACATTTTTGCAACATTCGGGGCACCAATCCTCCGAATAACCCTCATCATAGTCATCTGCTTCTAAATCACCATTTAACATACTTCCACAGTAAAAACAGACTCCTTCATCATAACGTTCTAAAATTTCTGAAATTAATTCAATTTTTTGTTTTGCCTTCATATTTCAGATTTCTAATTTTTAATCAAAGAATTATTATAAATAGAAAAAAATTTAATTTAAAGATTTTTAACTTATTATTTTAGAAACACTTGATAGGTATTTTTCTGCTGATTTACTAATATTTTCAAGAATTTCCTTAACATTATCAATTGAATTTATTAATCCAATGCTTTGTCCCAAAAGTACTGCTCCTTGTTCAATATCTCCTTCATAAACCATTTCATAATGTTTCTGGTCTTCCAAAGCTTTTTCAGGGGTTAAATTAGCTTCCATTGCTAATTTCTCATCTTTACTTGAAACTGGTTCATGAGATAAGGCATATTTATTTCTCCATAAGCGAATTGGACCAAGTACACCTAAACAATATTCAGTATCACTTGCTTTAGCATTTGGTACAACTGCTTTATAATTTTCATGAAATTCACTTTCTTTGGAGGCAATAAATCTCGATCCCATGGCGATACCTCCTGCTCCCATTGCTAAAGCTCCTGCTAAACCCTCTCCACTAGCATAACCTCCACAAGCTATCAATGGAGTATCAGGATATTTGTGTTTTACTTGTTGGAGTAACACTAATGTACTTATTTTTTCATACGACTGATGTCCTCCTCCTTCCCAGCCAGTTACAACCATACCATCAACCCCAGCATTAAAACATTTATCCGCAAGCCATAACGCAGGAGCTACATGAAAGTGTTTAATATTTGAACCCGCATCCTTTAATTTTTGAAATGCATTGTTCTGCATCATTTTAGGTGTACCTGCACTTGTAACTACATAAATGCATTGTTCTCTTAATTTTGGATTATCTCTAATAAATCTTGGAATACCTCTACATAAACCTGGAGCATCCACTTGTAACCTAGCAGTTCTGATATTAAAACCAAAAGGCTTATCAGTATGCTCTATAACATATTCCATATTTTTTTTCATTTCTTGCATACTACTTTTTCCAAATAAATTAGTATGACTTAAAACTCCTAATCCTCCTGCTTCAGAAACTGCAACTGTCAATTCTGTAGTATAAAAAGGACCCATAGGAGCAGCTATAATTGGGTATTTAATGCCAAACATTTCGGTTATATCCGTCTTTAATACCAATATTCTACCCCTTTTTACCTTAAAATTATTATATTTTTTATATTATAAATTGTATTAATTGTTAAACAATTTAAAACTTTAATTTCCTTTAAAAGCTCTCATAATTATACTGTATTTAAATTTAAATTTTAATTGAAATTTATAATTACTATTGATATTATTAAAAATTGAGTTGAAATGGGACCAAATATAATCTCTTTAGGTGAATTACTTGTTGAAATAATGAGAACTGAAGTAAATATACCTCATGACATAGTTGGAGGCTTATATAAAGGGCCATTCCCTAGTGGAGCACCTGCCATTTTTATTGATTCTGCTGCTCGAATGTCAAAAGAATTAGGTTTTACAACTGGATTTATAGGTGTTGTTGGTGATGATTCTTTTGGGTTAACTCTCCTTAAGAAGTTAAAAAATGATGGAGTAGATATTAGCAAAATAAGAATTTCTAAAAATAATACTACAGGTATTGCTTTTAATCAATATAATTCAGACGGTACGAGGAAATTTATATTTGCGGGGGGAGCTGCCGGTGAAACGTCTCCATTTGATATTAAAAAATCTTACTTCTCCGATATTAAAGCCCTCCATATAATGGGAAGTGCGCTCTCGATAAGTGAAAATTCAAGAGAAACATGTTATAAAGCTATAAATTTAGCTAAAAAAATTAATCCAAATGTCATTATTTCATTTGATCCAAACTTAAGACCTGAGATGCTTGATTTAAATATTATCTTAAAAATTTGTAAACCAGTATTAGAAAGTACTAACATTTTATTACCGAGTGAGGAAGAGGCAGTTATGTTAGCTGGTACTGAGGGAGAAACTTCAGCTTGTAAAAATTTATTGAAAATGGGACCTAGCATTGTAGTATTAAAACAAGGAAAAGAAGGATGTACGGTATTTTCTAAAGAAAATATTGATGGAATCAAAATTAAGGGCTATAAGGTAGAAGAAAAAAATCCAACTGGTGCAGGAGATTCATTTGGAGGTGCTTTTATCGTTGGTTATCTAGCAGGATGGGATTTAATGAAGGTTGCTAGATTTGCTAACGCTGTAGGTGCTTTAAAAGTCAAATTTTTCAGTCCTATGACAGAAACCACATTTAAAGAAGTCATTGATTTCATGAAATTAAATGATGATTTAATTTGAAAGAAAAAGTTTAGTAATTATTTTTTAAATGTAATGAATAGACTTTAGCATTTGTGATTTGATCATTTTCTATTGCATAGAATCTAAATCCTGGTGGTTTATATTTATATAAAGCGGAGATAGGACCCACAGCTTGTGTCTGTAAAACAAATGGTTTATTCACATCAAACCAGATCTTCAAATCTTCTTTATCATCAAATTGATTAAATTTCTTTCTATAATTAGAAGTATATATTTCACAGGGAATTTCAATGTAAATGGGAAAGAAAAGAAATCCAAAATTTATTCTCTCGGTTTCTTTAGCTTCTCTTAATCTATATTCTTTTAAAGTATGCGTGTGCCCACACAGAACAAGATCTACTTTTCTTCTTACTACTTTATCCGATCCCGTAAAAATTTTTAACAGAGTCGCCCAGTTATACATAATCGTTTCAAATTTTAAATTTAGGACTTTGTCTAATCTCCCTGTTTCCTCAAACTCTTTTAGATTCTCCTCATAAAAATCACTCCATTTCAAAGATCGATTTTTTATATTAAATTTTTTTTTAAACTTTCTTCTTTTTGAAGAACCCAAACTTGGGGAAATGGGAGGAGTATGCATTACAACTATCACTTTTTCATCGTGTGATAATTTTATGTAAGAGCGCAATAAATCAATTTGATATTCTTTAATTCCTTTTGTACTTGGTCCTCCTTTCAATAAATCATGCATATCTGCTATTGAATCCTGTCCAGTATCGAGAAAAATGAAATTAAATCTACTACCTATTTTGACTTTATAATTCAAATTAGAGTTAAAAAGTCTAAAATAATCTTTCAAGATTTTGTCTCTTGAATAAAGAGCAAAAATATAATTAAAAAAATTAGTATCATTATACCCTTTAATATCAGATCTAGTCATACCAAAAATCTTATGTATTTTAGCAAAACGTAAACCGTAATGACCTTTTCGATAGTCGTGATTGCCCACGATTGTAAAGATTGGAGCAAGTATTTCTTTCTTATTAACTAGCTCATCATCTTTTCCTAAATATGGTGGCTTTTCTAAATCCCTATTAATTCCAAGTAAAATTTCAAGAATAACTTCAAAATTATTTTTAAATTGATCATTTCCTCTAGCAATATTCAAATAATCTATTAAATCCCCTGTCATTAAAACAAAATCGAGATTATTATTCATTACTTTTGAATTTATAAATTCAATTAACATTCTTAGATTAAAATTAAAGTTATATTTTGCCCATCTCAACTCTTCATATTTCTCCTCATGGATCTCTTCTTTAAATTCAAAACTTCTTTTCAATATGAATTTATTAATTTTTCTAAGTTTCTTTTCCTTTCCCTCATATTTAGCAATTTTTGATCGAACTTTTTCTTTAAGAAAGTTTATAATGAAATCGTTTCTACGAGCTACATGGAAATCAGACGCGTGAATAAAGTTAAAGTTTTTCCAATCCTTATTAAATATCGCAATGCTGTGATAATTGACTTTATTCTGCATCATATTTGGGACATCATGAATTATATCAAATAGGAAAAAATTTCTTCCAGATTTCTTTAATTCTGTTTGTATTTTTTTAATATCTTGAATTTCAATTTCGAACTTTATTTTGTGTAGTTCTTTTCTTTTGCCAAAGACATTCTTTATTTTTAATACACTATTGAAGATATCCCATGTAATACAACTCTCTGTATCAAGGATAGGCTGGTCTCTAAAATCTAAATTTTCAATTTTTTCAATTTCAATTAATTTTAATAAATATTTTTCTCCTCTTCTTTCTTCAAATTCACCTATATCTTTTAGAATAGGTTGAATAAAAATATTAGAATAAAAATACTCAAGAATTTCCTGAGTAGCCTGATTTGGAATTGTAATTATGAGAGTTTCGATAATCACTTTCTTCTCAAACTTACCTTCTTTGTCTAGGTAATCCATTATATTAATAAATAATGGTTGTCCTAGATTAGGGTTGATAATAATGGGAAATTTCCCTTTATTTAAATTAATCATTTTGATTTAATTAGGGGAATTAGTTGAAATGAATTTGATAATTATTATTTGATTTTCTTAATTAAATTTATTAATTTATAATTGCTTGTGATAAAAAATTTAAAAATTACCTAAGCTTGTTGATTTTTATGGAAAGGTTATACCTACCAGACTTTAGATGCATTTTTGGAGAAGCATTTTCAAATCCCTTTCTATATGGACAAATAGATAGCCTTATATGGCCTATCTTTAAAGATATTAAAAAATCTTCATTATTACAAAACCTATTAAAATTAAAGAATACTGAAGAAAGAGACCTATTTTACATTCGAAATATAAGTATTGAAGATGAAATAATTGAATTAAATTGTTCAAATATCGACTATGGTTTAATTCAAGCCATGGATTTGGGGAGGAATTACGGTATTTCCAATCTAGATGTCCAATCTGTTGTCAAAATGAAACCAAATACTTTTAAAGGAATTTTATCTTTTGATTGCTCAGAAAAATCACCAGAAGAAAACATTATATCTAAAATTGAAAAGATGAGTAGAGAAATTCCTATAGTAGGAATAGTTGTTTTTCCTTCATTCACTAAATTAGATATTAATAATGAAAATAATGCAAAATTTAATGAAGTTCTCAATTATTGTAAATTAAATAATTTTTTTCTTAAAATTGATATTGGCAATCTCTCTCTTCCTTCAAATTATCCTGAATATGTTTCATATGAAAAAATTAAATCGTTTTTATCTAAACATATGGATCTGTATCTAATTCTTAGTGGATTAGATCTCTCTAATGATGTTTCTCGTTATTATCAACTGATGAAATATTTTAATAATTTATGGATTGAAGTTGATCCACGTACATTTGGGGGAATGACACCCTCAGATTGTTTTAATCAATTATTTGGTTTTAAAGGGTTCACTCAAAATGCGTGGTATAGATTAACAATTGGAAGCGCAACCCCTAGTTTAGAAATATCTCAAATATTTAGAGGTTTTTTAGAAGCTACTGAAAATTTACCATTTTCTCATAAATGCTTACTAAGAACATGGGCTTTTCGTAATTTAAATAGATTAAATTTTTCTATTTTCAAACCCGTTGTTAATATTGAACTTCAAAAATTTAATCCCGTACGAAATCTCGACAAAATACAAGAAATTGAAAACCAGAATGAAATAATTTATGAATATAAAATTAAGATGAGAAGTTATAGCGTAACACAACTTATCTTTTTGACAGATACAATCAAAGAAGTATTTTCAACCATCCCAAAGAACTTAAATGCTAAAAATGGAGAAATTTTTATTAAATCTTATCATACAACGATTCCATTGATTATAAATGAACATGAATTTGGAAATTACCTTGATTTACATTATAAATTTTCAGAAATCTCAAATCAGAATACATCTCAATTTTTACATACCGTAAGAGCTTTAGAAAATAGAGCAGACTTTAATTATTACGATCATGAGTTAGCTAGTACTTATGGAAATCGACAAATAACAATACCGGTTGTAAATGGAAATTTAGAAATAGGAAATAGAGAAAACTTTTATGCTTTAGCTACATTCGGTCCAAGAGTATTTTATTTATATATTAAAATAAAATTAATTAAGCAAAAATGATTTGTTAGCGAAAAGAGAATAATATTTTGTCAATATTAATATAAATTATTATAAAGAATTGATATCTTAATTCTAGTAATAAATGAAGAAAATAATTAAAAAAATTACAGGTTCCTTTCATTTAAGAAGAAAAAATTCATAAAAAGTATATCTATTATTATATTTAATCTAAACTTTTTAATCTAAATACAAATTTATGCTTAATTTATGATTTCTTCTTTAATTCAAATAGGAAAAAAAAATCTTACAAAAGCTACTCATATATAAATTTATGGTTTGAATAATTAACCACTTCTTTTTTTACATAGAAAAAGTTAAAAGTTTAAATATAGGTAAATTGTATATCTTATAAGGATGGTTAAAAGATGTATATAATAAACGCTCTATATAGAAATCGATTTGATCAAAAATATTCCCGTTTTTTCTACTCTAATAAAAATTAAATTCAAAGTTAATATTCTATTTTTACTTAATTAAATACTATCTAATGTTTATAAACTATAATTATGACTGATGAGCTTAACGAAGAGGAAAAGAATAGCAAATCTGAAAGTAAATCTGAAAGAGAAATAGAAAAAATTGATAAAGAATATCTTTCAAAAGCTAAAAATTCAAGAGACTTAATTGATAAAAAGTTAAGAACCTTTGAAGATAGTATAGAAAATATATCTGGAACAATTAAGAATGGCGAATCTGAAGAAGAAGAAAAAGAAACAGAAAAAAGAGAGTTAGGAGAAATCAGCGATGCTCTTATAGAGGCAGAAAATAAATTAAATTCAATCACAAAAAAAATTGATGATAAAGAAGAGTACTTAGCTGCTATTGAAGAAACAACTAAGGCACTTGAAGATCGCTATAATCGAAAAAATGAAGAGATGCAAAATCTAGAAGAGAGATTACAAATTACAAAGGAGAGTAAGGAAAATCTCGAAGAAGAATATAAAGAACTTCTAAAGAATAATGAACAATTAGTAAAAACCTA
>JBHLNZ010000025.1:1590-44452 GCA_048941015.1 Promethearchaeota archaeon | reverse complement strand
TAGCTCTTTAAATGGAGATTTAGCTTCTGGATTTTGACACCATACACATGAAAGTGGACAACCTTTAAAAAAAACTAGTGTTCTTATCCCTGGTCCATCATCTAATGCATTCCTTTTAATATCTAATATTAATGTTTTTTCTATCATAGTAAAGTATTTTGTTAATCCAAGAAAATAAAAAATGTAAAAAATAAAAATTTAGATTAAAATTTAAAAAAACAATTAAATTAATGCGATTTATATTCATGCCGTTCAATTATTTCTAATTGCATATTTTTATTTAATTTTGTAAAATACGCATTATATCCTGAAACTCGAACTAATAACCAACGATAGTCAACTGGATTTTCCATCGCATCTCTCAATGTATCTGAAGTTATTACATTAAATTGCCATTGCATCCCATTTAAGTCAAAAAAGCTTTGGACATAGCTAGTAAAAAGATCAAGGGTTTGTTCATGCGTATCTCCTGGATGGGGTACCAATTTAACATTATAAGAGGCATTATTTGCCATTTTTAAATAATCTAATGAGGCAATACTTTGAATGCTTGGTAATAAGATATCGGTTGTACCAGGAGCAGGTGTTAAACCAGGAGTTAAGGCTTTTCCCTTTTTTCTTCCTGAAGGTAAAGCTCCTGTAAGCATCCCAAATCCTGTATGATAGCTAATCGACCAGTAACCAACCAAATATTTACCACCTCTATAATTTTCAGCAGAATTATATATATCATAGCAAAAATCAACTAAATCTTGAGCCAGTTCTAGAGTTCCATCTTCACCAGAACCAAATTTTGGTACTTGCTCTATTTTTTTAAGGATATTGGCATAACCATTATCAAAGTCATTTTGGATAGCATCCATTAATTGTCCAAAATCGAATTCTTTCTTCTTATAGACCAAATCTCTTATAACTAATAAACTATCAACTACATCTGTTAAAGCAACTAAAGCAACTCCAGAAGTGTTATAAACAGCTCCACCATGAATGAGGTCTATACCTTTTTCTAATGGTCCCTTATAAAATCCAGATAATAAAGGTGTAGGATGTACATACTTATGAGCTTCTCCGAGATAATTATTGATCTCAATTGATTGTTCTGCCAAATATTTAAGTTGAGTTTTATAAGCATTAAGAAAGTCTTCGAATGTTGGAAAAGAAGTTCTTACATCACCTGTATTAATACCAACCAGTTCTCCAGTAAGTGGTATAACTCCATTATTCAATGCCATCTCTAAAGGAGCAACAAGATTTAAAAGCATGCAATTAGTATGACCATAATGCTTACCAATGATTGTGGGTTCTACACATCCAGTCGCACCCCAATCTCTCGCGTCTTCAAGTGAAAAGTCTTCATGGACTAGGGCTTCAATCATAGTTCTATCATTATGGATGCTGGGAGATGCTCCCATATTTACATTTACTTCACAAAGGCGCCTCAAATATTCTTTTGAATTAATACCCGAATAATATCGAGCGTTCATATTAGGATCTTGAAATCCAAGCATTTCATTGGTTTTTAAAATAATAAAAGTCATATCATTCACAGCATTCTTTCCAGCCCTATCAACACCTCCCACGGTTACAGTGTCATCAGAAGAACTTCCACCAAATAATTTCCATCCTACATTTGGCATCAGTGGATCATGATCATTAATTCTGACAAATAAGGATCCAACAAGTTCAATCGCCTTTTTTATATATTCTTCTCTTTCTTCATCATTCTTACACTTTTTTATCTCTTTTAAAAAGAATGGTTGTAGCATTTGATCTAATCGTCCTATTGATAATGCAGAATTAGCATTTTCACAATGTAAACACACAAAGCTAGTCCATATAGATTGAATTGCTTCACGTAACGTTTCAGCAGGATTAGCGGGTACTTTTTTACATATTCTAGAGATTTCCTTTAATTCATTTATGCGAATTGCTTGCTCTGGATCACTAGGATCTAGAGATTCTGCTAATCTTAATGCTTCTTCACTTAAATGGTTAGAATAATTTATAATACCATCAATCGCAATCTGCACAGCTTTGTAAAAATTTTGTTTTTCTGAAGAAGTGGCTTTAAGTTCCATTTCAGCTGCTCTTTCTTTAACACTAATCAATCCCTCATTAATTACCATCGGAAATCCCGGAACTGTGTGGCTTATAGCGTTGGTTTTCATCATGAAATAGAAAACCCACCCTTCTTCAAGTTTTTGTGATTTAGGATAATTAAATTTAGCTCTACAATATTCCCTAACATTCCTCTCCATCCAATAAGGGAAGACTTCTAAACTTAAAATATCAGCATCTTTATCCGAAATATCATTTGGATTTAGTTCACGATCGCAAATAGTTTTCAATTCAGGCCAGATGGCTGTAGCAATAAGTTCGGGATACATAGGGATTCCTACTTCCTTTGTAGTAGTTGACCCTGCTAATAGATGTTTTTCATGTATTATAGGCGTCTTATTAGTCATAATATAATTTACCGCTCCCGCTTGGCGCAGTTCGGGATCAAATGGATTACCTTGTTTATCAAATTCAAAACCATTCTCTTTATGATATTCTGTTACCAATTTTGCACGTTCGACACAAATTGCGGGTTTTAAGGCAAATCTTCTATTCTTTAAATACTTTAATCGTGGAAAATCATCGATTGAATATTTTTCTAAATATGGATCCTCTAAAACTTGGACATTATCAATTTTACGATTTAAACTTTCATTCTTTAATCTTCTGCTTTTCTTTGCTTTATCAATATCTTCGATGGGATAGATTAATCGATTTTCAGGGCCTTTATAGTCTTTAATTTTAGCGCCCATTACAAGTGAAGTTAAATACGAGAATTTTGTGAGGTATGACATATTCCCTGTGTAACCCATCTCGTTAGTTAAAAGATAATCTAGAGATTCTTCAGCACTCTTATCATATAGATGCGCCAAAGTTTCCTTATCTTTATAATATATTGTAATATTAGGATTATCAATAGCCCCTTCGCCAACAGTCATCTTTCCATCCTTAAAAATTACATAAACATTAACAGCATTATCTTTCGTTGTAAATTGATATTTAGCATTAAAAATAAAACCCGTTTTTTCATTATATATTTCCCTTCGCATTTTTCTTCTAGTATCAAAAATCATTGCTAATAAATTCAATTGACTTTTAAAGTCTTCAATTTTTTCTTCTATTTCTAAATCGCTCATTTAGATATCACTTTAAAATCGTATTAATTAATAGATTAACTAATACTGTATTTTAAGTTTATTGAAATTAAAATTTCGATTTTATTGGATCTTATTTTATTGACAATTAAGTATAATAATTTCTGGGATAAAAAAAAGATAAATTGTTTTATAGATTTATTGACGTAATATTAAATTTTGTAAAAGAAATAGGGGTTATAATAATGTTTGCTGAAAATAAAGAAAAAGAAATAATAGATACTTATGATGTTGTAGTCATCGGTGCTGGTAATGGAGGATTAGCAGCTACAGCCCAAATAGCTAAAGCTGGAAAAAAGGTTTTACTTTTAGAACAACATAACTTACCGGGTGGATTTGCTTCTAGTTTTGTAAGGGGTAGGTTTGAATTTGAGACATCCCTCCATGAATTAGCTAGTTATGGTCCTCAAGAAAATAAAGGAAGTATTAGAACAATGCTAGAAGATAAATTTAATTTAGATGCTGAATTTTTACGCGTACCAGAGGCATACAGACTAATTTTAACTAATCCAGAAGATAAATTAGATATTACTTTACCATTTGGTATAGAGGATTTTATTGATACTATTGAAAAAGAAGTACCTGGTAGTAAAGCATCGGTTCAAAAATTCTTTGATGTTGCTCAAGAAATTAGGGAAGCATTCGAATATTTTGGAAAAACACATGGAAAGCCCGATCAGGGGATTTTGATGAAGGAATACTCAAATTTTCTTAAAACTGCAGCATATTCTACTAAGGAAGTTGAAGACGCTTTAGGAATCCCTGACAGAGCACAAAACATTCTCAATGGATATTGGGCTTATATGGGACTCCCTATGAGTAGAATAAACTTTACAATTTATGCTTCTATGGTTTTAGTTTATATATTACGTGGAGGTTATATTCCAAAAAACCGTTCTCATGAGTATACTACTGCTTTTGATGTTAAAATTAGAGAATATGGAGGCAAAATTGAATATAACACCAGAGTAGAAAAGATCCTTGTAGAGAATGGAAACGTTATCGGTATTGAAACATCAAAGGGAGATAGAATCAAAACTAATTATGTAATCTGTAATGCTTCTCCGACATTAACTTATAATAAACTAATTTACCCAAAATCAGAAGTTCCTGAGATTGCATTTAAAGATGTAAATGCAAGAATTCATGGATTATCAGGTTTCTGTGTATATTTAGGGTTGGATGTTAGTGCTGAAAAATTAGGGCTTAAAGAATATAGTTATTTCATTATGGATTCAATGAAAACTGAAAAAATATACGATTCTTGGAAAGAACTTAAAGCACCTGCAGGTCAAGCTACAGTAGTTCTAAATGTTGTAAATCCTGATTGTTCTCCTCCAGGAACCTGTATAATGTACATAACAACACTTTTTAAGCCAGAAGCATGGGAAAATATTAAACCAGAAGATTATTTTAGAATTAAAAATGAGATAGCTGAAAAATTAATTATAGATTTTGAACAAGCAACGGGCTCTTCGATAAGAGATCATATAGAAGAAATCGAAGTATCTACGCCTGTAACTTACGCAAGATTTACAAGAACATATAATGGTATCATATATGGTTATGAACCGGAATCTTGGGATTCTTTAATTCCCAGATTAATGATGATGGGGCAAGACGTCTATATAAAAGGACTTGAATTTGCTGGAGGTTTTGGAAGAAGGGTTCATGGATATAGTAGTGCTATGTCTGACGGATATACTTCAGCACTTCTAACTTTAGAAAAATTAAGTAGAAAAGGTGATTTACAGTGAGTAAAGATGAAAAAGAAAGATTAAATGTTACTATAAGAAGCAATATAAAGGATTTGTTTGCTTTTACGAAATTAGTTCCTGAACGAAAAAAACGAATAGAGAATGCTTCAGCAGAACCAATTACAAAAGATTTAATAAATGATCTTGCTAGGAAACTCCATCCAGAACGCCAATATTTAAAGATAAGTGATATAAAACAAGAAACCAAAACAACTAAAACATTTAAAGTTATACCGGATCCTGAATTAAATACAAAGGAATTGGCTTATTTCAGACCAGGACAATATTTGAGTCTTAAAGTGAATATTAATGGTGTAGAGATAACAAGGCCTTATTCTATTGCATCCTCTCCAAACGATTCTTTAGATGGATATTATGAGCTCACAATTCGAAAGGAAGAGCATGGTTTTTTAACCCATTATATATTTGATAACTGGAAAGTTGGTACTAAAGTTGAAAGTTCTGGTCCTGAAGGATTTTTCTATTATGAACCATTAAGAGATTCAAAAAATATAGTAGGGATTGCTGGTGGATCCGGAATCACACCATTCCGTTCTATAGCTAAAGCGATAATTGCAGGGACTATAGATGCTAAATTAACTTTATTATATGGTAGTAGTGAAGAAGATGATATTATCTATTATAGTGAATTTAAAGAATATGAAAAGAAATTTCCTGATAAAATTAAAGTAATATATGTATTGAGTTGTGAAGAGGTTTCTTTAGAAGGATGTGAACAAGGTTTTATCACTGCAGATATTATCAAAAAATATTGTAATATAGAAGATTGCTCATTTTTCATCTGTGGACCTCAGATTATGTATAATTTCGTTGAAAAAGAAATGCAGAAATTTAATTTACCTCCAAAAAGGATAAGAAGAGAAGCATTTGGAGAAATTAAAGATATATTAAATTTTCCAGATTTTCCTCAGGAGCTTGCTGAAAAGACTTTTAATTTAAAAGTTAATATGGGCAATTTACAAAAACAGATTCCTGCTATGGCTATAGAATCTATTTTAGTTGCATTGGAAAGAGCTAACCTTGCTCCTCCTTCAAAATGCAGATCTGGTGAGTGTGGCTTCTGTCGTTCTTTGCTCATATCCGGTCAAGTCTTTATAAGTCCCATATCAGATTGGCGTAGAGAAGCAGACAAAAAATTCAACTATATTCATCCTTGTGCTTCTTATCCTATTTCGGATATCGAAATCACAGTCCCAAGACAATTGTAATAATAATTATAAATCTAATTTTTTATTTTTCTTAAGTAAAACTTTATCTTTAATTCTTAATTCAAAATTTTTAATTGAGTTTTTTTTAATTTTTTGAAAATGAATATTAAACTCAAGTTTGGAATTATTGCATTTTTAATAATTATACTCCAGTCTATTTTAAAATTAATTGGAGTATTAATAACAGGCAGTTTGAGCTTTTTATCTGAAACTGTAGATACTTTATCGGATATAGTTTTTGTGTTTTTAACGATTTATTCAATATATCTAAGTCTACAACCTCCTGA
This sequence comes from Promethearchaeota archaeon, assembly GCA_048941015.1. Lineage (GTDB taxonomy): Archaea > Asgardarchaeota > Lokiarchaeia > Sigyniarchaeales > SOKP01 > SOKP01. Next base: position 37,967 of record JBHLNZ010000025.1, on the reverse strand, counting down.
TTATGAACATATGTATGGACATTCTAAAATGGATTCAATTGGCGCTATGATACAAGGCGTATTCCTAATTACTACATACTTTTTTCTAATTATAAATGCCATTGAAGTCATAATGAACCAATTATATAGCGTAAATAATCCCAATTTTGGACTTCAAATATTAATCATATCTTTTTCAATTAATGTGGTTTTTTCAAGAATTTTGATATGGCAAGGAAAAAAAAGAAATTCTTTATCACTTCAAGTACAAGGTTTAAATTTATTTCAGGATTCTTTACGAGCAATTATAGTTTTAATTAGCTTTATACTAGTAATCTTCTTTAAAATTACCTTTTTAGATCCAATCTTTAGTATAATTGTTTCGATTTGGATCATTTTCAGTGCTGCTATGCTTCTTAAGAAAGGTATAATTGATTTAACTGATGTAAATCCTATTAATTCTTTGATTATAGAAGAGATTAAACAAAAGATTTTCCAATTAGAACATGTAAATGCTGTCGAGGATCTTAAAGTTCGAGGTAGTGGAAATGAATTATTTATAGATGTACGCCTCTCTGTTGAAGATCATATATCAATAATCCATGCCAATGATATTACTAAAGCGATATCGTCAATGTCTAAAATATATTTCCCACATTATAAAGTTGAAACTATTATTGAGATGAATCCACTAAGTGGAGAAATTTCCTTAGGCGATAAAATAATTAATTTACTTCATTCTATGAAAACAGAATTTCATGAAATTTTAGAATTCAAAGATTTAAATGTATTTAGAATTGAAGATACATATTTTCTTTCAATAACAATAGTAGTTGATAAGAACTTAACTCTTGATGAAGCCCATCTTATTTGTAATAATTTTGAAGAAGAATTGAAAAAAGAGGAACCAACTATTTCTCGTTTAATTACACATATTGAATCAGGCACTGTAGATGAAAGCCTTTTAACACAACAATTTACTTGTAGGAGATTTGAAGAAGATGAATTAAATTTAATTAAAAAAAATTTTGAAGAAATTCTTAAAACACAGCCAGAAATTAAAGGATATCATGGATTTGAATTCTGGTCCACTTCTGATTTCTGTGTATTGGAAGTACATATTTTTTTTAATGGAGATTTGAATATTTCTTATGTTCATAATATTGTAACTAAATTAGAGAAAAAAGTAAAGAAAAAACTAAATATTGAAGAATTAAAGGAGATAATCTTTCATACAGAACCTTTAAAAGGTCGAACCAACGGTGAAATTTTTCATAAAGAGGAATTACATTAAAAAGGGAAAATATATTTATCTAAACCGAGTTCAGTTTGCATTATCTTGATATCATCTTGCAAACTTTTATTAAGCGGTACACCTAATTCTCGCCTTTCTTTTTCATTTTCATATTCTTTTTCACCAGCTGTATATATACGATCTCTTCCAGGGGCTTTTTTAGATCTTCTTAAACATCTCATAATATTTCCAGCATTTATCTTAAACTTGTTTAACTGAGTAAAATTCTCAATATTAATAACTAAGAAAAAATGTCCAACTTTTAACTTTTTCTTACCTTCTTCAATAACCCCTGCAGTTTCCTTAAGGAAAACTCCATTCTGTAAAGCAGATGATAAAATTTCTACTAATGTTGCATACCCATATCCCTTATAACCAGAAGTATTTTCACCTTCTCCTCCTAAGGGTAATAAAGCTGCAGTATTCTCTTCAAGATCATGTAATACTTCTGTAGGATTATTTTCAGTTATTCCATTTTTAGTTATTATTACTCCATCAGGTAAAGTTTTATGGATTCTTTTGTATACTTCCACCTTACCTCTTTGTATAATCGATGTAGCACAATCTATTAAAAAGGGAAATTTTTCGTCAGTAGGAACACCAGCAGTCAGAGGATTCGTTCCTAGCATAGGTTCTACACCAAAAGTAGGTGGTACTGCAGGTCTAGCATTTGTTGTTGTAATTCCGATCATGCCTTTTTTTATTGCCATAAGGGAATAATAACCTGCTATTCCAAAATGCGTTGAGTTTCTGACAGCAACAGCACCTAAACCATACTTCTTAGCTTTTTTGATTGCTAAATTCATTGAGAAATAACCAATTACTGGACCCATTCCACAACCTCCATCTATTACTGCTGTAGTAGGAGTATCTTTGACTATTTTTATTTTAGTTTTTGGATTGTAGATTCCTTGCTTTATGCGGTCATAATACATTTTGCATCTTTGGATTCCGTGAGAATCAATACCCCTTAGATCTGAAGTTAATAAGACATCTGCAATAATATCTGTATCTTTTTTAGGTACTCCAAGTTTGAGGAAAACGTCCTTAATAAAAGATTTAAGAATATTTGGTTTGATATAGTAAATTTCTTCATTAGAAATTTTTATACTATTATCTTTAGCTTTTGTAGTATGCATTCAAAATCACAAAAAAATCATTGGTGTAAATAATTTAATTACCTTCTATTTAATTAAAATCCTATTTAATATAAGGTGAAAGTTAGTGAAACTCTTAATTTAACAATGATAATTTATAGTTATTAAGAGGAAACGATCCGAAATGACGTAAAAAGCAAAAATTATAGGATTATTATTAAAAATATTCAAAATAATTTAAAGAATGACTAATTAGACATTCTTGTCATAATTAAGTAATTAGAATGGAAAATTATAATCTTTGAGATTTAGCTCTTTTTGCATAACTCTTATATCAATTTGAAGGCTCTCGTTCAAGGGAATTCCTATTCTTTTCCTTTCTTTTTCAGCTAAATGTTCTTTTTCTCCTGCTGTGTAAATTTTTTCTGCTGAAGGATCCTTTTTAGAACTTCTCAATTCCCTCATAATATTACCCGCAGTCTTCTTAAATGAATTAAGTCCAATAAAAGAATCGGTATTCATAGCTAGAAAGAAATGACCCACTTTAAGCCTTTTTTGCCCGTTTTCTTCAATTCCAAGTGTATCTCTAAGATAAATTCCCTCTTGTAAAGCTGCAGATAAAAGTTCGACCACAGTCGCATACCCATATCCTTTATAACCAGCAGTATCTTCACCTTTTCCTCCTAAAGGTAGTAATGCTGCTTTCCTATGAAGCATTGCTTCTAATATTTTATTGGGATTTGTTATAGTTTCTCCATTATCATTTATAACAGTATTTTCTGGTAAAGATTTATTTATTCTACTATAAACCTCTACTTTCCCCCTCTGTATAATTGAAGTTGCACAATCAATAAGAAATGGAAATCCTTCATCTGTAGGAGCTCCAACAGTAAGAGGATTAGTTCCTAACATTGGTTCAACTCCAAAAGTAGGCGGAATAGAGGGACGTGCGTTAGTTACTGCTAGTCCTATCATTCCTTCCTTTATCGCCATGAGGGAGTAATATCCTGCAATTCCGAAATGTGTGGAATTTCTAACGGCTACTGCACCTAATCCATACTTTCGAGCTTTCTCTATTGCAGTTTTCATAGCGTTGTACGCAATAACATGTCCCATACCGCAATTTCCATCCCATAAAGCAGTAGTCGGTCCATCTTTAATGACATCGATCTTAGTTTTTGTTTCGTATATCCCTTCTTTTATACGGTCATAATACATTTTACACCGTTGTATTCCATGAGATTCAATTCCTCTAAGATCTGAAGTAATCAAGACTTCTGCTATTATTTTTGCATCATCTGGTGGAACGTCTAATCCAATGAAAACGTCTCTCATAAAATTTTCTAAGATCCGAGCTTCAACATAAACAATTTCATTTGACATTGTTAAATAATATTAATTGATTTATATTTTAATTAATTTTCATAATTTTAGATCTCAATTTAATTTTAGCTCCAATTAATTATTATGCTTAAAATCTCTATAATTCCAACCTATATTATGTCGATATTATGAGCTTTTTTGAAGCTCGTTTTGATTTACTTTATTATGATTCTGAATGATATGAAAACTAAGGTTGAAGGCAAGTATATAAGAGAAATAACTATTGAAGACGATGGAGATAATATAGTATATATCTTTCCAGATACTAAAGAATTTATTTCAATAATTAAAAGAGATCTAAATAAGAAATTAATCGCTAAAGAAAAAGTATAAAAAAAACCCGATCCTCGATCTTAATTCTGTAGATATGACCAGATAATATACCCCTCCATGCCCTTACTATAAAGCGTGAACACCTATACTTACGGCTGCTCCATCCCTGGCCTGGCCGGGTTCGCAATTACGGGCTTATATCTTCCCTACAGAAGATAACGCCACAAGCACCCACCATTATAGGGAGCACTTCGACGGAATATAAAATTGGATACCAACAACTCATAAGACCTTAAATCGGGCAATTTCCGCTATGAGCATTTTGCGGTCCGTCCAGCATAGGGACTTCAGACGTTGCCCAGGTTGTCCAAGATGAATAATTCAATATAAAATATAAAATTATTTAGTGGTAATATTGAAATGATGGATATTTAATCGAAATATCCTAAAAAATAGTATAAATTCAATAATTAGTGATTATTTTTCTCTTTTATTTCAAGTGTATAATGACAATAATTATTAAAACTATTAGCTACAATACAATGCTTTATTTCTGCATTAAAATGCCAATTTGGAAATAGAGCGTTTAAAAAACTCTTTGTATATGGGTAGCAAATATTAACTTGAATTATTTTGGCTTGATTTGGATTGCTTTTGCCCCCTATTGGACAGAATCTCTTCGAGTGTTTTATTTTTATATCATATATATTTTCGCCTATTTTTTTGATTTTTGGCTTAGCACCCAAAACTTTATATATTTGTTTTAAGGCGCTTTCTAAATCATTATACCCTCTGTTTTTATATAAACTCCCCAATTTCCCTCCCAATTTTGTACTTACTGCTCTTGGTAAATTTTCTCCACCTACATCAATCATTTCATTAATGTATGCATGAAAAAATTTTAATGCGTCTTTTCCCATAAAATTAACCTATATTATATTATGAATAATTATTCTAACTAAATGAAAAGTCAAAGATTTGATATTTAAATATATTGATTTTTATTAAAAATAAAGCAAAGTATTATGCTCATATATAAAATATTTCACGCGAAAAACTGGAATGATAAATTGGGTAAATTAAAATGATACCCGAAATTAGATATTTTCTAATAATGTATAACGTAATAAACGTTCTTGATCTTCTTCAGCATATTCGATTCCAATTCTCTTCCCCATAACTATACTTTCCTGAGAAACTTTTTCCCCTTCTGTAAAAAAGAGTTCAGAATTTGAAGCACATGAATCCTTTCCATTGAAATGATTTTTTGTAATGTTCATAGCCATACATAATTTGCTAGGTCCATCTAATAAATTTTTATAATTCATTCCAATCCTTACTTTTCTATTTTCTTTCATAATTTCGATTCCTTCAATAGGATATAATTGCCTTATTAGAACCGCACAAGGTATTCCTTCTGGTTCTGTGATAACATTAAGACAAAAATACATACCATAAATGAAATAAATATATAGCGTACCTGGTTTAAGATACATAGTTTTTGTCTTTTCGGTTTTTTTATAATTATAAGTATGACAAGCTTTATCATTAGGACCAAGATAAGCCTCAACTTCAATTATTTTACCTATAAGGATGCTATCAGGTATTTTTCTAACAAGGTATTTTCCTATTAAGTCTTTAGCTACACTTTGAGTCTCTCTATTAAAAAATTCTCGAGATAATCGATTCATTTCTCTCATTTTTTAATCCTCTAACCTTTGGTTCTCAAAAACTAATCATAGTCGCTCTGAAGTCATCATTTCTTTTAAAAGAAGCTCAATTTTTGCATTACAAGCTACAAAAGGGAATTTAGTGTTTATAGATAACTCCCTATCAATAGCAGTTCCATTTATTGAAAAAATTTTTCCACCAGCTTCCTTTAGAATTAAAAATCCTGCGGCAACATCCACCAATCTATTACTGGTTCTTAAATTAATAAAAGCTTCCATACTTCCTTTCGCTATATGGCATAATGTTAAAGCGCTACTCCCTAAAATTCTAACACGATAAAATCTTTTAATTATAGGAGCTAATTTATTAATATACGTAAATAAATTTTTCATTGGAAGGTTTAACTCAAAGAAACATTTCTCTGTTATATCTATTTCAGATACAGAAATAGGATTATTATTTAAGAATGCTCCTTTATTCTTTACTGCCCAGTAAACATCCTTAGTATATATATCAATAATTACTGCTTTTATAATATCTTTCATATGAGTTCCTTCCGCATATGCTAAAGATACAGAACTATATGGAATCCCTCTAACTGCATTATTTGAGCCATCTAAAGGATCTACAATTAGAACTCTTTTACTTTTTATTGCTCTATCACGATTTCCAATGAATATTTCACCTATCTCTTCACTTATTAATAAGATATCTACATTTAGTTGCTTTAAAGATTCGATAATAACATTTTCTGCAACAGTATCTATAAGCATAGTTATATCTCCTCCAGCACCTAATTCTGACTTTTGAGCTGCTTCTTTCATTCCTATTAAAGGATGAATTTTCTTATAGACCATTAATGCAATATTTTTCAAATTATCAATACTTAATTCCATAAAAATCTCTTAAAAGAATAATTATTAAATTAAATTTCGTAATAATATTAATTTTTATTTCATTTCATATTATCTTTGATATAAGTAATCCTAAATTTAAAACTAATAAGACTAAGTTTAAGAAAATAGGTTTCCCATAAAATTTTTGATATATTTTCTTTTTATTCATTTAAGTATTTTATTTTTTTCGATAATCCATTGATCTACAATTAATTTTTGAAATTTATTTTTTTCATTTACATCAAAAGATGAATGAATTGTACTTTTAGGCAACCAAAATTCCTCTCCTGAATCTAAAGTTATTAACAAGGCTTTTGGACTTTCAACCTTAATTTCTGCATTTATTTCTATTGTTTTATGCGTTACTCCGTATTCTGTGGTTTCTACTACTTGCAATCCATCCCTAGCAGTTATGTGTTCTGAAAATAGTCCATACTCACTCTCTTCATCTTCCTTTTCTTCTTTTAGTTTTGTTTCAAAAGTCCCACTTGTAGCAAATTCAATTTTCTCAAGTAAAATATGCTCAAGTAATAAGGTAATGAAATTTAAATTTGGAAATCTTAATTTCTTCTTATAATCACCGATTTTGACTTGGATAACTTTTCGTGATTCATCTTCCCATCCAACATAAATCTCAGTCTTTCGTTCTTTAAAAACATGATAACCTCTCCAATTTGCACTTTTTCTATTAAGGACTTCAAGAATGCATATAATTTCTTCAATTGATAATTTTACAGTTTTTCCTTCTCCTTTAATCGTTTGCTCCCATGATCCATCTTCCTTTCTGTGAATACAACTCAAAAAAATATATGGAACCATCTTTGCTGGACTTGTAATGGTTAAACTTGATTTTTGGCCATAAAAAGTTTTAGTATGAAAATCCGCCATAAAAATCAAAAGTATTAATAATTATAACTCAAAATTCTTCTTATTTAATAGAGTTATAGTGGTTTAATGATATAAATATAATTAAAAGATAATTTAATAAAGTAAAAATTTTTTACATTAATTCAATTTCGACTAATACTGATTCAGGTATCTGAATTTTCATTATAAGATGCATGCTTCTTTCATTTGCTATTATTTCAAAAAGTCTTTTATGTATACGCATCTCATATTTCGCCCATGTAGCAGTCCCTTGACCAGAGGGTGCCTTTCTTGTAGGTACTTTTAAATGCTTAGTTGGCAAAGGAATAGGTCCGTATTTTTTAATTCCTTGACTCTTACAGACACTTTCTATTTGTTCACAAACAGATTGTAAAGAATTTAATTCTGTCGATGATAATCTAATTCTTGCTTTCTGCAATGTTTCCCAGCTTATTTAGTTTAAATATTATTGATATTCGAATAAATAATAGTAAGAACGATAATTATTTTTAAAATAAATATTTTATTATCTAATTCTAAAAATATAGGTACTAAGAGAAACCCAACAAGAACTTATTGCCTAAATTAACATGTTTCAAATATTTTTGCGCTGTATCTAAACACTTTAATGCCTGATTTTTTGGAGTAATCGGTAAATCTCTCATTTGGTAATCACTATGAAATACTAATAAACTATAGGGAATTTCGTCATTAATATTACTAATAAATTTAGCTATTAACTCAACTTCTTTATAATTAATATATCCGGGAACCAATAAAGTGCAACCACTCATTTCAGGAACTCCTTTTCTTGTGCCAAAATAATTTTCAGCTAAAAATTTAAAATTTTCTAAAGTCCTTTTATTACTTATTCCGCATAAAGCAATGTTTAGTTTTTCATTAAATGATTTTAAATCAAATTTAATATTCCCTCCCGATTGAATTGCAATCTCCATACATTTTTCAACTAATTCCGTATTACCACTACCATTCCATTCCCAGCACACTCGAAATTTTCTTGATTTATCTTCTTTTTTAATTTTATCTATTATAATGTTTGCCAAGTGTATTGTAAATGGTAATTGCGCTTCTGGAGTTCCTCCAAAATAACAAAGACACGTAATTTTTTCATTTTTGGCTATTTGATTTGCTATAATATCAGCATCAAAAAAATATTTTTTAGAGAAATATTTATGCGAAGCATTTTGACAAAATAAACAATCAAAGGTGCATCCATACAAAAAGGCAGCATATGAATATGTTCCATATTCTGGTCCATGATAATTTGAATATTGAGGATACCCTGAAGATGTCCCTGCAGGACAAAACCAGGCGTTACAACAGTTAGTTGGATTTGCATCAATATATCCATGGATATATCCTTTTGATTTCTTAGGAAAAGGAAGTTCTCCGCTATTATTTTTTTGTATATCTCTCAAACCGCAATAACTATTATCATTAGCAGAAAGTTTGCATTCATTAAAACATAAATTACAGATTAGCTTTACCTCAGAAGAGTTCGCTTTCGGGGGTTTTTCAGGCAAATATACTAATTTTCGTACTTCTTTATGAACAGATAAAATGTGTGGTTTTACTATATTCCAATCTTTATTTAGAATACAATCTCGACATATTTCTAGTATATTTGATATTATATTATCTGTTTTTCCGCAAAATTTACAAGTTCCCATTTCAAATCAACAGCTTTTCAATAATAAGAAAGTTTGACCCCCTTTTTGTCGAGGATTATTTTTTACCATAAATCCTTTAAAACCATTATTTATGAATGAAGAGATAAATAAGTATAATTCATCATCATCCTTAGGATAGAATTCTAAAACAATTCTCCCATTTTGTTTAAGAATTTCATGTAGGTATTTAGCAGAATTATTAACAGTTTTGTTTATTTCAAGAATGTCCTCTTTACCGTAAATTATGAAGTTATAAGCGGATATTGAGATAGCTAGATCTATTGAATTAATTCTAAATGGTAAGTGATTAATATCTGCTAATAAATATTCTACATTATTATTATTAGGAAAGAAATGCTTCTTTTTAACAGCTTTGGAGAGCATATCAATTAAAATATCTACCGCGATTACTCTAAATCCTTCTGCTAATAAAATCTCTGTTGAAAATCCTGTACCACATCCTAAATCTAAAATCAGATACGTATTTTCTTTTAAAACATCTTCAAAACCTATATTGTTCAATTTTTCATCGAATAAATATTGAAGAGTAATTAACGTTGTTCTTTTTTGATTTCTCTCCATTGAAGTAGAATTTTCATATTCATTTGATTTATCTCCCAAATATGATTCCGGAAACTTTGGAATGTTATTTTTTCTATCCATCAAAGATCAAAAAATGACGATCAGATAAATTATTTATATAAGTTGATATATGGTATTATTAAAATCATAAAGACTTATTAAGAGTAAGACAAAATTAAAATGACAGATAAAACGACAATATTAATAGTAGATGATGAACCCGATATCGTAAGTCTTACAGAGAAGTTCTTGAAATTGGGAGATTTTAAAACAATTACCTGTAATAATGGAAAAGATGCTTTGAGAATTTTGGAAGAGAAGCATCAAGAGATTTCTCTGATCCTTCTTGATCTTATGATGCCAGGACTTAGTGGTTATAAAGTTCTTGAATCTATCAAATCAAATGAAAAATATAAACATATTTTAGTAATTTTATTTACTGTAAAGAGTTTTAATGAAGACATGCAAAAAGGTAAGGATCTTGGGGCAGATGGATATATAACCAAGCCATTTTCAGGGAAAGACCTTTTAGCATATGTTAAAGAGATTTTGAATAAGTGAATTTTTAACATTAATGTAAATTTCGTATTCTATTTTAAACCAAATAATGTAAATTTAAAAACCTTAAGCAGTTATTAATTTCAGCTTTAAATTTCGATTACTAAGTTTTTCTTGATGATATCGATCAAAACTTTAAAAATTAGAAATTTTATAAAGATGAAAATGAAAAATATTATAGGAATCAAGTCCTTGTAATTAAAATAATAGTTGTAGAATCATAATGGAGAATCCGAAATATATTCTTGTAGTTGACGATGAGCCCGATATAGTTCATTTAGTGGAAGAATTCTTAAAACTGGAGAATTATAATACAATTACATGCCAAAGTGGAAGAGATGCGTTAGATATAATTGAGAAAAGCTATGAGGATATAGCACTTGTTCTTTTGGATATTATGATGCCTGAGATGAGTGGATATACAGTTTTAGAGAAAATCAAATCAAATCCAAAATACAAACATATACTTGTTGTACTATTAACTGTTAAAAATTTTAATGAAGATATCATAATGGGAAAAAAGTTAGGAGCAGATGGGTATTTAGTAAAAGTCATTTCTGGCAAGGAACTCCTGAATAATGTAAAAAAAATTTTGGGAATATAGAATAAAATTATTTTAAAGTACTTCTTTTAGAAAAACTGATAGATCATCCAGAATAATGATAAAGTTATCAATGTTATAATTATTAAATAACATAATGATTTTCTTATAATATGAGAAACATGGGATCTAGGTTGTCTCCCTTTTCGGTCTAATAATTGTGGAAATAGATTATGATCATGAGGTTCGATTTGATACCAATATGCTGTTGATGACCAATCATCACTTCGATGATTATCATGCCCGTGTTCAATAGTGACAATGATTTTATTGTTAAAATAAATTGGGTCTTCGATATGAAAACGATAATAAGTAATATTACCCCAGAAATTAAAACCACCAGGCTTGATTGTGCCAAAGTAAGGAGCAAAGTATTGCTTTCCTTGCCCATAAGCTTGACTGACATAATCTTCAGTTCCAGTACCATAAAGTGTGGGTTTCTTCTTATCAACACCATCATCAATAAAGATCATGTCATCACCTTCACCAGGCCAGTTAATAAACGGAAAGAAAGTGATATTATCTATATCTAAATGACACCCTACATAATGCCCTTTTCCTTTGGCTTCTAATATCCGATAATTCTCTTCTAAGGGTTCTGTATTTTTACCTCCTACGTAATTAAATCTTATGGGTTTTCGTTTGGTAAACTTTTCTCCAGTTTCTTTATCAACTAGCTTAGGTTTTGTAGGATTTTCACGACGCCATTGTGCATGAAATCTTCCATAAGATTTTTCGTTTTCAAATCCATCCTCATAGATGTCATAATCAATATAATAATAAAATTTCAAAAGGTTTGGATTGTCATTTTCTAAAATTATTTTAAATTTAGTAGAAAATGGCATAGGCCACCAACAATTAAAACCCCTTCCTCCCCTAGGAGTCATCTGTAAAGGTAATGAAACGAATTCCACTTTCATTGCATGACCAACTCCGAAAAAATCTCCAATTGGAACTTCTACACTTGGATTTTGATCAGATTCTCCATCCCAATACATTCTAATAATGATATTGCGTAAGTAATATTTTGATTTACATGACATTGTACACCAAATATGTTTAATGCATCCAGCGGCTTCTTGTTCAGCTAAAATAACCATTTCACCAGGTTTAACATCAATCCAATCATGATTTCCACCAGTTCTGTCATAACTCGAGATTCGCTTACGCTTTACAGAATCTGGACTGATTTTTGCTATATCATGAAGACTAGATTTTCCTAATTTCATAGATAAATTAAGATTTAATCAAATTTTAAGTTTTAAATTTTCAATTTATTCATTATTATCTAGATTTTTTAATTTACTAAAAATAATTAAAACTATTATGAATCAATAATAATAAAATTATAAATAAATAATTACAAGGAATTAAAAATGGTTTTAGAAGCAGAAAGTGATAAAATACCCTTTTTCAAACAATATTTTTCAGTAATAATATTATTCGCTAATATAGCTGTATTTATATGGCAATTACTGGATCCAGCAGGTCAAATGCATATTGAATATGCATTTGTTCCAGCAGAATTTTTTGCGGGGCAGAAATTATGGACACTACTAACTTCTATGTTTATGCATGGTGATATCGTACATATAATCATGAATATGTGGTTTTTCATAGTAATTACCGACAATTGTGAGCATGCAATGGGTCATATTTATTATCTTATTGTTTACTTACTTTCAGGTTTATGTGGTAGTTTACTTCATGCATTGAGTACAGTTATTATACCGGGGGAAATTATACCAGGAGTAACATTGTCTGATATACCTTCTTTAGGAGCTTCAGGAGCAATATTCGGCCTTATGGGAGTATATTTAATTCTATATCCTAAAAACAAATTTTATCTTCCATCAGCATCAGGCACCTCAATGAGAAGAGTAAGTGCAGGCTATTTTATCCTAACATATTTTATTGCAGAAATAACTTATGCTATTTATTCTCTCTATGATCCATTTGGTATGGGATCAACAGCTCATTTTGCTCATGTAGGAGGATTTATTGCTGGAGCAATAGCCGCAGGGATACTTAAAGCAGTAAAAGGAAGTTCTTACATGAAAAAGAAACCTTAAGAAATAATAAACTTATTTTTACTTTTTTTAAATAAAATTAACTTCCTAGCATTATTGAGATAACTATAAATATAAGAGCAATGTAAAAAATAATTATCATAAATTTTTCCTTTAAGAGGTAAGATACTTGAAATTAGATAAAGAGGGTGTATCAAAACTAGAAATAAGTAAGTTCGAAAGGCGTTATGATCTTGATTGGTTAAGGATAATTGCCACAGTACTAGTATTCTTATTCCATTGTTCACGATTTTTTGATACTTTTGATTGGCATGTTAAAAATAATGAATTAGATATGGGGATTACAATAGCTCAAGTAATGTTATCTGGATTTGGAATGCCTATTTTCTTTATTATTGCGGGAATGGGTACATTTTATGCTTTAGGCTTCGTAAAAAGTGGTTTATATTTAAAAGATAGAATTATACGCCTTTTGATACCTCTTGTTGTAGGGATGTTTACGCATGTATCTATACAGGTTTATCTTGAAAGAGTAAGCAAAGGAGAATTTACAGGATCCTTTTTTGAATTTTATCCTCGCTATTTTGAAGGGTTGTATGGGTTTGGTGGAAATTTTTCATGGGTAGGACATCATTTATGGTTTTTATTTGTTCTTCTTATTTTCACGTTTGTAACTTTAAAACCTTTTATTTATCTAAGAAAAGAAGAAAATCTGATAAAAATTTCAAGATTATCTAATTCTCTAAAAAAACCAGGAATAATATTATTGCTCATGATTCCTTTAATTTTCACAGAATTCATTAATATTTTTGTTGACTATTTGGAATTTGGAGGTTGGAACCTCTTTTCATATTTAATCCTTTTTATTTATGGCTATATTTTTGCTTCTAATGTCCAATTTAAAGAAGTTATTGAAAAAAATAGAAATATTAGCATAATTTTTGGTTTTATTACAACATTTTTAGTTCTTATAATTATGATAATTTTTCAAAATACGCTTTTGGATAATACATTACAACTTTCTGATCTTTTATTCTACAGTTTTCGTGTAATAAACGGATGGAGCTGGATGATTGTTGTTTTAGCTTTAGCAAGCAAGTATCTTAATAAAGATCATAAATCACGAAAATTTTTAAATGAAATTGTCTTGCCGTTTTATGTATTGCATCAGACAATAATAGTCATAGTTGGATTCTATATTGTTAGGTTGGATCTGAATATTTTTTCAAAATACCTAATCATCAGTTCATTATCATTTGTTATTATTATGGGTTTAGTTTTAATCATAAGAAAAGTAAATGCCTTAAGATTTTTATTTGGGATGAGGATTAAAAGGCAGAATAAAGCATAACTTAGATCAATTTTTTCCCTTTGTTTAGAATAAAATTTTTTCAATAATGAATAATTAAAGATAATAATAATTTCTAAAAATTCTCATAAATTTAGTTTGGTAATAAAATGACTATAAATATAGTAGTTATTGGAATGGGCTATGTAGGGATTCCCATGGCAGCATTATTGGCCGATGTTGATGAATTTCATGTAACAGGTATCCAAAGACGATCAAAAAGGTCAGGTTGGAAAATTGAATGGTTAAATAACGGAAAAAGTCCATTCGAAGGAGAAGAGCCTGGTTTAGACGAATTAATCGCAAGAATCGTCAAAAATAAAAAATTTCATGTTACCGATAGTTATGAAGCATGTAATGATGCGGATTATATCTTAATTGATGTTCAAACTCCAGTAGAATTAGAAAGTAAAATTCCAAGATATGAATCATTGATTGAAGTATCTCAAAAAATATCTAAACATATAAAAAAAGGAACAACTATAATTATTGAATCCACTGTTGCTCCCGGAACCACAGATAATATTGTCAAGCCTATTTTAGAAGATGGAAGTGGTTTAGAAAGAAGGAAAGATTTTTATTTAGTTTTTTCTTTTGAGCGCGTTATGCCCGGAAAATTACTAGAGTATATTATCAACTTTCCTCGAGTAATTGGGGGAGGATGCCCCGAAGCAAATGAAAAGGCTAAATTCTTATATGGAAAAGTAGTGAAGAAAGAATTACAGGTTACTGATACACTCACAGCAGAACTGACAAAATGTATTGAAAATGCATATAGGGATGTAAACATTGCGTTTGCAAATGAAATGGCTCTGTTATGTGAAGATTTTAACAGAAATGTATTTGAAATTGTTAAATTAATAAATTATAGGCATGATAGGATGATGCATTATCCTGGTTCTGGTGTTGGCGGACATTGTTTAACGAAAGATCCTTGGCTTCTTTTGAACGGTTATGAAAAATGGACAGATAAAAAAAATGAAGAAAAGATTAAACTTATTCCATATTCCAGAAATTTAAACGATTTTATGCCAAAACATATGGTAGAATTAATGGAGGACGTTTTTAGGGATCTCCATAAGTTAGTTGATAATTTGAAGATCGCTTTAATGGGAGTTTCTTATAAGGCAGATACGGATGATACGCGTAATACTCCGACTGAGAATATCATAAATATACTCACGAAAAGATACCACTCACATAATATCACGTATATAGCTCATGATCCATATGTTAAAGAACGAAATTTTCAGCTTACGGAATTAACTTCAGATTTTGATGAAGCTGTTAAAGATGCTGATGTTCTTATATTTGCTACAAACCATAAAGAATATTATGATATTAATCTTGATCAATTAAAAGAGAAAGTAAGAACTCCTATTATTATTGACGGGAGAAATATATTTGATAAAAAAACAGTTGAACAAAAGGGATTCATATACCGAAAAGTAGGAGAAGGCCCTAAAAAACCCTAATATTATAATATTTTATATAATTGAAAAAAGAAGTGAAAATTAATCTCGGGTTCGGGCAAAACCTTTAAGATTAAATCCTAATATTTGATGATTTAATCCTTGAGATTCTTTTTATTTTTTTCTTGACGTTTCTTTTTTATATATCTAATAGAGCTGAGTATACCATCAATAATTCCTCATCCAGAACAGAAATTATCTTCTGGTTCGCATTTTTCAATCCTATTTTTCCATTCAGACATGTTAACTAAATTTTTTTAATTTTCCTTATTAGAAACATACAATATAAGTCTTAAAAGATTAATTATTATAATAAATAATTTAAAACTTAGCTGAACAATTTTAAAATTAAAAACAGATTAGGAGAAAAAAACTAATGGGCATCAAAGATTTGAAGAAAGAACTTACAGAAATGAGAATTAGCATGGAAAAAATGACTGCTGAAATTCATGAAACTACTATCGCAATAAGAGAATCATTACAAATGACATCTGGTACGATAAAAGAAATGAGTGAGACTTTTTCAAAAACATTAGAAAATGCGCTCAGACAGATGAGTGAATTAACGATTCAAATGAATGTAAAAGATACATTATTAAAAAGTCTTGGAATCGATGGAATGATCTCTGACTTTTTTAAAAAAAGAAAGTAAAGGTAAACTCATTATATTTAATAACTATATTGTTTGTTCTTTTTGCCAATTTTTCACGACAAAGTATAGTATAACCAAAGAAACAATATATATTGCTGTAATTAATAACCAGATAAAGAATTCACTTGGATTGTTATTAAATAATGCTTTTATAGCACTATAAACGAAAAATATTGAAAATAAGCTAAGTAACTGAATTCTTGATTTTAACTTATTCATTTTATCTAAATTAAACTCATTAAAATTAATAAATAAAATAATTTTTTAAATTAAAAGTATAATATTGATTATTATAAATATTTTTGAATTTGAAAAAATGGCTAAATCAAAATATCCCCCTAATTGTTATATTTGTGGAAAAGACTGTCAAAATAAGCTTGATCAATGTTTTTATTGTATTTGTGATATAACAGTATGCGATCAATGCTTAAATTCTATAAAGAAAAATGAGACTACTTGGATATGCCCCAATTGCAATGAGGAACGTGATATCGAAGGAAGTCGGTTATTTAGAGACACTAATGATAGTTAAAGCTTTTTTCTTGAAATTTCTTTAATGAGAGGATTTATATAAAACATAAAAAAATTAATAGAAGAAGATTTTAGATCCTTATTATGACTAAGATTTCAAAAGTTTTAGAAATAGATAATTGTAATAAAGATGAACTTATTAAGACAATATATAAGGCTAAATTTTGGGAAACAATAAAACCCACAAAAGGAATGGAAGCTAAATTTATAGCTCCCAACGTTTTATTTAGTAAGATTTACGATAAAATTGATGTTATCAATGTTCCAATAGAGATGGAAGGCGAATTAGTATTGGAAGATAAGGGCGAGCAAGGAGAAAAAGGAAGATTAATAGAATTTAATGTAAGAAATAATAAAGATGTGAAACAACTAGAAGGTCGTTTGAGAATTAAATCTTTGTCTTCTAATAAATCTAAAGTTGGTGTCTTTATTGAAAGTCTAGTATTGACTAGTGATTTCCTTAATATGATGGGGGGAGCGGCTGATTTAACTCTACAAATGAAAGTAACTGATATGCTAAGAAATTTACAAAAGTATTGTAAAACAAGTAGTCTTAAGGATATATTATAAATTAGAGTTCTTTTTAGTTTAACAAAGACATTTATTTTAATAATTAATTTATATTATCAGACACAAAAGGGTCAAAAAGGTTAAGTAAATGAACATATGGATCTTAGATTCTGAAAGTGGTATTACTTTATTATATAAAGCATACATGGATTTGGCATTAGATGAGGATCTAGTTTCTGGATTATTAGCAGCATTAAACCAATTCACTGTTTTTGAATTTCAATCAGGAATTGAAAGTATAGACATGGGAGGGCTAAGGTGGGTATATTTAGAAGATAAAGAATTAAATTTGCTGTTTGTTGCAGCCTCTGAGAAAAATGTTCATGGAGATATGTTAAAAGCACGATTAAATATTATAATGAATACGTTTATTGACCGTTATGTAAAAGGAAACAAGGAAGAATGGAAAAATTTATGGAAAGGCAATACAGATCTTTTTAATCCTTTTAAAGATATAATAGATGAATATTATTCTCAGTGGTTAACGGCCGAAGATATAAGCACTATTGCTGAATATTTCGATATCTTAGGCATCTTTCAACAAATTCTTAATTTGCTTATGAATGTAATTGAAGGACATTTAACTTCTGAAATAAAAGAAAAAATATATGGACAAATTGAAATAATGTTTAAAAATTACCTTAACCATGATTATGTAAAAAGTAGCAGTGAATTGCGAAAATTCACTTTCGATAGAAATTCTGGTATTAATATTATAAGTATAGATCCGACTAAGTGTGATATGCTAGTCGTAGAAAAACAAATCATAAACTTAATTAGGAGAATAGTTCAATTAATAAAAAAAGAACAAGGATATGAAAGATGTCTTCACTTTTTCATTAAAGAAAATATATTTGATTATTTAATTTCAAATATTTCTCTTCTAAATGAATTAAATTTATTCACATTCCTTTTAAAGCTCTTTCTATTGAAGTAATTCTTAATTTTAATATATAAGAGACTTCAATGAACATAATTTAATTAGATTTATTAAAATAGGTTTACTTACATTATTAATACTAATCTAAGATCTTCAATTTGAGTAATTATGAATGTACCATTATTAATTCTGCTTTTTATATTATTTGGACTTATAATTGCGAGTTACTCAATTAAGGATTTAGATTTTGTAGCTATTTCTTTATTATGTATGTTTTATGGTGCTACAATTACTGGGATAGAATTAGGGCTTCCATTCGAAAGATTTGTGGGATTTATTGAATGGCCTGCTATAATAATAATATTAAGCATGAGTATTATAACAAAGATCGCCCAAGATTCAAACGTACTTGAGTATGTGGCAGTCAAGTTGTTCAAGATTTCAAAAGGGGATCAGAGAGTCTTTTTATATCTTCTTTGTATAATAACAACCCTATTAGCAGCTATTATTACTGATGTTGTAGTTGTACTAATACTCGCACCAGTTGTAGTCCGTCTTTGCTATTTTTTAAAAATCAGAGCAGGTACCTACCTATTAGGTATGACAATTTGTATAAATATAGGTTCTATAATTACACCCTTTTCTAGTGGAGAAAATATTATTATTTCACAACAATTTGGACTGAATACTTTTTACTTTATTCAGTACTATTGGATCTTCTCGTTTGCTTTATTATTTCTTACGGTCTTTTTAATTGATAAATTTATTTTATCAAAGGAACCAAAAATAGAAGATCAACAGAAGAGATTTGTATTAGAATTAGTAGATGCTGATATTATGATAAAAAATAAAAAATTTTTTTATTTTAATAGCATTGCGATAATTATTACAATAATGCTTTTCGCTATTTTACCTCTACTATATTTAACAGCAATAATATCGGCATTATTGTTAGTATTAATAAATAAAAAATTTACAAAGAAGGCAATGGGAGAGTTACTTGGAGATATTGAATGGGAAATAATATTTTTCTTTATTGCATTGTATGTTATTGTTGGATCTCTTATAGAAGCAGGATTTGACGAAATTTTTGCTAGTTTGCCATTTGAATCGATAAATCCGATTTTGTTATCCTTTATATTGCTCATAATTATAAGTTTTATATCAGGATTGGTAGCTAATACTCCTACAGCTTTAATATTTATGTCAATAATTAGTACATTAATCAATAGCTTCAGTTTTCCTTCTGTTCCACTCTTATTTTCTTTAATTATAGCAGTAAATCTCGGGGGAAACTTTATCCCTCAAGGAGCTGCATGTGATATGATGACTCTCAAAGTGGCAAGGGATAACGGAGTAGAAAATCTTAATTATAAAAGATTATTTAAAATGGGAGCGCTTTTTGCGATCATTCATTTACTATGTGCTTTAGGATTTCTCCTTGTTTTAATTCCATTTTCTTAATAAGTATTTAAGAAAATAATTAAGGAAAGATCCCTCTTAATTCTATTGCTTTAGCAATCCGAGAAACAGCGATAATATATGCAGCTGTACGTAATGGGATTTTACGTTCAAGTGAGATTTTATATGTATCTTCAAATGCTTCTAATATAATTCTTTTAAGTTCTTTGTTTATACGATCCAATTTCCAAAAATAGGAATGGATATCTTGTATATACTCAAAGTAAGATACAGTCACTCCACCGCTATTTGCAAGTATGTCGGGAACTACATGAATTCCTTCTTTATATAATATCTCGTCTGCTTCTGGAGTTGTAGGCCCATTTGCACCTTCTAAAACGATCTTTGTATTTATTTTATCAGCATTTTCTTTAGTAATTTGGTTTTCAATAGCAGCGGGAATAAGTACATCACACTTAAGGATTAATAATTCTTCATTTACTATTTTTTTATAATTCTGGTTTTTATAATCTTTAAGATAATTACCATCTTTTACCCATTCTAATAGTTTCTTAATATCCAAACCTTTGTCATAATAAAGCCCTGATGTTACGTCTGAAATAGCTATAATTTTACAACCATGGTTAAATAATAATTCCGCAATAGTACCACCTACATTACCAAATCCTTGGATTACAATATTTAGGTTTTTTAGGTCTAAGTCCAATTTTTCACATATTGCTTGTAAAACAAAATATAAACCCATTCCAGTAGCCGGTTCTCTTCCTACAGAACCACCAATCTCGATGGGCTTTCCAGTAACTACTCCAGGAACAGATCTACCCTTTTGCATGGAATATACATCCATAATCCAAGCCATTATTTGTGCATTGGTATTTACATCAGGAGCAGGAACATCAATATCTGGTCCAATAATATTAATTATTTCTGCAGTATATCTTCTAGTAAGCCTTTCTAATTCTTTCTTTGATAACTTTCTTGGATCAACTCGAACTCCCCCCTTTGCACCTCCTAAAGGTAGATTTAATAAACTTGTTTTCCATGTCATCCAAGTAGCAAGTGCTTTCACTTCATCTAAATTTACATTCGGAGCAAATCTAATTCCACCTTTTCCAGGACCTCTTACTGTTGAATGATGGACTCTATATCCTTCAAATATTTTGAGAGTGCCATCATCCATTATAATTGGAATTGAAACTATAAGTGCCCTTTCTATTCTTTTAAGATATTCTGTAATATTCTTATCTAATCCCATTTCTTTAGCGACAATATCGATTTGTTTTTTTGCAACTTCAAAAGGATTTATTTCCATAAAAAAAACCTACTTAAGTTAAGAATTTTCAAATTAAAATCTTTAAAATATGGTTATATTAATATTTAGACTCTTATCTATTTGAATCTATTATTTATTTTTTAAAAAAAGAAGAGAAAAAGAAATTTTATATCCATCCTCTTAATCTCATAGCATCTGTAACTCTTTCAATAGCGATCATATAAGCGCCCATTCTGTTATTAGAATTAAATTTTCGCGCTTGATCGACAGTAGAATGATATGCATTTGTCATTACTCGGTCTAAAGCAACAAATACTTCTTTTTCAGTCCAAAAGTAACTATAATATCCTTGGACCATTTCGAAATAAGAGACAGTAACTCCACCTGCATTGCAGAGAAAATCAGGAATAACAAGGATACCCTTATCAAAAAGAATTTGATCAGCTTCTGGAGTTGTTGGTCCATTTGCTAACTCTGCAATAATCTTACAATTTATATTATCTGCATTTTTTCTAGTTATTTCATTTTCGAGAGCTGCGGGCACTAAGACATCACACTCTAATTCCAGTAGTTCTTCGTTCGTAATTTCTTTAGTACCTTTTGTACCTACAACCGATCTTGTCTTTTCTTTATGATCAGAAGCTTGATATGCATCAAGTCCATTTTCATTATATGCTCCTCCTTTAGAATCTGAGACAGCTATAATCTTACAATTAAAATCATCTTGAAGAATTTTAGCTGCCCATGAACCTGCATTACCATATCCCTGAATTGCTACTTTTGCACCATTTAAATTTAAACCTATATCTTTTGCTGCCTCTCTAATAGTAAAAACACCTCCTTTTGCTGTAGCTATAGAACGTCCAGCACTTCCACCAAGAGGTAATGGTTTTCCTGTAATTACTGATGGTGCATGTTTCCTAACAATTTTTTCATATTCATCCATCATCCAAGCCATAATTTGTGGGTTAGTATAAACATCAGGTGCAGGGACGTCTATATTTGGGCCAATAAAATCAGCAAGTTGTCTAATATAGCTTCGAGCTAAAGTTTCTAGTTCTTTATTGCTCATATCTTTTGGATTACAAATTATACCTCCTTTTGCTCCTCCTAAGGGGATATCTACACATGCTGTTTTCCAAGTCATCCACGCACTTAAAGCTTTCACTAATGATGCACTTTCCTCTGGATGCCATCGAATTCCTCCTTTCATTGGGCCACGAGCGGAATTATATTGGCTCCTAAATCCTCTAAAAGTCTTTATTGAACCATCGTCCATTTTCATAGTAATTTTTATTTGTACAAATCGTTCGGGTTCACTTAAGGCATCATAAATTCCTTTATCATACCCCTTTAATTTACATGCATCTTGAAGTTGGATTTGAGAAATTTTAAATGGGTCTAATGTTTCATTCATAGTTTATTTAACCTTTGTGATTGTTATATTCTTTTAATATTTTTTTTGATTTTTTTTCAATATTTCTATATAATGGGCACAATTATTTAAAATAATTTCAATTTATTGAGAGAATGGGGGAAGAAACTGGGAATTTTGAAAAAGATATTTTTAGAAATATACAAAATATAAATTATATTTAATGAAAACAAAATATTTGATACGTTTCTGAAATAAAACACTATATATTGTATATACCCAAAAATTAAGTTCGAGAGAAGATTATATCTCCATAATTATTATTTTATTTAACGAATTATTCTTTTACTTTATCAAAATACCTACAAAAACTAAATAATTTTTTAACTATCAATCATGATATTAGTTTTAGATTTTGGTGGACAATACTGTCATTTAATAGCAAGGCGTATAAGAGAATTAGGAGTCTATTCTGAAATTTTACCTTATAATATAGATTTAAATCTCTTTAAAGAAAAAAATTCTGATGGAGTTATTTTATCTGGTGGTCCAAGTAGTGTTTATGAAAGTAATAGCCCTAAAATACCTCAAACTTTATTAAATCATATAATTTCCGAAAAGATTCCAATTTTAGGAATTTGTTATGGTTTTCATTTACTTATTCATCAATTAGGAGGGAATATCCAATCAAAAGAGCAAAAAGAATATGGAAAAACAGCTTTAACAATATTAGATCGTGATTTATTATTTGATTCTTTAGAGACTAATCAAATTGTTTGGATGTCACATGGAGATCAAGTAATAGAGCTTCCTAAAGGTTTTAAAATATTAGCTAATACCTTGAATTGCCCAATAGCAGCATATAAAGACGACAAGAATTTAATATTTGGAGTTCAATTCCACCCAGAAGTAACAAATACACCAAATGGAATGAAAATTTTAGAAAATTACGTTTTAAAAGTTGCAAAATCTAAAAGGGAGTGGAAACTTCAAGATTGGATAAAAAAATCTATCGAACTAATCCAAAAAAAAGTTGGAAATGAGGATAGAGTAATTTTAGGTTTAAGTGGTGGTGTTGATTCTTCAGTTACAGCGATGCTACTTCATAGAGCAATTGAAGATCGATTGCATTGTATTTTCGTAAATAATGGTTTATTACGTAAATATGAAGAATTAAACGTTCAAAAAACATTTAGAGAGAAGTTAGGTTTTAAGAATTTTCATTATGTTAATGCTGAAAAAATATTTTTGGATAAGTTAACGGATGTAGAAGATCCAGAGGAAAAACGAAAAATAATTGGACATACATTTATTGAGGTATTTGAAGAAAAAACTTTTGAGATTGAACGTGAATTTCCAAATATCAGGTATCTAGCTCAAGGTACCATTTATCCAGATAGAGTAGAA
Organism: Promethearchaeota archaeon; assembly: GCA_048941015.1. Taxonomy (GTDB): domain Archaea; phylum Asgardarchaeota; class Lokiarchaeia; order Sigyniarchaeales; family SOKP01; genus SOKP01. Next base: position 14,115 of record JBHLNZ010000025.1, on the reverse strand, counting down.
ACAGCAGCAACCAGTAACGCCGCAGCAAAAATCAAATCTCATCATAATGTTACACTTCCCGAAGATATGAAACTTGAATTGATTGAACCTCTTAAAGATTTATATAAAGATGAAGTTAGAAAAATAGGGATTCAGTTAGGATTATCAGAAGAAATGGTATATAGACATCCTTTTCCAGGACCAGGTTTAGCAGTTAGATGCATTGGTCCAGTTACTAAAGATCGACTTGATACTCTACGAGAAGCAGATAGAATTCTTATTGAAGAAATTAGAAATGCGGGTATATATCGTAATTTATGGCAAATATTTTGCGTGCTTATACCAGTTAAGACTGTTGGTGTAATGGGTGATTACCGCACTTATGAATATATTTGTTCTATTCGCGCTGTAGAATCACTTGATGCAATGACAGCAAATTTTGCTAAATTAGATTGGGAATTGTTAGAGAAAATTGGAACTCGGATTATTAATGAAGTAAAGGGTTTTAACAGAATTGTTTATGATATCTCGAATAAACCACCCAGTACTATAGAGTATGAATAATTAATCTAATTTTGACTCTAATCAATGTTTTCGATTAAAAAGAAAAAAGTATAAGTTTGTTATAAAATTAGATAGAATTACTTTTTATACTTCAAAATAAATGATAAAGCGATTTTAATGACGGAAAATGAGATTGCTTGGGATTTAACCGATATATTTTTAAGTCCAGAAGATCCAAAGATTTCTGAAACTAGTGATTCTATTAATAAAATGGCAGACCAACTTGTCAAGAATTATAAGGGTAAAATTTACTCATCAAAATTCTTACCAAAAGACCTTCTTGATTTGATTAAAAAGAATGAGAAACTAATTGCTGATTTAGGAGATTTAGATTTATATGCTAATAGATTATATGATGCAAATCAGAATGATCTAATAGCAAAAGGTTTAAAGAAAAAGATTGATGATTTTCAAACTGAAATCTTAAAAAAAATTACTTTTATAGATATTGAAATTGGAAAATTAATGCAAACGAGAACAGAAATTGCAGAAGATTACGTACTTAAAGGGTACAAGCAATATTTGAAAAAATTTAAAAGAATAGCTCCTCATCTACTTTCGGAAGTTGAAGAACAAATTATCCTAGAGAAGGATCAGTTTGGAATAAAGGCTTGGAGTGAACTACAATCTGAATGGCTTAATAGTAGAGAATATATTGTTAATGTTGAGGGTAAAGAAAAAGTATTATCCTATGGAGAAGCTAACAGTCTACTTACCCACCCAGATAGAGAAACGAGAATTTCTACTAATAAATCTATTTATGGGACGCTTGGAAAGGAAGAAATTGTATATTCAACTGCTTTAAGAAACATTTTTAGTGATTGGTTAAAAATAACTGAAAGAAGAAAATACGATAGTCCAATGCATCATAGTTTTATAGCGAATGATACAACACAAGAAATTATTGATAATTTAATGAAAACTATGGAAGAAAATGCAGGAGTATATCAAAGATATTTAAATATTAAAGCGAAGATTTTAGGATATCCAATATTAAGCTGTGCTGATGTACACGCTCCACTTCCGAGTTCTAAAAGCAAAAATTGGTCTTGGATTGAAACAAAAGAACTAATCTTAGAAGCATATCGAAATTTTGATGAGTCTTTTGAAACTTATGCGAGTGATATGTTTGAAAAAAAACATATCGATGCCGCAGTCAGAAAAGGAAAAACTAACGGAGCATATTGTGATACTTGGTATAATGGTAAATCAAGTTATATATTATTATCCTTTACTGGAAGTTTAAAAGAAATTTATACTCTTGCTCATGAATTAGGACACGCAATTCATGGATACATGGCCTCACGTGAACAAACTATCTTTAATCTTCATCCTGGTGCTTCTGTAGCCGAAACAGCATCCATTTTTGGTGAACTATTACTAACAGATCTATTATTATCTAAAGCGGATTCAATTGAAGAAAAAAAGTTAATTTTAGCTCAAGTATTAGATGAAGCAGGACAAGCAGCATTTCAAGTGAGTTCTCGAGTATGGTTTGAACAAGGTCTATACGATGCCATTAAAAATAAAGAAGCTTTAGTTGGGAAAGCAATCTCAAAGTATTGGGTTAAAGCGAGAGATAAGATTTATGGCGATTCCGTTGACTGGTTTGACGAAATGGATTACGAATGGGCTATGAAAGGCCATTACTATATCCCTAATTTCAGATTTTATAATTATCCTTACGTTTATGCTCAGCTTTTTGTTTATGCTCTTTATCGCAAATATAAAACTGAAGGAAAAAGTTTTGTTCCAAAATTTAAGAAACTTTTAAAAGCTGGAGGTAGCTTATCACCAGAAGAATTAGGCGAAATAATGGATTTAGATATAACTAAACCTGATTTTTGGAAACTTGGGATAAATCAATATGAAGACTTTGTTAATCAATTAGAAGAATTAACAGAATAATATTTCTAAAAATTTTTTTATTATTTAAATTAACTGACTACAATAATTCCCACCAAATGGTCTTTTCGAGATTGGTTTAATTATTTTAAATGGTTTTTCTCTAATAATTTCTATTGGAATGTTATATAAATTACAAAACTCTGATATATAAGGATTGATTTCTTGTTGTTCTTCTTTTGAAAGTTCAAAGCATTTTGCACCGACACCTAGTTTATTTTCTAAATCTTCATCTGTTCGAAGATAAATTCTTCCACTATGAATTCCTGTTCCTAATTCATTACCACATATAGGATGTTGATTTTCGACTATAGAATTATTAGGCAAAAATTCTAATCCTAGCACAATTATCTTTCCACCCGCCATATATTCACCTAAAAAATCTTTAGTCGTTCCCCCAATAACTAATAACGGAAATCTATTCTCAAATTCTTTCATATGAATACCAACTCTATAACCAACATCACCTCTAATAAAAATTTTCCCCCCTCTAGATGAAAATCCTATTACATCTCCACAATCACCGTTTATTATCATTATTCCATCATTCATTGTGTTTCCAGACTGATCCTCACAATTTCCATTAACTATGATTTTAGGACCATCCATGAAAATTCCTAAATCATTTCCAGGAATACCATTAATCGTAATTTCTATGTCACCTTGTAGACCAGCTCCTATGAATCTTTGTCCACAAACATTATTTAAAATAATCTTTTTATAATTAGCGTTTATTGCTTCATGTATAATAGCATTTAATTCCCTATAATCAATTGGGTTCCCATTCGGAGCAGTATCTATCCTTCTTATATCTTCTGATCCAATCTTAAGAGTTTTTCCTTTAGATTCCTCTACAATCATGTTTTTATTCACCTGCATGTTTTACTCCTAAAATTTCTGCTATATGCGGATTTGGACCAATGTATCTTAAACGATCTCTATTTGATCGGAGTGATTCGACAGAATCAATTCCCATCGCTCCTAACACTTCTTTTAATTCTTCATTCCATGAATGAAATAAATTTATTATCCTATTTTTCGTAATTGAAATATCCAATCTTTTTACTAGATATTCTTTTTGTGTAGCAATACCCCATGAACAAAGACCTCTAAAACATTGCTGACAAACTCTGCATCCCATTGCAATTAATACTGGCATACAACACATAGCCATATCGGCACCTAAAGCAATAGCTTTTATTAAGTCAGCAGAATATCGAATTGAACCACCGGCAATTAAAGTTACTTCTTCCCTTAGGCACTCTTCCCTGAGTCTTTTATCTACAGCAGCAATAGCTAATTCAATAGGAATGCCCGCATGATCTCTTATAATCCTTGGAGCAGCACCAGTTCCACCTCTGAATCCATCTAAAGTTAGAAAATCTGCTCCACTCCTTACTACACCTACTGCAATTGGAGCTGAGTTGTGAACTGCTGCTATTTTTACCCCAACAGGAACACTATATCTTGTAGACTCCTTTAATGCTGCAATTAATTGTGCCAGATCTTCAATTGAATAGATATCATGATGCGGATAAGGAGATAATGCATCACTTCCTTTAGGAATCATTCGTGTTTGGGAGATTAAACTGCTTACCTTTTCTCCTGGTAAATGCCCTCCATGACCCGGTTTTGCTCCTTGTCCAATCTTTATCTCTATACCCGCTGCATTGTTTAAGTAATTAATATCAACTCCAAATCGTCCTGAAGCAATTTCAGTAATTATATTTGGTGCATATTCATAGAAATCAGGATGTAGTCCACCTTCTCCAGAGCCAGCAACTATTTTTAATTCTTTTGCAGCTTGAAATATTGCTTGGCATGCATTATAACTAATTGATCCTAAACTCATATGTCCAATCATAATCGGCATATTTAGTTCAACATTGGGTAAAATGTTCGTTTTTAAGGATATATTATTCCAATCATCAGATTCTACAATAAAATCAAGTTTCTTTGGTTTTCGTCCAAAAAAGATTTTAGTTTCAATAGTCTCTCGGAGTGGATCGATACTGGGATTAGTTACTTGACAAGCATCAAGAAGTAGGTCATCAAATATTGATCTAATTGGTCTATCGTTTCCAGTTGCAGAAAGTAAAATACCTCCACTGCCAGATTGAGCCCAAATAATATTACGGATCTTTCGTGTATAATTACCGTGAGGAGGTAAACATGATTCACTCTGAGAAATATATATTGCTTCTTCTGAGCACATTACAACACATCTCTGACAAGCTACGCATTTATGATGTTCAGCAACAATTTGCTCTCCGGTAAAGGATAAAACTCCAAATGAACAATTATTAATACAACTTTTACATTTCTTACAGGCCTCTCGATTAATATTCACTTTAAAATATGAAATAATTTCATGAGATAAGACCATTCAAAAAACCTCCACTCGAGATGAATTACTCTTTTTTATTGGTATCTCAAATCCTTTTCTTATTAATCCTTTACCTAGTTCTGCTATAACAGCAGTACCACTTTTTGGATGCCAAACCTCTTTTAAATTAAAATCGCTATCATTAATCATTAATCTTCTAAAAGATGCTTCTTCACTACTCATATAAATAGTATTATCATTCTCAGAAATTCCTACCACTAGTGGACGTAATTTTTTCCTATCAGATAATCCGATTAGGGTAGGAATTGGATCTGAATACCCGATAACAATAGAAAATGGTCCATTTAGCATAGCACTTCTATATGTCGCCCTTATGCTTTTATATAATATTTGAACTTCTTTGTCTAATCTTTCAATCTCTTCAAATAATGGTGGTGTTAAAGCAATAGTCATGATAGGTATTGGAATTTTATGCTTTCGGATTAATAGATCAATTAAGTAGGCAATCACTTCTGTATCGGTGAATAATGTACATTTGTACCCAAATGATTCCAAGTATCTTCTATTAGTTCCATAAGAAGTTATTTCTCCATTATGAACCACTGAACAATTTAAAAGATTGAATGGATGAGCACCACCCCACCAACCAGGTGTGTTTGTTGGAAACCTTGAGTGTGCTAACCACATATAAGCTTTATAGTCTGAGATCTTGTAAAAATCTGCAATTTCGTTTGACCACCCATTTCCTTTAAATACTCCCATATTTTTTCCAGAGGACATAACAAACGCATTTTCTATATTTGAATTGATATCCATTACTATTTTAACAATTTTTTCATCACAATTTAGATCACAACTCCTCTCAGGTTCAAAAAATATTCTCCAAGTTATAGGAGGATTGTCAATATTGCTAGGTAGGTTTGTCGGAATCGGCTCAGAATGGATAATGTTACCTTTTTTTTCGAGATATTCTATAACTTTTATTTTTGCTATCTCATTGTCAAAAAGAAAATGGAATGCATAATGATCTTTATATTTAGGATAGATACCATATGCAGCATACCCTGCGCCAAGACCATTTTCCCTTTCTTTTAAAATACATAACATTTCAACAACTCTTTCACCTGAAACTCTACTACCGTCGATATTAATAAATCCTGATATCCCACACCCATCAAACACTCTCTGATTCCTAAATTTTTTAGGTAAGGAAGTATAGTTTTTCCAATTCATTTATACTCACCAAATCAAATACTAGAAATCTCGTTTCAAGTTTTCTAGTCCTATGGAACTTATATCATGTCTATAGATCTCAGGATCTCAAGATTTTTACTCATATAATAAAAAACAATGAATATTAGTATCGCTTAGGGGAATGCTATTTATTTCTATTGGAGCCTCGCAATTCCATTTATAAACACTTTCTTTATCAAATTTTGAATATTCTTCTTCAAGAATTTGAAAATCTTTAGAGGAATACTTTTTCAGTACTTTAATATCTGATTGATTAGGTTTTACTATAGGATTCGGATTCCATTCATATTGTTTCCTATCATCTTCGAATAAAAAACCATGATTTATTATATGCTCTCCACATTCATGGCTCAAAAATCTGCCATAAGAATATTCCTTCCCGCAAGCTGAACATTTAAACACTAATTTTTTTACCTCACTTATTTAATTTTTCATATTTATTTCTAAATCTAAAAATTAAAAATTTATACGGCTTCATAGAGCCTTGGCTTTCGATTACCATAAATCTTCAGCTTTTCCGGTGATTTAGCTTTGATTCTTCTTATGACTTTTGCTAATGAATTTGGAGTATGATATCCCATAGCTGTAGACCACTCTCTAGCTGTGGATCTTCCAATTTCCTTTAGCTTATCCAAACAAATTTGCTCATATGTACGCGGCACTTTCATGCTCGCCAATCTAACGACCTTAGCCTTTGATTTTGATTCTTCTACAATCATAATAATTTTTAGACTTGATTACTTTTTGTTGATGTGGGAAAAATATCCCATTTTGTTTTATTTAATTATTAAATGGTAAAGCTTATTAAAAAATGTTTTGGTTTATGTTGATATTTCCCAATTTTTTTTATTTTTTTCCATTTAAACTAAACAAGTTTATTATTCTGAACAGAGAATTAATAATTTGTTCATATCGTTTCCTTCTGATATATAAAGTTGATCTTTTTATATGAAAATTGTTCAGAAAATTCGATAAAGATTTAAGAAGATCCAGCAAAAATCAGGCAAGTCATTGATGAAACCTTGTAATCGATTACAATAGTCTTGTATTATAATCTTAAGAATCCAATGGTAATATTTGAAAGTTAATAATAAAGATAAAATAAATATTATAGAAATTCATGAATTACATATACTCTAATTACTGGCGCTAATATCTTTAAAAAATAAAAAAGAATTAATAATTATTTTTAAGAATTTTACCGTTCTTTTTTCTTTGTAGATTGATAATTATCAGTGCAAAACAAGTTATGAATATGAATATTAGATACCAATTTCCTAATGGTATGCCATTCTCTTCGACGGTAGTTGGTGTATATATCACACGCTGAGCATAAATATCACTCACATCATTTCTTGAATCAGACCACATAATAATGGCTCCACCTTTTCCATCATTGGCTAAGAAAGCAGCATCTTGGTCATCTTCTGCATTGCAGATAACAATACCATTTGATTGCCAGAGAGCATCTCCCTCAGAATTTATTCTTTGAGCGTAAACATCTTCATCTCCATTTCTTTCGTCAATCCAAGCTAGAATAGCCCCACCCTTTCCATCATTGATTATTCCTGAGAGCCATTGATCATAAGACGCATTGCAAACACATTTACCATTTGAAACCCATTGAATATTACCATCTGGATCTAATTTCTGGGCATAAATTTCATACTCTGTTACCATACCACCTCTCCCATCTGTCCAAGCGATTATTGCTCCTCCACTATTATCAACACAAAGATAAGGGTTATATTGATCAGGAGATATTGTACAAATTGCTTTACCATCAAAATGCCATTGAGAAATACCATTTTCGTTAATTCTATCGGCATAAATATCCATACCAGTTAATAAAATATCTCTAGAATCTTTCCAAGCAATAATGGCTCCACCAAAGCCATCATTAGATATTACTAACGAGTCACCTCCTCCACCCGTGGAAGTGCAGATTCCAGTACCATTTTCTGTCCATAACATACTACCATTTCCTGCTATTTTTTGAGCATAAATATCAACCCCGAACGCAGCATTTCTCCAATCTACCCATGCAATAATTGCTCCTCCAGTGCCATCTGAACAAATAACAGGGTCTCCTTGATATTCAGCTAAATTACATATCGCTGTGCCATTATCATCCCATAGAGTATTTCCAGCTGCACTAATATGTTGAGCATATACATCTTCATCTCCATTTCTATCATCGCGCCAAGTTATAATAGCCCCACCGCTACCATCGCTACAAAGATCAGCATCATATTGGAAACTATTATCATTACAGATTATTGTTCCATTAACATCCCATAATATTGCTCCATTACTATCAACCCGCTGAGCATAGATATCACCTAAATCATCTCTCTCATCGACCCATACAACTATCGCCCCGCCTAATCCATCAGAACACATCTTTATAAATCCTTGACTATCATTGTAATCACAGATTACAATGCCATTAATATCCCATAACGACACTCCATTTGAATTAACCTTTTGAGCATAAATATCAGAATATGGGCCATTCCTTGAATCACTCCACACTATTATGCTATTACCTAAATTATCAGTACATAACCCAATAGGTGCTTGCGAATTAATTTCTGAGATTATTTCTGTTCCATTTGGACCCCATTGAATTTGAGGATTAGATTGAGTAGTCTTTAAATGTATTTTTGGTACATTTTGGCGTTCTGATAGATTCGTTATATAAAAGTAATTACCTTGTATAACCATAACTAAATTAAAAATCACAAAAATCATACATACTATTCGAAATAGTCGTGATTTCATACAATCACCTCTAAATTAATTGGATTTCTAAATTAATTAGAACAAGTATTTGTTAAGAAATCAAGCTATTTAACAATTATTTCAAATATATCTTGAATCTTTTGGTGATGAATATAGGAGAAAAAGTTAAAATTATAGGAATTCTTGAATAAGAATACTTTTAAATTCTGAATCCTTTTCATGGAAAGGGATTTTTTCTTTCCCAGTGTAAATATCTAATGGTGTTTCTTTTTTAAAAAACCTAGAAAAGGGAATAATTAAATTAGAAAAATTTAATTCGAGTTCCTGGTTTATTTCTATTAATTCTTCTCTTAAAGTTATTTCACTTTTATTTAACGTATTAATAACCATTATAACTCACCAAATTTAGTTTAACTGAATTATTTGATTTCAAAGATTTAAGAGATGACCCCCGACAAATTTAGTAATAAAACTAAAAATGAGCAATTCTTTTTAGATAAATTTCAAAAAGAAAGGAATGTAGACTCATATATAGTAACTTAATCATTTAGGTTATTCAGTTTTGCTGTCCTCTTCAATCAATTTAGAGAGGGAAGTTCCTTCTTTAATAATGTTAAGGATAATATGAGTATTTGTTCGCTCTACATTGGGCCATTTATGAAGATCCTTTATCATGGCACTAAGTTCTTTACGATCTTTGAATCTTGCTAGAACTAGTGCATCGGAGTCTCCTGTTACGTCGTAAACTCCAAAAACATGGGGATTTTCCGATATTCTTTTTTCCTCATCCAACATTTTTCCCTTTGAAATAGTGATTTCAATCGCAGCAATTATGTTATAGCCTAACTTTTCATAATCAACTTTTACGCCATAATCTTTAATAATACCCAATTCTTCTAATTCTTCTACATGCTTTTTAATTGTAACAGGAGATTTACTTAACTTTTCAGCAATATAATGATAAGTTTTTCTCCCATCTTGACTTAGAAATTTTAAAATTTCTAGATCTACATCATCTAATTTCATACAAAAAACAATTAATTTATCACTCCTTAAAAATAGTGATAATTTTTCATCGATATTTTAAAAATAATCTTTTTTTAAAAAGAATATAAAAAACAGTTATTGGGTTACCTGTTGAATATTCTCGATATCTCTTTTTAAGAATAATCGAATGACTCTGGTTTCTTCATTATCGATAGTCTGAAGAAATTCAGGATGACGATACTTTAGATACTTAATCTCAGGTTGATTTCTCATTCTCATTCCCTTCATAAAATATATTCAGAATAATTTTTAAACAAATATATTAGAAGTTTAATATCAGTCATATCAAAAAGGTTTATATAAAAAAGCTTCAATTTATATGTATAAAAAAATTTAGTGTTCTTTGAGTCGTACGTAAAAGGGGAAACTTATCTTGAAAAATATATCCAAAATTGGGCTTTTTATAAGTTTAACGGGGGGAATGCTTCTTTTAGGTTCTGGAGTATATTGGGGGATTTTAGCCTTAATATATGGAATAGACTTCAGTAATATAATGTATTTAATTTTTAGTTTAATTGATTTAACTTTTGGAGCTATAGGTATTGTTGGAGTAATTTTGGCTTATTATAAAGGCACATCTAGTGCTAAACGATATTTACTTATCGGGATGTTTTATGGATTAATAGCTATTGTCTTAATTTTTAGATTACCTATAGTTGAACTAATCACGGGACTTCTAATTTTTTTTATCGGTAGTGTAATAGCTTTTATTGGGTGGCATAATGAAAGGTATTTTGAAATTAAAAAAAAAGAGAAAAGAAAAATTGTATTGAAGAAATCCTATAAATTTTTAATTTTAGTAATAATAATTATCTCAATTGAGCTGATATTATTAGTACTGTTGTTCTATTTTCCAGAATCAAGCTTTTTAATTTATACTTTTATGATAGTAATTCCAATAGCTATTCTTCTTACAGTTCTGTTCGCTTGGTTATCACCGACTCTCAGTTACGAATCGTCTATATCAAAAGTAAATGAACAACGATCAGTTTCATATAAACAGTTTCAGTTAGCGAATCCATATTTTTGCGAGAATTGTTCAAATTACTCGAGTTTTATGGGGCAGAATTGCGAAAATTGTGGAGCTGAAAATAGCCTTAGAAAAACCACAAAACAGGAATATAAACAATATCTCCTAAAATATCCCTTCAAGGAGGAGTAAAAAGAAATGAATAAGGAATGGCTTTAAATCATTCCGTAGCTTCTATTTCCCAAACTCTTAGAAAAGTTTTTCTTAATTCTTCAGCTAGGTGTGGATATAATATATTTAGGCATGAAAATATCTCGTATGATTTGGAGGGATCTTGTAATTTAAATAAAATACGTTTTCTATCAAAAATATCGTAGTATGAGGGAATCCTTGTGAAAATGTACTTCATTTCAAAACCTTTAATCTCAGTGGATAATTTGTATAAATCCTCAAGGCTTGTTTTTAGATTAGAATATAACTCTTTTGCATTAATTATAATATCTTCGGTTAGGGGCCGTTTATCGTATTCAAAACTCCATAAATATTTTATTCGAACTCCACGTTGCAAAGCATTATAAAGTCCATTATAGATTAGATCTCCATATGGAAGGACTTTGAGTGTACTTTCATTTAAAAAACCTGTCATTAATATTTCTTCCTGAATTTCTTTTAAAGTACTTGAATAAAGCAATAAAATCGGCTTTGCTCCAAACGAAGTAGACCAAAAGGTCTTTGATGGTCCTTTTTTAATTAATAAATCCGATTCATATATTTTTGTCTCTAAGGCTTGTGCCTGACCATATAAAAAAGATAATTTATTCTTATTTCTATTCTCTAAATAGGAGATTAAGTTTTTAAGTGCTACATTAAAGGGAATGGACCGATACCTCTTTGGCCGTGAATCCTGAACTATAATCATTCCCTTATTTTTTAATTCTTCCAAAATTTCATATATTCTTCCTATTGGAACTTCTGAAGTTTCACTTAATTCTCTAGCAGTTAGGTCATCCGAACGTAATAAGCTTAAATAAGTATTTACCCCATAGGTAGTAAGATCTGAATTTTTTAGAAATTCTCTAATCTCTTCTAAAATTTCATTTGTATTTTTATTCAAATTATATTTCAACTCAGAATTAGTTTATTTGATTTTACTTAACTAAATTAAATGTATGTTTTATTCAATTTTAACATTTATTCAACCTAAAAAAGGTTGTGATAGATCGAAAATGAATTTAAGTTTTCTTATAAATTATTTCATTATGATAGAACGAGTTAATCTAATAAATTCGTTATCTGAAGAATCAAAGGTAGAAATCCTTCGAAAGAATTGGATGTCTCATGATGCGAGAACTCAAATGGCTATCGTTCGTGAATTTGGATGGGAAAAAGGAAATAAACTCAATAAGATGATAATTTCTGAAATGGGAAAAGTAATGATGTTTCGTTTGATTAACGCTTTAAATTTGCCGGAAGTAAAAAACATTAATGATCTTTATAATATCTGTATAACTGCTATGGAATTCTATTATCCACCACCTTCAATGTCTTATAGATTTGAGTATGTTTCTGAGAATGAGTTATTAGGGGTAGTTGAAAAATGTGCTGTAATAGAGCAAGTAAAAAAGCTTAAAGTTACAGATGATTATGAATGTGGCTGTTTTAATATGCGTTCAGGTTGGTATAAAGCTTTAGGTTTAGATGTTAAAGAAGAGTG
>JBHLNZ010000025.1:0-1490 GCA_048941015.1 Promethearchaeota archaeon | reverse complement strand
GATGATTATGAATGTGGCTGTTTTAATATGCGTTCAGGTTGGTATAAAGCTTTAGGTTTAGATGTTAAAGAAGAGTGTTTATCATGTATTAAGGATGGTGCTAATCAATGCAATATAAAAGTAAAGGTGAGAAATTGGAACAAATAGTTTATAGAACCTTAGATTGGAAGGATATAAAGGAAATCCTAATAAAAAATTGGATGACGCACGATGGAATGTGGTTTTTTCACTGTGTTACACGATGCGGAATAAAAAATACAAATAAAATTAATAAAGCAGCTGTTAAATCTATGGCTAAAATTGAGATCAATAGGATTAAGAAAGCATTTGGTTTTAATAAAATTCAAACTTTCAAACAATTTCAAGATCTAGTAAGAGGGATTTTTGAAATTGTAAAGGCGGATTTTATGGATTTTTCATATGAATATCCTATGTTTAATAAGTTTAAATTCATTATGAATCGTTGTTTTGCTTATGATGGCGTGAAACGTTTAGGTTATATCGAAGAATATGAATGTGGCATATTTGAAAGATTAAAAGGTTGGTTTGATGAATTGGGAATTTCTTATCGGATAAAACCTAAAGTTAAAGGATGTATGATGAATGATTGTGGTAACTGCTATCGTTTATTTGAATTTGAATTTACTGAATAACCTTAATAGCTATATAAATAGAAGTAAAATTGCTAGTAATATTAAAATTGCTCCATTTATAATTCTTAAATAAGTACGATATTTTAATCTGAAATTATTTATCTTCGATGATTCTATCCCAATTCTTACCAATAACAGTATTAAAATGATCGGAATTAGCATCGTAAGGATATATAAGAAGATATAAAAAACAAGAAATGGATTTAATTGAAGATTATATAACAATGCAAGATAAGCTCCGCCAAAACAAGGAATTTTAATAAAAACAAATAAGATTCCAACGAGAAAAGCATATATTCCAGAATTATTTTCTATAAAATCTTTTAAAACCAATTTAACTCTCTCAGGTGTTTTAAATATAAGACTTTGTTCTTTTTTACATTCTATAATTTGCCAAATTCCAATACAAGCAAGCATTGCTGCTAAAATATACCTAAATACTAAAAAGAAATTAAATAATGACACAAAATATAAAAACGCTATTGACATAATCATATATGCCAAAATCATCCCTAAAAGTAACCCCACAGAAATCTTAAAGAATTTAGCTTTAGTTTCTGTTATCAAAAATGAAGAACCAAAAACACTTAACATTAATAAAATACAAGGTGAAATACCAACAATTAAACCAGAAAAAAGGACTAACACAAAGTTAATTTCTTCCATTATCTAAATCTTATTAGTTCTTAAAAGAAAATTAATACTTTGATTATTTCAAAATTTTTAATCTTATTAAACTATAGGCTTAAAATTTATTTCTAAATTTAAATTGATAATATGAATAAAATCTTTTTCTCTTTCTATAAGGTTTTTCTGGTCTATTTAAAAAACATTCGA
>JBHLNZ010000024.1:0-44968 GCA_048941015.1 Promethearchaeota archaeon | reverse complement strand
GAAACTACTTCAATAGCTCCATGTTCGCAAACCTCTACACATTTCAAACATCCTTCACATTTATCATAATCTACATAGCGCATTGTATTTCTGAAAAAAATTGCTTTTTGAGGACAACTGTACATACAGCGTTCGCATCTCACACACAAATCTGGATTTATACTAATTGGAAATAATTTTTCATCAAACACCTTAATCCCTTACAAATTTCCTCAGTTCTCGTTTTAAATAAATTCCTCAATTTTTATTTCGAACAAAATCAGTGATAAGTAAAAGATATATACATGAATGATACTTTAACTAAATAGATAATGTTTGTCGAACGATTAATTCAACTAATAAAAGACAAAAAAAGCGTCGTTTCGATGGGTCTTGATCCTCGAATGGAAAACGAAGGTGAGATTCCTAAATACTTAATTGACGAGTTAAACCATCCAAATGATATTATATTAGAATTTAATAAAATTCTAATTGAAGGTACACATGAATTAATTCCTGTAATAAAACCTCAAATTGCTTTTTATGAGAAATATGAAGCTTTGAATGCTTTAAAAGAAACGATAAAATTTGCACATAAATTTGATTTGTTAGTCATTTTAGATTCTAAAAGAAACGACATTGGCAGTACATCAAAAGCTTATGCTGATGCTACGTTTCAAGTGTATAATGCGGACGCTTGTACTTTAAATGCCTATTTTGGTTTTGATGGTATAAAACCCTATTTAGATTTTTATAAAGAAAAAGGATTATTTATTCTTGTTAAAACATCAAACCCAAGTAGTAAGGATTTTCAAGATCTTTTTAGCGTGAGTATAAAGGAAATAACTGACTCAAAAATCCAATCCGACCAAATTAAAGTCACATTAGAAAGAAATTTCATTCAAATGGCTAAATTAGTTCAAAATTGGGCAATAGATTTACCAAAGTTTTCTGGATTTCACAATCTTGGAGTCGTAGTTGGAGCAACCTATCCTAAAGAATTAAAAAAAGTTAGAGATATTATGAGAGAATCTTTTATTCTAATGCCCGGTTATGGAAGACAAGGTGCACAAGTTGAAGATCTAAAAGCCGCTTTCTTTGAAAATGGTTTAGGGGGTATTGTAAATTCGTCAAGAGGGATAATCTACGCTTATAGTAGTTCAAAAGAATACTCTGCTCATGAATTTGAAAAAGCGGCAAGAAATGAAATTAAAAAGATGAATGAAATTATTAATAAGAAGTTAGGAATATAAGCTCTTTCTAATGAATGTAAATAAGGTTAGCTAATCCAGACCCCAGAAAAAATAATGCTACGGTAATAGGGGCTATAAGAAATATTCCGATTACTACCGACTTTTTAATACCTATTCTGTGAAATATATTCATAATATTTATATCGATAAAGAATGAAATTAATATAGTAGGAACAAGTACTTCCGGCTTTGGTGGTCCATGCCAAATATATATTCCTAACAACATCATAGGTGAACTTATAAAAAATATTACTCCAAATTGAATAAAAGAACTGACTGTGACCCATTTCATACTTTTTCTCACTTCTGCTTTTGAAATAGCTAAGCTGATTTTTAAAATGAAAATATCCAAAACTAATAAACACCCCATAATAATGATAGGGATATAATCATCTAATGAAAAACTTGTCATTTGAAATAACATGAAGAACATCTTAAACAAAGAATTTTATATTTAGTTTTATGTTTTTAATTCTAAAACTTATAAAAGATACATAAAAGATTTTTGATTTAAAGTTAATTTTTTTAATCAGAGATTTTATAATAAAATAATTCATTTAGATTCATATCAATTATAAAAACCAAACATGATTGGAGGAAAAATTAATAGAGAGAAACAAAGGAATGATATGCAATGGTAGAAACTAAGACTGCTCATGCTAATGAAAGTGATGATATCCGAATTTTTGTTGCGATTTGCCAGTGAGGTATAAATGTTGCTGAAATTATTGATACGTCTAATTTAGCAGAATTTACAAAAACTTTACCTAATGTTGTTGATGCTTTAGATTATATCTCATTGTGTACTGAGCCAGGAGCGGAATTTATTAAGGAGAAAATGATTGAAACTAATGCGAATCGGTTAGTAGTAGCATCATGTACACCAAAGACTCATGAACCGGTCTTTAAAAGTGTTCTTGAGTCAATGGGCTTAGATCCTTCTTATTTAGAATTTGTCAATATCAGAGAACATGCAAGTTTTGTTCATAGACTAGATAAACCAGGTGCTCAGGAAACAGCTGAAGATGCGATTCGATCTGGTGTTGCTAGGGCTGCGGTTCTAGAGAAAATATTGGTAAAAGAAGTAGATATTACGAAAAAAGCATTAATAATTGGTGGAGGAGTGGCAGGTTTGACTGCTGCTGTGGATTTAGCTGATGAAGGATTTGAAGTACATTTAGTAGAGAAAAGTCCTACTATTGGTGGTAAAATGGCAATGCTTGATCGTACTTTTCCCACTGATGATTGCAGTATATGAATATTGGGACCTGTTATGCTTGAATCTGCGAGAGCTCCCAGATTAAATCTTTATACTTATAGCGAAGTTGAAGATGTGTCTGGCTTTGTCGGAAATTTTAAAGTGAAAGTAAGGAAGAAAGCTAGGTATGTTAATAATGACTGTAACGGATGTGGTTCATGTTTTGAAATATGTCCTGCTTATGGCTACGACGAATTCAATGAGGGAATGAATCCAAGAAAAGCAATTTATGTTGCTTTTGCCCAAGCTGTACCTTCCATAGCTCAGATTGATATGACAAGATGCATTAAATGTGGTTTATGCCAAGGGGTTTGCGAAGTTAATGCGATTGATTTTAACCAGAAAGATGAAATATTAGAACTTGAAGTTGGTTCTATTATTGTATCAACGGGTTGGGATGAATATGAACCAGAAACTGGGTATCTAGGCTATAATGTTTATCCGAATGTAATTACTCAATTGAAACTCGAAAGGATGTTAGCTCCTAATGGTCCAACAGTTGGACATCTAGTTAGACCGTCTGATGGTAAAAAACCCGCAAATATTTTGTTTATACAATGTGTAGGTTCAAGGGATTTATCGAGACAAACTTATTGCAGTGCTGGAGTATGTTGTATGATTTCGATAAAAAATACTAAACTGATCAAGCAGCATTATCCTGAAATTGATATCAATGTTGCATATATGGATATAAGAGCTGCGGGAAAAGATTATGAAGAATATTTCACAGCTTCGAGAAAGGAAGGAATTAAATATATTAGAACAAATGTTTCAAAAATTTATGAAGATCCTAACACACATAATTTAAAAGTTATTCTACAAAATACTTTAAGTAATACTGGCTTAAAAGAGTTCGAATACGACATGGTAGTGTTATCTGCTGCTATGATCCCAGCAAATGGCGTTGAAAAGATTGGTAGGATTTTAAAACTTGAAACAAGTCGAGATGGATTTTTTAAAGAGTTTCATTCACGCTTAAATCCTATTGATACAAAAATACCCGGTATAGTACTCGCAGGAGTTGCACAAGGACCAAAATCAATCGCAGAATCGATAGCTCAAGGGAGAGCAGCGGCATCTTCTTTAGCAAGATTAATGGGAAAAGATAAATATAGAATTTTACTTATTCGTGCTACTGTAGACAAAGAAAAATGCGCTAAATGTGGTTTATGCGAATTAAACTGTCCTTATAATGCCATTCGAACCACTTCCGAAGGAGCTGTTGTTGATGAAATTTTGTGTAGAGGATGTGGGTCTTGTTTAGCTAATTGCCCTTCAGAAGCGATTACTTTGCGATATTATAGAGAACCTCAATATGAAAAACAAATTGATGCAATTCTAGAAGAAATTTAAAGAGGTGGAATTTTATGGCGACAAAAAATAATATTAAAATTTTAGCTTTTATGTGTTGGAAATGAGGATATGGAGCTGGAGATATGGCAGGAACCATTCGGGCACAATATCCCGCAACTATAAGACCTATTAGAATTAATTGTACAGGTAGAGTTACCCCCAGTTTAATGATGCGAGCTATTGGAAAAGGTGCTGATGGCGTCATTGTTGCTGGATGATATGAGGGTGAATGTGATTATGAAACAGGTAATCTGATTGCCGCTAAAAATGTTAAATTCACGCGTGAAATCTTAAAAACTGCTGGAGTTTCACCTGAACGAATTCAAATGTTCCACTGTAGTGCTGCAGAAGGACAAAGGTTTCAAGAAGAAGTAACTAGAATCTCTGGAATTATCGAAAATTTGGGTAGTAATCCTTTAAAAAAATCTTCAGATTCAGAAGAAAATGAAAAGAAAAAAACCGAATGAATGAATCTTATGAAAAAAAATTAGTCATAAGATGACAAACCATAAAGCAATGGTCTCGGAAACAAATTTTTAAATCTTTTTCTAGAAGTATTGTTTTTTAATTTTAAATTGAAATTCCTATTAATAATATAATAAATAATGTGTAAATGTTTTTAAACCCGTTAAACTAGATTAATCCTAATTTTAATTTCATAAGAAATTAAAATAATGAAATAAAAATATAAAAAAGTGAATAAAAAATGAGTGAAGTTACAACAGAAAAGATTACAGCAACAAAATTACTTGTTTTTATCGGTATGCTTTACACACTAGCATTAGGGATTACTTATTTCTATGGTGCTGCAAATCCATTAAACATTCTTTGGGGAATAATTTGTATACTTATTGCTTTCTTGATCTTTGTATCATTAGATCTGATTGATTTTGGACCTGTTAAAATCCCGTATCAATGGTGGTTAATACTTATTTTTGGCATAGTTTTATTACTATTTGCACTCTTTTTAGGTGGTAGTTATTTTCCAGCAATTCTACTGCTATTGGCAGCTTTAATTGAAATTATGATGGAAAAGAAACCATATAAAGCTTCAAAAATGGTATTATTAGTTGGTATAGGTTTTTCAATCTATGAATGTTTCACATTATTCTTCTTTGGAGGAGTTATTTCAATTGTCAACGGAGTTTTCGGATTGATTTTACTTATTATATTACTATTAATCTTATTTGATGTCGTAGATTTTAAGGTTATACATTACTCCTGGTGGTTAGTCCTATTAATAGGGTTTGTTATCTTTACTTGGGTATCACCTTTAGCAGTAGGAATTGTTACTGGATTTGGAGGAACGCTCATTTTAATAGCGTTTGTACTTATAGTCTTAGCATTATAACTACATTGGAGAATTAAATAATCAATCAATCAATTTTTCTATTTTTTTTTATTTTTAAATATTATTCTAGTTTCAGATTAGTATTAAGAGTAATTTTTAATTTTAAAGTTAATTTATAAAACTATTAACTAGATTTTGTGAGATGTAAATGGGTAAAAACCAACTTTTAAATGCTCAAAACCAATCTTTAAAAGCAGAAAAATTGTTCAGAGCTAGGCAATTTAAGAAAGCGGGGAAACTTTTCCATCGTTCTGGTCAAATTTTCTTGGAATTACGTAAATTTGAAGCAGCAAAAGATTGTTTCATCAATTCCTCAGATTCGTTTTTAGAATCTGAAAAATTTGATACCGCACTTAAATTATATAGATTAGCTGCAGAAGCTTCATTACGTAATGAAAATTATTTAGAAGCGAATAATCTTTATCGGAAAGCTCTCGATTATATACCGAATTTAAAGAGATCTAATGAACAAAACATTCATTATTTACGATTTTCAATTACATCATACTTATGCTTATTTATTATGGGTCAACAAGAAGAAGCTTTAGATTTTTTAAAAAGAATTCAGAAAAAAGTTGATACTCAATTCTTTTTAGAAAATCCTTTTATAAAATTAGCAACAAATTTAACCATTGCATTAAGAGACAAGAATGATAATTCTTTAGAACGAATTAAAGAGAATATTAGCAATTATAATTTTAATGATGTTGAAATTGAACTTTTAAAGAAAGCAGTGATGATAGCTAAATGCCAAATTGCTCCATTAACTTCATTCGAATTGGATAAAGAACAGTATACTACAAATGATAAAATAAACCTTAAATTAATTCTGAGAACTAAGCCTTTAAATAAGATTTTTAATGATGAATTTTACAATTATGAAGTTAATAATCTCGCAATAAACAAAGTTAGTATTCATTTATCAGATAATTTAACAGTTAGCAATAAACCTCGTTTTCCACTTAAAATAGAATTAAATAATGATTTTATAATAGACTATATAATTAAACCTCATTTCCAACTTGATAAACCATATATTGGTCCTATGGATCTATTTTTTGAATTAAATAATAATTTATTATTCGTTTATTCAACAGAAATTATCGAGCCTAATATTCTATCGCCTCCTGCAAGCCTTAACGTTTCAATTAAAAATCTAAGACCCCCTTTAATTGGCCAAACATTTCCTTTAGAGATCTTAGTTGAGAATAAAAGCCTCGGAGAGGCATTAGATGTAAATATAGATGTTGAATTTCCTGATGAATTGAAAATCATGAGAGGAACTACAAGTAAACAAATCTATTCTCTACGATCTAATGAAGATATAAAATGGGAAATAAATTTAAAGCCAACTGAAGCAGGAGATTATACGATAAAATTTATCATTAAATTCACAGATCCAGATCAAAACAAAGTCGAAGAAAATAGAGAATTTCCCTTTTCTGTGAAATTATAAAATTAAATTTTTTAAATTAAAATAGGATCTTTAGGAACATAAGTTAAGAGTTCACATTTTTCCTTACCAATAATAATATCATCTTCTAATCTTACTCCCCATTTATCAATCCAATATAATCCTGGTTCATTAGTATAAACCATATTTTTTTTAAGTATATATTCATCAGACATTTTCCAATTTATCCTAGCTCCAATACCATGAACCTCAAAACCTATAGGGTGTCCTAAACCATGAAAAAATAATTTTTCGTGATCTACACCTTTTTCTGAAAGAAATTCACGACATTTCTTAGCAGGAAGATTATTTGGAATACCATCAATATAATAATCATTTGCAACTCTTTTGCACTCATAGAGAAGATTATAAGTATCCGTGAATTCCTTTGAAGGTTTATTCCCAACCCAAAATGTCCATGTAATATCCGAACACATCTGATCAATTTGAAGTCCAGTATCAATTAATAATACTCCTGGTTCTATTTTTTTATTTGAAGTATTATGGTGGGGATCTGCTGAATGAGGGCCGCTTCCTACAATAGCATCAAATGAAGGTCTACCTATTTTCATATATTCATATTCTAATTTTGCCTTCACTTCTCTTTCTGTCATTCCAACTTTTACCCAATCAGGAATAGTTTCTAAAATCTCTATATTTGTTTTGCATACATTCCTAAAATCATCCAATTCCTCTTTAGATTTGATACTTCTAAGTTCATAAATTATCGGAGCAGCGGATATTATTTCAGTTTTGGGAGCTATTTGTTTTATAGAGAAATAGTCTCCTGTATAAATGTAATCTGCATATTGGCTTCCATTTTCACTTAAAACATTTTCACCAAAATTCAAAGCGATCCGTGTCTTATTAATTAATTTACTCAAAAAGTTAATTAACTCATCCATCGTTTTGTATATAATTACTTCTGCATTAAGACCTTTGTTCTTTAATGAACGCTTAATCATAGGAGCTTCCATTTCAACAGAAAGAACTTTATGATTTCCATCAGTCGATATGTATATATAATGTCTTGCGTGAGACTTGACACCTAATAAATAATGAGAATGAACATCAGTATCTTCTTTGCAAACTATTAACCAACCATCTGCATTAAGCTCATTAAGAACTTTCTGGGCTTTTTCAAATTTATTCATATTCATCTTAGCTTTATTTTTTCAATCTTAGTTATCAATATCCTTTAAAAATAAAATAATCCACCAAATTAAAACTTCTTTACAATAAAAATATAAATCTTTATTCTCTTATTTCTCTATATAAAATAAAATATAATTGAAGAAATGAAACTTAAAGTAAAAAAAATTAACTTTCAAACCGGTACTACTAAGGATATTGTTTTAAATATAAAAGATGCCCAAGAGATAGACCAAAAAGCAGGAGAACGAGTTTATATTAAAAATATTGGATCAAAATTGATTGATGATAAATTTTGGGTTGCTATCGTACAAATAGATTATTCAGGTTTTATTGTAGAACCTGGTGAAATTGGAATTTTTTCAGATATTTTGAAAGAAAAAAAAGAATTAAAAGAAGGAACGGTAATATCAGTTAAACCTGCTGATCCTCCCGATTCATTTAAATTTATCCAAAAAAAGATCAAAGGAAATGCCCTAAATAGTGAAGAAATAAATAGCATTATTAAAGATGCAGTTTCAGGCTCGTTATCCAGAATTGATTTAGCTGCTTTTATTACGGGCGTTTCAATAAATGGAATGAATACTGAAGAAATGACCGCACTTACTCTAGCAGAAGTAAGAAGTGGAGATATTTTTTATTTCGGAATGGATGTTTACGATAAACACAGTACTGGAGGTGTTCCTGGAAATAAGGTTTCTTTAATTATAGTTCCAATTGTAGCTGCAGCTGGTTTAACAATACCAAAATCCTCTACAAGGGCTATAACTTCTCCTTCGGGAACAGCTGATAGCATGGAAGTATTAGCACCTGTTGCATTTGATTCCGATAAGTTGAAGGAAATCGTGGCAAAAGAAAATGGTTGTATTATTTGGGGTGGTGCTCTTAATACTTCTCCTGCTGATAATATTTTAATAGAAATTGAGCGTCCCCTTCATATGGACCCAATGGGTCTTATGATCCCATCTATTCTTACAAAAAAATTATCATTGGGTGTTAAAAAGCTTATATTAGATATTCCAGTTGGTGAAGGTACAAAATTTCCTACTCCCGATAAAGGAAAACAATTTGCATATGTTTTTAAAGAGATTGCTAATAATGTAGGGATAGAAGCAGAATGTGCTTTAACATTAGCCCATCAACCAATAGGTCACACAATAGGACCTGGAATTGAAGCAAAAGAAGCACTTTCATTACTAATGAACTATGAAGTCGGACCTAATTCCTTAATTGAAAAATCTACAGAATTAGCAGGGATATTACTTGAAATGGGTGGAAAAGCACAAAAAGGAATGGGACAGGCTCTGGCTAAAGATATTTTACGATCTGGAAAAGCATATGAAAAAATGAAAAGAATTATTGGAGCTCAAGGAGGTGATCCTGAAATCAAGCCTGAAGATATCAAAGTTGGACCATATATTAAGGAATTTTATGCAACAAAAGAAGGGTTTATCACAGGAGTTAATAATGCGATAATTAATCAAATCGCTAAGACAGCAGGATGTCCTTTTTCTAAAAGTTCGGGCGTAAAAATATTTAAAAAGCAAGGCGCAAGGATAAAAGAAGGAGATCTAATTTTTAAAATATATTCGGAAAGCAAATCAAAACTCAATAAAGCAGAAAAGATATACAACTCCACAGGAGGTCCCATTATACTTGGGGGCATGATGATAGAAAGGATTTAATTATTTAAACATATTTTTAGATTTAGTTATTATAAAAATTTCCAAAAAAGATGCCTCTAACTCCTACGGCAATTTATAAGGATCTCAAAAATAATGAATTAGATAGATCATCTGCTATTGAACTATTGATTAGTTTAATCGAAAATGCTGAAAATATTAAAACTCGGACAGAAAGTATCGAAATATTAGAAAAGATAAATGTAAAAGATAAAAAGGTTTTTAAAGTATTAGAAAATCTCTTCATTTCTGATAGTAATGAAAAAGTTAGATGTTTATCCTCTCAAGTATTAAAAACTCTTTTTTTAAATGATGCCATTCCTGTTTTAAAATGGGGATTACAGCATGAAAGATCTTTGAATTGCTTAATCTCAATAATAGCTAATTTAGGAGACATCAATAATAACAAAGCAAAAGCAGTTTTAATAAAAAAGTTTCAAGAAATTAATAAAAAGAAATATAAATATAATATCAAACCGATTGTTGAGGAAAAATCCGTAGAAGCGCTTTCAAACCATGAACTGGCTGAAATTTTAATCAATTACTATGTCATATCTTCATTAAAATTAAAATTTGGATATGTTAAATTTGAAAATAGTAGAAATGGGACTATCATAAGTCTGGATTTATCAAATGTAGAGTATCAAGGATTAGGGTTAAATAAATTAACAAATTCTTTAGAATCAATTTTATCCTTATCTTTTTTGAAGAAATTAGATCTTAGTAATAATCAAATAAAGAATCTGCCAGAATTCATTAAGCAATCTAAAAATTTAGAATTCTTAGACTTAAGTTTTAATAATTTATCACGTTTACCTAAATCAATTTCTTCAATATTTAATCTTAAAATATTAAATTTAAAATCCAATAATATTCGATATATTCCTGAATCTATCGGATCACTTACAAACCTTGAACAATTAATTTTAAGAGATAATTATTTAGATAAACTACCCAGCTCAATTTGTTCACTTTTAAAATTGAAAATCTTAGATCTTCATCATAATCGGCTACGTAAACTTCCTGATAACTTTAATTATTTAAGTTCCTTGAAAGAACTTGAATTAGGATGGAACAAGTTTGATAATATACCCTACACTCTGGAAAAATTTAATTCTTTAGAAAAGTTGAATTTTGGGCGCAATAATCTAATTCAACTTCCAGATTGGATTGGTTCATTACAATTGCTTAAAGAATTGCATCTCTATGATAATGGCATTAAAAATTTCCCCCCCTCTTTTAGTGATTTATCTAATCTTGAAAGTTTAAATTTAAGAAATAATCAAATAACCGAATTCCCAATTTGTTTCAAATTTCTTTCTAATCTTAAAAAGTTGAATTTAAGTTGGAATGATCTCTCTTTTCTTCCCAATTGGATTGATAATTTATCATCATTAGAAGAATTAAATCTTTGGGGTAATAAGTTAAAACAAATCCCTGATTCTATTGAATCTCTTTCAAATTTAAAAATACTATACTTAAATTTCAATAAAGTCGAAGAATTTTCTAAAACTTTGCAATCATTAAAAGATAGAGGCGTTGCTATTAAAATTTAAATACTTATTGCTCGATATGTAACTAATCTTGAAGAATAAAACAAATAATTTGAGTGTATATGAATAAACAAAATAAATTAGAAATTTTAGTTAATGAAAATTTATGTACGGGATGCCGAATTTGTCAACTAATTTGTTCTTTCAACACTTATGGAATATTTTCAGTAGAAAAGGCTTTCATTAAAATTGAAAATGCCTATAAACTTGTTCCAAAAATTAGTTTCTTGGATGGATGTACAAAATGTGGACTTTGTGTGCAAGATTGTCTCTATGGTGCTCTAAAGAAGGTAGGTGATAAAAACTAATGGATTTTTTCGGATACACTGGTAAAATTTTAAATGTTGATTTAACTGAAAATAAAATTTCATTAGATACAGAAGACGTTCAAGATCTAAAACAATTCATTGGAGGGATAGGTATGAATTGTCTATTAGGCGCTCGTCTTCTAAAGCCAGAAATCCTTCCTCTTTCTTCAGATAATTTAATAATTCTAGGTGCAGGACCTTTAATAGGGACCATTACACCAGGTGCTTCACGTACTGTGGGTTTATCAAAATTTCCTGCAACAGGAGCAATAGCAAATTCATGTGGAAGTATGAGTTTTGGTTTTAACTTAAAACATGCGGGGTATGACCATGTTATTATTTCGGGAGCATCTGAAAAGCCTTCTTATTTATTAATTTTAGATGATCATGTTGAAATCATGGATGCTAAACAAATTTGGGGTAAAGATATTATTGAAACAACAAATTTTTTTTGGAAAGAATTTGAGAATTCTAGTGTTATTGCTATAGGTCAAGCAGGTGAAAACCTAGTTTATGGTGCATTAACCTTAATAGATAAAACTTCAACATTCGGTCGTGGAGGTTTAGGAGCCATTATGGGTTCAAAACTGCTCAAAGCAATAGTGGTTAAAGGAACTCAAGGTATAGCAGTAGCAAAACCTAAACGGTTTATGAAACTATATCAAAAGCAAATTAGAAGAATTAGAGATTATCCTCATCGAAAATCTTGGATTGAGTTAGGAATGCTAAGAGGCTTACCAGTGAATATGACATTATATGCTAAGGGGGAAAAGGTAAAAGCAAAACAATCTAATGAAAAATTTTATTTAAAAAATCTTAAAAAACGTCGTTTAGCCTGCCCATCTTGTCCTATGGGTGATAAAGATATACTTGAAATTAAAGAAGGTGATTTTAAAGGATTGATTAATTACACTTCTTCAGTAATTAATCCCTTGCTGATGTTAATGGTTGATGGCATAGATAGTTCCTATCAGGCAGTAAAAGTTTTTGATTTAATTAGTAAATATGGATTAGATTCACTGACCATTAGTTCACTTTTTGATTATTTAAGTAGAATGCATGAAAAAGGTATACTAAATGAAGAGGAACTTGGTTTTAAATGGAATCACGACTATGACACTATAACAAAATTGATTGATATAATCGTACATAGAAGAGGTTTTGGAAATATCTTAGCAAATGGTTGGAAAGAATTAGCTGAAATTAATGAAAAATTTGCTGATGATATGCTGACAGTTAAAGGTTTAGATGTAATTTTTGATCCTAGACTTTTTAGATTAGGAACGATGGAATTTGAGCAGATTGTTAATCCAAAAGGTTCACATGTCGCATCAGGTGGGTCACCAACATATGTAGGTGCAGCAAGCAATATAGAAAAATTCAAAACACATTTTAAAAGAATGGGAATACCAGAATCTGCTTTCCCTGCTCTATATTGTCCACCTCGTAAAGAAATGGGGGCTAATGTAGGTAGATTAACTCGATATTCTGAGGATTGGTATACAGTTTTAACAAGTCTGGGATTGTGTGTTCGGGCACAGATGAATCGCTTTTGGGGTATAGAATTAGTAACTGATTTTTATAATGCTGTTACTGGGTTTGAATTAAAACCTGAAGAGCTCCTGAAAGCTGGTGAACGTACTTGGAATTTATTGAAAATGATGAATGCAAAAGAAGGATTTACTCGAAGGGATGATAAGTTTCCAAGTGGTTGGTTTAAACCACTAAAATTTGGAAAAGAATTAATTAAACTTAAAGATTTCTTTGGAACGACGCTTATAACAGATAAAATTGCAAATCAATTGCTTGAAGATTATTATGATGAAAGAGGTTGGATTAAAGATAGTGGATTACCGTCTCAAAAAAAATTAAAGGAATTAGGTTTAGATAAATATACTTAATGGTCGCTTTTATTTTTATATTGAATTATTTATAATATCCTAGATCTTTTAGTAAAAGTCAATAATTAATTTCTTCTTATATTATTGTAGCTTTTAGTTTAAAGTAAAAAATTTAAAAATTATTTCAAATTTCGAGATTTAATGGAATTATCTCCAGATGATATTTTTCATAAATATCATAGAAATGAGTTAGATAAATCATCAGTGATAAATCAATTAATTTCAATAATAGATAATAGTGATAACCTTTTTAATCGAATTAATAGTATTAAAATATTGAATAGAATCAAACCTAGAGAGAATAGGACTTTTAAATTTTTAGAAAATCTACTTATTTCTGATTCTAATAAAGAGATTAGGTATAATGCAGCAAAGGTTATCAAGAATAATTTCTTAAATATCTCCTTAGAACCAATGAAATGGCTTCTTTACCATGAAAAGTCTTTAAAATGCCTTTTAATAATAACAGAAATAATTGGAGAATTCAACACCTCTTCCTCTAAATCTATCTTAATTGAAAAAATAAAACGGATTGATGATGATTATTTTATAAAAAGTATAAACAATTTTACTAAAATAGATAAATTAGAAAATATATCAGGGAAAAAATTATCTGAGATTGTTCAAAATCATTTAATTATAGATTATTTAGAAAATAAATTTGGTACAGTTAATTATACCTTATTTAATGGGGTAATTATTCAATTAGATCTGTCCGATATAAGCAGTCATATATTTGGTTGGAAGATTTTAAATAAATTTCCTTTTTTTTTAAAATATCTAAATTCAATCAAAACTTTAGATTTAAAATTCAATAAATTAATCTCTATACCTAAATCTATAGGAAATCTAGATTCATTAATTCATCTAGATTTAAGTTATAATAAGATTGAAAATCTCCCTTCATCTATAGGATTGTTAAAATCTCTTGAATTTTTAAATCTAAGATATAACAAATTAAAGAGTTTACCATTGTCTATCGGTAATCTTAAGAAGCTTAAGAAATTAGATTTAAGGTCGAATAAGTTAAAAAAGCTTCCTAAAACAATAAAAAGACTCTCTTGTTTACAAACTTTTGATTTACACGGAAATAAATTAATTAAATTAAAATCTAATCTCAAGGGGCTTTCTTCACTTGAAGAATTAGAATTAGGATTAAATAATTTAACTAAATTACCAAAATCTTTAAAATCGCTTAAATCAATCAAGAAATTAGGATTAGGAGGTAATAAATTAAAAAGGATTTCAAATTGGATCTGTTCTTTTAATAATCTAAAAATTTTACAATTGTATGATAACCAATTAGTGGAACTTCCAAGAAAAATAGGAAATCTAAAATCACTCACAATATTAGCTTTATGGAATAATAATTTAACATCACTGCCTAAATCATTTAAATTCTTAATCAATTTAAAGAATTTAAACTTGAGTTGGAATAATTTTATCTGTTTACCTGAATGGATAGATTCACTCATATCCATTGAAGTTTTAAGTTTATGGGGGAATAATTTAAAAGCACTCCCAGAATCAATGGCAAAGCTAAATTCTTTAAAAATTTTGGATTTAAATTTTAATTATATTAACGAAATTCCCGAATTTTTAAGAAAATTGGAAAACAAAGGACTTATAATATATAAGTAGAAAATAGACGAGAGATTAAAAATTAGAAATGGAACTAAAACCGAATGATATATACGAGAAGTATTCCAAGAAAATAATTGATAAAGTATCTGCTATTGAACAGTTATCAACATTAATCGAAAGTAGCAACGATATTGGAATACGAGTTAAAAGTATTGAATATTTAAGTAAGATTGGTAAAAATAATGATAATTCAATTAATAAAGATGAAAAATTGTTTCATTTATTTGAAAACTTATTGATTTCTGATTCTAATGATAAAATTCGAAATTTATCCGCTCAGTTCTTAAAAACTAATTTTCTTGAAAAAGCATTTGAACCAATGATTTGGGCACTTCACCATGATTCTTCTCCCGAATGTTTAATAATTATCTTCGAATCACTTATCAATATTATAGAAGAATTATTAAAAAAAAATGATAATATATCAAAAAATTTATTTCTTGCTAAGGTAAAGCAAATAAATGAAAAAGAATTCAGGATTGGATTTGAAAAATCCTATAAAAAAGGTTCTCAGATTATAACGAAAGAATTGGCAGAAATCTTAATTAATTATTTTTGTTTCATTTATCTACAAAAAACAATATGGCGTTTGAAGGTTTCAATTGAAAATTGTAGAATAGTTGAGTTAGATTTCCTTTTCAAAGGTTTAAGTAAACTTCCAGAGCCTATCAAATATCTTAAAATGCTTAAGAAATTGGTTTTAAGATATAACCAACTCACTATAATACCTGATTGGATTGGATCTTTAATTAAATTAGAATCATTAAACCTTAATATTAATAATATCATAGAACTTCCAGAGACCATTGGTAATCTAATATCTCTCAAAGAATTCTTATTATGGAAAAACGAACTTAATTTACTTCCTGATTCAATTGGATCATTAAGATCTTTAGAAAAACTAAATCTGAGATTAAATCAAATAAGTTCGTTACCCTCAAGTTTTGGAAATCTATTAAGTCTTAAAGAATTAAATGTTCATGATAACAGATTGAATTCGATTCCTGAATCTATAGGATCGCTTAGATCTTTAGAAATACTCAACCTAAGCTGGAATGAAATAGAATATATTCCTGAATCTATAGGTTCTCTTTCTTCATTAAAAACATTAGACTTAGAAAGAAATAAGCTTGCTTCTATACCAAATTCATTGGGAAATTTAAATTCATTAATAAAACTTAACCTTAATGATAATAAATTAATTGAGATTCCACAAACAATTGGAAATTTGAAAAATCTCGAAATTCTCAATCTTTCAAGAAACAATATTTCTGAACTTCCTAATAGTTTAAATTCATTAACTTCATTAAAAGAAATATACTTGGCTGAAAATAGTATAAAATCAATACCAAGAGACTTGAAGTTATTAGAAAAAGATGGTTTAAAGATTTATATTTAAATTACTGGGTTTCATATAATTGTTTTATTTCCTCAACAGTAGTTATGTCTTTTGGGCCTTTATCTGATCGTATTCTTTGAAAAACTGGAAATCTTAGTGAATATCCTAATGAAGAAAATTTATCACTTATTGTAATTTCATCACCAATAATCTCGATTACTAGCATTGGTTGAAGCCATTGGTCTGGAGTATCATCACAAATCACATTTGGGTCTTTTCTTTCTATCTCAAACTTCTTCATTTCTTCTTTTAAACTTTCCATTATTTCATCAGTCCAACCAGAAGCTATTCTAGTAAATGCCTCAAATTTGTCTTTTTCAGGATCATAGACAGCACCTATATATGTTCCATAAACACCTTTCCTTCGCCCTCTGCCATAAAATGCTCCTACTAAAACAACATCTATTGAATCCTTTAATTTTCCTCCTTCCAACCCTTTTAACTTAAGCCATTTATATCCTCGATTTCCAGCTTGATAAATTGAATCATCTTGAATTGATTTTGCCATGATTCCTTCAGTTCCATTTTCTCTTGCTTCATTGAAGAAATCCAAGAGTTCTTCAACTGAATGTATTAAGACCTGTTTAACCAAACGCAACTCATCACATTCATCAACAATTCCTTCAAGCACTTCTCGACGTATGGGTAATGGTTTATCAATATAAGACTGATCTTCTAATTTCAAAAGATCGAATATGAAAAGACATACAGGTACTTCTTTTGAAATATCTTCCACATCATATTTTCTCCTCCTTTTACTTAATACTTGAAATGGAAGCATCTTTTCATAAACATGGTCCATTGCAACAACTTCTCCTTCGAATATAACGATATTTGCTTTTATTTTCTCCCTGACTTTTTGACAAACGTCAGGATATTGATCTGAGATATCTAATAAACGTCTTGAAAATAATCTTACTTCATCCCCTTTTTTATGAATCTGTAATCGTTCACCATCCAATTTATATTCAGCAACAAACGGATCTCCTAATCTATTAAAAAATTCTATATAGTTTTCTCTTGATGCTAACATACTTAATAATGGAATACCATATTTAATATCAATATTCTTTATCTCGTCAAAGCCCTTTTCTGCTAATAATTTTGCGATATCTCCTAGATCAGGATATAATGTATAAGCTCTTTCTATAATCTCTTTATTATCTTTGATCCCTGTAAAAGCGAGTGCTAAACCTTCTATAATTGTAGGAGACTGGATGCCGACTCTTAATGTTGATGTAATAATTCTTAATAAATACTTTGTTTCTAATGGAGAAATTTTACCCATTAATCCTCTTAGGATTCCCAACTTTATATCATGAGATCCAGACCCTTCTGTTAAAGCAATTTTCTTTAAATCTGAATATAGCTCAGAAATTTCTAGTGATGTTTTCTTTAGCTCATCAGAATCTTCAAAATCTAATAATGATTTTTGTTTTTTCTTTTTAGATAAAATTAATTCGGCGGTAATACCAATATCCCCCTTCTTCAATAAAACCTCTTTAATTTTCTTAGGATGGATACCAGAATGCAAAGATAATGCCTCGATGATCATCTTTTCAGCAATTCCCATTTTAGGAAATTGTTTAATGTTTGAAACCAATTGACCCTGCAATAAATAGATTATTTTATCTATATCATCAAAATTTCTACTTTCCTTTATTTCTCTAAAAAAGTCAGATAAAATATCTATCATTTCAAGTCTCTTTGATGTGCTTTCTAACTTGGAAAACAAAATAGCTAAATTTTTAAATTTCATTTTAATTCTTTAAAATAGTCTTTTAACTATAAATATAGAATGAAATGATCAGTCTTAATAAATATTAAAAAAGCTCTTAATTTAAATTCAGATATAAGAAAAAAATTAGAAAAAAAGAATTATATTAATTTCGAAAGCTCTACAAATTTCTTTTGGATTTCACTTTTTATGTTAGTTGAGATTCCCTTAAATGAATCTGCAGAAAATGAAATCTTTGCTCCTTCCTTTATAGAGAATTGACAAATTGGACCATCCATCATCTCAACAGCATAGGTGCCGTCATCCTTTTTTGAAACCCAGATATCATCATAGTGATCCAATATACCCATTAATACAAATGCAATTTTTGCCTCTGTTTTTAAATCGGTCTCTTGAACTTTTTCTAATTGGGGAGCTATTACTTTGACCTTTGATGGAGTGGGTTCAAGTTTTACAACTGGAGTTGGCTCAGGTTTTATAATCGGTTTTGGTTCAACTTTTACAGTTGACTTCGGTTCTGGCTTAAAAGTAGGTTCGGTTTGCACAATAGGCTCAGATTTTGGTTCTTCTTTGACAATTGGTTTTATTGCTGGTTTAATAGTTTCCTTCAATTCAAAGGTAACTACATAGTTATCTAATTCATTATATTCTCGGTTTAAAAGTTCTTGAAGATCTTTATTTAATGCGTCAGTAATAGATTCTCTTCCGATTTTTCTTTGATCTATTTCCTTTATATATTTAATATCACGTCCTATAATGCTTTTTCCTACTTGATAACCATGTCCTTTTAGCGATTCAGCTTGTCTTAAGGCTGTTCTTCGTGCTACTAGCCCCTGTTTACTACCATACCATAACCAAACTACTTGATTAGTTTCATCTAAAATTATTATTGAACGATCAGGTGTTAAATTATCCATGCTCCAATTAATTGGTTCACTAACGCCTCCTTCTAGAACGTTAAACATTAGTGCAAATGAAGTAATATCTATCTCAACTCAATTAGTAATTTGAAAATCAATATTATTATTAAAAAAATAGGTTTGATCAATTTAAAAATTAAGTTTTTACATATATTTTTAAAAAATATTAATTAAGTTCAGAATCTTATATATTCCAAATAAGAATTTAATGGTTGATGAATGTGAATATTTTAAAACTTACACTACCTAAAGGGAGTTTACAAGAGGAAGTTTCAGCATTCTTTGAACGTGCTGGATTAAAGTTATCTTTTTCATCAAATAGAGATTATAGACCTGCTGTAGAAGACCCAGAAATTTATATTAAACTACTAAGGCCTCAAGAAATCCCTTCCTATTTAATTGGTCCAGATCAATTTGACTTAGGAATATCTGGAAGGGACTGGGTTAAAGAGACACGAGCAGACGTAGAAATTCTATTAGATTTAGAGATTGGTAAAGTAAATATTGTACTTTGTGTACCAAACAGTTGGACTCAAATAAATTCCCTCGATGAATTAATTGCAAAATTTTCAGAAAATAAAAAAGAATTAAGAATTTCAACAGAGTATTTAACACTTTCCTTGAATTATATAAGAAATAATGAAATCTATAAAAGGATCTATGGTGAAAAAGCTCCATTAGTAATAACTCCATGGAAAACGTGGGGAGAGAATGAAATGGTTAAAATCTTTTTATCCTTTGGTGCCACAGAAGCTAAACCACCCGAAGAAGTTGATGTTATAATCGATAATACTCAAACAGGGTCAACATTACGAGCCAATAACTTAAAAATTATTGAAAAAATCGATACTTCTACAGCAGTATTAATTGCTAATAAAAATGCTTTGAAAAATAGTTGGAAAAAAGAAAAAATTAAGGATATAATAGTTCTTCTAATGGGAGTAATCGAAGCATCTAAAAAGCTGCATATTTTCATGAATGTAAAAGAAGAAAATCTTCAAAAAATCTTATCAGAACTTCCCGCTTTAAAACGTCCAACAGTCTCAAAATTGGCTGGAGATGATTCTGATAATTGGTATGCTGTTAACACGATTATAAAGAAAGATGAATTCTTGAATTTGATTCCTCTTTTAAGGAAATTCGCTCAAGGCTTAGTAGTTCATGAACCACGACAAATTCTTCCATTAGAAAAATTGAAATAATTGAATTGTGGATAATTAATGATACCTAAAATTGTCAATTTAGAAGAAATTTCGGAGGATAATGTAATAGAATTAATTCCTCGAAGGTTAGATCAAGAAGATATAAAAGATATTGTATTAAAAATCATTAATAATGTGAAGCTTAATGGCGATAAAGCAATCATCAAATTTTCAAAAGAATTTGATGATGTTGAATTAGATGAAAAAGAAATTAAAGTATCTGAAAGTGAAATTGAAGAAGCTTATAATGAGATTGATGAGGAACTGTTAAAATCCTTGAGATATGCTAAAAATAATATTATAAAATTTCATCGTGCGCAAAAAAGAAAAGCATGGAGTATTGAAATTGAAAAAGGAGTAAGAGCAGGTCAAATTTATCGTCCCTTAGAATCAGTTGGGATATATATACCTGGAGGAAGAGCAATCTATCCTAGCACAGTATTAATGGCTGCAGCACCCGCCTTTGTTGCCGGAGTAAAAAATGTAATTATCTGCTGCCCACCTAAAAAAACCAAAAAAATTCCTTATGAAATTATTGTAGCAGCTACCGAATTTGGATATAATAATATTTATAAAGTAGGTGGAGCTCAAGCTATTGCTGCAATGGCTTATGGTACAAATATAATTCCAAAAGTTCAAAAGATTATTGGTCCAGGAAGTAAATGGGTAAATTCTGCAAAACAACTTTTATCTAATGCTGTAGCAATAGATACACCTGCTGGTCCCTCTGAGATTTTAATCATAGCTGATAAAAAAGCTGATTATAAACTAGTAATTTTGGATCTGATTTCACAGATCGAACACGATCCAGATAATATAGGGATTTTGATTACTACCTCTGATGAACTAATTAAAAAAGTGGAAAAAGAATTAATGAATTTCGTTATGGAAAATGATAGAGAAGAAATCATAAAAAGTGCATTAAAAGCCAACTGTTTAGTCATTAAAGCAAATAATCTTAATGATTGCATACGGTTAAGTAACATTATTGCTCCAGAACACCTTGAGATCTTAACAGAAAACCCAATTAAAATACTTGATGGAATAATCAACGCAGGAGCAGTCTTTTTAGGATCTAATTCACCAGTTTCCATTGGTGACTATTGTGCTGGAACAAATCATATTCTTCCTACAGGAGGTTATGCAAAAACATATTCAGGATTAAATCTCTACCATTTTCTTAAAACAATTGATTTTTTAAATTGCAACATGAATGGACTAGAAAAATTAAGTAAAGCAGCAATAAAAATTGCTGAATTTGAAGGTTTGATGGGACATAAAAAATCAATCGAAGAAAGGTTAAAAAAGAAAAATTAAATTATATAAAGTCATTACATAAAGTATAAATTTATTAAGATAGGGCTCAAAGTGAGCTTTTTTCAAAAATTATTTTGGTTTATATTATGGACATTAATAACTTATTAAGAGAATCATTAAAAAAATATTCTGTATATGAGCCTGGTGAACAACCAGAAGGAGAAGGATGGGTAAAATTAAACACAAATGAGAATCCTTATCCTCCTATTCCAGAAGTTTTAAAAGATCTGAAAACTGCGATAGATAAAAAAGATCAATTACGGAAGTATCCTGATCCCCTTGCATTGGAAGTTAGAAAA
Source organism: Promethearchaeota archaeon (assembly GCA_048941015.1). Lineage (GTDB taxonomy): Archaea > Asgardarchaeota > Lokiarchaeia > Sigyniarchaeales > SOKP01 > SOKP01. Next base: position 23,206 of record JBHLNZ010000024.1, on the reverse strand, counting down.
GCAATTTTAAATCAACTCTTACTTGATAAGAATACATTAACTAACCGAAATACAATCTGTATTGGTAATGGTTCTGATGATATCATTGATACTATTTTTAAAGTGTTTGTTGACCCTGGAGAGGAAGTTGTTATCTTTTATCCTACTTATGGGCTGTATAAGGTTTTAGCAGCATTATATGGTGCTAAAGTAAATGAAATTAAACTAAATGATGATTTTTCAATCCCAGATTCTGTCTTTAATGCTAAGGGTAAACTTCTATTCATAAACTCACCAAATAATCCAAATGGTCAATCTTTTGGAAATGAAATCATATTAAAAATCTGTACTCATTTTTCGGGAATTGTAGTAGTAGATGAAGCATACGCTGATTTTTCTGATAAAACATGTTTACCATTACTTAAACAAGTATCAAATTTAATTGTATGTCGATCATTTTCAAAAAGCTTTTCTTTAGCATCATTAAGATTAGGTTATGCTTTAGCAGATGCTACTATAATAAAAGCCATGAATGATGTTAAATTGCCATTTAATACAAATTATTTAGCGCAAATTGCCGCTTTGTCTTGTATTAAACATCGTAGAAAAATTTTTGAACAAAATAACAAAATAATATCAGAAAGAACGCAATTAACCAATAAACTAAATAAGTTTAATGGAATAAGTGTGTTACCTTCTGATGCAAATTTTATCTTTATAAAGTTCGATGATAAATCAAAAACATTAAAATTTTTATGGGATTTAAGAGAACAAAAAATTCTAGTGAGGCATTTTAGCAAACCAGGATTATATAATTATCTTAGAGTGACTATAGGAACATTAGAAGAAAATAGTAAATTTTTTTATGCTTTCCAAGAAATAGCTAAAAAATACCTCTGAAGGATTTATCCAAATTAAAAAATTTTATATTCGCATGATTCAAATTATTTAGTATATAGCTTGAAATTATTAATAATAGTTTTCTATATTTAGGCGGAGTTGGTGGATTAATATTTTCCATATGAAGAAAGATAAGGTGCGGTGTGAGCATTGTGGATACACAATTGTAAAACCATATCCAAAAGATAAACTCTGTCCAAAATGTAAAAAATTTCTATCAAATCTATTTAATTACGATGTAAATAATTCTGATTCTGTTAAACCTGAACCAAAAAGTTTTGAAACAAAAACTACTACAGTTTCATCGAAATTAAATGGAGTTAAAGTAAAGAGTAAAGAAAAAAATTTCTCATTAGAGGATCAAATCATATATTTGAAAGACAAGGAAGAATATGTTAAATTCTGTGGTTTAACATCTACTGAAAGAACCAAATTATTTCAAAGTAACAACCGATATACCTATCTATTAGAATTAACAAACAATTTGGACCTTATAGCTACAACTATTTTAGGTGGAGAACTTGATAAGATGCTTCTTATCTCGAAAAATGATGAGGAGGAAAAGTGTCAGTTTTATGAAAAGGATGGAATAATATATTTAGTTTATGGTGTATTTCCTGATAAAAAAGGAAAATGGATACTTGAGCAAATGGCTAAATACTACTACGATTTAATAAGAACAAAAGATGTAAATAACCTCAATAAACTTGAAGTTCATGAAATCACAACTAAATTTAGCGGATTTCTAAAATTTATTTTAAAAGAATATATGGCATTACAAGAAGTATTTACTGATCAAGATATCCCTTATTTAGAAGATTGGATTCGAATTGATTATATTGGGTTGTCTTCAATGTCAATAGGAGTTATTTCTCTCTTACTCGATAAGGAAGGAAATTTGCATGTGGATTTACCTGGAGTTTTTGATAATCCTGCTGAAGAAATTGAAATGAAAGAATCATCATTAACCGCAAGAATTGAAGCTATCGCAGCTAATACTTTAGGGAATACTGGAGCTTATCCTCGATGGATAGCCGTAAAATTAGGATTTCAACAATATAGATTTTTGACTTTCAAAAAATATCAGAATGATTATTTTCTTTCGTTTATTTCTGAAGGAAATTTAAAAAAGCTTGAAAAAACAGAAAAAGAATTGGAGCCCTTATTATATTACGGTATTGATACACCCTTTTCAGGTAATTTGAAACCGTTTAATAGATTAAAAGCAACATTAAAACAAAAATTCGAAGCTATTCCAGAAAGAAAAATAACTTAATCGAGATTTTTAAAGCTTGATATCTATAACTATACTTAGTTAAAATAAATCAAATTTCTATAGCTCAACAAATAAAAAATCATCTAATAAAAAATGACTTTTTCCCCTAAGAAAGTATATGAAGAATATCTAGAAAACGCTCTTAATAAAATTACAGCTATTAATTTATTAATTTCTATTATTGAAAATTGTGAAGATGAATCGATTAGAATTGAAGCTATTGAAACTTTAGATAAAATGGAAGCAAATACCAAAGAAATTTTTAAATTTTTTGAAAATCTAATGGTAAGTGATTTAAATTGTAAAATTAGGGGGCACACTGCTCTCTATCTTCCAAAATATTTCTTTGATGATGCCTTAATTCCATTGAAATGGATATTATTACATGATGATTCATATGAATGTTTAATTACCTATATTAAAACTCTAGAAAAATACTATCCCAAAGAATCACGTTCTATCTTTCTACAAGAAATAAAAAAAATCAAAAAAATACGTTATTTGAATTATGAAAAAAAATATGAGAATTTTAAATTCAGAAAAGTATTAAAAAAGTTATTAAAATCGAATAGATATAAGAAATTTTCATGTCACCAATTAGCAAGCATTTTAACCAATTTTCATACAATCAAAAATTTATCAAGATTATTTCCAAATATGTTCTTCGAGCTAGATTCTCAATATGCAATAGTAAAAGAATTAGATCTATCCGATTATTTAGAATACGAAGTTAAAGGAACTCCATGGGGATGGAAAAATAATATTCAATCTATTTCAGAAATTATAGGATTACAGAATCTAAAAAATCTAAAGAAATTAGATTTATCTAATAATTTAATAAAAAATATTAAAGAATTAATTAAATTAGTAAATTTAACCGATTTAATTTTATCAAACAATAAAATCAGCCAGCTTGAAAATCTTAACTATTTAAAAAAATTACCAAATCTTAAAGTCGTAGATCTTTGTGGAAATAAGATTGCCAATTTTTTCAATCCTGAAGACTTTAAACCAAAAACTAGAATTATTGTAAAAAGATATTCATTAGAATAATCAAAATGAAAATAAAAATATAAAATAAAAATTAGTTTATTATTCTATTAACTGGGTTTTCCCAGTTCCCCAAATTCCAAGAGCTTTTCCTAATTCTTCATGATCTTTAGCATATTTACTAACTGGGATTCCTTGCATAACAGCATCAATAGCTTGTCTAAACGCTTTTGCTCCCGAGATCGGACCATCTGGATGACTATGAATTCCTCCTCCACTTCCAATAAGGATATCCATACCTGCTTCTTTGATACATTTTTCAACCATACCTTGTGTAATTCCTCCACTAGGCATTGGTAAAGTTGGTTTAATATGTTGAAATGGATACCTAAGAGCTTTTAAATTTTGCTCATATCTTTCATCAAGAACTTCTGCCTTTCCATAAGGGGCGGGTATTACGACACTATCCGCTCCACACATTCTTGGAAATTTAGCAAGTACTAGCATAGAAGTTAATCCCGTCCATTCACCCCCTATATATGCCCCAGCAAAATCCATATGCCCTAAAATTGGTACCTTTATCGAAGGATCTTCGGCAATCGCTCTCAATGCTTCAAAACCTGAAGTTAAATAATTAATCATTAAAGCATTTGCCCCAAGTTCTATCATCTTATCAGCATATTCAAACATATCGGGAAATTTTGTGGTTATATTAATTGTATATAGCGTCTTTTCTCCTTTTTCTGAATCTGCCCTGTCAACAGCTTCCATCACCTTAACAATCCTCTCTTCTAATGTATTAAATGAGGGATTTGAGATTAATTCATCATCCTTTACAACATCACAGCCACCAACAGCTGCTTTATATACTAAATCTGCAGCAACATCACAAGTATGACCTGTACATGGCTTTACCATATTATTTAACAAAGGTCGTTCTGGTATTTTCATAAGTTTTCGCAATCCATCAATACCAAATTTTGGTCCCTTAAAATCCTCAAGATAATCCTTTGGAAATGCTAAATCAACTAACTTTAAGCCGTGAGTTATACTTATATTTCCAATAACGGTAGTGAGAAGCATTGGAATTCCCATCCCTTTTATATTTACGATAGGAAAACCGATTTGGGCGAAATAATATCTTTCCTTCACATCCTTTGGAATAACATATTCATAGTGAGGCAATTCATATACTCCGAGTACCCTTGCCACATGATATTTCCTGACTTCCTCTGTTTCAGCTGGGACTCTAACCCAAGTTCCAGTTGATTGTTCTATTGCGGCAAATCTAGATAAGTAATTGACATTCATTCCTTTTGGTCTTTTAATAATAAAGCTTGCAATGATATACTTTTCCAGATCAATACCGTCTAACCCAATCGCTTCTGGGATATCATAATATTTTTCTGTACTGTCCATAATTATATCAAGAAACTGTAATTTATTCAACTTGAAAAATATTGTGATTATTAAAATACTTAAATTGAAAAAATAAAAAAATTAAAAAAAAGATATAAGTTATTCTTTTGATTTTCCAGAGGATTTTAAACTCATATAACTATTTTCGAGTACATTAAGATACTCAACTAATACCTGATCTGCTTTAGACTTTTTCTCATATTCTGCTTTGATAATATTTAACAAATACTTTGGAAAAATGAGATCTATGTAAAAATCAGTAAACAATGCATAATATTCATTTCCTCTATCATCTTGAAAAACTTGAATCATTTGGCTCTCCCAGAGCATTCTTAAAACTTCGTCTATATCATCAACTCCTTTCTTTTTAAGCTTTTCAAGGTCATTCTTAGTAACTATTGCGTTTCTTAATAATCTTAAAGTCTCATAAACCTGAGGATTAATGATAACATCAATAATCCTAAGATTATCTTGTTCAGAAGGCCTGTAATTTTGGAAGTACTTTTTTGTTTCTGTTCTATAATCTTCAGCAAGTTGCACAGGTAATCCTCTATCCTCAGGATCTTTTAGAAGTTGTACAGGAGGAACTCTTAAGATCATTATGTCATTTGTCAAGAAAATTAACTCAGAAGGCATACCTTTTACTGATGCTTCCTTAATTATTTCTCGCTTAATTAATTCAATCAAAACGCCCTCTAAATCTACGAATCCTTGCTTATATTTGTCTTTTAACCATACCATTAATTCTGATTTTGAGACTACGCCCTCGTCTCTAAGTCTATTAATAATCATTCTCTTTATCTCATCTTGATAGGTCATCGCTAATCTCTGTTCATCATTAAGCGTAGGATATACTGATAATCTTCGAAATAATGAGGGAACCATTGCAAAATATTTATCATCATCAAGATTTTGTAAAATAATCCTTGATGTATCAGCTAAACCTCCTTCATAAGCATCAGGATCGTCATCTAAGTTTAATAATAAAAGGATATAATATCCTTTTTCTGGTCCAGTATAATAAGAAGCAATATTTAATGACCCAACCATTAAACTTATCATTCCTGATTCTCCACTATACTCATGAGTACTATATACTTGCATCAAAGTTTTGTCAGTTACATTTATTTCTTCAGGATATTTAGCTAAAATTTCAGTACCTACTCTTTCATCCCATCTCATCACTACCAATCCAACTGGCATCACATTGCACCTCCTTCTGATTCACCCATTTGTGATAATTTCTTTCTTTTCTTAGTTTCTAATCCTAAGATATCTTCTAATGATAAGCCAAGCATATTCCATTTATCTCCAAACTTTTTAACCATGTATTCTTGTTTAGAAGGATATAAGAGGGAATCCGATATAGATTTACGACTCTTTATACTCTTACTGATCTCTCTAGCTCTCTTTACAAATCTAGGAATCTTAGCTTTCTGAACTGCCCTATAAGTAAGTAAACTACCAACTACAGCAGCAACTCCAATTCCAATCATTAGGAAATAGAACATCGGGAATCCAAATATTTCAACCATACCTACATTAACAGTAATAGGTACATTTAGCGTCTCATAATTTGTTTTGCTGATTGTAATTACTGCAGAAACTGGTATAGGTAGGAAGAAAGCATTTGGAATCGCATCTTTGTTTAAAGTAATTTGATATGTACCATCACCGAGTGAAGTAAAAGGATATTGTGTTCCTTCAAAAGTTAAATACACTTGACTGTCAGTTATATAAGTACTATTTAATAAATCGCTTATATCTATGGTAAAGGTTAAATCTTGTCCGGACACTCCCGAAACTATATTATCATCGAAATATTCAGAGGGTAATAAAACATCGAACTCTCTAGGATTAATATTGAGAATGATTATTCCACTTCTAGGGGCATAATTTTCTTTTTCAAGATTGAAAATAATCGTATAAGTGGCAATTTCTCTTGTTTCCGTATCGAAATCTAATGAATAAAGCCCATTTCCAAGATCATTCAACGAACCTGCTCCGCTATCAACAATACTGCCAGTAATTTCTTCAGTCCACTCATAAGTCAAAACATCAGCTTGATCAAGACCTATACCACTACTTTCTATGATATAATTAAAGTAGAAAATTTGCGCATCATTAAATGCTACATTAATGGTCTTATAGATTCCTACAGAATTATTTATTAGGGACTTTATTGCGAGAACTGTTACATCAATATATATTGTGTTTCCTTGATAATTTTGCTTATTAGCAGTTATTTGCAAAGTGTATGAATCACTTCCAGGAAAATCAGTTGTATCTAATAGAAGTTGGTATCTGCCGTTTACACCATAGGGGCTTAATGATCCAAATACAGATGGAACTCCTATTACGGAATACCGAACTGTTGCATCATTAATCGGATTACTATCTCCAAAACTGACATCAGTATAAGTAATATCCATAATTAGGAATTCTCCCCAATATCCAGTTAAAGATGTTTCATTTCCAATCAAAGTTGTTGTTTTAGGATCTAAGGTAAAGGTAGTGCTAACTTCTTCTGTTATAATACCTAGCTTTGAAGCCTCAATTTCTATTAAATAGTTTCTTTCAGATAACCATTCTGCTCCACTAGGTTCGACTGGATTAGAAGTATCAATTGATAAGTTATATAAACCACCTGAAGTTTCGTTAAAGTATAATGCATTCATGTTGATTTTTGTGATCCCAATTATTACAGTATAGCTAACAGTCGCGCCTAATACTGGTTTTTTAATCCAAGGCTCTGTATCATTATTGTAAGTAAAATTCACTTGAAAATTCAAAGTATCCCCTAACATTTGATTGAAATCTGGATCTGGAAAAACAGTTAAGTTAAGATGTGTTTCATAGGTAATACCAAATGTACAATTTACAATTGAAGAATTTGTTGTATAAAAGTAAAAAGTAACATTTGTATTTGGATAAGTTTCTCCATCTAAATCCCCTATTGCTAACACTGCATCAGGAAAATCTTCAAACCATTCCACACCAAAGGTCACATTTCCCTCAGAAGGAGTTGTAAAATTTGTCCATCTAAAGACAACATTACCATCTTCATCTGAATTTTCAGAGCCTATTAATTCAGGGCCACTTCCTTCATCTCTCCAGAAAGTAACCTTAGCTCCTTCTAATGGACCTTGATAATCGGAAGTACTGTTAAGTCGATTTAAAGTTAAATTTAATGAAGTTAATTCCACATTTAGAAATGAAAGTTCATAAAGTCCGTTTCGATCCACAGTAGATTCATTAATTTCAATATACTGAGGTGTAGTTATTGTCAAGGGGTTTTTACCGTATTTTTCATAAGTGGCATTTACAATATAACTACCATTATTTAATCTGGTGAAAAGGGCTTCTCCAGAATCATCGGTATATATAGTCCAATTCATATCAAAATCAGTTTCATTCCAGACTGTAATTTTTGTTCCTGGAACTAGATTATCATCGATATCAGTAACATTTACTTTTAAATTATAAAACAAAGCATCTTTTTCATAGATATAAAGATTTACAGGATTTTTAAGTGCTTTATTTTGATCCTCAAAAAGTTGAATCATAGCACTTTCACTCAAATAAACATTGTCAATATACTCCCAGAACTCTATATGTAATTGATTTGATTGACCACCAATATTGTTATAAAAGTCGTTAATATAACCTGGCTTATATGTAACAACATCATTCTGCGAATCATATGTGACATTTCCTTTGAAATAACTTATAGAAGTTGCGGTACCGATATCATAGAATTTAGGTACAAAAAGACCGACAGTCCATCTCTCACCAGGATCAGTGTGAATAGGGTCATGAACTATTGTATAATTCTCGACTGTAAAATCATCATAAATTAAACCCTGATTCTCTACTATTCCATCATAAAAATAATAGAAATCTTCAGAATCTGCCAAATCTGTTAGATCATAGTAAGTGTTAAGTGGAATCATCTGTGTATTTGTGTCTGTACCATTAAAAGCATTATCAAAATATATTGTTCTGTTGATATTCCAAAGATTATAATCATAATAGAATGAACAAAAGTCTGATATGTGCATATCAAAAAGATTCGTCCAGTTAACTTCGTATCGAGAAAAAACTTGTCCATCGCCATTAATGATTTCAGTTATTGAATCGATTGTTGCAGTTTTAGAACCATATTTATATTCTTCTATTTCGGAATCAGATAAAGTATCATTATAAATTGCAACTTCGTCAATAACACCTGTATAGTATTGATTTATATGTTCTGAAGAACCAATAGTAAATGGACTGTTAGCTGCTTGATCCATATCAACTGCGCTACTCCATTGGTTTCCAGATCCAAACCAATTATCATTAATTCTTACTTCTACATGATCAGTTGATTTAGTTAGATCGATTCTTAAAGCAATAAAATTCCATTGATTCAAAACAATATCATTTCCAACACCGAAATTTCTCTGAGTATCACTATTATCTGTATCGAGATATACATGAATTTTCCCATAATCAGCACCTGCACTACCAACAATCCCTATTTCGAAATTATCATTATAAGGGTCACTCGCTTTTGCCATAATAACATTCTGAGTACCATGATTTGTTGAAGCAGTTGATAAAAAAGTAGGTTTAATCCAACAAGTCATGGTCCACTTTGTCGTATAGTCATTAAATGGTTCACCAGAACCCTCTAAAACTGGACCAAAACTTACTGTATCATTTGAAGCACCACCAAATTGTAATCCATAATCTACAATTCCTTCTACCCAATTAACATTATCGCTAATTTGACCTGGATTTATTAAATTCCCACTAGCATCATTTACAGAAGTACCAGAATCTTCGTCCATATGGGCAAGCAATACTAATCGTGAATCCGTTAGCCTTCTTTCAGGAGCTAATGAATTAATTCCGTGAAAATCAACTGTGTCTTTTTCAAACTTTATAACACCTTGACCTTCTGCGAGTTGAGCTTCATATATAGAACCTGTTCCTACCCTAACTGTTAATGTTCCTGAACTCAAACTACTCTGGAAGTTAGTATTATAACTAGGAGGATTAATATTATCCAAATTTTCGTTATAATATAGGAAGTATGTTTGATTTAAACCAGCAGAAACATCAGCTAAGAATGTCATGGTACAAGATTCAATAAATCCTGAAGTGTAATATGAAACATTCCAAAGCTGAATAGGTATTTCTGTACTCCATTCATCATTTCCAGTAGCGTTGAAGCTTACTAATCTAGCACTATCTACATAATGTTCATAATCTTGAAAAGTCAAGTATACATCTACCGGTTCGTACCTATCAATACCTTCAAGCTCTTCAATCTCAATTCCTACTCTAAATCTGAAGCGTGTATCCCACCATTCAGATAAATCATATTTTACACCTGTATATATTACATCAGAAGATTCCGGTGTAAGTTCATAATCATTTATAATTTCAATAGAATTCTCATTATCATTTGAACTAGAACCTTTTCCATTGTTAAAATTCGCAGAATCCATCAAAAAAAATGCTAGCGTTGTAGAAGTCAATAGCAAAAAAAGAAATATTAACATATATTTGGATTTTGAATTCGTTTTAAAACTCATATATTCATTACCGTTTTTAATGAAGTTTTTTATTAGATTCTTTAAAATTAGAATTTTTTATCATTATTAATGCAGTTTTACATATTTAATTATTATCAAAATTAAATTAATATTTTTGAAATTTACTAAATAATGATTTTTTTTGTGGAATTATATAGAATTTAATTTTTATTATCAAAATTATTTGAAAACAGCCAAGAGATCTCTATAATTGTAGAATTAACATAGTATTTTTTAAGTAAATCGAAGAAATCGATAACACAAATTAATAGAAGTTTAAAACTTAAACTCATAATAAGCTATTTAGCTTTTATCAAAGTTTAAATATTTTAATTTAGATTGAAGAATCAAATAACAACTCATAAATTTTCTTATATTAAATTTGATTAAGGAATTTTGTTAAATTACGATTTAGGTATTATAAAATGCTTAGGCAAATATATATCTTAAAAGATGGCAATATAGTGTTCGAAAGAAATTTCGGAAAAGCATTAACTCATGAATCATTTCAAAACATCTCTCAAGAGATCCTAAAAGAAGCATCTAGAGGCTTAGGAAAAGATTTTGGAAGTACCTATTTCTTTAAATATAGGATTGTCTATTCTTATGAGAACGAGATGAATCTGTTATTTATACTAATAGTAGGCTTAAATGATGGAATACGTCAAGTTAAATCAGAGTTAATGAAATTGAAGAAGGAATTTATAAATATTTTTGGGGACAATCTTGAAAATATAGATCCTTCTCTAATTGAATTACTTAATCCTCTCATCTTTTCAATATATAAAAATATTAAAACAAAAATATCTTTAGTAGGATTTTCCGGAGTTGGTAAGACAACAATTACAAAATTAATCAGATCTGAAGAGATACCCGATATACATGTTCCTACAATAACTGGAAAAGTGTCAGCAATAAAAATAGGTAAATTACATTTTCACCTATGGGATTTTGCTGGACAGGAACAATTTAGTTATTTATGGAATGACTTTATATTTGGAAGTGATGCTGTTCTCGTAATCACTGATTCCTCATTAGAAAATGTAGAAAAAAGCAGATTTTTCATCGAATTAATAAAAGAAAATGCGCCAGATGCCCATGCTGCGGTTATTGGAAACAAACAGGACTTACCAGATGCTTTAAGTGTTGAAAAAATAGAAGAAATTCTTAACCTAAAAACTTATTCAATGATTGCCATAGATCCAGAAAATCGTAATAAAATGATTCAAATTATTGCAGATATTTTAGAAATCAATACGGAAGTATCACCATTATTAAAACCTCTATTTGAGAGAGATTTATTAATTTCTCAAGCCGAAAATTATTTAAAAGAGGGAGATATGGTAAGCATTTGTAAAACTTTTGAAAAAATTTCTGATTTATGTTATGAATTAGGTGATTTCCTCCTTTATAGAGAATTTCGTGAAAAAGCTGATAAAATTAAAGGGCATATAGAATATATTTAAAAAAAATTTTTAATTTCCTTTAATTCTCTAATCAATTAAACAAGTTGCTCAACTTAAATCAAGAATTAAAAATAAAAAAAATAAGAAAAAATTATTCTTTTGTTTCGGATTCTATAGGTAATTTAATATGATGATAAGTATCTTCAAGTACTTTAAGATATTCCACTAAAACATTTTCAGCTTTCGATTTTACTTCATATTGGTGTATTAACTCATTCAAAATATATTTAGGATAAATCAATGAAATATAGAAATCAGAAAGTAAAGCATAATACTCAATTCCCCGTTCATCTTTAAGAACGTGGAGAATCTTATTTTCCCATAATCTTTTTATTCCATCATCAATATCCTCTACACCTTTCTTTCTAAGTTTTTCTAAAGCATTTCTAGTGACCACCGCAAGTCTTAACAGTTTAATAATTTCATAAATTTGTGGATCTGTAATCAAATCAATAATTTTCAAATTATCTTCTTCGGATGGACGATAAGTCTGGAAAAAATTCCGAACTTTTGATTTATAATCACCTATAAGGGTTTCAGGAAGACCTCTTTCCACGGGATTTTTTAAAAGTTTTATTGGCGGTCTCCTAATTATTAAAGGGTCATTAATAAGAAATAATAGTTCAGATGGCATTCCTTTTACTGATGCTTCTTTTATGATTTCTTTCTTAATTAATTCCATCAATGTCGCATCTATATCAAAAAACCCTTTTCGGTACTTGTCATTAAGCCATACTTTTAACTCTGACTTAGAAACTACTCCTTCTTCCCTTAATCGATTTATGATTAATCTGTTAATTTCATCTTGATAATTTAAAGCCAAATTCTGTTCATCAGTTAAATGGGGGTAAGCAGAAAGCCTTTGAAATAAAAATGGCATCATAGTAAGATACCTATCGTCTTCAATGTTTTGCATAATAATTCGTGAGACATCAGTTAAGCCTCCCTCATAAAGGTCTGGATCATCATCCAAATTTAAAAGGCCAATTATATATAAAGCCCTTTCTTTCCCAGTATAAAATGAAGCTACGTTTAAATGTCCAACCATTAAACTTATCATTCCTGGTTCTCCAGTATATTCATGTGCAGCATATATTTGCATTAATGTTTCATCAGAGACGATTAATTCTTCAGGATATTTTGTAACAATCTCAGTTCCTACTTTAGGATCCCATTTCATTAGTATTAATCCTAATGGCATTATTTAATACCTCCTTCTTTTTTGTTTAATTTACTTCTCATCATTTTTACTCCTAAAACGTCATCAAGAGAAATTCCTAACTGTTTCCACTCCTCTCCAAATAATTTAACTATTGCTTCATCTTTTGAGGGGATTAACATTGACTCTGTAAACGATTTTTTCGATTTTATTATGCTTTTTACTTTTCTTATCTTCTTAACATGTTTAGGAATTCGGGCTTGTTGAATGACTCTATACGCTACAAGACTTCCAATTATTCCTAATGAACCAGCAATAATTAGGATGAAATAAAATGTTGGCATTCCGGGAAATATCTCTTTCATTTTTATGGTAATAGTTAGATCGATTTCTTCAGTTGTAAAATTCGCCTTTTGAGTAAAAATTATTCCAGGAAAAGTTTGTGGAATAAAAAATGCTTCAAATTCATCAGTTTTAAAAGTTAAAGTATAAGTTCCAGGTAAACTCTCATCAAAAATATATTCTGTTCCTTGAGCTTGTAAAATAACGGTTGCATTTTCAAGGGGGATATTACCTCTAGTAGTATCTATTAAATTAATTGTGATTTCAATATCGTTTCCTTGGACAGCACTTATATGAGTTCCTCTTCTATTAGTAGCTTCAAGGCTGTAATATATCTCTCTATATTTAATTTCTAGATTAATAAGAGCCGCTCTTGCTTCATAATTATTCTTTTGTAGAGTGATGTATAGATAATAAAATCCAACACTTCTTAATTCTGTATCAAAATCTAATAAATATCTATCATCAATTTGTTGATATAGTACTCCAGAACCATCAATTCCGGGTATAATTGATCCATTTGAATATAATTTTTGCCATGTAAAAACAGCAATATCTAAATCTCCAATAATTTGCCCACCGAGTATTGTATCAGCATATGAATAGGTAAAGTTTACTTCGTCCTCAACCCATACCTTAATGTTAGAATAAGCCATAGCTGAAGTTCCATTAATTGTTGTTACTCTTTCAAGAACTTCAAGAGTTGTAACAATTGTCTGGCTAGTGTAATTTTCTTTTGAAGCTGTAATAGTGATTGGGTATTTACCTACATTGACAGCTAAACTTGTGTTAATTGTACAGTAATAATAACCTATATAAACTGGATCTTCACTAAAATAAACAAGTGATTGACTAAGCCATGCAAATGTAATTGTTGCTTCATCTAAGGGAACATTTGGTGGAGAATAAAATCTAACCGTCAGATTTATAAATTCATTAAATTCCTTTCCATAGGTTGATACTTGCAGACGCGTTTCATAATCATATAGATTTAAAGCTGCCGATGTAGCATTAACCCTTACCTGTTGATAATAAGGTTCTGGAGGCTCATATCCTGGCACAGAACCATCGATAATGAACCAATAGTTTTTATAAGAATTACCAGCGGATAATTTATTAGAATTTATAGTAAGAGAATAGTTCATTAAATTAAGGCCTTGATAATTTGCGACTAAATCTACTATTAATACAGTTTGACCTGTATCCCAATCTTCTACATAGCATGTAAAGATACCCTCATCAGGTACTAGCTTCCAAATACTTCCATTGTAATATGACACATTAATGGTTATATGCAGGTTTCCACTTCCCCAAATTGCTTGCGAAACTTCAGCAATCATATCTATTTGAGTTTCCAAAGTGGGAGGTGGTGGTGCTGCTTCGTAATCTAATATAACGGAAGAATTTTGAGTTAGCGTATAATTATATATAGAGACAACTCCGGAAGGTTCCCATTGCTTTGGAGATGTATCATTCAATTTAAAATCAGCTGCTACACCAATTCTTCTAAGTGTGATGTTATAGCTAAAGCCGATTAGATATATAAAAGGTTTATAAAATATATCGCTATGAGACGCCCAACCATCATCATTTGTTGTTAAAGTAGTAATAATGGTTGTACCGTTCCAAACTCGCACGCTAACAAAAGGAACAGGATTATAAGAATCAGCATCGTCAATAACTCGAATATTTAATTTAGACAAAGCTGTTTTGTTATAAATATTCGTCATTTCGGTTGTATTGATCTTGATTATGCCTGTATGAGCCCCAGCATTATATCCTTGAACATCTATCAGAATTCCGTAAGCCTCGTAATTTTCAGATTTTAACTTATCATTATCTATTGTTCCAATATCAATAGACTTAAAATAGGTCGTACCTGACATAGTGAGGTTTTGATATATGATGTTTCCTGTCGTTTGGTTATTTTTATCAATGTAGTAAACAGTCATATTGTCAATTCGTTCGTTCATTGCTTCTAATGTTATATTAAAGTTAATCAATTTTTTGTTGCTAAAATCACTCATCGATCCTTCGGTGTAAATACGCTCTATCACCCTATAATAATCACTAGGGTCTTGATCATAAGTATTTAAAGGCAAAGAGTGATCATAATACTTTTCGTTTTGATTGTAGGTAGACCGATATATATAACTAGAATTCAAAAGGAAATTATTAACGTTATATCTTGTGTTATAGAAATAAACTTCATAATAGTAAAAAGAAGCATTATTCCATCGAAATCTTGCAGTACCATTATCTAATGATATCTGTTTTAATAGTGTACCTTCCGTATCATTATAAACTTTAACATATCCATCACTTAGAGGATCATCATCCCAATCTGCTATTTCAAAATCAATTGTCCATATATCCAAATATAAATTGAATGTCTGGGACAATTCAGATACATTATATAAATTCCAATTCGATGTTCCAAAATTGTCTCTCGTGCTATTGAAGACTTCATCTTCATAGGAAGGACTAAATCTATAATTTACAGAGAAGTTATATATACCAAAATTTAAACCGGTAAAAATTGTTAAACCTGTTTCATCAGTAGTTTGCTTTTTTATTGGTGTTATGCCTTGCATTAAAGAAATTTCGGCATTTGGAGTTATCATACCATCAATATCTCGCGCAATTACGGTTATATCTGATTTCTGTGACTGAATCTCATTTACTTCAACTGTAATATCATCACTGTAAGTGAATTCAATATCATCTACTTGAACAAAAGCGGTATCATAATTACCTACAGTATTTTCATCACCGTACATTCCGAATTCTAATGAAATAGTTTGACCCATATAGTCACTTAGATCAAATGTTACCAAACCTGTTAAATCGCCCTGGGACGTATCAAAGGTTCCAGTTATTGTCCCAGTTGTATAATTCTGTAAGGAATAAAATCCTTTATTATTATGTGTTATTCCCTTAAAATACTCTAAATATTCGCCAATTTGTTCATGTTGATCAGGATCTACAGGAATACCATCAGTTGCATTAATTACTCGAACAAAGTACCCATCATTCCAAGCTTTAGATGAACTCCCATCAAATCCCCAAACTTTAACATTTTGCCAAAGGCTCATATAAATTTTTCCACTACCATCATTAACAATTGGAACGTCAAATGGGTTCGTATATAAAACTCCAGCATATTGATCATCATTACCTATAGTATCAGTTATTGAAGTTTGATTCGAGCCCCATTTATAAGTATAGGTTCCTCTTACTTGTTCTACACCTCCAGGAACATCAATTAAACAATTTTGCCACCATTCAGTAGCTTGATCTTCTGTTTGTGAATCTTCTCCAACATCTGGAAGTCTAGGTGCAATATCGTCAGGTACATCATCAGACCAATTCCACCCTACTGGGTTATAATAATGAGGTGCAATTGAGGGATTGCCAGTTGGGTCGTCCCCACTCGGGACATATTCAAAGTCTCCATTTTTTACTAGCCCAAGACCATATTCAACTGAAGTACTCTCAACATTCATATTTCCGAAATATAAATAAACGTCGGTTTCAGGATTACTAGAAGCAGAAAGATTTGTATTGAAATAAATCGTTGCATCTCCCACTGAATAATCTTCACCGTTGAAATCTTGAAAAATATAAAACTCTCTTTCAATCGGTTCATTATCAACATATTCAATAACTCTTATATCTTTAAGAGTGTCATTAACTTTATCTTGATATCCTGGATCTCCATAGGGAAAAACAACGCTGACACCGTAATTCTTTAAATCAACGCCAGCTTGATTTGTGATATTTACTAACATTCTATAGGGCCAATTAGAATCCCACCAAGGATGCTCTCCAGCTATACTTGAAATGGGACTTAAAAAATCCTTACAATCATCTTTAATTACTTCATTAGAGCTAAAATTAGAAAGAAAAGGCATTAAACTGAAATAAAGAGTCCCAGAAGTTATTGCTATTAATATTATTGACACTGAGAATACTTTTGTAAATTGTTTCTTTTTATTCATGGTGCTTATCACGTTTTTAAAAGTTTCTTAAATCCATTTATTCTTTTTTTTAAAAATAATTTAAGTTATAATGTAACCACTTAGTATCAAATGTATTATTTAAATACTCATAAAAGGAAAAGCAAAATGTTAGAGTATTTATTTACTAAACGCGATTTTTTTTTTAAGTTCTAAAAAAATTTTACGTTTTTTAGGGTTATTAGGATTATCAATTATCAAATTTCCTTTAAAATTGGTACTATTTAAAATAATTTTTATCAAACTTTCTAAGATTTCTTTACTTTTTGGATAAAATTGGATTACAACCTTGTGATTTGGTTTAAGTATCTGATAAAAGGACTTAGCCATATTGATTAATCTATTTTTCATAAAATCATTATTTAAGTCTCTATATATCCATTGTAATGCTGAAATGGAAATTATTGCATCAAACGAATTATATTTGAAAGGAGAATAACACATATCCGCAACAATTGGATTTAAATCTTTTATATCATAATAATATAGAAATCCTGAAATGATATCAAGAGCTATAGTCCTATATCCTTTTTCTTTTAAATAAACCGCTGCAAAACCAGGACCAGAACCTGCATCTAATATTAGCGGTCTTTTTTTTTTTAGTTCTAAGATTTCTAAAGCTCTTATAGTAATTTTTTCTTGTATTCTCATCATATTTTTTGATTTAGCATACTTTGAAAGAGTTTGCTCATTATAATATTCTGAAACTTCATTAAATGTTTCCTCTGGCCTTTTTCTTTTCACATTGAAATAATAATAATCGTTCAAATTATTCTTTCCTTAGCTTATTATTCCATTAATTCCATTTGCTTAAAGAAATCATATGATAAATCATAAATCGAAAATTTTATTAAATTTTAAGTATTAAATAGTTTATTCAACTTTAAATTCTATTATTTACCCTAAAAATTGGTGCTCATATCTGTCTGAAAAAGAAGAGAAATTAATGGTTAGAAAAGCAACATTAAATTTAAGGAGAAAATATGGTAGAACTAAACAAATAGATGTTGTTGAACGTGATGCTTATATTCCTAGTGCGTTAGAAAAAGAGATAAGAGAATCCATTGTAAAAAGGAAATCAATTCTTGCATCGGACATAGCTTTAAAGTATGATATTAGAATTTCTACTGCTAATCTTTTATTAAAACAATATGCTGAAGAAGGGTTAATAAAACTTCTTGATCCTTCCTTAAGTATTAAGATATATGTCCCTAATTCTTAAAGTTTTAATTTTAAGAGAAGAACACATTTTTTAAAATTTCAATTCAGAGTATTTAGAAAAATTGTAGATTAAATTCTATCGGAAAAGAATTTATATTTTTTATGATTAATCCATAATAGCTATGGTATTCAAATCTCTAAAGCAGATGTAGCCTAGCTGGTAAGACGCCGGCCTCGAGTTTTTTAGACTTATCAAGAGAGCCGGTGCGCGTAAGCGCACGGGGGTTCAAATCCCTCCATCTGCGCTAATTAATTTTTATTAGAGGCTGAATTAATAATGACACAGAATTTGATTGTTTTAGGAGAACTCCACCAAGATTTATATTATGAAACTGAATTTTATGAGGATTTAACGCAAAGCATTGTATTTAATATTTCTAATTTTATAAGGTATAATCCTGATGACTTAAATAAAAGAATAATTGATAAATTAGTACGAAAAGCATTTTCAGATACTCCAAAAAAAATTGAAGGCCATTGTTTTTTCAAAAGAGGAGGTAATGGTAATAATTCTTCGGAATATTTTGCCAGTTTAGGAGTCCCAACTAAACTTATTTCCGTAATTGGTAGAGGAAGTGAATGGATGATAGATGAATTGAAGGAATTAGGGGTAGATACAGAATCAATTTTTCAGATTGATGAAATTACACCGGTGAGTACTATAATTAAATCTAAATTTACAACCAAAATCCACTTAGCTCCAAATTTAAAAGATAAGATGAATTTTGATGGTATAGATTTATCTAAGAAATTATTTGATAATACTAAATTAATATTTTCAACACCTATAGCACATAAATTTATAAAAATATTTAATGAGGGTACTAATTCTGGATTAATTACTGCTTTTAACATTGAACGACAAAAAATTCATAAACTCGAAGAACTTAAGGAATTAATTAAGGAAAAAAAAGAGTTGTTATTCCTTAATTTAAAAGATGCTTATCGAATTTTAAGTGAAAAGCTTTCAATAGATAAGATTGATGATACTTTTAAACAATTTGCTAAAATTCGAGTTTATACTGCTGGGAAGGATGGTTCATATGTAGTTACAGACCATCTAAAGATTTTTTATCCAGGTATAGAAGTAGAAGCTATAATTGATCGAACAGGCGCAGGTGATTGTTATGCAGCAGGTTTTTTAACAAAATTATATGAACTTATCAATGACAAAAATCATTTAGAAGAGCTACTTAAGAAAGATAAGTTAGAGGAGTTGAAAAGGATCTTAAATAGTTGTATTGAATATGGTACTCATACAGCAATTTATAAAATAACTAAACAAAGAACTCCTACAAAAATTGAAATGGATAACTTTATTAAGAATTTTAAAATTAAAACTATTGAATAATTTGCAGAATAAGATTCTCCATTTGAGGTTTGGCAGCTTCAATCTTATCTAATATTTCCACGGTTTCTCCTAAATTTGTTTCATTTTCTTCGATTATGAATAACAAATAGAAATCCAGAGTGCCAAATTTTAAAACTTCAATAATACCAGAGTATCTATCTCCATTTTCAAATCTATCAGAAAATTCCAATAAAGTTCTATTTTCATTAATAATTTTTCTTTGAGCTTCTAAATACTTATCGTAAATTCTAATTTTTTCAATTAAGTGGATATGAGGTCGGTAATATTCTCCTATCGTTATACCCTTAGCGTCAAATAAAGCAATCATAATTGCATTATAATTTTTACTAATTTCTGCAAATAAATTAGAAACCATTTCTATTTTATCAAATAGTAGCGATAATCCACTTGAAAAAGCATCCATTACTGATTTAATATCAAAAATAGTTGTTTCAAAAAAGAAAATATCAAAATCATGGCTATACCTGGTTAAAGCTTGCTTTATTGTTAAAATCCTTTGATTTATTACTCTGTCTTTAACAAATTGAGGATCAAATTTATGGAATAATATACAAATTGGAGGATATTCTTGTTCTTCTTTAAAGTAAAGTAATAATCGATCAATATAATCTATAGATTCAACATATCGATCGAAGTCTTGTGCATCAATAACATAATATACTAAATCGGTGCCTGCAATATACTTATTTGGCTTATTCAAATACTGTTCTCTATATTGTAATTGGCCTCCAAAATCCATTCTAACAAATTCTACACCTAAAAATTTAAAGGCATCTCTAACAACTTTTCTTGTTGGCATTAATTTCGAAACTTCCTCTTCAAATCCAAATCTTTTTGTGATTGCTGTAATAATACTAGTTTTACCTGCATTGTCCAAGCCTAAGAATGCAATTTTTTGCACTTAAATATTTCACCTAAGTTTTCAATGAATGTTTCCTAATTATATTATATGCAAATTAATTATTGCAGTATGGGCTAATAAATTCTTACATTTCTTGGGACAAAAAGGATCATTTTCAACTAATCAGTACTATGAAACTCTTAACGAGCTACCCTCCTGAAATTGGAAATGATAAATATAATTTATCGCCATCATTTAGTTTTGTTTTATAATTTTTCATATAGGAAATATTTCTACCATTTAACAGAATTACCATTAGAGGACTTAATTTGGTTTTATTTTTATTTAAAATGCTATCATCCAATTTATCCTTGTAATCTTTGAGGAATTGAGAAATAATATCACCTACTTTTTTGCCTTCATATTCAATTGAACTTTTTTTCACTTTTAATGCAAATATATTCAGAAGATTTAATTCCACTTTAGCCATATATTTTCCCTTAAAAAATGTATATAAAATAAATTTCTCTTGTTCAATTCATAAAAGAATTAGCTAATTTTTAAGTTTAATTTTAATATTAGATAAATAATTTGATTATATAATTTTAATTTCTTCTATATTTTCGATGGACCTTCTGACCAAATCATCTATTTTCATGGATTCATATATCTCTTTCAACTCTTTATCTTTAAATTCTTGATTTTTAGGTTTAAAATGACAATAATCATACTCTTGGAATTGAGTAGAAATTTGGTTTTGAATTTTGGTAATTTCTTGTAAATCATAGCCAATATTAGGAGTGAATACTGGATAATTTGAGAATAGGTAATTGAGAGAAATTGTTTGTAGATCTACTTCATCTGAACATAGTGTAGAACTATTTAAAGTAATACCGTCTATTATTCCAACTGATTTTCGAAAATCACCAAAGTTTGAAACTTTTAATAACTCTGCTAATATATTAAGCCTAATTAATCTGCAGATACCACAAATATACTGTTTATTTTGGATTTTTTGATTAATAATTTCTAAAATGTAAAATAAATCCACTTTTAACAGTTTAAAATTATTCAATGGAAAATACTCTCTTACTTTTTCCCAATTAGATACCCACATCTTTAAAATACTACTATCTTTAACATTTTTAAATAAAACTGGATAGATTACACATCCTCTTCTCATCATTAGAAATCCCGCAATAATATCCGTTATTCTACCAACATCCATAACAACAACTCTTTTTGATGATTCTACAGGTAAACCTCCCCAATTATTTTTAATAATTTGGGAAAATATATAACAAAAATCATCCCTTACTTCAATGTATATTTTCTTTTTTGGGTTAGTTAGATTTACACTAAGTTTCAACTCTTTAAAATTATCTAAAATTGTCTGTCCAACAATTTTCGCAAGTTCTAATGACCTGTAATTATGTTTTCCTGATCTTTTAATTCTAAGAGCAAATGAATCATTCTTTTGTAATATTTCTTTAGCGATTTCAATTGTTCTCTCTGAAATATTTTTAAGATTGGATGAGGTTCTAAGTGCAGGACTTACAGAATATATGCCAGATATATTCTTTAAGATGTTGGCTGCTTTATGTAAATCCTTGTTATTAAAAAAAAAGAAAATTCTTGAAGAATCCTTACTTAACTGATATTTGTGAAAAGAGATATTATTTCGACCAAGTGTATTCTTTATATTATTCATTAAAGTCTTTAGCATACGAATTTTCACTTTTTGAGACTTTAACCAAATTTCTCCATACCGGATAAGAACCAGATTATATTGCTTTAGAATTTGAACTTCTTGCATACTTTGACCAAAATTCATTTGTTATGTTATTTCAATTTTTAAATTAATGTAGCAATATGATAATTACCTATAATCTTCACTTCTCCTGTAACCAAATTATGTTCCTTTATAATAACTAACCCTTTTTTGTATATTTCAACTTCTGTCATAACAGGATTGAAATGTTTTGACCCAAGATTTCCTCCATTAGAAAAAATAGTATTTTCAATTTTCACGTTGAATGAAATACTCGGAGAACTGTTTAATACTAAATCTATTTGAGAACGAGCAAATTGAGATAAAACATCTCCAGAGTCTATTAATTCTGTTCTCCAAACACTCAATGGTGTAGGAATAAGACTATGAAAACAAGAAACTCCAAAAATTTTTTGATGACTAAGAGATAGTACCTTATCAATAAAATTATTCATTCTTTTTCTTCCTATAAAACCTACAGTTGAATCTCGAGTCGTAGAATTAAGTCCTTGAAAATAAAAAATATCATTTTGAAATAGTGGATCAAAATCTCCAATATATTGACTCCAATACTCCCAAGCTGGAGGTATAGAATCCGTATAGCCTGGAACAACTAAGTAAGGATAATTTAATTGATCCAGCTTTTGCTTCGCAATTTTAAATTCTTCTTTATAACTATTTCTTGTAAGATTTCCAGCATGTACCACTAGATCAACATCTTTTACTTGATTTATCTTTTCAATCGCCCTGTCAAAGATAGTTATTTTATCTTCAGCGTCTTCCGTTATGAGGGAATTCGATACTTGTATAAACCTGCAAATAGGTTTTTTATGCTTCTCAAGATGAATTGGAATATAATAATTAAT
>JBHLNZ010000023.1:0-45223 GCA_048941015.1 Promethearchaeota archaeon | reverse complement strand
GCAAAGGAACATGTAAATGGACAGATATCTTCTTTTCATGGCCTAAAAGTTAGTGAAATGAACTTGGCTACAGGTTCGTTTGTCTGTCCTGATTGTCCAAATAGATGTACAGTTAAATACATTGTCAGGGAAGAAGATAAAAGAAGAGTAACTGGAAGAGAAAAGGATGAGAGGATATTTGCACGATGGAATAGTAGGTGCGGTAAATGGTAAATGTTAGAGTTTCATTTTCACGAATGGGTTGGAGCTATATTTTTTTCAAAGGTTTATTCCATGATCTTCCTGGTATTGAAGTTGTTGAACCCCCTCTAGTAAACACTGAAATCGTTAGTGAAGGAGTCAAACGTTCTCCTGAATTCGTATGTTTTCCATTTAAAGTCATTCTTGGTGAAATGATAAACCTGTATCGTAATTATGATGTTAAAGATTTTGCGATGATTGTTGACCACGGCCCATGTCGAGCGGGAATGTATGCTGTCGTTCAGAAAAGAATCTTGAAAAATATGGGATTCAAGGATGTTAGAATGTTTTATCTAAGTCAAGATGATTTCAGAAATCTTGAATGGCTAATGGTATTTCGTGATTTAGAAAAAAGAACAGGAAGAAAATTTGATGACTATAAAATTTTAAGAAACACACTCTTGTTCTTGATCAAAGCATACTATGTTGAAAGAATAAGCCATATTGAAGGACTTGTTAGATGTCGAGAAAAAAACAAAGCAATGACTACCAAAGTAGTTCATACTTTGATGAATTTACTTGATAACGAAAATAATTTGATGAAATTATCTAATTTTGATAGAACGATAGATGAAAATTTTCGCAAGATTCCTATTGACAAGGAAATGGAACCTTTGAGGGTTTGTTATACTGGGGAAATCCAAGTCATGTTGGAGAAATGGGTTAATTATGATCTGATGGGAGAATTAGGCGTCATGGGTATCGAGGTTCACAAGCAGTATGATGTCTTTGATTGGGTCATGTACAAACTTGACGCCAGCAAACGAAGAAGACGGCTTGAACATAGTGCAAGAAAGTATATTCCAATGGATATTGGTGGAGAAGCAGTATGGAACATGGGAAGTTATCTTGAGTCTCAAGAAAAAGGTTTTGATGGTTTTGTCCATATATTCCCATTTACTTGCATGCCTGAAATATCCCTAATGGGAATGTTAGAAGCCGAGAAAAATATGGAGAAGTTTTACATGCCCCACATTCATTTTAGTCTTGATGGAAGTTCTGGTTTTGAAGGACTTAGAACAAGAATCGAAGCATTTCATGATTTAATGGTTAGCAACAAGAAAAGTAATCCCTTATTTAGAGATGTCAAGTATGTGGTCCCTGATGAAATAAAAAATATATATTTTAAGCCGAAATCTAATTTTGAATATTTCGTGTCTAGTATTGAAACACCAATGTCAAAGGTTTTAACAATGCTGAATCCATCAAAGAAATTAGATTTAGGATTCGCCGTTAAGAATGGACTCGAGTTTTTTTCAAGAAATTCGTTTTTTAGTATCGGATCTCTTTTTAACCTTTGAGAAGCTATTTTATTATAAAAGTTTCTTTTCCAAATATGGGCAATTCGTAGCCGGCGTTCAAGACTTTCTTCGAGTGTATGGATACCGAGGTGATTCTACCAGATCCCACGAATCGTAACGATGTGAAGATTGGCGTGAAAAAAAGCCCTGAGTTCATCTGTTTTCCCTTCAGAACTTGATTATGCGAGATATGAAAGTTATAGGATTACCATTCAGTGATAATTAACAAGAAACGTCGAAAGTAATAAAATAATATTGTCATTTTGATGATTTCATTATTTTAGTAAAAATTTCTATTATTTTTAATAAAATAAACATACTTTTGAGAATCTGTTTTTAATGGGTAATTTTTTATATCAGACTGTGTTATTTAATCAAATAATTACTTAAGTAAAATATAAAAATTAAATAGCATCTGTCAAAACGTAAATACTGCTGAGGAGATACTCTTTAAATGTTGATTTCATTTCCTAATATGGGGCCAAACTGGGTTGCCTTCAAAACTTTGTTTACAGCCTTGGATTTAGAAGTTGTACTTCCAGATCCTACTAATCGTGAAGCGGTAAAGATTGGAGTAAAATATAGTCCAGAATTTGTTTGTTTCCCTTTTAAGGCTACCATTGGAGATTTTGTAAGTTCAATTAAGAAAGGAGCAGATACCTTGGTCATGGCTATAGATTGTGGTCCTTGCCGGTTTGGGTTTTATGCAAGCGTTCAAGAGCGTATTTTGAGGGATATGGGTTATAAGAATATCAGGATTATTCCATTAGATCAAGCAGATTTATTAGAATTTCACTGGGTTAAAACTCTTCAAGAATTGAGCGGGAGAAGAGATTTATTTATTTATTCCAAATTTGTAAAAGCAGTAATATTTTTCTTGAAAAAAGCAAAATTATTAAATGATATCCAAACTGCAGAAGGAATTTTCCGTGCTTATGAATGCAAACAGGGGGATACAACCGAAGTAGTTAAAAACTTATTGATTAAGCTTGATGAGTCAAATACTCTTAAAGAATTAAGAAACTTTAAGAACATAATAAAGCAAGATTTTAATTCTATAGATGTGGATAACTCACTAACACCCCTTAAGGTAGGATTATCAGGAGAGATTCATATCAGCTTAGAACCTTACGTTAATTTAGATATTAGGCGAAAACTTGGTGAAATGGGAGTAGAAATTCATCAGAATTTAAGTCTTTATGATTGGGTTGTACATAAATTTCATTTAAATTATCACCGAAAGTGGCTTGAACATTTATCAAAACCTTACGTCCCGATGGATATTGGAGGAGAATGCCAATGGGTTATTGGAGAATATATTGATAAAGCAAAATCAGGATTTGATGGTTTTGTTCACCAATACCCATTTACTTGTATGCCAGAAGTCACTGCAAGAACAATAATAACAAATAAATTAAAAAAATTATATGATTTACCCATTATTTATTTTTCATTTGATGAACAATCGGGAATGGAAGGTTTTCGAACCCGTTTAGAAGCTTTTGTAGATCTTATGAATACCCGACGTGATCAGGAAATAAAAAATACACCAGAATTCATAGCAAATGGGAAGAAAAAAATATATCCACACTATGGGGATCTCTTCTATAATGAATGTTATCAATTAATTCAAACACAATAAGGTGAAAATTATTGGTACAAGTATCAGATAAAGTAAAAGTAGAAGCAGAGAAAAAAGATGCATTCCTTGGAATCGATATCGGGAGTGTTAGTTGCAAATTTGTTTTAATGGATATTGATGGAAACGTACTCACTAGCGTGTTCTTGCGTAATAGAGGTTCTCCTATTGATTCAGCAAAAGCGGGAATGGCACAACTACGAACTAAAATACAAGATAGTGAAACATTACAAGAGTATACTATACGTTGTTGTGGCACAACTGGTTCTGCACGATATTTAACTAAAGCTATTGTAGGGGGTGATCTTGCTAAAACTGAGATTATTGCTCATGCTGTTGCTACCCAGTCTATGTATCCCGATGTTCGGACAATTCTAGAAATTGGAGGTCAAGATTCCAAAATAATTATTTTACGTGATGGAATTATCGTAGATTTTGCTATGAATTCTGTTTGTGCAGCAGGCACAGGCTCATTTCTCGATCATCAAGCTGCTAGACTTGGTATTCCCATAGAAGAATTTGGTGATTATGCAGTTCGATCAAGAAATCCTGTAAGTATTGCTGGTAGATGTACTGTATTTGCGGAATCAGATATGATCCACAAACAAAATGCGGGATATTCGAAAGAAGACATAATTGCAGGATTATGTGATTCATTAGTCAGGAACTATATGAATAATGTTGGAAAAGGTAAAGAATTGGAAGAACCTATAGTATTTCAAGGAGGAGTATCTTATAATAAGGGAATTATACAAGCATTCGAGAGGCATCTCGATTGTAAAGTAATCGTGCCGAAATATAATGTCTTGATGGGTGCATTAGGTATGTCTATTCTTGTTAGAGACTATTATATTGAACATGAGCATCAAACATTGTTTCGTGGACTTGAGGTATCAGATATTGAATTCACCACTTCGGCATTCCATTGCGGTGATTGCCCTAATAATTGTGAGATTGTTCAGGTAAAGATGCCTCAAGAAGGTAATAAAATCATAGCCCGTTGGGGCAGTAGATGCGGTAAATGGGATCAATTAACATAAAAAAGGTATCTTAAAGAAAATGGCAGAATTTTTTAAACAGTTAAGGGGCATTGGAGAAGAGTTTCTCGAAACTATACAACATAAAGCTAAATTATCAACTATATTTGATTTTTTATTAGAAAAAGTTATACCGTCATTCGTCTCTGAAAAAGAGTTAAAAGAATATTATGATAGGCGGATGGAAGAAGTAAATGATTTTATAGATAAATTATAAAAATTTAAAAAAAGTGAAAAATTATGGCTGAAATAAGTCAAGAACCAGAAACGAAAGGAAAAGAAAAACTTGTAGGGAAAGATACTATACAAGAGCTTCTTTATGGGGCTGTAAAAGGGATAAGTGGATTAGGTCTACAATTATTTACTGATCTGAAAATAGATGGGAAAGAAAATATTCCAATAAGAGGAAAAGCAATTTTAACCACAATTAGTGATAATGCTTTAAGAGACATGGCAATTATAAGTCAAGTTACAGGACGCAGAATTCATTTTATGGTGCATCATAAATTAATGAAGCATCAGATCTATGGTCCTGTGCTTAAAAATCTTGGAATGTTTAGAAGCACGATAGATAAAGATGACACTGAACCGATTGATATGGTTTTTCGTTATCTTAATGAAGTAGGCGATTTAGTGGCGATGACTCCAGAATCAAAATTGGATCCTGAAACTCAATTGAAAGCGATGGCAGGAATCATCAAGTTTGCAGTTGCTGGTGATGCTCCAATAATTCCATTAGCAATATACACCGAAAAAACCAAGATCCTAAACATCATTGATGCCGATGGCATACGGGTGAAAATTGGAACACCATTAGCAGTTGAGAAAAATATGAATCGCGAAAAATATAGAGCTCAAAGATATGAACTTGCTGAAGATATTTTAAAGATCATCGATTCCCTTAAAATTCAACCAGATATTGAATAAAAAAGAGAAAGGAGGTTATTTTTATGGAAAACAACCAACATTATGAAGAGATTCATAATAGTTTAGAAGAACTAAATACCGAATTAGAAAAGAAAAAGGAAGAACTTATTAAAGAAATAAATTCTTCCGAAAGGTTAGAAAAACCGCCAAAATCTGAAAAAGATTTAGGAGAAATAATAGGCGATTTATTCTATAATTCAATGAAGAACTTTTTTGACATGGGTAATGAACTTGCTGAGAATTTAAGTAAGATATTCAAAAATAAAAATTCCCAGAAATAACTTTATTATATTTTCTATTCTAATTCTCAACAAATTTTTGAGTTATAGTTAAGTATTAAGTTTCTTTTTATCACTTTTCATTGTTCCAATGAATATAGATCTTCCATTCAAATTTTTCATCTTTGTAACCTCCATCAGCAGTCCCAACTAGCTTAAATCCGCAATATTCATGCCAGAGAATAGATGCTTTATTTGCTAATGGTTTTTCTACTATAAAAGCAACGAAAGGTGATTTTATATTATATAAAGCTTTTGAAATAATAGCATATCCAATTCCTTGACGCTTAAAATTAGGGATAATACTAATTTGGTCTAAATATGCAAATTTTTTATCCTTCTCCGTAAGTAAAGAAAAAATTTCTGGATCGTTAACATAAAGATTTTCTAATGTACTCCGAAAGTTCCAAATATTATATTCATTTTTATGTATACTTGCAAAACCAATAATTTCACCATTTTTTTTTTTCGCTATATAAATTTCACATTTTTCGTCATTAATTAGCATCTTATAATATTCAATATCTACTTCTTTTCTTAAAAAACCTTGTTCTTCCAGATCTTTAATCTTTTCTTTTGGAATTGAATTGAAGTCTTTTATTTCAATTAAATTTGCTTTCAAGGTTTTATAAATTCCTTCTGCATCTTCGACTGTAGCGATCTCAACAGTCATTTCATCATTTTCTTTAGACATAATTTCATTAACCATTAAGAATAAGCCTTATTTTACCTTAAATGTCGGAAATACTTTTTATTTCAAATATACTTTTTATAATAAAGATTATTTTAATATATCTTTTTATAAATTGTAGAACGTTAATATCTTTTAAATATAAAGTAAGTTAGTCAAAATAATTTATTAAATTTACAGAATAATGGAAATAAAAGAGTGATAGAAAAATTATGATGGAGGTTTCTGAAGAAGAATATAGTTTTAAAGTTACCCTTGTATTCTGGAAATTTTATGAACTAGGACTATATTTTGAATTACCAGAAGTAAGAGAATATCTTGAAAAAGAAGATTCTTTAAAATTATATAAGGACTACCATTGTCAATTAAAGGATCCTAGAACAGGTGAAATTTGCCATCAACCGTTAAAATGGATATCTAGTCAATCACATAATTTTGCTCCAGTCTGTTTCAAAATTGGAAGATCAGAACGATTTCGCTGCGCAAATAATTCCTTTATTAATGGGAAAATCAGATTAGAAGGACATATTCATTATGGATCAGTTCTCGTAATACATTGTGAGTTAAGATTTGATAATTATCATAAAATAGAAGAATTTATCGAAATTTCTCAGCCCGATAATATGATTCTTGAAAGCACAGGAAGACCTATAACAGAAAAGTTTATAGAAATAAGAGATAATGTAATTTCATTATTAAAGAAGGGAGATTTTCTAGATAAAGCAAAATTAGAATCTTCTTTAGAGCCATGGCATCATACATGGATAATTTGGGATGCTAAACCCGACTTTAAGAGAGAGTATTATCGTTTTATAGGAAACGAAATAGGAAAGAATGCTAAATATTCAATCGCATTAACGCTACGTACAGATAAATATCATGAATTAGATCCTATAGCATATCGAGATCAAATCAATCTCAAAAATTTAAGTCCATATAAGGATGAATTTGTGATGATAACTCATGCAGGTAATGTTGTAATACCCGGTCCGGGGCTTTTAGATTCTAATTCTATGAAAAATCTGTTTATCGACACCTTATTTGCACCAGAGGTTGGGAATGTTCAAAGATTTCTCATTCTTATGCATATGGAAAATATTTTAATTGTTGCTGAAAAATTTGATAAAATTATTTCAGAATCTCGAGCTATGGCTGAAAATATAACGCTCAGAACTAAAATAGATTTATTGGAAGAATTAGAAACTGAACTTAATAGAATTATTCTTGAATTAAATAAGGATGTGATTATATCCAAAATAACACGCTTATTATTCACTTCTACCTTTAAGACAAGCATGTTTAATGAACAAATTGATAAGTTAGATGGATTTACTTTCTCAAAAGCGACTGATGATGTGATAGCAAGAATTAGGAAAACATTAAATAGACAAAGGAATACTCTTAATACTAAATCCGCTTCTATTGAAAATAAATTTTTAGCAATTCTTAATTATCTTGCGGTTTTTGAAATAGCAATTTTGGTAATTTCACTTGCATTGGATGATTTGTTTGGAGGTACTTATTGGGGTATTGTTCAAATAATTATCGCAGTTTCAATTGTTTCGTTGGCATTTTATATCTATAGATCGCAAGAGAAAAAATTATAGCATCTAAAAATTTCTATATTCTTTTTTTAATACAATAAAAACTAAGATAATAAATAAAAAGGATATTTTCTTAGCACTTGTTATGAATCAACTAAAAAGAATTGTCATCTCAATTATATTCGGAATCATAGCAGGATTTATATGCTTTATTGGTGCATTATTATTGGGTTTGCCAATTGACGTATTACGGTTTATAGTAATTCTAGTTAATAGAACCCTTATAGGATTTGTAATTGGTATCTCAAGATTACGGATGAATTGGGTATTGCATGGCATTTTGATTGGAGAAGTTGTTGGTTTACCTTTCTTTCTCTATGATATTACCATGGGTGTAGATTTGATCATCGTAATTGGTGTTTTATTCATCAATGCCTTTTTTGGGATAATGATTGAATTCTTTACTACAGTCGTTTTTAAATTGCCAGTTGAAACTTAATAATTTTGAAATCTCTTATAAAAAGAAATAAAAAATAAAAGATTAAATAAAAAGCTTTAATACCTACTCCTTGAAGCCTGAATTCGGAGTTTAGCTTTAGTATTTTCCTTATCATCTTGGAGAATTACATACTGAGTTTTAGAAGGAAGCTTTATTTCCAAATCCAATTCTGCGACCGTGTGATCTTTTTTCAAATGGTCTCGCTCTCTTAATATCACTTTTACATTTTCAATAGCAGGTTTGTCGGCTCTAACGGTTTTAAATTGACTCCAAAGGGACATATCCGCCCTGGATGTAAATTCTTGATTTCTCTGCAATTTTACAGTTCCCTTATTTGGCCAACGAGCTTTAAATACTTTGGGACCATCAACCTTGAAATAAAATTCCCCACGCCAGCCTAAAATATCATAATCTTTAAGTGTTTTAAGACTCATAAGATCTATACTTATAAAATATCGCTCTTTTTCTTCTCCTACTTGATCTTGTTCAAAAGTTTGATCTTTTGCATATGTCTTTTTCCCCTTAGCATAGTATCTTCTGCTCATTTTTTACACTTTTTTTATATTGAGTTATAGTGATTGATTTTAATATTGTATAGTGTCTGAATTTAAAATTCTTATTGTTAAAAGGATATTAAATCATAAAGAGATATTTATGATTTTAGTAGATTGGTTTTACATTAAAAAACCAGAGACAATTTTTACTTTTTTTCCCCTATTTGCTGTTCCGCTTCTAAGATTATGATTTTTAATTCAATTTTGGAGCAATAGTATTGTGTAGATTGTTATAGGGAGATTCAGGAGGAATATCAAATCCGGAAAAAAATGAAAGAACAGTTTAAGACAAGCTTATTTTAATAACTTAGTTGTATTAATCATAATATTCAAAACATAAAATTTAGTTTATATTTAAATGTTGTATTTTTAAAAAGAGAACATAAAAGAGAGGGTTTGAAATTTATGACAAATAGTAATAAATTCTATTCTAAAATTCTCCCATTATACGAAAAATTAATTTCTTATGAAAATCGAAAAGAAAGAGAGACGTCTTTTTGGAGTAATTTATTTAATAAATATCATATACAGAATGCCCATGATTGTTCATGTGGAACGGGCCATCATTTAATGTTGTTTAATGATTTAAATGTTTCATGTTCTGGGTCTGATCTTTCTGATGATATGGTTCGTAAAGCAAGAAGAAATTGTGAAGAGAAAAATATTAAATGTAATATCTTTCAAGCTGATTTTTGTGATATAGGAAATTATCTTCTTAATCCCGTTGATTTAATTGTGAATCTAGGAAATTCACTAGCCTATGTAGATAATGAAAAAAAAATTTTAAGCTATCTCAAAGGTTGTTATATCAAGCTATCAAATAATGGTGTATTAGTTCTTGATCTTCGAAATTATGATTATTTACTACAAGAAAAACCCCGGTTTATACCAATCTCCTTTCGAGAGAATTATGGTTTCATTTACGTATTAGAATATGAAAAAAGATCAATTCAATTCAATGTACTTTACTTTAATTTGAAAAATAGAGATTTCCAGACATTTTCGACTACTTACTACCCAATTCTATTTAAAAAGCTTATTCAATATCTAAGGGAAACGGGCTTTGAAATTGAAAATCAATATAGTGGTTTCAAATTCGAAGATTTTGATTTAAAAACAAGTAAAAATTTAATTATTGTTGCAAAAACCGTATAGATATAACTCCTTTATCGATTATTTTTTTTTCCACTATTTGCTGTTCCGCTTTTTTTGAGCTTCCATTTGGAGCAAAATTCCATAAATCAATAAAGAGATCAAAGCAGAAATCCATAACATAAAAGTTATGTCCAGAACATGCAATTCTGTAATAAGTTTAAATCCATGGAATATTGAAAATAATATCGATAGAGTAATCAGATATATTTTGATAAATAATTCATTATTCTTCAATTCTCGTACCTCTCAAGTATTTAAAGCTATTAATGCAATTAATTTTTAAAATCTTATGACTTATCAGATAAGAAGAAAAGTATCAAATAGTTTTGGTCTTAAAAATTCAAATTAATTTAAAAAAACATATTAATTCAATATGCAAATTATTAATTATTATACTTTTTTGTATGGCATTATCCCATAAAAAGAAGGAAGTTAGTTCGAATTACGAAATGATTAATAATGCTAGAAATGGAAAATGGCTCAATAGAGACAGCAGAGGCAGAGGAAAAGAGATATAATTGGGTAGAGGCTGCAGGATTATATGAAAATGCCGCCAATTCTTTTTCAAATGAAAATATGATTACAGAGGCTGCAGATTTTTATAGAAAATCCGGCTATGCCAGTGCTAGAGCCGCAGATACCATAAAAACAGCGGAAAAACATATAGAGATGTATAATAATGCTATTAAAGCTTATACAGAAGCTGCAAATCTTTTTAAAGAAATTGAAATGCAACCTGAAGAACTAGAAAGTAAGGCTGAAGTTAATTTTTATATTGGTTTTCTAAAAGAATCTGTAGATGAAGCAAAGGAGTCATTTAATAAGGCATATAATCTATTTATTAAAGCTAGTGAGATATATTCTAAAGAAGATAATCAAATGAGTATAGCAAGAGTTAACAGTCGTGCTGCAATTACTTTAGGATTAATAATATCATATTGTAGTGATAATAAAGAGATTGAGGATTTATTTCAAAAAGCTATTGATATTTTAAATAAAACTTGGGAAATTTTAAAAGATAAAGAAAACCTTCAGATTCTAGCCGAATCCTTGTTTGCTGAATTTTTTATTAATTTACATGTCATATTCTTTATAATGCCTTTTAAGCGGGACAATTTTTATAAGCAAAATGCCAGGGAGTTCCTTTCAAAGTGTGAAGAAAGTTTAAGGATAGTTGAGAATTGCGATGATAATTTCACCCTTGCTATGATTTATTTTTCAGCTGGCTTTATATATTCTGCCTATGCATTTCATTTTATTGAAGACGAAAGGGAACAGAGGTTAAACTTTCTTAAAGGATTAGAATATCATGAAAAAGGTTTAAATTTCGCTACGAATTCAAATGAAAAAAAACTTACAATTCTTTCCTTATTTTGGTTAAATTTATGGGCTATTGTAAGTGGCAGATTTAATTATCTACAAAAGAGGATAATTAATGATATAAATGAAATAATAGAATTGGGAAAAATATATAAACATGAATATAGTCTCTGGTACTTTTATGCCAATTTCCTGCCTGGATTTTATTATGGTAATTTTGCTCAGAGAAGTTTTATTCCACTAAAGCAGAGACAGATTTATGCGAAAAAAGGAATTGAATATACTAAGAATTCACTTAAAAACCTTTCTTTCGGTCCTTTTTGTACATGGGCTTATCAAATGTTAACCTGGTCTTATTCACAAATGGTAATTCTGACAACAGAAGAAGATCAACAAGATAAATACGCTAGAAAGATGCTTTATTTTGCTAAACAAGCTAAAGATATTGGTGAAAAATACAGAGGGGGAAATGCAGCAGCATCATTTAATTCATCTCAATATAGAGCATACAAAACTATGGCAGATATCGCAAAAAACAAACAAAAAAGGATAAATATGTTATCAGCTGCCATAGAATCAGCTAAAAATTATATTAAACATGCAGTGGAGTCTCGTACTGGCAATATAGTGGGACAAGTTAGGTTAGGACTGCTCCTTGAAGAATTAGGGATTACTAAAATAGATATTAATCCTCTAATCGAGGCAAAAGAGTTATTTCTTGAGACAATTAATGAATGTCTTGAGAGAGGACATAGTTCCCTCGCAGCTGCTACGCATGAATATACTGCACGTATAGAAGATAGGTTGGGTAATCACGATGCTTCAGCAGAAAATTATAAAAAAGCACAAGAACTTCATAGAGAATCATTGAAGAATATTGAATATAAACCGCTTAAAAAAGGAGTTCAAGAAAAAATAAGATATGCTCATGCTTGGAGTTTAATAGAAAGTGCTAAAACGTACCATAAGAGAGAAAAGCATATAAAAGCAAAAGAAAGTTACGAGAAATCAGTTATTATTCTCAAAAAAGTACATAGATACAATTATGAAGCACCATATTATACTGCATGGGCTTTATTAGAAGAAGCAGAACATCTTAGTAAACAAGGGAATCAAGAAGAAGCCATAAGGATTTATAAAATGACTAAAATAGCTTTTAAAAACACTATTAAAAAATTAAAACAAACATTTAAACCTTTTAAAGAAGAAAGGAAAAGAATCGAAAAACTTGAGAAAGTAGCTAAAATTAGGAAAGATTATTGTTCTGCTAGGATTCATCTTGAAAAAGGTAGAATTCTAAGCAAGCATGACAGATACATTGAAGCTGCAGAAAAATTTGCGATTGCAGCTTCACAATTTAGAATTATTTGTACTGTATTTAAAATTAAGCGAGAGCGAAGAGAACTTGAATCTATATATTATCTCTGCCGAGCTTGGGAGAATATGGCACTTGCTGAGAAATATGAAGACCCCGAACGTTTTGCTGAAGCAGCAAATTTGTTCAAAAAAGCCAGTAATAGTTTCATTGATACTAAACTTCAATTACTTGCTTCAGGAAACTCTGCTTTTTGCCAAGCATTAGAATACGGATGTAAATTTGATGAGTCTATTGAAAAAGAAATTAAAACAGATCAATATTCAAAAATTAAATCCATGCTTAGGAAAGCAGCTTCTTTGTATGAAAAAGGAAATTTTAAGAGTGCGGCTGATTGGGCGTTAGCTACTTCAACATATTTTGATGCTGCTTGGCATTTAATCAGAGTTGATGAAGAGTTAGATCTTGATGAAAGAGGAAAGCACTTAAGGATAGGATCTGGTTATTTAAAGTCTGCAGCAGAATTATTTAGCAAGGCAGGTCATCAAGATAAGGAAGGAGAGGTTTTAAACAAATTGGAAAGAATACAGAAAGAGGAATTGATATTAATTTCTGCCCTTAGTACAATTAAAGAACCATCTATTTCAAGAAGTACTGTGGGCATCGTTGCTCCTGCATGTCCTGTGGAAATCAGTCAATCTCCTAGATTAAGTGAAATTCGTGAAATTGCAGAGGAATCTAATAGAATATTCGCAACTAAATCGTCAGCGAATAAATTTAAGCTAAGTTTTAAAGAACTTCGAAAGAGTTTTAAAACAAGTAATAAAAGAAAAATTTTTATAAGTTATGCTACTAAGGATTCGGATTACTTTCAAATTCCAATTATTGTTGAAAACCTAAAAAGATATTCTGAAATTGAAAAAATTTCTTTTTGGGAAGTAGATAGCGGGGAAAATATAGTTGATTTTATGGAAAAAACTCTTCGAAGAAGTGATACATTTATTCTTTTTTGTTCTGAAAATGCTATGAATTCTGAAGCCGTAAAAGGAGAATGGCAATCAGCTTATCAAATTAGCAAAAAAGGATTAATAAAAATAATTCCAGTTTGCGAAGATGAGAAATTTGTTCCCGTTCTACTAATGCCAATGTTATATGTCAAATTTACTAGGGATAATTTTAGTGAATTTATCGAAAATTTATACAATGAAATCTTAAGATAAATCGTTAATTTCAGTTTTCTCATTTTCGAAATTTTAATTAATTAACTAAAATATTTTTAAAATTATAATTAACTAGATTTAAGAGAAATAAATTTGTCTCAAGAGCAATTTTATAAAGAGATATCTGATGCAATTGTAGGGTTAGATAAAGTTAAAGCAATTGAATTAGCTAACCATGCTATTAATGAAAAGATGGATTTGTTAAAAGTAATTGAGAGAGGTTTTGGAGAGGGAATTCGTCGTATTGGTGATTTATGGGAAGAAGGCGAATTTTTCCTGCCTGAGCTGATGTTGGGTGGAACTATTATGCAGGAATCTATGGAAATTCTTTTACCACAATTAAAGATTTCTGATGATAACTTTTCATTAGGAAAAGTTGTGATTGCAACAATAGAGGGAGATATTCATTCAATTGGAAAAACAATTGTAGCCACAATGTTAAGTGCAAATGGTTTCGAGGTATATGATCTTGGTGCTGATATTCCTGCTCAAAAAATCGTTGAAATAGCTATAGAAAAAAAAGTGAATATTATCGGTATTTCAGCACTTCTTACAACAACTATGATTGGACAGAAAAAAGTTATAGAGATATTAAATGCTAAGGGAATCCGTGACGATTTTAAGGTTATACTTGGAGGTGCTCCAGTGACTAAAACTTGGGTAGAAGAATGTGGTGCTGATGGATATGCTGGGAGCGCTATTGAGGCTGTGAAATTAGTGAAAAAATTGTTAGGAAAATAAATATAGGAGTTGGATTAAAAAATATGAATTTTAAAGATTGGTTAGCTGATAACTCAAAAATAATTATATTTGATGGAGGAATGGGAACTGAAATTATTAAGCGAGGAATAAAACCGGGAAAAATTCCTGACCTCCTTAATATTGAAGAACCAGAAGTTATCAGTAATATCCATAAAGCTTATTATGATGCGGGTTCTGATATGTGTCAAACAAACACTTTCGGCTCAAGCTATTTGAACTTAAAAAATCATAAACTTGAGAACCGTATGGCTGAAATTATTTCCAAAGCGATTAAGAATATTAAAAAAGCCTGTCCTTCTAATGGATTAATTGTAGGTGATATAGGCCCTTCGGGAGAATTTAAACCTCCTGTAGGAAAAGCTACTTTTGAACAGTGGTATGAAAGTTATAGAAAACAAGTCATGCTTTTAGAGGAGGGTGTTGATCTATGGCATATTGAAACAATTTCTGACATTGAAGAAATGTTAGCAGCAGTAAAAGCAGTGAAAGAGATCTCTAAAAAACCCGTCATATGTTCAATGACATATAAAAAAACAAAAAGGGGATATTATACAATCATGGGGAATTCATTAGAGAAATGTGTTCAAGCACTTGAAAAAGAGAAAATTGATGTGATAGGGGCAAATTGCACAATTAGTTCCAATGAAATGATCGAATTAACAAAAGATTTGAAAAATTTGACCAGTATTCCCATTTCCATAAAGCCTAATGCTGGAAAGCCTCAACTAGATAAGGATGGTACAGTATATTATAATCAAACTATTGAAGAATATAAAGAAGATATGAAACAGATAATTGAATTGGGAGCTAAAATAGTTGGTGGTTGTTGTGGAACAAGTCCACAGAATATTTTAACACTCTCTGAAATTATAAAATCAAATTAAATTGGATGAATTCGAATAAAAAATGACAATTTTAAGACCTGAAATAACGTTATTGGATGAGGAGCATAAACTCAAGATTTTTAACGAAGCAAAACAGATTCTTGAAAAACAAGGCGTTTTTATAGAAAATAAAGAAGCTATTGATTTATTTTCTGAACATGGAATCTCTGGTAAAAATTCACGATTTTTAATCCCATCAGATTTAGTTGAAAGATGTTTAAAGAAAGTTCCAAATGAGATTATATTGTATGATCGAGATGGTAATAAACATATTGAATTGAAAGATAAAAATGTATATTATGACCCTGGTTCAGCTGCTATCTTGATTTTAGATGAAAATACAGGTAATATAAGAGATGCTCATTCCAAAGACTTTGTACGCTTTTCAAAAATAGTAGAACATTTAAATTATATAGAAGCGCAAAGTACCGCATTGATTTATCAAGATGTTCCTAAAGAAGCTCAAGATTGGCATCGATTATATCTTGCTCTCTCTAATTGCTACAAACCTATTATTACTGGGACATTTAGAAAAGAAAGTTTTTCTGTGATGAAAGAAATTCTATTAACTTGTCGTTTATCTGAAGATGATTTAGCAAGAAGACCATTAGCCATCTTTGATGCTTGTCCAAGCCCACCTCTTAAATGGTCGGATCTAACGACTCAATCTGTAATTGATGCGGCAAAAAGCATGATCCCTTCTGAATTTGTATCAATGCCACTCGCAGGTGCTAGTGCTCCCATTACTATAATTGGATGTATTACTCAACATTGCGCTGAGAGTTTAGCAGGTGTAGTGATTGCCCAATTATCAAATCCCGGCGCTCCAATAGTATGGGGAGGTTCTCCATCAGTCATGGATATGAGATATGGAACTACTCCTATGGGTGCGATTGAAACTATGATGATAAATATCGGAAATAACGAGATGGGTAAATTTCTAGACTTACCAACTCATGCTTATATGAGTTTAAGTGATTCCAAAATTCCTGATGCCCAAGCGGGTTTTGAGGCAGGTATTGGAGCTATTTTAGCTGCAATTACAGGTATTAATATGGTGTCTGGTCCTGGTATGTTGGACTTTGAATCTACACAGAGTATTGAAAAACTTATCATTGATAATGAAATAATCGGAATGGTTAAAAGATTTATAAATGGTATTGAAGATTATGGCGTTCCTTTTGCTGCCGATATTCTCGAGGATTATAGTGAAAAAGAAGAATTGTTATCTCATCACACTACCCTCAAACTATTTAGGAAGGAACTCTTTATTCCTGGAAAAATAATTGACAGACAATCTCGTGATTCCTGGAAAGAATTGGGATCTAAATCTGCAAGAAAGAGAGCAAAAGAGGAGGCTGAAAGATTAATGCGCAAACCACCTATTAAGCAAATAGATGAGAATCTTAAAAAAGAATTAGATAAAATTGCTTCGAATTTTTTAAAATAAGTTTTAACTACTTCAATTATAAATTAAGCATAAATTCTCTCGTTATTTGTAATTAATTATTAACATCGCTACTAAAACAAAGACACCTCCTATAATGTTCCATATAACAATTATTTCAGCTCGCCTTAGAAGAGTTGAAAATAAAAGGGTTAAAAATGGTTCTATATATAAAAATGAAGCAACTTTGGAAGATTTTAATTTGTTTTGAGAATTTTGCCATATGAAGTATCCAATTACGTAACATCCTACTCCAAGATAAATAGCACTAAAGAATAAAATAATATTAAAGAAATTTGAAATTAAAATTTTAAATTCATTAGCGACCAAAACAAAAATTAATAATTCTAATGTTCCAAAATATGAGATATATTTATTTAATGTATTGATAGAGTGTTTTTTAGACAATTTTTTAGTCAAAGTTGCATAAATTGCCCATAATATTGGTGTTAGAAGTGCAAACAGATAACCTAAAAAGTGTGGAGATTCTGGGGCAATATTTTCAATATTTCCTCCAGTAATTAGTAAAAAACCTCCAAAAGTTGCTATAATAAATCCAATGATTTTCAAAAAGCTCAACTTTTCATTAAAAAAAATTAAAGCTAATATTGAAATTATTAGAGGAGCTAATAAACACACAAATAGGGCAGGGAGAGAAGGTCCAATTATATTAATGGCATTATATTGGGTTAGGAAAAATAAAGATACTCCTGAAAAACTTGATAAAATAATAAAAAGCCATTCGTTTTTTGAAAAATTAATGTGATGTGAGTTTGTTGATAATTTTTCTTTTCGATTTGTTTTTTTTAAGTAAAGATAAAGATCAATTATTAGAAATGTAATTGAAGCGATAATAAATCTGTAGAGTGCCACAGATAAAGGTGGAATAAATTCTACTGCAAAATCAACCATAATGAAGGAAAAGCTCCAAATGATTATCATTATTGACAATAATAAATAATTTAAAAGCATATTCTCACTATTATGTTAATCAATATTTTAAATAACATAATTTAATTATATTATTTAAGTAAGTTATTATTTTTGGAACGAATATTTTTGAAAAAAGTATATTTCACTTTGCATTTAGGAATTATTGGAGAAGAAGATTCCGGAAAAGAAGTTTTTATAACGTATCTAAATAAAAATAACATATATCCAACGATCAGTGAAAAAAATGAATATTATTTAATTCATAATCGAGTTCCTTTAAAAATTAAGGTATATTTGGCAACAAATTTTAAAGAACTTATGGAAGTTAATAAAAGCTTTAAAAATTTAGATATAATATTAATAACTTTAAATTTATATAATATTCCTTCTTTTGTAAATTTCAATTTCGAGGATTTTAATGATTTTTCTATCAAGTTTGATTTTAGAGGGATTTCGATTCTTTCCTTAATTGATACTCATCTAACTAAAAATTACAATCGTTCTAATATTTTAAGAATCGATAGATATAGCGTAATAGAAAAAGTAAAAGAATATGATATCATCTATTTTTTTGAGATACAAAATGACACAACTGACATTATGGAACTCTTTAATAAAGTTTTTGATGAGTTTATATTCAAATTTCAACTATCAAATCCGGAATTATTTGAACGCTTAAAAGAATATGGTAAAAATCTTCTCATTCAGAATAAGGACTGAAAAATTGACTCTTTTTTATTTTTGATACTAAGATGCTAAAGAAGCACAAATAATTTTAAAACATTAAATTCTTATTTTAAATATTTAAAAAGATTTAATAAACTCTATTTTAATTAATTTATCAAGAACTAGAAAAAAACTAGAAGATAAAGAGTTGATAATTTAAGATGGGAGAAGATAAAGTACTCACAATAGAAAAAAGTGATGGTCGACGCAAATGCCCTTCATGTGGAGAAGAAAATATGAATATGCTTCATGAATCAACCGATAGAACGAATATAATAAGTGATTATCCAAGAGTGTATGGTAAAAAGTATAGATGTGGTCGATGCGGCACCGAATGGCGAGAAAAATAGGATTACGTTAAAAAAGGTTTTATTTTTAATTTTTTACAGAAATTGGTTACGTAATTTTGATTTGGTAATTATGGTTAAGTGAGCATTTTTATATAATAAGGTTTAATATTTATTCTAGACAAACACATTTATACCAAATCATTTAATTAGTCTTAAGGGGTTAGATTTGTTTATTTTAGTACAAACTTTTGATGTTCCTAGATTTATTCAAGTTTTTATTGTACAAGGATTAATTGGATTTGTATATTTATTTGTGGCATTTAAGATTCTCAGAAGGGAAAAAAAAGGGATAAATTTTACTTTAAGTGTTTTTTATATCTGTGGGGGTGTTGGTGTTACCATAAATATAATTTATTCGTTAATACTTAACGAGACTATTGTTTATGTTTTATATTTTCTTACATATTATATTCTTTGTTTATCATTAATCTTCTTATTGACTTTTGTATTATTGGTTTTAAAATCTGAAAAAATCATTACAATTAGAAGAAGGTTTATGATTATTTTCATCTTTGGAGCCAGTATTTTTGGTGTATGGTTTATTCCAAATGGAATTACTATAAATGACACTACAAATTGGAAGCCTGTATGGAGCTGGCCTTTCTTTATTTATAGTATTTTGATATGTACTTTCATTGCAATTGGTCCTGCTATCTATTTCTCTATAAAAATATATAATAAATTTAAACATGAAGAATTGAAAAAAAAATGGAGATATTTTCTTATAGGAATCTTTGCTTACTTTTTCCTTTATTATGGTACCTCGCTTTCTAATACTTTAGCAAATCAAACCTTTCGATTAATATGGTCATTAATCTCATTGCCTACTTTAATATCACTTTATTTTATATATCATGGAGTAGCAAAAAAACTCTAAATATAAATCTATCGATATATTTTGAGAGAACAACTTTATTTTATTTATAAAGAATATCGCCATGTTAAATGCATTTAAATTAGTCTTCTACAATAATATTAACATAAAATTGAAAAAAAATAATTTAAGTGAATAAAGTATGGTATTATTTCAAGAACCATTATCATTAACTCGATTTATTACAATTTATATAGCACAAGGACTAGTTTTTGCCGTATTTCTATTTTTAGCTTTCAAAATTCTTAAAAGAGATAGAAAACGATTGAATGTAATCTTTGCTAGCTTTTATATATCTCCTGTATTCGGATTGCTTATTAATTTTATCTATGGCCCCTTAACTGAAGAAGCAGTTATAATTGCTTTAAATTTCATAACTAATTTCGGAATTTTTTATGCTCCGATCTTTTTAGTTGTTTTTGAACTAATTCTTCTGAAATCAGAAAAGGTAATTACATCCCCCAAGCAATTAATTATTCTTATTGTTTATGGTATAGCAATGTTTAGTATGATATTTTTCTTACTTATACCAGAATGGGGTGTTGAAATAAATGTAGTTACTGGATGGTCACCGAAGTGGAGTTTTCCTTTTTTCATCTATCTTGTTATTATAGAATCATTTGCTGTATTACCCGCATTATTTCTTTCATTTAGAATATTAGGTAAATTTGAAGATGAAATTTTGAAAAAGAAGTGGAAATATTTCATATATGGATTTTGTGCTCTCGCGATTTTTATGTATGGAATATTTGTCTCAAACTTTTTAGGCATAACGATATTTAGAACAATAATGGGGCTAATTGGACTAATCTTGGCTATATGCGGAGGATACTTAATGTATTATGGAGTTGGACGTCAAATAGAAAAATAACTTTTTTTAAAATACTTTTTTTTTAATTCTTAAATTTTATCTTTTAGAATTCACT
Organism: Promethearchaeota archaeon; assembly: GCA_048941015.1. GTDB lineage: Archaea > Asgardarchaeota > Lokiarchaeia > Sigyniarchaeales > SOKP01 > SOKP01. The sequence goes on along the minus strand of JBHLNZ010000023.1, from coordinate 24,601 downwards.
TTATATATATAAATTACTCAAAATTTGAACATATTCAAAATATGCTTTATTTGATGAATTAGCTTAATTCTGAAAAATATATTTTATAATACATAGAATTGATAATTAGAGTGTCTATAATGTCCAATGAACTCGAACGTGTCAGGGGAATTGGTCCAGTAGCAGCAATTAACTTAAATAAAGCGGGAGTAAAAACGATTGAAGAAATAGCAAATTCTAAACCTGAACAATTAGCATGGATAAAAGGGATAGGAATTGTTTCTGCAAAAAAAATCATTCGTAATGCTAATGAATTACTGAAACTTGAAAAAAATATCCAGCAAGTATTAAATGCTATAAAAGAAAATTTCGTAAAGAACTGCCCAAAATGTGGAGGAGAAATGCAGAGTAAATATATTATTCTTGGACCAGAAAGAAGATTAAAAGTAAAACAATGTATTTTATGTAAATTTTATTTACCTGAATAAGAGAAGTATTCCATATAATTGGGCAATGAATATTATTCTTTTAGTTTATTAATATCACCATTCTTTTTAAAAGATTTCAGAAGTTCCATGATTTCTTCATCAGCAATTATATTTTCTTCTTCAATCTTTTTAAGGATTTCTTTCGTGAATGATAATCCACATGCAGGACATTCCACTATTTCATCAAAATCTAAAACATTTTTATTCCCACAGCGAGGACAGTTAAAGAGCTTTAAATCAGGCATTTTAGCAAATAATTTATTTAAATAAAAGATTACAATGTTTTAGCGAATATTTTTTTTTCTGGATTTGATAAATTTGTATATACTATAAAATACAGATTTTCAATATAAATTTAGGCTTTATGCGATTTAAAAAGAAAAAATTTCAGTAATAAATTCTATCATTTTAAAAAATCTAACTTAAATTCTGTATAATCTCTATTACTTCTGAAATTTGACGTATTTCATAATCAGGTTGAATTTCCACAGATCTAGGCATAGATAAATCGTTAATCCAAACACTTAACATATTTGCATTTTTTGCTCCTTGAATATCAGTTTCTAATAAATCTCCAATATGAATCGCATTATGAGGTTTAACGTTTAGATTTGTTAAAGCTGTTTCAAACAATATAGGGTGAGGTTTATAATATCCAATTTCATCGGAAAAGATAAGAGTGTCAAAGTATTGAAGTATTTTATTTCTTTTCATGATTTTTCTCAATAAATGTCCAGGAGTTATCCCTATATCAGAAATAAGGCCTATTTTATAATCAATCGCGAGTTTTTTCAACGTTTCTTTAACACTTAATTTTAATTTAGGTGGATTTTTAAAGACTGCTCTTTCAAAATTTGTTTTAAGTAAATTTATTTCTTTTTTCTGCAAGCTAATATTGAGTGCGTCAAGTAAATTAATAATCCGATCTTCAGTAAAAATGTGATTAATTATTATAGTATTTGAATTAACATTTGAATTATATCTTTCCAAAGTAAAAAAATTATCAAATTGGCTCTTTAATTCTTTAAAATCAAAATCCAATTTATGACTTTTAAAATATTTAATCAAAAAGTTGAATCTAATCTTGTTATAAGAAACACGGGTGATCAAAGTGTTCCAAAGATCAAATGTAACAGCAGAGATCATATAATACTATAATTGAATAATGATTTTTAATATTTTTTAAGATTGAGAGAACTTTATCTTATTAATATGAATTGATAATTTTAATCGATAATTCACTATTATTGATATCTCTTTTAAAATAAAACAATATTTAGCTTTTTAATCCTTATTCTTTCAGGGGCATAATAGAGACAAATGAACTCAAATAGTAAGATTTCAGAATCATTTGAGCATCTAAGGATTAAAGAATATCTTAATACAAATCTACCTCAAGATAATCCTGTAACTAGAATTATACTTGAATATTGTATTGGAAAACGTATAGCAGATATATATTTAAAATTAAAAGATGGAAAAGAGATTATAATAGAGATACAACGTTCAAAAATCAAGGTTGAAGATATAAAACAACGTACTAAGGAGTATAATGATAATGATTTGTATGTGATATGGATATTAGATGGTATATCTTTTAATAAGTATCCTTGCTATGAAGAAGGAATCTCACTCACAAAAATTGAGAAAGAACTGCATAAAATGTATCGTGGACGCGTTTATTATATGAATACTAAAAAAGATAGAATAATAACACCTCTTTTTCCCTTACATTTTGCGCCTTATTATGAATGCAGAAAAATAACTCCAAATTTTTGTGTCTATTCTAAATCAAAAATAAACAGTACAATTATTCCTGGGACACTCACTTCCTTGAATATTACTACATTTAGAAACTATGGATACAAATTAGCTCGATTTTTAGACCCAAATGTACGAAATCTTTGCTATGAAGCAATAGGGAACTTTTTAAAAAACTTTAGCAATGAAATTTCTCATTTTAAAAATTCTGCAAGTTTTTCCTCAAATTTAAATATTAAAAAGACTCTCCTTTATGTTGCTGTAAGAAAATTTGAACCAATATTTGGATTACATTTATTATATGATATCTTAAGAAGAAAAAACCTTCTTCAAAAGAAAGAATTTCATCTTTTAAAATCAATCTATAATTTCAGGAAGAAAATGCAGAATCAGTAAAAAAAGGAGAAAAGATTTATATAGTTAGAAATAATATTTCTAACCTTGAGAAATTTTTAGGCGTCCTATAAGTTCAAAGGCAATATAAGTATATTTTTATTGAATTTAAATAATGCGTCCTTCCTAATTTTTTGATTTACATTTTTTATTACTCAATCAACGACAAAATCTCGACATAAATCAATTTTGAAATAGTTGGGGTAAATTATAAATTCAGTAATTTTAAACACAGCTTAGATTTTAATAATTGTAATTAAACTTCTTATCTATGAAAGAAGCCTCGTCATTTTTTGATTGGGAATCTGAATTTAAACATAAACTAAAAAAAAATGAAAATGAAGTAAAAGAATTTAATTTAATGAATTCATTAGGTATTTCCAACTTACTTTTCAAGCAATACTTAAAAATATGGAGAGAAAGAAATCAAATACCCAATATGAAGTAAAATAAAAAAGTAATTTAGATTCTTTTTTGAACCACGACATGCTTTCGAATAGGTATGGAATGGGGAAAGATAGTTTTAATTGCCCGATCATTATTGGACCAAATGGTAGTACCTTCAAAATAATGAAACGCGCTTAACTTACAAGCAAGTTGTCCAATATTATTGAGTGAAGAGAATATTCCCTTCCGCTCATAGTTTTTATCCACCATAGCAGTATCCACATTTAAATGGGTAGGATACTCTCCAAGCCAAATTTGAAATATGTCTGGAAGGGCAAAAATTATTCCCACTAATTTTCCTGTTTCTCGGTCAAAAGCTAATGGTGCTGAATGAACTACTTTCTCAAAATCACAATTCTTTACTGCTTCGATAAACTCAGGAACTCTGAAATAAGACTCGAGATCGATATCTGGAGGTAAATGATAATATTGTTCAGGAAGTGAATCATAAATGTTCATCATAGTTTCAAATTTAGTTTCACCTCCAGGAGCATCTGCCAACACCGAATAAAAGGAGTTTTGAGCAATTTCCATGATTTGCGATTTTAATTTTCGTATCCCGTCTACATCCCGAAATTCTAACCTAATAGATGAATCGAGTTTAATTCCTTTTTTCCATGCTGATTCGGTAACATAAACGCATGTATATTTTGATTCAACCTCATATCCTAACTTTTGGAGATATTCTAATGCTTTAGATTGTGGATCTGAGAAAGCAACTCCTGCCATCATCGGATTATGAAAACCGTAGGTTTGCCAGCCAATCCCTCCTATATAAGTTGGAAAGTTAATTGGCCCTCTTATTTTTCGAATTCGAAATTTATTTACAAATTCTTCGCAAGATTCCAATAATGCTCTACAACTTTCGAAATCTTGAAAATATACCCACCCAAATGTTGCACACTTCCTACTATAGCTCTTGTATTCATTATCTATCTGGCATACTATATAACCTGTTATATTTTGATTTTTTTTAGCAATATAAAACTTAATTTTATATTTTTTATCATTAATTTTACTTTGTAAATATTCTATCAGTTTTTCGACTATTAATGGCTTTATTCGAAGATCGGGAACAAATAAATAATTGCTAAGAACAGATTTAATAGTAGAAATTGAAGTTGTGTCACACACATAGATCTTTTCATCCGGTTTTGAAATTGCTTTTATTGCTTGTACCATTTAAGTTTACCTTATATCTATTTTATAGAACTTCTTTTTGAAAATATATAAAAAAAAAATTATGAAATTTTTTTCTTTAAATATTTAGTGAATATTTAGCGAATATTGACCACGTAAAGGTTTATAAAATGACTGAAGAACATGTAATCTGTAAAAATTGTATTTTAGTTGATGGATTTCTGGGTATACATATTAACGATAATGGGCTATGTGATTTTTGTTCTGATCCAAATCATAAGAATCCTAATTGGTCAAAAATTCATATCGACTATCAAGAACGCAAGGATGCTTATGAAGATTGGAAAAGAGTAGTAAATTCAATGCAAAAAAATCATAATATAGAGAAATATGATTGCGTAATAGGATATTCAGGAGGAAAAGACTCCACGGCACTTGTTGATACTTTTATAAATGAATATAATTTGAAACCATTTCTAATTACGGTTGATACAAGTTTTATGACCAAGATCGCTAAAAAAAATATTAGAGATACATTAAAAAAAATGAATCTTTTTAAAGATCATATTTTAATTGAAGGCGCTACTCCAACCTTCTCAAAACTATATAAACATTTTTTCTTTCATCATCAATCAAACGAAAAGAGTTTAACAGTAGACATTTGTCATAAATGTACGGATTTAATTCATACTATAATAATAAAGGAAGCGATAAAGCGTAAGATCCCATATGTAATAATAGGGTTCTCCCCTGATCAAATTGCTCGATACTTTTATGAGACTCCAATTTTAGATGTAATTATAGATGGGAGCATCCCTTCTCAACTTGAAACTATTTATGCTGAAAAAGATTTTAAATGGTATCTAACACCTAAAGAGATTTCTACTAATATATTACCAAGAGTTCTCTATCCATATCATGTAATCGAATATGATGAATCAGAAATCATTCAAAGAATAGAAAGTAAGGGTTTAATAGAAATTGGAAAAGGAGACCCCGTCCTTACTAATTGTCATGTAGTAAAAGCGGCATTATTATATGATATGTTTCGATATGGTGGTGTTACCTATGCTTTACAGTATGCTGAGCTGATTCGTCAAGAAAATGATGATGAAATTCGTAGAAAAAGTAGAAAGGATTGGTTAAGGCTTTATAAACAGATTGGAAAATCCATTATTAATGGTTCATTTAATGTGGAAGGTTTACGACAATTTTTTGAGAAGCTAGGACTTTCTAAACAAGAATTAATCGAAAAAATAGAACAACAAAGAACAGCTGATCCAAATCATCATCGCATCATTAAAAACATTGAACTAATAAAAGCAAATAAATTAAAATAACCTACTTTCTTTTTAATTGGTTTATTTCTTATTTAGAAATTACTAAATTAAATTTCCCGATTTTAAACCTTCTATCATCTACCTTCCAAACATCTCAATTAGAATCTTTTTTTTTTAAATAGATTCAGCATATAGAGAGGTAACTTTATTTAATGTTATTAATACAATGAGAAAATGTTTACTAATCAAAAATATGAAATGTGGACCGATGCTTATTGGAATCATATTACCCGAAATATTGGCCCGGTTAAATTTTCCGAACAAGAGCAATTAAGAGTATCAAAGATCGCTGTATTTGGTGTAGGGGGGTTAGGAGGATCATTAACTGAGCAGTTAGTACGTGCTGGATGTCAAAATTTAGTCATAGCAGATTATGATATATTTGATGAAAGTAATTTAAATCGTCAAATCTGTACCTTGGAGGATATAGGTAAAAATAAAATTGATATAGTTGAAGAACGTCTAAAGAACATAGATCCTGAGATGAATATAACCAAAACACTTGAAATTAATCTTTCAAATATTTCCTTACTGCTTAATGAAGTAAGTGCAGTAGCATTATCATTAGATGATCCAATTACATCAATACTGATTGCGAGAGAATGTCGAAAGCGGAATATTCCAATGGTTGAATCATGGGGAGTCCCTTTTCTGTTTTCATGGTGGTTTACTAAAGAAAGTATTGATTACGAATCATGTTATAACTTAAATACTCATCACCTTTCATTTAACCAAATGTATGGTATGAAACAAGATAGTGATTTTCAAACATACAAAGCTTTCCTTCCTCAGGTATTTCGTATTCCTGGCGTAAAGGAATCCTATGATCGAGAGCCAGGTGCTTTTGAACAAATGATGACGGGAGAAATTGGAGCACGATCGTTTGCTCCTTTTGTTCGTCTTAGCGCTAATTACATTGCAATAGATATTATTTTCGCAGGAATACTACAAATAAAACCAAAAGTTCTTGCTCCAAATATAGTAGGATTCGATTATATGAGACTGAAATTTTTCAATGCTTCACTTTAAATTTTACTTTTTTTCTCTATATTAAAAGAGTTTTCATTGATAGACAGAATTGAGGGTTTTAACTAACTTCTGACCTTCAGAAAGGAGATTAAGATGTTCTAGGTTTCCTTTATAATAATTAAATACTATGGCATCCTCAAACTCATCGAATTCTTTATCATAATACCAACACGGGATATATCCTCTGGCTCGAAAACCTTCATCATAAACTATTTGTTGATATTCCGGTTTATAGGCAGATAAAAATAATTCACAATACCGAATATTGAATTCTTTCATACTTTTTTTTATTTGCTTCACAAATAAATAAAATTCTTCTATACAAGATACTTTATATTTAGCTTTTTCAAAATTCTTAAGATGAGTAGTATGAATGAAACTCAAGTATGAATCAGTTCCCTCAATTGTAAAGGTAACATATTTATAACCATATTCATCAATCAATACCTTTTTCTTTAACCTCTTTTGAAATTGTTTAATCTTTGAATTATCTAAAAAATAATTAGGCTTTTCTATTTTAAATCGACCTAAATTATAGAGATTATTAGTATAAAGAAAGCAATTTAATGCGGATTTAATAAATTTGGGTCTTTTCTTTTTTCTCATCTCTCTTAATGCTCTTTTTACAAAGATCATACCCATAACATCCGACTCAATTTGATTATAAAATATGTCCTTATTAGGGAAAAATGCAACGGTATGAATCCCGCATACAGCTGTTATATATTGGGAAGCGGTTTGGGCAGTCCGATTTTCACACCACCATACTAATATCTTATTTTTAAACGTTGTCCACATCCAGATATAAGATAACATGATAGCTTTTACGACATCTAACTCCCCTTGGAATTTAGGTCGAACCATAAAACCACCCATATATCCTTTTTTTTGCTTAAAGTCTAAGGCACATCGAAAACACCCAGCTGGTTCTCCTTCTTTGGTTTTGAAAATGACAAAATGATGTTCAGGACTCTGAATCATCTTTCGTACATAAGTAGGATCTTCCATTTCACGATAAGGATATGAATTCTCATAGACTTCTTTGCAGATATCTGCTAAAATATATGCATCTTCAGGTTTAGCTATTGATAAACGAGGAGTAAATTTTCTGATGGGGGTTACCCGTTGAAGTTCAAAACTGCTATCTAAATATTGTTCAATAAAAAAGGGATATACTCGTTCTTGAGAAGGAACATTTTCTTGGGAAATCATAATTTGTTATATAGGGACTATTTTCTCTTATTATACAACAATTATATTTAAAGAGAAAAATTTACATTTTGTTTTGATATCAAACTGATACTTCTCCTTTATTAAGTCTATAATAAGAAATGTCTGTATTGTGATAAACCTCTTGAAAGAACCTCAAATACGCAAATTGATTATCAGTCAGATTTTAATTTAGAATTCTATAAAACTTACTTTTTTAACGTAAGGCTTATAAAGTCATTTTTTTTTATAATAATACCTAATGAATGAAATTAATAAACCTCCACAAGAAAAAGGGTCGAAAATAAAGGAGTTAGCGGGGTGTCTTTTTTGTATCGGGATTCCTATTGTCATTTCATTAATAACCTTAGGAATATTTTATAGAGGATCCACCAATCCTGTATTATTAAATATTGTGAGGGTTGTAATCTTTGTAATTGCATTTATTATTTTTATGTTATGTATATTTCCAGCAATATGGCATATGGTAAAGGATAAACAAGTAAGGAAGAAGATCACGTAGTATATTAGATCATCATATACTTTTCGTTGATACACTTTTCGTTAATATTTTTCTTTAAATAGATCCAGATCAAATTGACTATAGTTATATTAATCACTTAAAATGAGATAAATGTTAGAAATCGAAACTGAAACTATATATGAAACAATGGAAGAGCAAGACTTTCTAATGTATTATAGTGGCGACGGGTTTGATGATCCACTTTATTGGGATTTCTTGATAAGAAAATATCTTCCATCTTATAAAGAATAAGTATTTGACAATATTAAACAATTCTTTATAGGCTTCATAGATTATCAAAGGTGTTATTCGTCAGTTTGTTTAATTTTTTTGCAATTATTTCAAGTAATTCTTCCCGTTCATTTATTTTTTGCACAAGAGTTACTTTTTCTTCAAAAGAGATGTCTGATGATAGGTGTTTATTATATTGAGTTGAATATTGAACATAAAAATAGAAAAAATCCACTAAATCCTCTAAGATACGTATTTTTTCTTGAATGATCTGTTCTCTTAATATTTTGGTGGGCTTTTTACCCAAACTAACTTCATGTATAGTAGCTTTTAAACTATCAAATTCAATTGTATTAAATAGTATTTTTTCTAGTAGGCCATATAATTTTTCATCCTTTGATGCTGAATTCATAATATTCTCCTTTAAGCTTGATTAATAAAGTTTTGAAGTCTTTTGAAAAAACTACTTAATTCTTGATACAATGTTGCATAAAACTCTTTTGTTTCATTCTCAGAAACTCGCATATACTTCTTTAAATAAACATTAAGTTCTTTTTTAGTAAAGGGAAATCTATCAATACGCGTTATAAAGCTTATGAAATTTTCGATATCACGATCTACAACTGCATAATTCACATTATAATAACGGTGAAAGAGACGATGAAAAAAGCGTTTGACAAAGTTAGTAGCAATTTCCGCTACTTTTTTGGTATTGTTCCGTGCTAGATGTTTATGAAGCATAAATAATTCCCAATAAAGTGAATCTGCTATTTCTTTTGCTAACGCTTCTGTTAACTGTGCTTGTTCTTCTTCATTAAAAGGTAAATTAGCCAGGATATCTTTTGAATAAGAATCAGATTCAACAACCTCTATTTCAGGAAGGGTTTGAATTTCTCTTTGGGTATTGAAATAATCATCTAATGCTTTCTGGAAATGAATTCCAACTGAATAGGAAGTTCGAATTGATTCACTACCACTCGCTCGTTTAGGATGATTTTCTACCAAGTATTCTTGAGTTAATAATATCTCCAATATCTTAGATCTCATCTCTTTTATTCGTTGTTTATCATTGGTAATGGTCGAAAGGACTGGGTGTAAAGATTTTTTTAGCTCTTCTTTTATTTTGGTTAAATATAAATTACCAATTTTATCAACAATGGCAATGTTTCTTAGAAATTTAATGATTGGATCAATTAAGACCACATAATCTCCAAAATCTTTTTCAAGAATGGTTTTTTTTCTCTGCTGGAGTATAGCACGCTCAGTATGTTCTAAATCGTATCCTTGAGTTCTCATATATTTTATAATATCTTCCCATTCCATTTTAGGAAGTAGATTCACTTCTGAAATATCAATTTTAACTGGGAATGGTTGATGAAGATCTGATCGCTTGATTAATGCTTCCTCAGGTTGCATACTCATTAAATATTTAATCTGATAGCTCTCGTTTCTAGTTTTACTATAGATTCCTTGACCATGGATTTCTTCTAAATTTAAGATGTTTTTAAGCTGAGCAATATCTCGATTATCAATTGTTTTAAAGGAAATGTAGTTATTAAAATAACTATTGAAAAGATTAGGATGCAAATAATGATTTTGGGCACAAGAGCAAATGAGTCCAAAATCTCGGCGAGTTAATGGTTGAAAGAATTTATCGATTTTCCCATACTTTATATGCTTATCAAGATGAAAATTATCGAAGATCATATCAATATGTGGAATATACAAAAATTTAGAAACGTATTCCCCTTCGGTATTTAAATAATGAATACATTTAGATAAAATAACCATCATAAAAAAGCATTTCTTAACAAGATCGGGTGATTGGGATAAGTCAATGATAATAGATTTATCACTGGTAATAAACTCATAAGGTTTTATTATCTCTTCTTGCTCGTTTTTTATCGGTCTGAAGAAAATCAAATCTTGCTCTGAAAATCCTTGTAAGAATCCAATCAATTCATCAGTGACAGGATTTTTCTCCCATTCCCGTTTAGTGGTAAGATCTAATTTTAATGTAGACAAAGCGGTATCAGCATTACGAATAATAGTGTTACGAAACATCTCCATCGTTTTTTCATCTTTCTTAAAACATAATCCATAAGCATCAATCATATAGTCCAGATATTTAATATTATCTTTATCATAGAGTATTTCTGAACTCAAGGGATGTAAATTAAGAGTTTTTCCTAATTTAAAATAGAGAAAATTTTTTGCATATTCTGTTTTTTGAAAATAGTTAATAATACCTGTCCATTCCCCGTAAAAATCAAAAATCAGCACAGGAAAGCTATCCTGAATAAGTCCTAAAATCAGTTTCATGGCAGTATGCTCTCTGCTCTGAATTGTTCCGTTCATAATTAGTAAGCTATGAAGTTGTTGTAAGTTAAATCCCGCGGGTATTTCTTCTTTTAAAAATTCGGTATTAATGGTATTCCCAATAGTTACAGAACTTTCTAATTGAAGGGGACTGTTAAACTCCGCGGCAATACGAGTATCCATCCCTTTTTTAAATTCATCCACTATATCGATTAGTTTAGTAAGTGTTCGACCCTGCATGAGAATATAATTTAAATGAGAGCCCACAAATCGAATCGATTTGTTCTTTAATACTTCTACTTGGAATCCAGATATCAAATGAGTAGATCGTAGTGGCTCAAGAATAAAATTATTAAAATTTCCTTTAAAATTAATTATTAAATTTTGTATCTGTGTTTGGAGTGCCAATTCAATGTCAATTAGTTGATTCATCTCAAGTTTAGTACTAAATTGAACACAGGAGGTAGAAAAAGTAATGATGGTTTTCCATACTCCCGATCTTTGAGATAACCAATTATTTTCATCGGCTTCGGTTTTAATCATTTTAAGATGGATCTTCTTTTCTTTTTCCTGTAAATATTCATAGCCTTCTTTTTCAAATTCGTAATAACTCATGGGTGCCGTTATAAAAGAGGATGTAAAGGGTATTTTTTCCTTAATCAGACCGAGATAGAATTTACTAGAGAAAAAAAAAGGAGGAGGGATAATATATTTAACATTAACCATTTTTATTCCACCAGTTATATTTCCTTCAATATGAAAAAAAATGGTGTCAGGAGTTTGAGAGGAATAATAAAAATCTATATTGGAAAAGGGATTGATAGTCTCAATATCTTTCATTGCAAAAAATTTAGAAGTAAAAAGGTGAAAGAGAAGTTCTCTTGCAAATAGTTTTGTAATTAAAATACTGACTCCAACAGTTACTCCAATTCTAACGAAAATAGGAATAGAACTTGTGAAAAATAGTAGGTCTAAGAGAAAAATTATACTTATCATGAGAAGAATTTTTCCTATTAAAAAATAAGTTTGACTTTTTTTGATGAGAACATTTTCAGAAAGAGTCTTATCCAACATGTTTTGTGGTATAAATGAAGCTCGAATGGAATCAATAATTTCTAAAGAAGTAAGTTTCGATATTTTAAAATGATGAAAATTAGCTGCTAATCCTGAATCTAATGCAGAAGTATAACTCTTTAATTTTAATAATAGCTCTTGAAGCTTCGAATAGGTTATTTTTCCATAGATAGAATAATATAAATTGAATATCAGTATCGTTTTAAAGGAAAATTTATCTTCATTAAGAAGTGGCTTTTGGATTACCTGGAATGAAAATGGAATTAATAAACTATTAAGTGATTGGATAAATTGTCTCATATTTGCATGAATATTTTGAGGAATAACTGTAATTTTAAAGGTGCGAAGTGCAACGGTAAAATTATCTTTTCTATGAGTATAAAATATTGTAAAAGGATCCTCTATCGTTTTCCAGAAGATAAACTTCCCAAAAGGTTGAAAATTACCTTTTGAGAAAAAGTGTGAAAAGAAGAAAAATTGGTCATGAATTAACATAATAACTATAATGATTATAACGCCACTCAAGCCAAGAGAGAATATAATATTAGAGGTGATTATAAAAAGAGCATAAACATAACCAAATCCAAGAATAAGTAAAAAAGTATGTTTTAATCTTTCTCGTGTCTTGCTAATATCTTTATAGGAGGGGTAGGTTTCCCAGATATTAATATGTTTTCTATTATTAGGAACCTTTTTCTTAGTTTTTAATGAAGCAGAAGAATTATATAAAGATTCATTATCAATTTCAACCATTAGAATAGCTTCTCCTTTTACAATAATTTTTATGAATTAAAAATGTAATTATGCATGATATTATTCCCAAAAGTAAAACGGGACTTAATTTCAGTGTAAGATAAGGAATGAGCATTGTTTCGTAAAGAATGAGGCCTATAATCATAAGAAAAACAATAAAAACCCCCCATATAGCAAATTTAATAATATTCTGTTGGGAAGCACGATATACTAAATTATCTGTTAAGTTTTCGTTAATTATAATTTTTCCTGGAGAACTTCTTTTAATGGATTTTTTAAGAGCATTTAATTTTAATAAATCCCTAAATATTTTTTCATCGTTCTGTTCATCATAGGAATCGCGTAATAATGCTTCTTTCTGAGAAATTTTGTGAAGTAAAAGAGGTTTAATTTTATCAGTACTGTTCTTTGATTGTTTTCTCTTTGCTAAGAACGATAAATAATTAAAATGTGATTCTTGAGTGAAATCATTAAGGGTGATTTCTTCTTGAAGATTAGGAATATGAACATTTCTTATGGTAAAGTAAATTTTAAAAAGTTCTTTGATATAATCCATAGAAATATCACCTCGTTTTGCTAAGAAAATAAGTTCCACTCGTTTCATGCTTTCAATAAGATCGGACCGAAATATACTAATCTGTAAATTATGCCAAAAAAAATCGTTAATGGCTTTCATATATTCATATATTTTCTCTCCAGCACTTTTATTCCGTAATCGGAATGCTAATTTGAGTCCTATCTCATCGATAAGATTACTCTGAAGAATAAAACCTACAACAGCTAATTTCCTATAATTAAGAGTTTGCTTACAGACTTGAATTAACTTTTTAAGTTTCACATCTAATAATTGACGATTTTCCATCAAATCACCTTTCTCGATTCTAAAAATTTATGATAAATATGATCAATTTCAGTTTCTTTGATGGTATCTTGAATGGGAGATTTCTCTATCTTACTCTTGGACCTTTCTAAGATTAATTTCTCTTCAGTAATGAATCTATCCAAGTCTATTGTTTCTTTGACTTGCTCGAGTATCTGAGCTATATATGCTCGAGGAGAATGTTTTTTCTTTTCAAAAGTACGAATTGTTTGAAAATTGAAGATAATAAAGGGAAAGATTAGAATAAATGCAATTATTTGCATGAAATAGCCAATTCCCATACGATATACAAAATGTACACCAAGATCTATATCATTGAAGTTCATAAAGGGATAATAGAGATTGTTGGAAATAAGATAATAAGCAGGGAATATTAAAATAAAAAATCCAGTCATCAATAAAACTATTAAATTGGCATACGCATACTTTCTTAAAGCAGAAAAATCTACTTTTTTCTCAAGATCATGAGCAATTACTCCGTAAACTCCCATCAATAGTGAGATAATCATTAAAATCGGAATTATTATAGGAACAGATACGTTTTCGGGAAGATATAACTCATTAATAAATGTATTAGAAGGAAGAGTTGTTTGCCAGCCATAAAAAAGATAATAACTCCATACAATAACTATATTTCCTTTACTATCAGTAGCTTGAAAAAAATACCAATCCATAAATAATGAAATAAAGAGAAGAATGATCCCAGTTATAAAAAAGACTTTAGATACAGCCTTAAGGTTACCACTCATGACTTGATTAGTTTAGAGTTAGAACTATTTAAAGAAAAAAAATCTTATACCCCTTCTCTTTCTTAAGGAATAAAGTTTTTAAAGTATTATATCTATCTAAGTGTAAGACAAAAACAAAAAACATAATCCATGACTCCTGCTACCGCCCTGGATTTTTGTCTTTTGGAAGTGTATTTTACATACACTCATTTTGTCCTCCTCCCCCTATTTCGATTTTGACCTTTTTTTAGGTCTTGGTGGCAGGAGTTACCTTTTCAATGAGAAAAAAAATTAAGAGGGTAATCGAAAGAGATTTTAATCATCCAAAAATGAGCTATATTTCTCAATTATACTCTTATGAAGAGCTTGGGTGGATTCTTTTGGCTCGTAGAGTTCATCCACCTTTTTTTCGATAGTAATGGGTCTATTATTAATTTCTTTTTCAATTTTTTTTTGTTCCAATTCATCTAATGTTTTATAAGAATGTTCTTTTCCAAAACATTCATATCCAAGTTGTTCTAGATATTCAGGATTTAAGCCTTCACTTATTAGGAATAATTCTTCATCACTGATATTAAGAATTTTTTTATGAAAGGGAGTTAAAAATTCTTTAGCTATTTTAATTTTTTCTCGAAAAATCAAGGAATAAAGAAAACCTGAAGAGAAAATATATACACCCATAGCAGCATAACCTAGACTAATCATTATATTGGTGAGCGAAGGGAAGTTAGATAATAAGATAATTCCAAACAGAACTAAATATCCAATAAAAGGTAGTTGCATCCATTGAAAGTAACGAGAATATCTCCCTTTTAACGGTTCATAAGAATTTTTTATATTACTTTTTTTTTCCAAACTTTCAAGAATGATGTATTTCTGCTCCAAAAATTCTAATAAATTGGAAATTTGATTTAACGCAATAACATGAAGATTAGAATGACGCTGATAAGCGAAGGAAAGCGTTTTTTCTGAAAATAAGGGAGGCTTTTCCTTTACTATAATTGGATCTATTCTCAATTTGTATTCCATATTATCTGAGTGAAAATAAAGAGGTTTTTGTTCAATAGTTTTTTCAATGGTTATAGGCGTATCTAATGAATTATTAAGTATTTGGAAAAAATGGTGTTCCATAACTAATTCTTCAAATAAGACTTCAGCAACACGAACAAGTTGCTGTGCATAAGGATTAAGTTTTGTATGATCTTTGGTATCATATCTAATGGTCTGTTCAGAAACAAATATATCTAAGTGATTGGTATCAATAATTATAGGAATTAACAAAATAACAGATACTTTTTCATTAATTTCTAATATTCGAAAGGAAAGTAAATCAAGAGGATATTGTTTACGATGTTGTTGAGGAATTAAATAATAACCCATATCTTGTATTATATTAGAAACTAAATAGGCAATATTATTGGTTTTAGAAGTTTCTTTTACCTTTTCTGAAGAAATTTCAGATGTAAAATGTTCACTGATAAAGTTACGAGTATTATTCAAATCATATTTTTTTTCCATTTGGCGTTCATTAGTACCTGTCATAGGAATCAGAGAGCAATATATTTAAAAATATTTAAAGAAAAAATATTACGAGAAGAACAAAAAATTAATGTAATTCTCAGGACTCTTTTTTCTTTAAATGATTGCAAGCTATTATATTCAAAAGAGGATAATAGGTGAGAAGAGAATAACCATAACAAAGTTTATTGAGAAAGAAGATTCAACTCAAGACGAAAAGATATTTAAATATATCCTGGATGAACGTATACAACGAGTTTTATTTGAGCAAAGAATCTTTAAACTCCGTAAAATTCAAAAGGAAGCTATAAAAAATGGTCTTTTTTTTCGAAAATCTTTTTTAGTTTGTGCCCCTTCTGGGAGTGGTAAGACTCTTATTGGAGAAATATGCGCTGTTCATAATGTGTTTCAAAATTTTGGGAAGAGTGTCTATTTAGTCCCCTTTAAAGCTCTTGCTACCGAAAAATATCTTCATTTCAAAAATAGTTATGAACGGTTTGGTATAAATGTTGAACTTTCAGTAGGAGATTATGATGTTGATGACTCCAAATTGGAAAAAGCAGATATTATTATTACAACATATGAAAAAATGGATTCTATCTTAAGAAATTTCTATGATAAAGATTGGATTTTTAACATCTCAACATTAATTATCGATGAGATCCATATCATAGGGGAGTCGGATAGAGGTCCACGATTGGAGTCTCTAATTGTTCGGCTTAATGAGTTTTTAAATAAACCTCAAATTTTAGGTTTATCTGCTACTATTGCTAATCCCGAATTCTTTAATCAATGGCTTTCTTCATTAGGTAATAAGACATACCTCATAACATCGGAAGATCGTCCTGTACCCCTTCATTATAAAATTGAGGTAACACAAAATAAGAATTCGACTATAAAAAAGATTATAAGATCTACCATGGAGAAAAAAGGACAAGTTTTAATATTTTTGAATAAAAGAAAATCCGCTCAACAGACAGCTCAAAATCTTAAACACTTAGTCAAAAATTTTTTATCTGATTTAGAGAAGAAAACATGCAAAAGGTTGGAAGCAAGTATTAACAAGATTAAAGGAGGAAGCAATGAACTTAAAAAAGTAATTAAGCATGGGATTGCTTTTCATCATGCGGGTTTGCTTCCAAAAGAGCGAAAATTAGTGGAAGATTCATTTCGCAAACGATTACTAAAAGTAATTTGTTGTACTACGACGCTCAGTGCAGGTATAAATCTCCCTGCTAGAGTAGTCATCTTACGGGATTTTAAAAAGTTTATTACTTCTGGACACAATATAAAATGTTTTAAAGGTTATTTTGAAAATGGGGATGGATTTTCATTTTTCCGTCCTTTTTCGGCAAATGAGGTTTTTCAATGTTTAGGCCGAGCAGGAAGGCCTGGATTAGATTCAATTGGGTATGGAATTATTCTAGTTAGCGATGTAGAGGAGAGAAATTGGGTAGAAGATCATTACTTTCAAGAAGGTATCGAAGAACAATTTTACACTCCAAAATATAATGAGCTTGTCTCTGGATTAAATAAAATCAATACCTTAAAAGAACAAGTCTTATTGCGAATATATGAAGATAAACGTATTACCATTGAGAAATTAAAGGATTTTTTCAGGAAAACATATTTTTGGTATATAATACAAAATAAATTGAAGGGACAGAACATTCCCGTTGACCAGTTTTTGCTCATTAAGGAAATTACTCCTATTAATATACTAAAGTTGCATGCTGACTTAAAAAAGGTGAAGGAATTAAGAAGCAACCAAAGCCAAGTAAAAGTTTCTCAGCTAAATAATAATATAATTGCAGGTTATGTAAAAACTTCTTTTGGAGTCTATTTCTGTGAATTTAGCATTGAAAACGGAATACGTTGCTCATGTGGATTTAAGAATGGTATTTCTGATAATTATGCTAATGATGAGTTTAGTTTTGTTTTTTGTGACCATATAACTCTCTTTTTACTTCACCTTGTCAAAATTCCTGATATCTCTTTTCAGAAATATGTTGATTCAATCATTCCGAAATCTGTAAAGAACCAATATATCCTTAATTATTTATTTGAAAAGGGATTAATCTTAAAAAATGATGATAGGACACTTAAATGCTCCCAGTTCGGAAAGCTTATTATACGGTTATATTTATATCCTGTATCAGGCGTATTAATTCGCCAGAAATTAGAGAATGTAGAAATGGACTCATTTCAGGATATTGTTAAGGAAGCCTTTGACATCCTTATTGCGGAAGGAAGAGAACGAAATTATAATCTTCTTCAACCTATACTGGAATGGGCAGACGAAGAACCGATTGAAACAATTATAGAGCGGTATAATATAATGGCAGGTGATCTATATACAATACGCGATAATTTAGAAAGAATAATTACCTTTATTGGTATTATTGCAATGTATTTAAGTGAAACTGGTATGGATCTTCAAGATAGGATGATTAAAATCGCAGAAATGTGTGAAACTTTAAAGGTTCGAATTCACTATGGAATTAAAGAAGAACTGTTTGATTTGGTGCTACGATTGGTAAATGTAGCAAGGGTACGGGCACGAATTTTATTTAATGCAGGATATCACACTGCGAATCAGGTAAAAAAAGAAAATATATATAATCTTAATAGAAAAACAGGATTAGGGGTAAATTTATGTAAAAAAATTGTAAAAGGAGAGTAAAGGAGGGGATTAGGTTATCATTGAAGAAGATCCATTTGATTTAAATTATGAAAAAAAGATTCGAATTAAAGACTTTTTAGTAATTCAAAGACCAGAAAAAGATCAAAATATCTACATAATTAAACAGTTTGAGAACACAAAACAACAAAATTTCGAAATCTTAAAATTAATCAAAAAAATTTTAGAAATGTATCCTAATTTAACCGATAAGCAAAAAATTGCATATTGTAAGACTCAGCGTACCCTTATTAAACTCTATTTAAAAAAAATTCAAGAGAATGAATAAGAAAAAGCATATTTTCAAAGATTCCTAATCTTTTTTTCTTTATATACCCCCTTATTAT
Organism: Promethearchaeota archaeon; assembly: GCA_048941015.1. Classification (GTDB taxonomy): domain Archaea; phylum Asgardarchaeota; class Lokiarchaeia; order Sigyniarchaeales; family SOKP01; genus SOKP01. The sequence continues at coordinate 5,762 of JBHLNZ010000023.1, read as the reverse complement.
TTTCAATCTAAAAACTATAAGGTATTAAAAATGACAATCGCTTTAGTAAAAATTGCTAATGTCGATGATAGATTAGTTCCTTTAGGTTTAGCCTGTCTACAAGCCTACTTAAAACAAAACAACGTTCCAGTGAAAGTGTTTTGTTTTAGACCTTCTTCATATTCGCTTGCGAAATTTATGATAAATCCGTTATCAGCAGTTGCTCCTCCAACTCTCGTTATGAACCATACCGTTTTTCCAATTTTAGCTCACATGGTAAATGTAGTAAATAATGGTAAAGAATTAGATTTTACTAAGGGAATATTTCTTGATCTTATTCGTGATTATTGTAGTCTAATTCATGATTCAGGAGAAAATATGATTCAACGTTATAAGTCTATGATGAAATATCTTCATACTATTGTTCCACAATTAATAAATTATTCTACAATAGGTTTTTCAGTGGATTATTTGAATATAGTAGAAACGGTAATGGCTACGGTTTTTATAAGAAAGATCAAACCTTCTATACAGATAATATGGGGAGGACCATCTATTACCCAATCAAAGGAAGCATTTACCTACTTTCTTAAGAAAGAAGTTTGTGATGGATTAGTCATTGGAGAAGGAGAGCATCCAATTTTACAAATTACAAGAGGAATTCCTTTAGATAAAGTTAAAGGTGTAATGAGTTTTGATGGAAATAATATAATTTATGATCATGGAGTGCAACTTAATCTTGATGATCTTCCCACTCCGGATTATACAGACATTCCAATAAAATCATTTTTTAATATAGTGTCTATATATCGATCTCGAGGGTGCACTAACAGGTGTTCTTTTTGTGCAGAGTGGTTTTTGTTTGGCCCTAAGTTTCGAAGACGTTCAATTAATAAGGTGATACAAGATATTGAAATGGTGATTGAAAAATGGAAACCTGGATATATCATATTTGGAGAATCATTGATAAATGATGATCTCGAGTATTTTGAGCAGTTATGCGATAAAATGATCGAAAAAAACTTTGAAATGAAGTTTGGGACCCATTTTCGGGCAGATATTACTCCAAAAATAGCAAAAAAAGCCTATTGTGCAGGATTTAATGATGCGTGGGTAGGACTTGAAGCATTTTCAGATAAAGAACTAGAAATGATGAATAAAGGAATAACAACGAATCAAAACATTGAAGCTATTTATACTTTTACAAAAGCAGGAATGAACGTTATTGCAATGCTGGTAGTGGGTGTAAGTAATGAAAAATTTGAAGAAGAGAATTCTAAAAATACCATTAAGTTAATTAAAATGTTTTCAAAAGAACGAATCGTAGACGAGCAAGGAAGGGAATTACCACTCTCAATTCAATTTAGACCAGCCCCCATGTGTGTAGTTCCTGGATCAATGGATTTCAAAAACCAAATCCATCCAATGTATTCTTGGAAGTGTAAGGAAATAACTCCCCAAAATAAAATGATAATCAAAAATTTGGAATCGAGTCTTTCTGAAATCCCCTATACATTTACCCATCCTATTCCAGCGAATAACATTTCAGAGTTAATACAACGTGCTCTCATAGTAGATAAAAATAGTGGGTTCAGAATAGGGGGAGTACTGCAATATGCAATTAATGAAGTTATCAGGCAAAGAAAAGAAGCACGAAAAGAAAGAAAAAATGTTGATATTAAGATGGAACAGATTGGAATCGGAATACAACGATCTAAAAATTATTGTTAAATTATTTAATTTTTTTTATAATTTGTTTTATTCAAGTTTAGTTTTTCTTTAAATAAATCCTCAATATTTCTTAATAAAAAGAAGTTTTAAAATGATTAATAATGAGTTTTGGATCAATTGAAAAAGAAAAAGAAGAGCATATTATAATTGTTCCTGAAAAACCAATAGATATTATTCTTTCTGAAATTGTCATCCCGTTATCTGAAGTTATGGAAAAAAAATCTATTCCTGATATTTATGAAGGATATGAAAAGATACCATTCTCTCAGCGTCATCCCATCTTTAAAGCTATGATGAAGATTGAATTTGAGGACGTGCTCAGAGAATTTATTTTAAACAAAAAAGAAAAGAAATAATTTTTATATTACTCATCTTCTTATAAGTTTTTCAACGTATAATAATAGCCATTATTTTTGAATAAAATTAAAATTTCCTTATTTAGAAATTCATGAATCAATAGCTTCACTTCAGAAGCGGGAATCCCATAATTTTCGGCTCCGATCTCAATCAAATAACGTGGGAACGTCTTGTTTTGTCTAGAAAGTTCTTTTAATAATTTATAGAATATTTCTGAATAATTATCAGTTGAAGTAGAAGGTATTGTTTTTTTAGAATTACTCGGAATAATGATGAAATCACTTTCAGTGCTAAGAGTAATAGCGCCATCAGATTTTTTCAGTCCAAGTTTATTTTGTTTTTCTTGCACAGCTTTTACTGCAGCACTCATACTGTAAACAATCTCGCTTGAGGTAAGTAATGATCTTACCTGATAAGTTCGACCACAACGTAAACATTTTTTTGTTTTCTGAGTACTTTTAACGTAGGAAAACTGTTTACATTTTGAGCAGCGGAAAACAATATAAGGGGTAGTATCTTTTTTGAATGTTTTTTCTTCCATAGTTCTTACTCTTAAGTTTTATGATGTTCACAAATATTTTTAATTATAAAATACAATTCTTCAGAATTATCAATATTAATAACTTGTAAATCCTTTTGATTACTGAATTCTCTAATTTTCTTTTTCAGGAGTCTTTCTTCTCCTGAAAATCGCTCTTTAAAATCTACGAAATCAAACAGCGCGATTATAAGATTAAAAGGGTTTTTTTGTCGATTTACTGTTTCTAATAATGACTCTTTCCAACTGCTAATAAATAGCCGAGGATCATAGACTTGAATTAACACTTTATCAAACATAATAATATGAAATTCACCGGTATTAACATCAAACTCAATTCCCTCCTCATTTAATTTTTTCCGAATTCCAAATTTTACAGGAAATAAATGACTAACTTTCAGATCCAGTTTTTTTTGTTGTTTTTCAGGAAGCTTATGTAGAAAATCCATTAAATTTGATTGAGAATCATATTCTTTCATCTCATTCTCAGACATTTCTAAAGGAATAGAGGGGATAATTTTCGGTAAGGAAGGATGATATGCTTGAGTTAGCTCTTTTTTATCTTTTAGATTGACGTTCATTTTTCGTAATTTATTGAGCGCGATTTTCATATAGATCTCATCATGAGTGTTCTTACAATAAAGAATAATAACTTTCCCTTTTCGATGTCTACCTGTCCTGCCCCTTCTCTGTATAAAGCGTATTTCAGAGGCTACCACATCATAGAATACTACTAAATCACATTCGGCAATATCTAATCCTTCCTCTCCTACATTCGTGCTTACTAAAATATTTAACTCCCCTTTTTTGAACTTCTCTAATATTTCTAACTGTTTCTTTTGAGAAAGTCCCTTGTCATCTTCAGATTTTGTTGCTTGCCCTACAAATCGAGCTGGCTTTATCCATTTATTATCATATTGTTTTAATTTTTTTACAATATTTTTTACTGAATCTCGTAGTTTTACAAAAACTAAGATTCTGCTTTCAGAATTATTTTTAAGTTCTTTTCTTAAGATCTTTTCTAAAAAGAGATATTTAGGATGAATTAACTGTTCAGGTGATAGATCTTTATGTTTTTGTAATTCAATAAAGATTCGAGTGATTCGAGAATCAGAAGCTAAAATTTTTGAAGCTTTCGAACTATTTTTCTTTAGAGCTTCTTTCTTTAGCTTTTCTAAGTATATGAATAACACATCTAAACCTTGTTGTTCAATCAGTTCTAACATATGATACAATATTAATCCTTGAGCATTAACTGAAAGAGCACTATAAATTCCAGTTTTTTCTCCGTCTCCTTTAACTAATTTTACAAGTTCAGTATTAAGGCGTAAAAGATCTTTTCTAATAACTTCTTTTTGTAAATTTTCTCCTTTAGTTTCTAAAAAATTATACTGCGAGAGATATTGTAAGCGCTCTTCTAATAATTGTTTTATAACATAATAAGCATCTTCCATGAGCTCTGTAAGGTTTACCCCAATTTTATAAACGTCTAAGGGCTGAAGGTATTTCTTAACATCTAAGTCTTTTCGAGTGCGAGTATGAATATTTTCAAGGGGGATATGTAAATTATTACATAATGTTTTTATTTTTTCTTTGGAAGATCCAGGACTAGCGGTCAGTCCAAGAATATTGCCATCAGGATTTTGATCTAAATATTCATCTGCAATAAGGCAATAGGCATAATCTCCTGTGGCATGATGAGCTTCATCGAAAATAATTAACGCGACATTTTCAAGTGTATATCGCATATAAGAAAGATCATTTCTTAATGTCTGTGGAGTATAAAAAATAATCTGGTGTTCATTATAATATTGAGCTCGTTTTCCTGGTGCTGTTTTTCCTGTAAGAACGATAAATTTTTGCTCGTCAATAGTCAATAACTCTCTAAAAGAATCATAATGTTGATTAATTAGAGGACGAGTAGGAGCAAGAATGATAATCTTACTTTCAGATTTAAAATAGTCTAAAGTCTTGGCAGCAACATATACACCTATTACCGTTTTCCCTAATCCTGTTGGTATTACTACTAGCGAATTTTTTAAAATACATCTTTTTGCTATTTCAACTTGATAATCACGTTCTTCAATTTTCTCTGTACGCAAAAAGTTCTTTTCATTTTTCGTCAAGGCTTCCATACTCACTTATCACCGTATAATAATGTCATATTCATCGATTTGTAAATTACAAACTTCACGATTACCTTTATTATATGAATAGAGTTGTTTTCCAATTTTAACCGCAAGATTAGTAGGATATATTAGCCCGTTTCCTCTGCTTTCAAAAAGATACGGATGTGTTTTATATAATTCATTAACTTTTTTGGATAGCATAGTGCCATTGATGTGAAGATTGAACCCTTTTCCGATTTTCACATGCTCAAAATAATAAATTATATCGTTAAGCAAATTAGAATGATCGGGAGTAAGCGAAATTTCTTTTGAGAAGAGAAAATCGTTTTTACAGTGATCTTTTGGAATTAAAGTTAGAAAAATAGTACCATTTTTCCATATTTTTCGAAGCTGGTAATCTTTAAAAAGAATTGAGAATTGATCTTGTAGTTTGAAAATTATTTTAAGAATTTGATCCATTTCTTCATCAGATAATAGGAGTATTGATTTTAATTTTGACACATTGAATAAACTGTCTTGTTTATTAGGAAATTGACTTATTGCATCGATAATATAACCGATTTTTTTCAAAAGTTTTGAACTCTGAAGCATTTATTATAAATTTTTACCATGTTATAAAAAGAAAAAATTATAGACGCTTTAATAAATAAGAATAAAAGAGAAAATTAATTAAGTTTTAACTTCTTTTTAATAGCTTTAAATTCAATTTTCTTGGATTCTTTATGAGTGAAATAGAATATAACGCCAAACCCGATAGGAAAGAAGGTAAAGAAGGTGATAGCGTGAGGTAATATTGATTTATAGTCAATGACAGGTTTAATATTTGGATTTTCAAAATTAAGAAGAAGATCTGCTATCCAAAATAATGCTTCCTCTTCTATATTTTGTTTTGAATCACTGAGATAGAACTCCTTAAAAGAAGGAGCATAAATGTATTCAGTTAGATTATAAATATACGCTTCTCCGAAATAAATATCTAAATCTAAAAGGCTTGATAGTTTATAACTATAATAAACGTTCTTTATATT
>JBHLNZ010000094.1:0-11019 GCA_048941015.1 Promethearchaeota archaeon | reverse complement strand
CCTTTATTTTCTTCAGTTCCAATAGCATTGAATAGCCCATCTACACTTTGAAATTTTAAACTATCAGCTCCTAAAAATTTTCTCATTTCTTCGTTAAAGTTATCATAATTTCTAACTTTTGCTTGAAAAGCTATTAACAACTCTCGATTTGATATGCTATCATTAAATTCGCAATTTTTTATAATAGGAGGACAACTAATTCGTACATGAATTGAGTTAGCTTTTGCATTTCTAAGCATTGATATTATCTTTTTCATAGTATTTCCACTTATTATAGAATCATCTACTAAAATTATATCCTTGTCTTTTACTACTTCTTTAATAGGATTTAACTTTTGTTCAACTTCACTTTTAAGCTGCCACATATATCTATTTTTCATTAAACCTTCTTCATATGGAATTTTAGATTTCCACGAATAACCCATTGCTGCACTCCTCCCCGAATCTGGTATTGGAACAACAATAGCATCTTCAGAAAAAAAATCATCTGTTTCAGCTAAAAATTGTCCTAATTTATATCTCACATCTCCAACTGGTATTCCATCTATGATAGAATCGGGTCTAGCAAAATAAATATATTCAAATTCACATACCCCGCAAACTTCCTCATTTAAAATTTGATATTTTTCAATTTTATTAGTAGGATGAATATTTATTATCTCTCCTGGCGAGACGTCTTCTATTAAATTGCCGCCTATAACATCAATTGCACATGATTCTGATGATATAATAAAAAAAAGTTTGTTTTCAATATTTAATTTCCCATAACATAGAGGTTTATATCCCTTAGGATCTCGTATTGCATATATATTTCCATCATTAAATAGAACAATAATAGAATAAGCTCCTTTTAATAATTCGAATAACTTCTTTATAGCACTTATCCTATCCCCTAAAAGATTAATAAGCGTTTCAATTAAAACGGATATTAATTCAATATCAGAATTACCAGTAAATACTCTTCCCATTTTGCTTAATTCTTTATGAATCTCATTATAATTGCTAAAAACCCCATTCATTGCTATTGAAAATTCTGTATTATTAATTTTTGAATGATAAGGTTGAGCATTATCAACATTTGTGCAGTTAGGTTTTCCATAACAAACATGACCAATCCCTACATTTCCAATCATGGATTTTAACTTTTTAGGATTAAGAACCTTTGAAACTAATCCTTTATCTTTATAAGTAATAATATTATTTTCATTAGTTTTTATTGATATCCCTGAAAATAATTGACCTCTATGTTGAAGAGCCATAAGACCAGAATATATTAAGCCCGCAACTGAATAGCTATAATCATTACACGATATACCGAAAACACCACAAGATTCTCTTACTTTATTATTATTGAAGATCATTTTACACTCCTTTTTTACTATGCACCTAAAATTTATATATCCATCAGATCTGGGATTGTTGAATCATACAATTTTTTCATCTTTTCCAAATCTAAATTAATATTACCCGTTTTTAATCCTTTAATACTTAATTTTGATTCTGGAGTTACAACACCTAGTTTTTCAACATTGACATGAAATTCTTTAGCTAATTTTAAGATTTTATCTGTATTTTTTGAATTAACCTCAATTATGAATCTTCCCACTGATTCACTAAAAAGTAATTCATCATCCCTTAGAGAATTGGTATGATAGGAACTTAAATTTAACTTTGCACCCAATTTATTTTTGAAACACATCTCAGCAATAGTAATTACAAATCCCCCTTTATCAACATCATGGTTAGCTAATACTAAATCATTTTCGTATAGTTTAAAAAGAAAATCCCATATCGCATGAATTTTATCTTCATCAACTTTAGGGGGTTTACCACCCTCAAGATTATGAATAACAGAATGATATTCAGATCCTCCTAATTCTGCTTTTGTTTCACCAATTATGAGAATATCATCTCCCACATTTTTAAAAGGCATTGTAATTATATTTTTTTCACCTTCAATTAGACCAACAATCATTATCGTAGGTGTAGCTTTGATGGCTATTTTCTTGACTTCATCTTCATTATAAAAAGAAACATTACCTCCAACTATTGGAATCTTTAACTTTCTGCAGAAATCATTCATACCATCAACAGACCTAGAAAAATACCAGAAGGATTCTGCTATTTCAGGATTTCCGAAATTGCAACAATTTACCATAGCCATTGGTTTTGCACCAGTCGCAATAATATTCCCGCATTGTTCAACTAATCCTCCCTTAACACCATGATATGGATCTAAGAAACAATGTTTTGAATTGACCCCTACACTTGCTGCTATAAACTTATCTGTCCCTATTATTCTCAGAATCCCTGAATCTCCATCTCCACATTTAACTACTGATCTGACACCAACTTCATGATCATATTGTCTATAAACCCATTCTTTGCTGCAAATGTTCTCAGAAGCTATTAACTTATAAAAAATATCATCTAATTGTAAATTTGGTTTTGGAGTATTTTGATTTAATAATTTATGAAGATAAGAAGGTTGTTTCTCCTGTCTTATAAATATTGGTGATTCGGAGAGGGCTTTTGAAGGAATATTAACTACAAGATTCCCACCATCGAATACCTTAAGAATCTTTGAATCATCTGTTTTGCCAATAACAGCATGATTCATCTCATATTTTCTGAAAACATCCAGAACAGTTTCCAATCCTTCAGGTTTGACAATAAAAGCCATACGCTCCTGTGATTCTGAAAGCATAATCTCATATGAATTCATACCAGGTTCTCTAGTAAATACTTTATTTAAATCAATATTTGCTCCAGTATTTCCATCTCCAGTTAATTCACTAGTTGCACATGTTAAGCCCCCTCCTCCTAGATCTTTTAAACCTCTAACATAACCTGTCTGAATAGCTTCTAATGTCGCTTCAATAATCATTTTTTTTGTAAAAGGATCACCAATTTGAACTGCGGGTCTATCCGCTTCAGACATCTCAGTTAAAGTACGAGAAGCAAAGGTTACTCCATGAATCCCATCTCTTCCAGTGGAACCTCCCATTAGAATTACATAATCTCCAGGATTATAAGCTCTACTAGGAGCGTGCTTAAAATCTTCTATTGTCCCCAATCCTATACATGCAACATTTACTAAACAATTACTTTCAAAACTGTCATCAAATTCAACTTCTCCTCCTATCGTAGGAATACCTGTACAATTTCCGTAATCAGCAATTCCTTTTACTACATACTTAAACAACCATTGTGAATGTGGATTGTCTTTTAATCTACCAAATCTTAAAGGATCTAATAAAGCTATAGGACGCACTCCCATGCATAATATATCTCTAATTATGCCACCTATTCCAGTAGCGGCTCCATGGTAGGGTTCAATGGCAGAGGGATGATTATGAGATTCAATTCGAAATGCAAGAGCATATCCATCTCCAATATCTATTACTCCAGCATCTTGACCGGGACCAGCTAAAACATAATCATAGTTTTCTTCAGCATTTTCAAATAATCTCAATTTAGGTCGAGATGATTTATAAGAGCAATGTTCACTCCACATGACATCAAACATTCCTAATTCAGTTATATTAGGGTCTCTCTTTAATAAGTCTTTAACTTTCCCATATTCATTCTTTGTCATTTCTACGCCTACATCTTTTCCATTAACTCTTAATTTTGTCATTATGACAGTCTCCGTTTTATAAATTCTATCATTGACTCAAAAAATAATTTGCCATGAGAAGTTTTAAAAGGACTTAAAATTGGTTCAGAAGCTCTTTCAGGATGGGGCATAAGGCCTATACAATTCTGTTCTAAATTGCAAACTCCAGCGATATTATCCATTGATCCATTAGGATTTACATTATCTCCATACTCACCATTCCTCGAGGTGTATCTAAACACAATTTGATTATTATCTTTCAATTCTGATAGCTTATCTGTAAAATATCTTCCTTCTCCATGTGCAACAGGAATGTCAAGAACATCCCCTATCTTCATTTTATTAGTAAATGCTGTTTGATTATTTTCTACTTTAATATTTACCCATTTACAAACAAATTTAAGACATTCATTTTGAAGTAAAGCACCTGGAAGAAATTGCGCTTCCGTTAGGATTTGAAAACCATTACATATTCCTATAATTGGTCTTCCATCTTTTAACATTATTTTTGTTTCATCTATTGCAGGACTATGAGCTGCTATAATGCCTGCACGTAAATAATCCCCGAATGAAAATCCTCCAGGGAGTATTACGCCATCATATTTTGCTTCTTTAAAATGATTATGCCAGACTAAATTAGCCTTAACACCTATTACTTCATTTAATACATGTATTGCATCCAAATCGCAATTAGCTGCGGGAAATTGGATAACTGCAATTTTGATGGTCATTTTTAGCTCTCTTGTGAAATATTTAATATTTTAAAATTTTGAGTAACAGGATTATATATTCTTAATTTATTTAGTAAATCTTCTATAATATCGCTTGCTTCTTCTTCGTTAGCTGCATTCAAATAAAATCTTAAATATTGCCCACTTCTAACGTTTAGAACCATATCATACCCTTTTTTTGCGAGAAGATCTCTTCTAATAGTTTCTCCTACTGGATCCCGAGCAGCTTTTTTATTTTCTAATACTACTTCTATTATATATTCTATCTGCTCCATTTATTTAAAGAAAAAGTTTATAATAATATTAATAGTTCTTATTAATTAATAAATAATTTCCACCGACAAAATAAGACAAAATTCGAAATATTTTTAAATATTGAATTTTCAAAACGGTTATGGTAAATTTAATTTATAAATCATAGCCAAAGCTGACAAAAACTAAAAGTAATAAAGCTATCAGATTTAATAAGAAACTATAACTTCCCAATTTTGGTAAATTTCGTTTTATTTCTATATTTTCCTCTCTATTTTTTGATCCTAAATCCAATAATAATAAGTAAGCACTTGTTAAAAATAAAACAAATGAACCAATTAGCAAAATTATATTAAACATTATAAAAATATTTACTATTGATTATATAAATCTTTTCCCATTCTCAATTCAAATAATTATTTTTCTTTAAATTTTCATAGATTCGATTTTTAACATCTGAAACTTCTGCTTTAAATTTTAAACCTGTTATTTTCTCATAGCTTTTCATATATCGCTTGGCTAACTCTATTTTAATATCTATTGAGATGGGAGGAATTTTTTGTTCTGGTTTTATATTTGGAAAAATTTCTGGATATGTTTCCATTAACCAGCCTCTAAATATTTCTTTATCTAAAATCTCAGGTTCTTGCCCACTTTCAAATTTCTCTTGATATGTGTTAAGAATCCAAAATCTTGAAGAATCTTGAGTATGTATTTCATCAGTTACTAATAACTCACCATCCTTGATGCCGAATTCATACTTAGTGTCCACCATAATAAGGCCATTTTTTTTACAATATTCCTGTCCAAAGTTAAAAAGTTTTAAAGCAGTAATTTCCATCTGTTCATAAATTTCCTTTTCAACCATTTTATCATTTATTATTCTTTCTTTTGAAATGTAGATATCATGACCGGATTCAGCTTTAGTAGAAGGTGTGATTAAAAGATTATCCAACTTTTCATTTTTTCTTAATCCCTTAGCAAGAATTATACCTGAAGTTGACTCTCCTTTTATATAATTTCGCCATGCTGTACCAGTTAAATATCCTCTTACTATTATTTCAATAGGGATCATCTCACATTGATGTACAACAGCAATATTGGGATCTGGAATGTCAATTATATGATTTTTAACGAGATTTTTTGTTTTTTCAAACCAAAAAGCAGAAACTTGATTTAGCATCTGTCCTTTAAAAGGTATAGTAGTTATTACTCTATCAAAAGCAGATAAACGATCTGTTGCTATAATTATTCTGATATTTTCTTTTATATAGTTATCGCGGACTTTTCCTTTATAAAGCTTTCCTAGTGAAGGAAAGTTAGTTTCATCTAACGTTTTATCTAATTGTTGTTTTATAATTTCATCAATATTGTCTGCTTTCATGATAACTAAAAAGGAAAAATATCATAAAAAAGCTATTAATATATTTTATATAGTAATTATTAACAGAGAAATATGAAAACGAGCTCAAATTTTCATTTTTTATAAAAAGTGCCATCATTGAATTCATGAACAGAATACTTTTTCTCATTTTTTAACATTTTTTTAGTAAAAGTATCATATAAATCAATTTTTAAACAATTAATTAAACTTATTAAATAAATGAATATATCAGCAATCTCATCTGACATACTTTCTAAAAGCTTTTTATTTTCATAGATTTCTGAGATTTCATAATTTCTAAAAAGAAAGATTTCAGATAGTTCCGCTACCTCAATCCCGAGTGCTTGTATTAAATTCTTAGGTGTGTGATATTTTTTCCAATTACGTTCTTCAACAAATTTAGCTATTTCTTCTTTAAAAAAAGAAATAGTCGCTATATTATCATTCATATTATTTGAAGTCATATAAAGATTAAAATATTTGATTTAGAGTATCTATATATTATTCACTTAAGATTTCTAATAAAATCACATATTAACTCATTAATTATATTCTTTCGCTGAGCAGGTGCGAAATGTCCAGCCATATCGATGATTTTTAATTTAGAGTTTGGAATTTTTTTGTGCAATTCTTCAGACATTTGTTCAGGTGCGAAATTATCTAGCCTTCCCCCGATAATTAAAGTAGGACATTTAATACCAGAAGGATCATATTCATTTATTTCATTTATCATACTAAAAATTTGATCCTCAATAAGCATATATAATTCATCTCGAGTCAATTTCATTCCATTGATTGAATCGGCTAAAGAAGTCAATATATAAGGAATAATCTTATCCAAAATATTTTCAACAGAATTTGCTACAACATCCAAAAAGTTCATGCGAATGAAGTAAGGAAGTAAATTATAGAAAATGTTTCTGATAACGTTATCAATCATTATATAGCCAGAATTTAATAACACTAAAAACTTAATTTTTTCTGGATGCTTCATGCAAATTAGTTGAGCTATCATTCCTCCGACTAAAGAATGACCAATTATTCCAAATTGCTCATTAACATTTAAAAAATTAAGTAGATCTTCAAGATCTCTAATAATATCATGCCTTAAATTTTTTGATAAGTTTAATTGTTTTGGATGTTCACTTCTTCCATGCCCTAATGCATCAAAAGCTATAATTCTATAATTTTCTTTTAATATTTGAATCTGCCCTTTAAAAAAAGAAGCTGAGGAAGCAAAACCATGCAATAAGATAATGGTTCCTTCTGTTTGTTCTTTAAGCTCTCCGTTGATATCCTCATAATAGAGGTTATAACCCTCTTTATTCTTGTAAAAAGGCATGTAAGAATTCATATAAAATTTTACTGATAATTTTTGAAATAAAGTATACAAAAAATACTTTTCTAAAATAAAAAATCTTTAAAATTATTGAATGTCTAACGTAAATTTTCCACTTTTAATAATCGGAAAAGTAGAAATCATTGAATTTTTTTCATTTTTAATTGTTCAATTTGAATAAGTTATACCTTTTTGTAAATTATATATCATAATAAAGGCAAAAAATCTAATATAACTAAATTAAAATTGTAGAGAATAAAAAAATGATGAAAATTTATTAAATCTATATTATAAATCCTTTGTTACACGCTTTTTTTCATTAGTTTCTAGAACTGTAGAGAAAAAAATACGACTAAGTTTCTTATATATTTTTGCATTATTTTTATTTGGTACTTTCTCATCACTAAATCTAACTATTTTACTAATAGCATCTGAAATAGTACTATATTTTCCACAGCCATAAAATCCTAAAATGCATGCTCCTACTGCTGCTCCATCTTTATTTTCTGGAATAAGTATCTTTTTATTAATTACATCTGCAAATATTTGTGCCCAAAAGCTACTATTCATTGCTCCACCATCTGATTTAAGGATTTCACTTTTAATTCCTCCAAATCCTTCAATCAGATTTAAGTACATTTGTGCAGATAAGGCTGCACTTTCCATTATCGCACGGGCAAAGTGAGCTCTATTATGGTGCCATCCTAATCCATGAATAGTACCTTTACGAAATATATATAGAGGAATAAATAACAACCCATTACTGCCAGGAGGAGCTGTCTCAGCCTCTTTTGTTAGCATATCATATACGTTTAGATTTTTTTCTTCACATTCTTTCATTAACAATTGAGAGAAATTTTTCGCATAGGTTTGAAACATTGTTCCCGTGCCAGGCATAACCCCTTCTAGCACCCATTTTCCTTTAATTAAATGAGGAAATGTGAAAATAGGGACATCTCCATGTACCCGTTTAGGTTCATCTATTACGTAATCCACCATTGTACCGGTTCCGGTGGTTACTTTAGATTGCCCTTTCTCAATTACGCCCATTCCTAATGCGGCACATTGTTGATCGCCACCACCCAGAATTATTGGTGTATTTGATTTTAACCCAAGCATTGACGCAGCAGTAGACGATAACTCACCAATAATTTCACCAGGCATATGTAACTCAGGCCATAGAGATACAGGTAATTCATAAGCTTCCGCAAGACTTTCATCCCATCGCCAAGTTTGAAGATGGAGAATACCATTCATCCCATTAGTGGGATCGCTAACAAATTTATCACATAATTTTAAATATAAAAAAGAATCGGGCCAGACAATTTTAGAAGCTTTATTAAACAATTCAGGTTTATTAGATTTTAACCAGAGCAATTTAGGAATTGAATTTCTCCAAATTAATTCCTCTTTAAATCCCTTAGCATCAGTTAATTCACGCTCATCCATCCAAGTGAGTGCAGGATGCAAAATTTCATTGTTATTGTCTAATAATGTCACTGTTCCCCTAGCAAATGCTGCTGAGATTCCAATTATCTCTTCTGGCTTGAATTTTCCACTTTTTACTACTTTATTACAGGTATTTCTTATCGCTGCCCACCAAATCTGAGGATCTTGCTCTGAAACCCCCACTGGTTGTCTAGGTATTTGATACTCCTCATAAGCTTTTATTATTTCTCTCCCATTCATATCAAAGATTACAGTCCTTGCTCCAGTTGTTCCAACATCAAATATACATATCAGATCACTCATAAAATCACTTTCTAAAGACTTTTAATTAATAATTCAGATATATCTAGTATTTTATAATATTCTTTTTCTTTTTCATCTAATCCGTATGCTAATCCTAATTCACAAAGAGGGCATGCTGAAACAAAAATCGATGCCTTAGTTTCTTTTAATTCTGAAACCCTGTTTATTGCCTCCTTAATAGCTAAATTTCTATCTGCCCAATGAGCTGTTCCGCTCCAACCACAACAATGAACATCTTCTTTATTATAAATAGGTTCATTAATTACTAATCCTGGTATTTTATTTAGAATCGTTCTAATTGATATTGTATCATTTAAATTTCTGGCAATTAAACATGGATCGTGGATAGTAATAATTTTAAAATCTTCAGGAATTTGTTTTTCTGGCTTTATTTTTCCATTTTCAATAAGATCTTTTATATATTCAACGATATGTATGACTTTAGTTTCTATTTTAATTCCTGCCTTTTCATATCTATTCGTTAATGTTAAAACACAACCAGGACAATCAGAAACAACTACTTTTGCACCAGTTTTTTTAATCAATTCTTTATTTTTTTCAGCGAACTTTCTCCCAGTATTGATATCTCTTATATTGAAAGCAGGTCCACCACAACAAATTTTTTGGTCTAAATTAGTTGAGAACTTAACACCAGCTTTTTTTAAAATTTCAATATTAGCTTTTACTACATTCGGAAATTTCATCGATTCGCATCCAATATAATAATAAACTTCGTCATTACCATCAGTTTCAATATTTTCAATTCCTTTCTCTTTATAAGTTTCATAAATATTATAATCTTCTATAGTATTCGATTTCTCTAGTTTTCTAATTTGTTCTTTACAATAATCTGGCATTAATCCTTTATCATTCAAATCATCTCTTACTGTTTCAAGTAATGAAACGACTGAGAATTCAAAAGGACACCAGATTTTACAATTCTCTTCATTAGAACATTTATACATAAGATCAATAAACTCTTTATTCTCTCCTCTTGTAGGATCAATTTTTCCAATAGTGAGATAATATCCTATTCTTGCCTTATATGCGGGGCTCATAGTTTCTTTTTGTGAAGCTTGTAGGGTTCCACAGTCAAATCTACACATGTTTGGACAAAGCATACATTTAATCAGATTATCGACATCAGCTTTAACTTCTTCTTCTGGGTAAAAATTCTTATGTTTTTGCCTAAAATTTTTCATTAATATTGATCTTGTTTCTCTGTCTGCTTCTTGGAGTAGTGGTACCATCCAGCTATACTTTTTCAAAGTCTCTTCGATACCCATTTAGCTTTCACCACCTCTCCATATTGGCTCATAAATTTTACCAGGATTTAAAATATTGTTTGGATCAAGCATTTTTTTAAAATCTTTCATGACTTTCATAGCGTTCCCCCATTCATTTTCCATCCAATGAGATCTATTAATACCTATCCCATGATGGTGAGCAATTGAACCACCAGAATCTAAAACTGCTTTAATAATTGTATTCCAACATTTTTGATAAAATTCTAACTCTGAAGTTCCTTTTAGTGGAACTCCGCCAAAACTGAAATAAATTCCTACGCCGTTTGGATAAAAATGTGAAACATGAGCTGTAATTAAGAGGTTACCTTTTACACTATTCATAGAATTAATAACAGCATGATAAATTTTTGATGCATTCTCCCATAAAGAAGCAACTTCAATAGTATCAAATACAATCTTATATGGTGGCATTGATGATGTTTCAGTTACTCTGAATCTTGTCTCAAACCAATGTTCTACGGGACTTTCGCCACAATTAATACCCGAGTTTTTTTCACATTTCTCAATTGTTACCATTTTTTCAAGATCGACTAGCTTAGCTTTTCCTTCACATACAAATACAACCATTAATTTATCCTTTGCTTTTTCTACATTTCCAAAATGTCTAAATGTTTCTTGTTGATCATAAATTCTTA
>JBHLNZ010000093.1:0-11181 GCA_048941015.1 Promethearchaeota archaeon | reverse complement strand
GAAACAAACAGAATAATAGGATGTATTATCAATTATGCTTGTCATCCAACAACACTTTCTTATTTAAACAATAAGTTGTCAGCAGATTATCCTGGGCGCATAATTCATCGTATAAAAAATTTAACCAATGGAGAAGTAGAAGCCATTTATTTTAATGGACCATCAGGCAATCTTAATCCAATTACTACTTATAGGAGTCAAAAAGAAGGAGAATCTGATAGAAATCAAATATATGATCAACTAGGTACCTATGAACACACAAGAGAAATAGGTTATACTATTGCAGAAGAAGCTTTAAAATTAATTAATTCTATCTCTGATAATGAGTTTTATAGTTCTATGGATTTTAAAATTCTCACAAAAGAATTGTGGATTCCGATGAAAGATGCCAGATACTTCTCTAAAAAATGGTTCACAAATAAATTAATTCAAGTAATTAAGAAAATTCTGCTTATTAATGTCGCAAAATATCAATTAGTTAACTCAAACTTTCCAATTTTTCAATTTAAATATCGATTTTTTAGCTATAAATGTAAAACTATTATCCAACATGTTATAATTCAAGTAAAATCTAATTTATCGAAGAAAAAACTTAGTATATTGACTATTCCTGGAGAATTATTTACATCTATTGGAAATAAGTTGCTCAGAAAGTCTGCAACAGGAAGTAAAAATACATTCATTTTTCAAAATGCACAAGATTGGATTGCTTATTTATTTACATTGAAAGAATATACTGAAGAGGGAGGATATGAGGTTACTCCAAGTTTCAGCCCTCTATGTGGATATTATATTGAGAAAGAAATGTTTAAATTAATGAAATAAATTAATTAGTTTGAATTTCCACATTCAAAAGTTTTTATTTCTCTTTCTCTGCTTTTTTCAAATATTTCTTTTATTTTATTTTGGAATTTTTCCTTGTTTTTTCCACATAAATTCTTAATAACTTCATCAATATCCTTCAATGTATTAAGTTCAATACTTTTAAATTCAGAAATATAACTTTCTTTGATGTTATAATCATAGGTTTTAATAAAATTTTTATGCTTTACCCAATACCATTCTTTCTTAATTTGAGAGTATGGACCTGGTTTTAGAATATGAAAATCATTAGCGGGAAAAACATAAGGTTTAAAATTACTTAAACATGGAAGAGTGCTTCCTGTAAACCAATGAATTGAACAATTATTGTTTTCTTTTAATTGCGAAACTTGAGATCCTGTTGACTCAAACCCACCATGCATACATATTCCAGCTTCATGTTCTCGGAGAAATTCCATCATTAATTTTACAGTGATTTCTCCTTTATATTTATCTAACAAAAGCTCTGATTTTCCACCTCTCGAAAAGGGGGATTTATAGTCAGGAATAATAGAACCAGAAAAAGTTATTGCAAAATCAAATTCATCATCGTCTTTACAATATCCCTTCTCTATAGCATACTGAATAATACCATTTCGCCTCATGTCTCCTTTGCCTCTAATTGAGATAGAATTCGAGATAGATCTGACATCTTTAACTGATTCTACAATCCACCAATCATCTGCAGTTTCAAGGACATAAGCTTCTTTTGGATCCGCTATGATGAAGGAATTATGATATTTCCAACTAGAATCATTATATGCACATCCACCTCCTTGATGATATGTTTCTATTAGGTTGGTAATAATTTCTACCGCTTTTACTGCTGAATTTCCCCTTTCAAGTCCTAATCTTAGAAGATCCATACCTAACAATCCTGTGTTTCTTAATGACTCAAGAGTTTGCACAGCTTCATTACCAATGACAACACCATGTTCATTGCAACCCATTTCAGCTCCCCACATCCACCATGGTTGACTTAAAAGTATTGCATTAGTCTCTAAAACTTGAGGCATAGAAAGGTAAGTACATTTCAAATTCTCATTCTTAGAGTGTTTAATTTTTGGAGCATAGGTTATTAATTGTACTTCATTATTAGGTCTATCACTATTTTTTCCAAAAATAACACTTCCATCATTTGTAGAGTTACTTAAAGCTACAAATGTATCACACATTTAAGAGATCAACTCTTCGGACTTCTTCCAACCATAATTATTTATTTCTGTAATTTTTTTGGTGAATTCATTCTCAGGAATAGAATCTTCTTGCTTTAACACATTATCTACCTTTTGAAGTAATTCTCTCTCAACTATTCTTAATTTTTCATAATAAGAATTTCTTTCAGCATTATCTATTTTAGGTTTTTTCTTATATCGGTTAATGAATTTAGCATGTCTACTCCAAAACCAATCGTAATTAATATTTTTGTAAGGTCCTGGTTCTAATACTTTTTGCTCATCTACAGGAAATACATATGGTTTGAAAATTCCTAAACACGGAATTGTGCTGCCAGTAAACCAATGTATTGATTTATTTTTACCCTGTCTTAGGAGAGATACTTGAGATCCAACAGATTGATCACTCCGTAGGTGTAAACATATTCCTACGTCATGTTCTCTTAAGAAATCCATCAATAATGAAGGAGTTATATTTCCTTTATTTGTATTTAATTGATTGAGCGAACAACCATCCCTTTCTGTAATTGGAAATACTTCCGGTAATGGTGAAGGAGAAAATATTAACTTAAAATCAAAATCATCCTTATTTTTACAATAATTTTTTTCAATTGCATGTTGTATAATCCCTTTTCGCCTTAGATCACCTTTTCCTCTAATGGAAATATGATTAGAAATTGAACGATGTTCCTTAACAATTTCAACGATCCACCATTCTCCTGCAGTTTCTAATACATAAGCTTCCTTCGGATCTGCGATTAAATATGAGTTATGGTAATTCATACCTTTTTTATTGTGAGCTCCACCTTGACCGTATTTTTCTATTAAATTAGTTATAACTTGTAGTGCTCCTTTTGCTGTTTTTCCACGTTCAAGGCCTAACCTTAAAAGATCCATACCAAGTAATCCTGATTCATTCAAAGGTTCTTTAGTTGGCACAGCTTCATTACCTATAGCTACACCATATTCATTACAACCCATTTCTGCACCCCACATCCAATATGGTTGTGATAGGAGAATCGATGCAGTTTCTGATACTTGAGGTATTGAAATATGGGTACACTTTAATTGGTCACCTTTAGAATATGACTTACGTGGTGCATATGTAATTAATTGAGCTTCGGATTCTAATCTATCACTATTTTTTCCGAATATAACATTGCCTTCCTTAGAAGAAGTTGCTAAACTAACATATGTATCGCACATCTTAAACTCATTATTTTTAATTTGAATTCTATTAAATAATATTTTATTTAATACAAAACTTTGACGATTTGATTTAATAAAAAAATATTTAATATAACATAATAAATTTTCAAACCACAAATAACAATAATTCTTGAAGAATTATGGATATTTTAATAAAAAATGGTACTTTAATTGATGGCACAGGATCTCCTGGTTTTAAGGGGGATTTGTTAATTAAAGATGAAAGAATAATAAAAATAGGAACCAAAATTAAAAATGATGATGCTCAATTAATCGATGCTACAAGTAAAATAGTGAGCCCTGGTTTCATAGATATTCATAACCATGCTGATTTAACGATCCTTGATGCGAATAAAGCTGAAGCATATATTGGCCAGGGAATGACAACTTTATTGGTAGGAGTGTGTGGAATAGGTATTGCTCCAGCAAATGAAAAAGTAAAGCATTATTATCTAAATTTTGTTAATAAAGCATTTTGTTCATCTCCAGAACTTTTCAGTAATATGAAAAATCTTTTTGATGCAATAGAGAAGAAGGGCGTTTCTATTAATTTAGCTTTTATGATTCCACAAGGAAATGTTCGTGCTTGTATTTTAGGAACAGAAACTCGTCCTGCTAATTATGAAGAATTAAATCAAATGAAACAGATTATTCGAGAAAATATGGAAGCAGGAGCTTTTGGATTGTCAACAGGGCTAGTTTACCCTCCAGGATCGTCAACTTCAACTGATGAATTAATTGAGCTTGCTAAAGTAATAAGCAATTATGGCGGATTTTATGATTCTCATATGAGAAACGAGGGTGCGGGTGTTATTAATATTGGAATGTCAGAATTAATAAGAATTGCAAAAGAAGCAAATATTCGTGCTCATATCTCTCATTGGAGTGTTATAAGTAGATATAAATATGAGGAATTGACTAAAAATGCAATTGATTTAGTTAATAGAGTAAGAAATGAAGGTTTAAAAATAACAGCCGATATAACCGTCTATGATGATGGATTTACAAGTTTATCTTTTGTTCTATTACCAACATGGGTATATTCAGACTTTAAAAATAATTTAAGTAATCCTGAAACAAGAAAAAAGATAAAAAGAGAGATTTTTGAAAAGTTATATTCTATGTTTCTTTCAGATGCTCCACTATTGATGAAATTGATTCCTAAATTTTTACTTAGAAAAAAAGTAGTACCGATTTTGAGTAAAGGAGTTATTGTAATCTATAGTTTAAAAAATCATAGCGTTGAGGGAAAAACATTATATGATACCTTAACTACATTATATCCTAACAAAAATCTTGAAGATGCGTTATTGGATTATTTCTTGGATGAAGAAGGTGGAATAATGATTAGAATTCAGCAAAAAAATGAAGTAAAAAGTGTGATTCCTCTCTTTAAACAAGAATATGTATGCCCAAGTTCTGATGCTGTAGAGATATTAGAAGGTAATACTCATCCACGAACCTATAACGCATTTCCAAGAGTTATTGCTCGTTGGGTTAGGGAAAATAAAATTATACCTTTGGAAGAAATGATAAGAAGAATGACATCTTTACCCGCTTCAATCTTAGAATTAGAGGATAGAGGGATAATAAAAGAAGGATATAAAGCAGATCTAGTAATTTTTGATCCAGAAAAAATCAAAGATAAAGGTACTTTAAAAGAAGGAAAAAAGTCTCCAGAGGGCATTGATTTCGTTATCGTTAATGGAAAAATCACACTCGCTAAAGGTGAACACACTGGAATATTAGACGGTAAAATTTTAAAACATAAATGAAAATAATTTCTTTCAATGATTTTTGTCGTAATTGAATCGGACAAGAAAAATTTTAATTATATTTTAAAAGAATTAATATTTAAAGAATTTAGAAATGTTTTAATTAGTAGTTCCTTAAAAACTAGAATTAAATTATTATTATATTACCGATTTTAATGAGATTCTGAGAAATTTTGAAAGCAAATAAAAAGAAGCTTTGGATTTTTACTTTTGAATATGCTGGTATTATTAAAGTTGGTGGACTCGGGGAAGTACCAGCAAATCAGGCTGTTAATCTAATTGATGAATATGATATTACTGTATTTATACCTTCTCACGGACAGGTTGAAAAACTAAAACAGAAATTAAAATGGAAAAAATATCCTTTTAACTGTATTGGTCAGCTAAATCCCTCTATTTTTGGAATTCGTGATCAAGAAATAAGTTATAACATTTCCTTTTACGAGTTTATATTAAATAATGTAAAGGTTATTCTACTTTCAGGAGAAAATAATATTACTCGTCAATTTTTAGATGATACCAATGTATACAACCCAAATACGATAAATGGAAAAATTTGCTTATTTAGCTTAGGAATTCGTGGTTTTATTAAATATTTAGTTGATAATAATAAACAAGAATTAGCTAGTATTGTACACTTGCATGATTATCATGTTGTATTGGCTTTGATTGTTATGAAACAAGAACTCATAAAATGGGGGTTAGATATTTCATCAATAATCACAATTCATTTATTAACATGGCCAAGGTTTAACATTAATTTTTGTCGAGCATGTGGTATTGATAATACTCCTATTAAAATTCTTCAGAAAAATGGATTTGATTTATTTTCTTTGGATGAGATTTTTAATTTAGCTCAAACGTCGAATAAAGATGATCAAGATCCAACTATCGAGAAAATCGGAGCCATTATATGTGATTTGGTAACAACGGTTAGTGAATCATACTTAATATCTGATATTATACCAAATTGTGGAAGAGATTTAATTGATTTTAAAGCTGATTTTATATGGGATGGATGTGATTGGGATTACAATGAAATTTTTGAAAAAGTAGTTGAGACTCATGGAGAAGAAATGCATAAAGTGTTAGATCTCTCACAAGATGTCTCAATTTCTAGAGATGAGATGAAGAAATATTTATTAGAATATAAAATAGGGCATTTAAGCCAAAGTCCATTAATAAATTCTCAGAAAGTTCTTGACGTAATTAATGAAATTTCAAATGGAAATCCTTTTGTAAAGAATGGAAATATAAAATCTTTTCTCGAATCTGGTCCATTGGTAATTACTACAGGAAGAATTTCACCCCAGAAAGGCTTTGATATAATTTTTAAAGCAATACCTAATGTAATTAAAGCGGTACCTAATGCGAAATTTTTATTTTTAATTTTACCAACTGATTATAGTCTTAATGAAATAAAAGAATATGCTCAATTTGTTAAAAGATATCCTAACAGCCTTAGAATTATATTCGGTGTAGCATCAGATATTTTTTATTTAGCACATATTTCTGCTGATATATATTGTGCTATATCTCGGTGGGAACCTTTTGGAATAATGGCATTGGAAGCTATGGCTTCTAAGATACCTATAATTGCAACTAGAGTTGGAGGGTTGCAGGAGACAGTTATTGATATGAGAATGTATCCTGAAATTGGAACAGGAATCTTAATAGAGAAAGATAATCCAAAAGCATTAGCAAATTCTCTAATTTCTCTTTTAAAATCGGCAGAAGTGGCTAATCTTGTTAAAAAATCTATACAACATACCATTTATGAAGAAAAAATTTTAAAAATTGTAAATGAAATTCCTGATGGAATTATAAAATCTCGTGTTTTAATAGATTATAATTATTATTATGAAGTTAGGGAGAATTGTCTTAAGAGAGTGAAAAATCATTTTACTTGGAAAATTGTTACTGAAAAGCTTATAGATTTATATTCTAATGTTCAAAAATTGCATTCATTTTCTTGATTAGGGGTTAAATATTGATTATTTCTAAAAGATCAGTTATTTTAATTCTGGTTTCTATTATAATATCTAATACAATAGGAATGTCGGTGTATTCTTATTTACCTCCTTATTTAGTAAGTATTGGAACGAATAGAAGTATTATTCAAGTTATAATTTCTATATTACCCTTAACTGCTTTTTTATTTCCTCCATTAATAGGTAGAGTATCTGATAAAATTCAAAATAGATATTACTTCATTATATTTGGAACAATCGGTGTTATTTTTACTTTTTTTTTATTGATTTTTTTTCAAAATTTAATCATTATTACTATTTTTTTGTTTATTTATGGTTTTTCAAACGCTTGTTATGGGATGATTAGTATTTTATTTCAAGAAATAGTTGAAAATGATTCTCATTATATATCATATTTAAATTCGATGGTCGTAGTTGGATGGTTTATTGGGGCTCAATTTGGTGGTATATTTATTGAAATTTTTGGGTTAAGTAATATTTTCCACTTTTTCTTTTGGATCTCATTAACAAACATAATTTTTGTTTTACTTTTAAAGGAGAATAGAAATGTAATAATTCAGAGATATAATGAAAGAAATAATGAAGAAAATTCCTTTCAAGAAATGGATGATAAAAAGAAAGAAGACCCAATCTCAAAATCAATATATATTGCATTATTCTTTCGTAATTTTGGACTTCGTCCACTTATTTCAGTTCTCGCAATTCTGATGGCTTTTCATATAACAAGTAATACTGAAATTGGATTTCTTATAGGTATAAATCCACTGGTTCAAGTTGTTTTAACATTAATCATTGGAAGATTGATTAACAAAAAAAATCTAAAAATTATTATGATAATAGGATATCTTCTTAGTGCTTTAACTGTATTTGGATATCTAATTTCTATAGATTTCTTTGGATTTCTATTTAATCAAGTAATTATTTCCTTCTCTTTTGCTATGTTTTGGAATGCATCTGTTATCTATATTGCTCAAAAAACCACTCCAATAAATAAAGGAAAATACATTGGATATGCAAATTCAAGTTTTTATCTCGGTAGTTTTATAGGAGCACTATTTTTTAGCCTATTATTGAATATTAACCCTAATTATTACATTGTTGGAATTCCAATGATATTATTTCCGATAATTTCTGTCATAGTAATTTCACTGAAATTTAGAGAGAGAATTTAAATTATAAACTAATGCCAGAAAGGATATAGATATTGTGTTAAAGCCCCCTTTTTATCAGGAACGATTTCTATCTCTTCTCTAATCCAATCAGAAATCCATTTAAATTTTTGCTTAAATCGAGAATCCATGAAAATTATGGCTCCTTTATCTTTGATTTTTCTAATTGGTCTCCCCGATGCTTGATTCGCTCTTTGTATAGCAGGATATAAATATGCAAAATTCCAGCCTTGATTGTTAAAAACTTTATCATAATATATAATTTTTGCATCAACGCGAGGTGTAGGTAAATGATAGGGAAATCCTGCTATAATTACAGAATTCATAAAATCACCGGGATAATCTTCGCCTTCAGAATTTCTTCCTCCACAAACTCCCAATAAGACAGCTCCATCACTTTTAGAAGTATATTTATAGTTTTCAATGAGCATTGCATTTTCAGAAGCAGATAATCCTGACTCTTCAATAAATAATTTTTTATGATTTTTTTGTATAATTAATTCAATATTATTTGATAAAAGAGATTTTAAGATTTTATAAGATGCACAAAAAATAGCTACATTAGCTGGCGTACAAGAAATTACTTCCTCGATTTTTGAAACCATCTTTTTAAACATTTCATTTGTTCTATTTTCTCTTCTTGTATCTACTCCCTCGGTAATAACTGCCTTAATATTTTCCTTATCAAATGGAGATTTTGATATTATACCCGTGTATTTTTTTCCACTTTCGTTTAATCCGATTAAATTATTATAAACATATGGGTTTACAGTACCAGATAAATGGATACTAGTATAACAACTTTTCAATATAGGGACAGTAATTTCTCTTGGATCCAAAGCAATAATTTCCATTGAAATTGTTTTTTTCCCTTTATTTTCATTGATATTATATGAAAAAAAATAGCTATCTAAATTATAGGTATTAATCCATTTTAACCAAAATTCTGCTAATGATCCTAAATAATCTCTTGAAATCTCACCTTTTGAGATCCTCTCTTCATGAATAGATGAACCAAAATCTTGTAATTCAGTAATAAAGTTCTTAAATTGTCGTAAATCTAAAAAACCAAGCTTTTTACAAACTTGATACAAAAAAAGCTCAGGATTTATACTTTTCTCTTGACTTCTCATAACATTTTTCTTCTTTGTCAAGTGATTTAACAAAATTTTAATAAAACCTTGCATTAGTGTAGGAGAACGATACATTTCTAAATCTCGTAAACAAAGTCTTAATAAGTATGGAGTGAGCCTTTCTGAATTAACATCGGTAGCAACATCGATAGCATTATGGCATTCATCAATTACAATAATACAATCTTGAAGTTCCTTACCGATAAACATCAAGAAATTTTCTCTTATGAAAGGGTTAAAAATCCATTGATAATTACATATTATTAATCTCATACTTTCTAAGAGGTATTTACTTAGAAAATACGGGCATAAATTTTTTTCATTACAAAAATTTATTAAATCTTCAGCATCAACAGGCTTATCAAAAATTTCTGGCGCTATATTTATTGGCTTTTCATATTTATCTTTCTGTTTTAATAAATTAATAAAATATGAACAATTTCGATTTTTTCTTAAATCACTACATACTGACATTGATTCTTTTGGATTTAGCTTTAAAGAGAGGAGTGTTTTATTAAGACACATTTCATTTCTCCCTCGTATTGATAATCCATTAATTTTAAGATTTAAATTATTAGCGGCAATTATCTTAGAGACTTTGTTCAATTCTTTAATTATTCTAGTATTTTGGGCATGTGTTCGACACATATAAATTATTTTAAGATCTTTCTCTAATGCCACTGGTAATAAAGCGCTTAGTGCTATAATTGTCTTACCAGTACCATTTGGAGCACTTAGTAAGATATTATTTCTTTGTTTTGAAGCTTTTTCTATTTTTTTAATAATATCTTCTTGTTCCATTCTGAATTGATTATAAGGGAAAAAGTCCAAATAAGAGATCTTATTCATCGGTTTTATTTTTGACATTTCTTATTAGATTATAATCTAAAATTTATATTAGCATAGAGTATAAAAGTTTAATTATTATGGGATTTTTAAATAAAAAAAATGAATGAAAAAAATTCTGAGAATAATTATTTGCTTATAAGAGATTTAATAAATGAAAGTATAATTCGAGATACAATTGTTTTTACACTCATATTCCTACTTATTCTTTCACAATCCTGGAATAATTTATTACTCTTATTATTTCCAATTATAACGTTTGGATTTTCTATTTTTTTTAGAATTATTAGTACTAATAAATGGCGTATAAAGAGTGAAGAAATTAATATAGAGTATAATCCTTTAGGTTCTGAAAAGAAAAATGCAAACAGACTATATGCTTGTTCATTGATGCAATTGATTTTATTATTTTGGATAGGAGCTGAATCTTTATATCATCCACAGTTAATTGCAAGCTACTCAATTTATTTTGTTATTCTATTTTGTTTCATTTATTCTTTTTGTTATTTTTGGATTTTTATTGATATTTGGAAGTATTCCAAACTAAGAATTGAAGATAATACAATTTCTTTCCTAAAGTTTAATCTATTTAAATTAATCTCACTTGTTAATTCTTTAATCTTTATTCTATTAAATGGATTTAATATATTATTTGCTTTATTTGAATCTATTAATTTGGGACCCAGAATTGTTTACTATTTACCGGGTACTGGAATAGAAGGATCAGCACCTATAAATTTGCCAATTACTTTATTTATAGTCTTTGTTTTATCACCATCAATAACAATTCTTTTTCTTATTAAAATCTACAACAAAATAAACGATTTTAATAAATATGAATTGAATAAAGTTTTACAGTCGTTAACTATATCACATCAAACACAAATAATAACAAGTCTCAAAAATTTAAATAAAAAATTTAAAAATGAATTAGAAATAGAATGAAGATTTATTAAAATAAAATCTATATAATTATTAAATTGTTAAAAATAAAGTTGAATTATGAATCAAGAAACTCTTCA
>JBHLNZ010000092.1:0-11252 GCA_048941015.1 Promethearchaeota archaeon | reverse complement strand
AAAAAAGAAAATTAGAGATATGATAGGGATCCAAATATTTACTACATTTAATTGTTTTAAAAAGAGAAAATATAATAAATTATGTGCTAAATAAATAGTAAAAGAATAATATGAAAAATAAAACAGATACCTATAGCTCTTCTTAGTTTTCAGTAATTTATATTCTTCAATAACCATGAAAATTAAAAAAATACATAAGACTTCTCCAAACCCGTAGATAATCGCAGAATAAGAAGCAAACACAAAGAAATCTGGGAATCTAAAGATAAATCCAAAAAAGAGTAAAATTAAGGAAAGAGGAGCGAGAAAATATAAAAATTTATGTTTAAATTCTAAACTCTTTTCATTCTTGTTTTTAATAAGGTTAACTTCAAAAAGAGTATCTCCAATAATGGTTCCAATTAATAAAATTGGGAAGTAATAAAATAAAGGATATTGATTTAATGGGTGAAAAAGGAAGTGATATAAGATACCGAAAAAATTTGCTTGTCCCTTATAAGGAGATATTATTTCTAAGATTAACTGATTGCCAATTAATATACATAAACTTAAGATGAATCTAAATTGCTTTGAAGTTTTTAGAAGTGGATAAGCAAAAAGTAAAGAGAAACCAATTGTTTGTAGTACAAACCATGCCCAAGTAGAAGAAAAATTATTAAGATTGATTGCAATAGAGAAATTATAGATAAAACTAATTAATAATATAATAAATGCTCTTAATAGATATATATTTCTAATATCTTTCATAAAAAATTCATTTGAATTGTTTATCTTATTTTTCCTATATGATAGTCCCGCACTTACACCAGATATAAAAATAAATCCAGTTGCACCAATTGGGCCTAAAAATGGTTTCAAAAAATCAGAAAATAGCCAATGATTTTTAGGATTTAACCACCAGTCAAATAAATGGCCATAAACCATTATAAACATACAAAGACCACGAAGACTATCTACACTTCTATATCTCTTCATTTTAATGTATTTTAAGAAGAATGTAAAAGGGAAATTTAATAATGAATAATTTATATGTTATGGTCTTTAATAAATCTTTACATATTCTTATTATATTCATATTAGCAATATGATTGACTAATTTTTTAGAAATAATTTAATGCTTCTAAAGGTTTATTCATCAATATGAATCCTGAAAATAATTATTTTTATAACTTTATTATAGTGGGAGCAGGCCCAGCAGGCTTAACTGCAAGTATTGTAGCGAGAAGAAAAGGATTTAGTGTAATAGTTTTAGAAAAAGGAGGAATTGCTGGACCGAAACCAAGAGGTGAAGGTATGGCTCATATGCCTATAGTCGATGAAATATTAGGTAAGGATTATCTTCCTTCAATTGGTTTGAAATCTCATGGTGGTCGCGTTTGGCATTCTCCTAGGGATCAGCAGATTACTACTACTTATCGTGATTATCCCCATTACTTCTTTGAGTGGCGAAAATTTATAGATCGATTTGTTGAGATCGCTTATGATTTGAAAGTAAATATTCAATATCATGGGGAAGTAATTGAACCTATTGACAGAAATAACGTAACAATTGGCGTAAAATACAAGAATAAAGAAGGTGAGATAAAAGAATTATACGGAAATGCAATTTTAGACTGTTCGGGATATGAAGGAGTTATTGGAAGGACTTATGGAATTCATTATGATAAGATGAATTGCCCTATAGTGAAGTGTTTGATTAGCAATGCTAATTATACATTAGAAAATACACCTGATCTACAATTCTATTTCATTGGAAATGGTGATTTAGAATATGCTTCGACTTTTCCTCAGTCTGTAGCTTATTTTTTTCCGTTAAAAAAGGGTCGAGCTGAAGTAGGGTTAATGTTGCGAATGGCCCAAGTCCCTAACATGAAAACAATCGAAATCCCATCTGAATTTGAAATTATGGAAGTTTGGCAAAAAATAAAATCTACGTATCCAGGATACAGTAAATTTTTTAAAGGTGCTAAAATTGATTACGAAGAACTAACCTACCTGCCAAATGCTAAGATGGCAGATTACTTTGTCCCAAACCCTGGAGTAGTGCTTATCGGAGACAGTGCTGGGTTTGTTAATCCGTTTGGTTCATCTGGGCTATATTATTCTATGGAAATGGCTAAAATATGGGTCACTATGTTATCTAGAATGTTAAATATTAACGTTAAAGATATTGGGTATAATAAGATTTTATGGAATCCTGAAAATGTTGCTGAATTTAATAGTAGATTTGAGGAAACTGAAGTGTTTAAACAAGTAAAGCATTTTTATAACCTTATTGGGGCTTTCGAATATAAAATTTTCAATCGGCTGCGCACCTCAGAAAAAATTAATAAAAAATGGGATTATATTGCATCGCTATTAAAACAAGCATGATTTTTTTAATCCATATTTAATTAATTTAATTTTTTTAAATTCTGTAAAAAAATAGTCCAAATAGCTTTATAAACAATAAAAACTATAATAATTGGAAAAAATAAATCATGAATTTATTTATATTATCAAACAACCACAAACATTTTCTTTTTTAAAATTAAAAATTACTAGTAGAGGGGGGGAACTAGTAACTATTGCATAATACTAATCCGAATATCAAACATTGAGAATATTAAAAGTAGTAAAAATAGTATTAAATTTAAATAATTTCAAAGTTATTTTTGTTTAATTAATTAATCATTTGAATAAAACTTAATTTATTCGGAGCAAAATTTAAATGTACAATTTAGATGGGACAGATGTTCTAAATGAGAAATATTATCGCAAAACTTTCAGTGTTTGCCCTGAATGTCTAAATCGGATTCCAGCTGTTGTAGAGGAGGAAAACGATGGGAAAATTTATATGAAAAAGAACTGCGAAGAGCATGGAGACTTTAAAGATCTGATTAGTTCTGATGCAAGGTATTATAAATGGACTCATTATGCGAAAAGAAACAAAGAAGGAAAAGTAATTTGGCAGTTTGATAAAGATGGGGAAGCAAATCCTGCTGATTGTGTTGGAGATGATCCACGAGGCTGTCCATATAACTGTGGATTATGTCCTGAGCATCTTTCGACCTGCTCGCTAGCCTTAATTGATCTAACCAATCGATGTAATTTCAATTGTAACTTCTGCTATGCAAATGTTTTACAGAGTGGGTATCTTGTTGAGCCAACGCTCGAAGAAATCGAAAGAATTATGGACCACTTCAGAAACAAGCCGATCCCTGCAGTCGCAATCATGTTTACCGGTGGTGAACCTACAGTTAGAAAAGATTTCCCTGAAATTTGTAAAATGGCAAAAGACAAAGGATTCAAGGAAGTTATTGTTGCAACAAATGGATATGGATTTCAGAAGAAGAAAGGAGGTCTTGAATGGACTAAGAAAGTATATGAGATGGGTTTAGATACACTTTATCTTCAATTCGATGGAATCAATAACATTACATATGAAAAGACTCGTAGTATAAAAAATTTAATGCCCTATAAGCAAAGAGTTGTAGAGAATTGTAGAAAAGCAGGACTTTCCTCGATCAATTTAGTTGCTACTATCGCTAAAGGTGTTACAGATATCGAAATAGGGAACATAATACAATTTGCCATCGACAATATTGATGTGGTTCGCGGTATTACATTCCAACCAGTTTCACTTTGCGGTAGAATCACTGCTGAAGAGATGGACGAACTTAGGATTACCAATGCGGATGTAATAAAAGAAATCGAGAACCAAACTGGTGGAAAAATAAGTATGGATGAAGCATGGTGGCCACTTACTACAATTGTGGAATTTGGCAGAGTGATAGCCTACCTTGCGGATGTTGAACCAATTGAATTTACATGCCACCCGGATTGTGGCTTCGCAACTTATCTCGTCGTTGATCCAGATACGAAAGAAATGGTTCCAATCATAGATTACTTCGATCCTTTAAAAGTAATTGATTTTGCCAACAGGTTTTGGGAAAAGATTAAACATAAGGAGAAGACAGAGTTACAATTTTTCGAAAATTTCTTAGGTGACTTTGGAAAGACGCTTGACAAGGGATTAAACTTTCTAGACAAACAACAATTACGATTAAGGTTTCTATTAGGCGTATTGCAACATATGAAAAAACCTGGCAAGTTAATGGAAATGTTTGGTCGAGTAGTAATGAATGGAGATTGGGAAAGTATAAGTTCATTTACTCATGGAACTTTATTGTTATCAAGCATGCACTTCCAAGACGCTTATAATATGGATCTTGAACGAGCAAAACGATGTATTGTCCATTTTGGTGTTGCTATGCCTGATGGGAGCGTAAAAGAAATTTCATTCTGTACGATGAATACTATACACAGACCGAATATTGAAAAACAAATTGCTAAGCAAGTCACCCAGAAAGTAAGAGATGAGTTTGATACAACTACAGGACAAGAAAAGCAGATTATAGAGCCTGAAGCTGCTCATAATGGTGGAATTAGAGAAGAGGAGGGTGAAGAATAAATGGCTTCTGAGTTTGTAGAAACTAAGGATGGGGTAAAAGTTCGTAAATTAGTTGAATTAAAGACTTCTACCGCTGATGAATATCAAAAAGCTATGCTAGGACGAGTTGAAGAATTCAGGCAAAAAAATCAACAAAAAAGCCAATTCAACAGCGTTTTACAAAATACTTTTTTTAATACTTTCGGTGCAATTTTAAATCTTAAGGTAAATATTGATAAAGCGCTAGGAGAAGACAATCTAAAGAAAGTTAATGAAGTAATAGATAATATTCTTTTGTTTGGGCTATAAAACGTTTTTTTGTTACTTTTTTTATTATATTTTGTTTATTCTTTTAGAACATAAGAGAAATAATTTAATTACTACTTTTATTAGGATTAATGAATAATGTCAATAAAAGTTATTTTGTATGGGGATTTAAATAAGAAAGCGTTTCAGCAACCGGATCAAAATAGTAAACCTGCTAAATTTGATATAGAGATCAATGGAATAAGAAGCGTTTATGACGTTTTAGAAAAATTGAATATCAAAGAATCTGAAATTAGCCATATTTATGTGAATTATCAGTACTGCGGTCCCGGAAAAGAGGTAAAGGATGGAGCTCGAATTGCTATATTTCCAAGGAGGATGGCAATCATGTTTGCTGAAATTCCTCATTTGAATTCAATTGAGGTTATGGTCAAACTTTTTGCAGATTTAAGAAAATATGGACCAGAAAAATCGATAACAAGCATACCTGAGGGGAGCAGAGTAAACAAAATTATTGAAAGGTATAATATCCCTAAAAAGGAAGGCAAATTAATAGTGATGATAAATGGAATTCCATGTCATGATAAAAATTGTATTTTAAAAGAAGGAGATGTTATAGCAATTTTCCCACCACTCGCTGGGGGTTAGCTTAATTTTGATTAGATTTTAAGAATCCTCTTTTTTTACTGAGCAAAAATTTTCAAAAGATATTTTTAAAATAGAATTTTTATTTAGAATAATATGGTTTTCAATCTCTTCACCTTTCTAATCACAATTTTATTCATTTGTAATGGAAGTGGGCAATTATATTATGCAATCAACTTAAAAAAGAGATTTCCTGAAAATCATAATTTATTAAATTCAATTATAGTTTTTATACTATGGATCGTTGCAGGAGTAGTTTATCCATTTTTTTATTTTAGAAATACCGAGCACATTCGATGGTTTCAAGCTTTATCGATGCAGATTATCTGTATTTATGCGCCTCTATTAATCTTTTCAATATTGCTTTATCAATATCTCATAATAAAGAATAATAAAGATATTAAAAACCAAAGAAACATCGAAGTTTTTAAACAAAAAATGCAGGAGTTATATAATGAGAAATCCAATAAGAGAAATTATCCTTTAAATACAGATATTCACAGAAAATCTTTTCATCTTATTCCCGTCATTGTTATTATTGGATTGTGGTTTTTTGCGATCCATGTCTGGGATAATATGTGGAATGCTGATCTTTTTTGGGGTATCAACGGACAAGAATATGCGATATTTTTGATATTAACAGTTGGATATGCTGGTATAATCATTTTTGCAGCATTGGATTTCGTACGTTTATCATATATTTTTGAAAACAAGAATATATACCACTTAATGCCAAAAACTGTCTCTAATTTATTAACTAAAACTTTAAAGCCAAATGAAATATATGAGTTTACCAAACCAGTAGCTTTAGTATTGTCTTTTGTTCCTATCTTCTTTCTTCCAATTTCTATATTTTCTGCTGCTGCATTAATATCCACTTTAGGTGATGGGGCAGCTTCTATATTCGGTTTACGTTTTGGAAAAAAAAAGTTTCCAAAGAAAAGTAGGAAAACCCTAATCGGTTATTTTGCGGGCTTTTTATCATCTTTCATTTGTAGTTTTGTTGTTTTTTTAATCTTTGAACCTTTATTGATTTTAATAAAAATTTTTATCCTATCACTAAGCGGAGCTTTAACTTATTTAATTATAGACATATCAAGTCCCAAAATTGATGATAACATCTTAAATCCGATATTTTGTGCTCTGGTAATGAGTTTTTTTTATTATTTCATCATATAAGAAGATAATAGGGAATGTTAGTCTTAGATTAAATGGAATATATTTTTCTATATTAATTATTATAGTTCATATTTAGTTCGAAATTGATTAATCAATTGATCATATTGTTTTTCTTTTCTAAATTTCTCCTTTTCAAGTAAAAAACTAGCACTTAATGCTATTTTATTTATTGCAATTAAATTGTCTAGCGAAAAATTAAAATAATGAATTAATTTTAGATATTCATCTGTTAAATCCGAATTCTGAATAGACGGATCATCAGAATTTATTGTAACAGGAACTCCTTTTCTAAAAAGTTCTCCGATAGGATGAGCTTTTTCAGTGTCTTTCCAAGATCCTGTTAAGGAATTAGAGGTAATACATTGCTCTAATGCGATTTTCTTCCTTTTTAGATGCTTCTGAAGTTTTTTATCGTGAATAACAGAAGTTCCATGACCAATTCTTGAAGCATGCAGATCATTTATTGCACTCCAAACTTGTTCAGAGGAGGTTACCTCTCCAGCATGTATAGTTAATTTATGTTGATTGAGCTTATAAATTTCGTCGAATGCCGGAATGAATAGCTTTTGTGGAAAATTGAACTCATCCCCTGCAAGATCTATTCCAACAATTTCTTTAAAGTTTAAAGAATTGATTTCATTATAGATTTTTAAAATCTCTTCAGAAGTTTGAGTTCGTCTGCTAAATGTAATGATATATCTAATGTGGATGTCAATCTCTTGAGCAGCTCTGTTAGCACTTTTTATTATTAATTTAGTAATATCAATTGGATCAAAATTATTTTGACGAGCAAAGTAATGTGGAGCAAATCTGAGTTCGATAAAAAAGATCCCATCTTCTTTCAAATTTTTAACTGATTCATAGGAAATTGTAGAGATATCTTCAAGAGTTTTGAACCAATTAATTTGAAATTTGTTAATAAAAGCTAAGAAATCTGGTTTAGACGCCTTAGGAAAATGATAAGAATCTTTAAAATCTTTAAGATTATCAGGCACATAAATACCATTTTTTTGGGCGATTTGGTAAAGGATATCAAGATCTAGGGTGCCTTCAAGATGGCGATGTAGTTCTATTTTTGGAAATTGCTTAAGAATATCTTTTTGAAGCAGTTTATATTGACGAAGATGATTATTATGAGAATTTCTCATTGAATAATTGTCCTTTTAAAATAAGTTAGAGGTATTTGTATTTAAAAATTTTGTTTATATTTTACTTACTATATTCAATTTTTATTTTTACTGGTTTTAAAAAATCAAAAAAAAGTAGCAATAAAATTAATATCTAAACTAATTTTTGATTTACCAACGCCATCTTATTGCCTCTGCATGGCCTAATAGATTTTCAATATGAACTTTTGTTCCATCATTAAGTATAATATCTCCAGTATACAAACCAAATACTAATTTTGATTTCGAATTAAAAATAACGTAATTCATTTTTGAAGGATGATACATTAATGGTTTCAAATCCATTTCAAATCGTCCATCTTCACTTGAAAAGTGCCAAATATCCTCTGGATTTTCAGGTACATGGAATTTTATAGGTCCTAACTTATGACCTTTGCCATCATATCCTACCATGTTTTTATCGTGTAATGTAGGGTCCTCATAAGAATAACCATGACTAAACCATATTTCATGTCCATCTGGTGTTTTGCCTGCTGCTGCGCCCCAATACCAATTGATTTTATATGGCCATACCCCTCTTCCCCAATCTAAACGACCATAACAAATGTCAGGGGTAAATTTATAAAGATCATCTCCTAAATAAACAAATCCTTCCGCAGGCATCCATACGACTTTATCAGAATAATAAAATTGCTTTTTATTTTTATATCTATTAACTTTCACAATTGAATCTTTTTTAGGATCTTGAAACAATGTGATTTTCCCCTTTAAACCTTTTTCTGCAAACGTTGGATAATCAAATGTAATAATTCTTCTATTAGGGAGTCTTTCAATTTTTAAATCAAATGTATCATGATGATATTCGATATCACCTTCCTCTGAACTTAAAGGTAAATTCCAAGTTCCTTTAGTAAATAATTTATTTAATCCTCCACTGTTGACTTCTTTTTTCTTATAATCTATTAGTTCAAAAGAAATAAGTCCCATATAACCTACATCGGCGATGGTTAATCCAAAATTGTAATCAGGATGGTTAACAACATAATTATCCCATTCTTTAAGTCGATACCATTTTGCTCTTACTTTTTCTCTATTATAACGTATTAATGGTTTTCTAGCCCACCCATCTTGAATAAGATTGCCATTCTCATCAAATAAATCAGAGGATTCAATAATCTCGTTGACCTTTTTGCTCATTATATTTTAACCAAGAAGTTGATTTAATATAGTATTGTGATACTAAAAAATAAAAATCTTAATTTTTGAAAAAGAATTTAGAAAAAAGCATCCATTTTTTTAATTCCTTTAATTTCAGCAAAAGTAATACCTAAAGCATCTAAAACTTGTTCCAAAGCAGATTTTAATAGATCTCTATATTTTTTTGGATCAATATCCTGAAGTTTAGCTAACTGAAGCGCTTTTGTTCCAACATTATCTTTACTTTTAATTATGCTTATTGTTTCACCCTTTTGATATTCTTTTCCGTTTATTTTTTTTAATTCAATAGCAGCTCTTACATGTTGAGGTATTACCTTTGTATAATCTTTTAGATTCTTTTGTAAAGTGACATTAATCGCATAATCTTCTAAAGGAAAAGCATCTAGTTTTCCAATCTTCTTTAGACTATCTCGAACTATTTCAATAATCTGATTTTTAGCAGACTTAAATTGTTCATCATTGGTAATATTTTTCAAGATTTCTAATAACTCATTAAAGATTTTTTTTATAAATTCAGGCGTGTTTTTCTTTTTCGCGACTAGACCTTTGATATCAATATATTTTGTATCTTTATATATCCCAACGTAATTTTTCTTTCTTTCTGAAAGTGCAAGAAATTGATAAGTCTTTTCTTCTTCCAAATCTAAATCTAATTCTTTTTTAGACCAATCAGAAATCTTTTTCATCTGTTGTTTTGATGGGCTTAAAAGAAAAACAGAGTCTGTATCTCCATACAACACTTTTACACCCAATTCTTCCGCTTTATTAATCGTTTGTTTAATTGAATATTGGCCAATTCCTGTAGTACTTTCAGCTACGGGTAGGCAAAATAGTGGAAAATTTTGACTTCCAAAAACACCATAAGAACCATTAATGAATACTTTTAAAGCTTGTTGAATTGTATAATAATAGCTGCGTTGCTTCTCTGTTAATTCTTTATCAGTCGATTTTGGTTTAAAATATTTAACTCGTATATCTCTAAAAAAGCCAACAACATAAGCAAAAATTCCCATTTTGTGTGTACAGATATGATAAGGAGTACCTTTAACTAGATTATCTTCGTCATCTTTATGAGGACACTGAACTGTTTCATAGGATAGATTATATTCTTTAATTATTGAAGGATATAGGCTCGCAAAGTCCATAACTACTACATTAA
The DNA here is from genome assembly GCA_048941015.1 of Promethearchaeota archaeon. Classification (GTDB taxonomy): domain Archaea; phylum Asgardarchaeota; class Lokiarchaeia; order Sigyniarchaeales; family SOKP01; genus SOKP01. The sequence goes on along the minus strand of JBHLNZ010000092.1, from coordinate 1,225 downwards.
AATGAATTCCTGGAACAGGTGGAACAACATAAGCTCCCATGAATTTTTCTTCATCAAATTTTGACATCATGTGCCCACCTTTTTTTACTTCAGAAATTTCAGATCTTCTCGGAATTAAGTAATTTTTCCTTCGGTGTTCAAAATAAAAAATATTTTGAATCCATGTGGAGATTTGCCGTCGAACCATTTCATGAATAGGCATTTTTGTAATACGACATAGTAATATAATTAAATTCCAAACTAACGAATTATTGAACTTAGTCAATTCTAAAGTCAAAATTGAATCCTTCAAATTATACCAAGAGAGAATATCATATTCCATTTCATGGATATCTTCTTCATGTTCATATTTTTTTCTTCCTAATAACGCACCGCTAATAGCATTTAAGGATGCGCTTTCATAAGCTCCTCCAAATGCATATCCAGAAATACTTCTATTAAAGAAAAAATTAAATAAATCAATATGAATACCTTTCCGAAGATCGCAATCTGCTTTCGATAAAACTCCAAAACCTCTTTTTATATGGATAGGATTTAGATCTCTGTCAATTTTTAACTTATTTGCTCGATGGAACATATAATTCAAGTCAAAATTATCTCCATTAAAAGTAAGAATAACCGGATATTCCCATAAAATTCTAAAGGTTTCGGTTAACAATTCTTTTTCACTTTTAAAAAAACAAATTTTAGCATCAGAAGGAAATTTTTTATGTAATCCACGATATGAAAATCCTTCTCTTTCTAACACATAAACTAATTTTAATCTATCTGTCGCGACAAAAGAAACACTTATAATCTCTTGTTTTGCCAGTTGTGGATCTGGAATTATAATGTCCTCAGGTCCTAAATTCACTTCAATATCCATAGCTAATCTTTTTACATCAGGAATAGGTGTGAGAAAAATATCCAAAAACTTCTCGGAAAATTCTTGAATTTCTGAACTTTCATCTTTGAACACATTACGCAATTCGTTTGCTAAACCTTTTGATGCTTCAGATTTCTCTTCATAACTTATTTTCTCAATTTTACCTTCATTAATACGATAAATCAAACCTGGAATTAATTGGGTATCAAAAATATAATTTAAATGGTACCTTATATCTGCTTCCCAAGCTTTAATCCCATTAGAACCTAAAATATTTTTTATGTTTTTTCCAGATCCTCCAATATCTGAAGGAGTGACACCATATATCTTCGTCATTTTGATTTTTTCATCTTTTAATAA
>JBHLNZ010000091.1:0-11363 GCA_048941015.1 Promethearchaeota archaeon | reverse complement strand
CTTATAATAATTAATTTACTTTTTTAGTATTTATTAACATTTTCTTAATTTTATCATAGACTTGAAGAACTTTATTTCTCCATAGTTCAAATTCTTCTTTATTTTCTGGAAATTTTTTATAAATTTTTGAAATTTCATTCATCCTAATCCTAAGATAATTGAGGTCTAATAATAAGTTAGGTTTTGAAATTCCTTTAACTGCTTTTGTAAGCATACTTAAAATAGGAATATTTAGATTCCCCGTAGAAGAAATCTCTAAAATTTCTTCACCACTTAATAAATCCTGTTCTAATCCAAAGTTTAACTCATCATTATTCAAAACTTGGAGGACCATCCTTAGTAAATCCAAGGAGGCAAACTCAGCACCAATATTTCTCATAATGTTAACGTTATAATCCCATAGAGAATTTAAAGAATAATCTCCTTTTTCTATTGCTTTTTGGGCTGTATTTGCAGCAAAAAAACCCCCTCGCATTGAGGGATCTATTCCGCCTCCATGAAGGGGATTGACTTGGCAAGCAGCATCTCCAACAAACATAATGCCGTTTTCTGCACAAGACCAAAGAGGACGCCTTATAGGAACGACACCGCCACCAGATGAAATTATTTCATATTTTGATGTGGTTATAAATTCATTAAATACATTTTTGGTATAAAAATCTTTTATTTGGCTTTTATAATCCATAAAAGTTCCTATTCCTATATTCACTGATGATTCATTCTTAGGAAAATACCATATATACCCTCCAGGAGCTTTTTCTTGATCTAATATAATAGAAATATATTCAGGATCATTAACTTTTAGATCATGTGGGGAAAACTTAACGATTTCACGATAACATAGAATAATATCTTCTTTTAGAATATCTTTTTCAATAATAGTGCTTTTTATTTTTTTTCTGAGTGGAGAATAAAAACCAGATGCATCGATTACTATTTTCGCGTTTAAATTAGTTTTTTCACCACTTTCCAATTTTACTTTTACTCCAACAATTTGATTATTTTCATATAGTAGATCCAATGCCATGGTCTTTTCTAGAAATTGAGTTATTCCAGCATCTAAAGCTTCATCTAATAATCTCTGTCCAAATTCTAATCTATTTACAATATAACCTGCTTGTTTCGGGTCAATTAAATTGATACATTTTTTTAAATTTGGAGAATATAATTTTGCACCTTTAATATAACATGATAATTCTTTATCTTTGGGGTGATTAATACTTAAAAAATCGAAAATTTCATTACCAACTGCGTCGCCGCAAATCTTTTCCCCAATTTTATCTCTAGGTTTACTATCAATAAGGCATACATTTAACCCATTTTTCGTGGCAAATCGAGCAGCTGTAGTACCTCCGGTGCCTGCTCCAATGACAATGATGTCAAAGGATTTTTTAAAATTTTCCATATTACGATAAATAATTAGTAATTATAAATAAAAAATAGTAGTTAAACTTACATAAAAGTTAATAAAAAGATAATTAACGTCGTTCCAATCGGCACGGTTAAATCATCCCAAGTACTTGGTGAAATCAACTCTATTATCATTGCTAAAGCACTAGTTACAAGAGATAACAATAAAGCGAATTCAAACGAAATTGGAGCTTGCGTAATTGGATTAGTGACCCCTATAAATGTGAAGGCTATAAAACATAAAATAAAGCCGCTTATGAAAAAGGCAAGAGACCCTTCTAACGTTCTAACAGTTTTTATCCAAGGTATTTTTATTTTTATCTTTCCATATCTTCTTCCAATTACAGAAGCTAATGTATCAGATATTATCATTAACAGAATACCCGAAATTGGAAAATATAATTTATCGTGAGCAAAAATAACAAAAAATGTAATTAAACAAAGAATTGATAAACAATAATGAAATGGTCCTTGTAGATATCCAACTTTCTCTTCAGCCTCTTCTCCAATAGAGTCATATAATTCCTTTAATTGTTTTACCTTTGATTTTTTGGAACTTAATAGTACTAAAATAGTAAGAGTTGATGCTATAATGACTGACCACCATGGCCACTCGAAATATGGACTGGAAAGAACAGCCAATCCTGCAAATAAGTGAACCGCTTTTCTAGCTTGAAACTTGGTGATTTTATCTCTTTTTTTTAATTGTACAGGTATAAGAATAGTTGCAAACACGTATAAGTAGGTAAGGAATACAATCAATAAATCTAATAAAATACTCATCCGATGATTCTCCTCGAATATAGCTATTTCTACTAAAATATAATTATTAAACAAGTGAAAATTTTATTTTTTAAAAATAAATTCCCACTAACTATAATATTAAGAGTTACAATTATGATTTAATTAAAAAACTACCTAAAAATAACAGAGAGAAATTCTTTTAAAATAATATTTTGGTAAGATTCTTTTCATTCTAAATTTATTCTAAATCTATAAATATTGATTTATCGAAATTAATAATCACTATATTTAAAATTTAGGAAGAAATTTCTTAAAACAATTTAACTAAAATAGTGATAATTTTGACTGAATCTCAAAAAGTAAAATTTTCTGATAGTATCACAACAAAAAGAATGATAGCTTTTTCATTACAGGGAATTATCATGGGATTTTTATTTGGTATGTGGGGACAGGTTCAATATTTTGCAGCATCAGTTCTTTTAATTCCTTCAACAGTAATTCCCTTAATCTATTTAGTGTATTCTATTGTAGATGGGTTAAACGATCCTATTATTGGATATTTAGCAGACAGATCCAAAAAGCTTACTTCAAAATATGGAAAAAGATTTCCTTGGATAATGATTGGTGTTATTGTGTGCCCGTTATTGTTAATTTTTAATTTTGTCCAAATTTCATCAAATATAGCTATTTCAGCACTGTGGTTAACTATAATAATGGCAGTTTATGAAACTTTTGCATCATCTTTTGAAATCAATCATTCAGCTTTATTCCCTGATTTGTTTAGAAATGAATCTGACAGAAGAAAAGTAACAGTTATTGGCTCAGTTCTTGGTGGTATTATCACAATCATAACTGCAGGTTTGATACCTAGATTGATCGATTCAATTGGATATATTGGAACAGTTATCATAGTTGTAGTAATAGATTATTTATTAATAATACCATACACATTTGGTATTCGAGAACCAAAGGAAATGAAAGAATTTCGAGCAAATTTAGATGAATCTGACCGAGGATCATCCCCCTTAAAGATTTCTATTAAACGTGTATTTAAGGATAAAAATTGGATGGGTATAACAATAGCCGGGTTTACATGGTCAGTAGCAGGAGTTTGCTGGATGGCTGGACTTAATTTTTTTGTGATACACAATTTAGGATTAAGCATTGGGTATACTGCAATACCATTATTGATGCAGAATCTAGTTGGATTTCTATTAGCACCCGTATGGACATGGATATCAAAAAAAGCTGGAGTTAGGAAAGCCTACATAGCTGGTATGCTCCTGAATATAATAACTTACTTAGCCTTCGTATTTGTTAGTGATATTTTCGGAGTCATAATTGTATTCACTTTTGGAGGGATCGGATTTAGTGCGACTTATGGAGTGATCGCCCAACTTTTGCGGGCTGAGGGAATTGATAATGCTACTGTTAACTCGGGTAAGCGAGAAGAAGGAATTTATACAGGAATATTCAAGATTTTTACAGCATTTTCATATTTCTTACAAACTGTAGTTTTTGCTATAGTTGCAGGTATAACTGGGTACGAAGCTGCTCTAGGAACTGGAAATAGCGATTTTGCTAAATTTGGTTTGAATTTTCAAATGTCGATAATTCCAATGATAATAACTTTGATTGGAACAATTGCATTCATGCTCATGTATAAAATATCAAAAGAAAAAGCATCCGAAATTAAACTTAAATTAGAGGAAATTAATCTTTAAAATTACAATTTTAATTTTATTTTTATTCTATTATTATTTTTTTTAGAATTTTACAATTGTAGATGTACATTTATTTTAAAAAGAATTTAATAATTTATTTTCATGAGCTATTCTTAAAGAAAAAGTGATTCAAGTGACAGATGAGTTTGATTTTGAGAAGTATTGGATCGCAAAATATTCTAAAAGTCTCGATAAAATTGCCGGGATTAAAGTCCGCAAAAAAATAATGAAAGAAAGTGAAGGATTATCTGATAAATCTAAGAGAGAAGATATAATACAATGGTCAAAAAAAGCAATTGAAAAAATGGATTTTCTACTAGATGATCAAAAAAAAGCAGAAATAATGACCAGTTGTTCATGCCAATATCCAAAAAATCAATTACAAATTATTAAGGAAAACTATAAAAAAAATAAGGATGTTTATTTAGCTCATCAAATGCTTCAAGCACAATTTGAAGAACTTCTTAAGAATCCTTCTCTTAACCTTACTGAGGGGATTATAAAAGATATTATCAGTAAGGGATGGGGCTCTGCGGGAGTTTTAAAAGGAAATAAAATAATTGCTACAAAGATACCCAAGAGTGGACATATAGTAGATTATTACGGTATAGATGATAAAGAGGAAAAAAGGAAAATATATTGTCATTGTCCCAGAGTAAAAGATGCATTAAAATTAAACATTCAAATACCAATGACTTATTGTTATTGTGGAGCAGGTTTTTATAAAGGAATTTGGGAAGAGATACTTCAAAAACCGGTAAAGGTCAAAATTTTAGAGACAGTGATGAATGGTGATGATGTATGCAAATTTGAGATTCAATTGCCAACTGAAATTTGAATAAAAATACGATAAAAGTTTAAAATAGCTATTGAATTAAAGTTATTATTACTAATTATTAAATTCTTATGATATGTTAAGAGTAGGAATTATTGGGATGGGAGAAATTGCCAATCTCAATGTTTTAGGTTATTTTCATTCCCAAGAGACAGAGTTAGTTGCTGTTTGTGATACTGATTTCAAAAAGGCTGGAAAAAAGTTGGAACGTTGGGGTCTTAGAATAACTAAAGTCTATGAAGACTATCAAAAAATGATAGATAGAGAAGACCTCGACATTATAGAAATTTTAACACCACATCATCTTCATGCTCCTATGACTGAATATGCCGCAAAATCAGGAATTCGCGGTATTTCAGTACAAAAACCGTTAGCTAATACTATTTCAGCTTGCGAAAAAATGATTCAAGTTTGTAAGGAAGAGAAAGTTAAGTTAAAATTATATGAAAATTTTAGATTTTATCCTGTTTACCTAAAAGCAAAAGAGTTATTAGAGAATGGCATTATCGGTCAACTCACAAATTTTAGAATAAAAACTATTGTTATGGGAGGTCCAAGTATGCCTGTTGATCTAAAGTCTTTCGTTTGGCGAACCGATTCAGAAACTTGTGGTGGAGGACCATGGATTTATGATGATGGCTTTCATAAATTTTCAATGGCACTATGGTTAATGGGTCAAGAACGTGTGGAAGAATTGTATAGTTGGATTGATTACTTCCAAGGAGCCCAAGATATTCCAAGTTTTACCTTTTGGAAATATCCTCAAAGAAATGAAGGTGATCCTCCCATCTTTGGTTCAATGCAATTCACTATTGCTCCAAATGTTTATTATCCAAGCAATTATTACCCTAATGATGAATTTATTGAAATTTCAGGTACTAAAGGAATGATGTGGATAAATCAATGTACTTGTGGAGGCAATTTTTTATCAAAAACGCCACAATATCCTCCTATTGTTGTCTTCTCTAATGGAGAAGTAAAATCTCATGGTAATGAATTACCACGAGATTGGAGGCATTCTTTTATAAATTCGACAGAGCATTTTATAGATGTAATAAAAAACGGGGGAACGCCAATTTATAATGGTGAGCAAGGAAAAAATTTATGTATTTTTGCCAAAATGCCTTATGTTTCATACCAAGAAAATAGAATTGTAAATTGGGAGGAAATTTCTTCCAAAAACGAGGAAAAAGGAATATGCTTGGTTAAGAACCCTGAAAATTTAGATGGACGTGGTCATAGTCTGATGTTTAGAAGAAAGAGGAAAGATTTAAGGAAAGGAATAAGTCAAGGTTTAAAGAATACAAATTTTAAATATCAATATGATCAATAGAATTACTCTTTAGAGTTCATCTAGATAAATTTCTTTTCCTGTTTCAGAAGATTTTATTGCTGCTAAATTAAACTTTAATATATATTTTGCATTATCACCAGATAAAATTGGTTTTTCGTTTCCTTTTACAACTTCAATAAAATGTTTAGTTGCATTGATAAAGCTGATTTTCCAATCATTTTCAAATTCATTATAAGATTCTACTTTCCCATCTCGAATTATGACTATTGGAGCAAAAATTTCCGATTCAGTCATAATATTTCCAATTGAGGTTCCTTGATTAATATTCATAATACCGCGACTAGCAATGATTTCTATAAATTCGTCTGTAGGATAATACTTAGAAGGTATAACCATTTCTGGCATTAAAGAAAATTCCATATTGCCATACTGAGGAATAATATGTTCTAAATTTTGTTTATATTTAAACATCACATATGCAGGAGCATCGATCCCTTTATAATTTCCAGTCCAAGCAAAAACTTTTTCAATTTCTTCGTTAAATAACCACCAAGCTAATGTGAAATTGTGCCATCCATTATCTAATAATACAGGAGAACCCATTCTAGTGCCACCTATTTTTTCTGGGTCTTTCCTCCACTTTTCCGCACTTTTTGGAACAGTCCAACCTCCTATATCTCCCATTGCTGTTTTAATCCGTATTGATGAGGGATCACCTATATAATCTTGTTCGATCAATTCTTTTGCTTTCATTATATGGGGAGCAAAAACGAAATTTTCATATATTGACAAAATTGAATTGGACTCATTACACGCGTCAATCATTTTATCTGCTTCTTCTAAATTTAAAGCCATGGGTTTTTGTACCGAAATTCCTTTTATTCCTTTTTTAGCAGCACAAATAGAGGCATCAGCATGCAGGTGGTGAGGTAATAATATTTCAATAATGTCTAAATCTTCTTTATCAATCATTTCCTTATAATTGGAGTAGAGTCTTATATTTTTATCCAAATTAAACTTTTTTATCTTAGATTTCGCTTTTTCTATAGTTCTATTACATAAGCATGTTATTTTAATCTCTGGGTTACTTAAATAACCTAATATATTTAAGTCAAATATAACTCCAGTACCTATTATTCCTACTTTTAGCATATTAGTTATTAGAATATTTAATAAAATTTATAAGAATCACTTTATAGAAACCAGTAACTTTTAAAAAAGGTTTTCAGATAAAATTTAGATTAGAATATTAATTGAGATATTATAATTGAAGATTAAAGAATAAAAATGACATTAAATAAAATTGATATAGATCTTCTTAAATCCTATGCTAGGGCTTTATATCTCGGGTGTGGGTATTCTTATGATGATTTAAATAAACCAAGGATAGCCATCGTAAATTCATGGAATGAGATCAATCCTGGTCATATTCATTTAAAAAAACTAAGTGCAATTGTAAAGGAAGCGATTAAAAGTGCTGGAGGAACACCAATGGAGTTTAATACTATTGCAAACTGTGATGGAATTGCTAATTCGGGAAACTTTTCTAAATACATCTTACCTTCACGAGAAATTATTGCAGCCTCAATTGAAAGTACTATAAAAGCTTATAATTTTGATGGAATGGTCATGTTATGTTCTTGTGATAAAATAATTCCAGGGATGTTATTAGCAGCAGCAAGATGTAATATACCAACAATATTTTTAACCGGTGGCGTAATGGAACCAAAAACTTTTCAGAACGGCCCATTAAAAGGTAAGACTTACGTTACGTCTGATATTAAAGAAGCAATAGGCCAATTTAAGGTAGGAAAGCTTTCTAAAGAAGAGTTTCTACTTATTGAATCCCAAACTTGTTGTTCTCCAGGGGCATGCAATATGATGGGGACTGCAATTACAATGGCCTGTATAGTTGAAGCAATGGGCCTATCTTTGCCTGGTTGTGCTACTATGAGTGCTATATGCAAGGAACGCGAGGATTTAACGAAGGAAACAGGAAAAGTAATAATGGATTTAATAAAAGAGAAAATAAAATTTTTAAATATAATTAACCAGCAGTCAATTGAGAATGGTATTAAAACGGCGCTTTCTTTTGGTGGCTCTACTAATATGATCCTCCATATGTGTGCGCTTTCACATGAAATTGGGGGTAGTTTAGATCATTTTGAGTTCGAAAAATTAAGTAAATCGATTCCATTGTTAGCTAAATTCAAACCTGCTTCTGAATATAATATCAGTGATTTTCATCAAGTGGGAGGAGTAGGAGTACTAATGAAAAAATTATCAGATATTTTGGATTTATCTTGTAAAACAGTATTAAGAATAACATTAAAAGATTACCTAAGCTTAATTGAAATACAAGATTACCAGATCATTCGTGATTATAATGATCCAATTTCACCAGAAGGAGGAATCGCAGTTTTAAAAGGAAATTTAGCACCAGAAGGGGCAATTATTAAACAAAGCGCTGTTGATGATACAATAAGATATAAGAAATTCGTAGGTCCTGCTAAGGTTTTTGAAAATGAAGAGGAAGTTAAAGAAGCATTAATTAATAATAATGTGAGAGAAGGCGATGTGCTCGTTATAAGATATGAAGGCCCTAAAGGAGCCCCTGGAATGAGGGAATTATCGATTCCCGCTGCTATTTTAGTTGGAATGGGGTTAGACAAATCAGTTGCGATGATTACAGATGGAAGATATTCTGGTGCAACAAGAGGTCCATGTATAGGACATGTATGTCCAGAAGCATTTGAAGGGGGCCCAATTGCTATAGTAAGAGAAGGAGATCTGATTGAAATCGACATTCAGAATCGTAGTTTAAGTTTATTGATTTCAAATATCGAAATAGAAAAAAGGTTAAATAATTGGATAAAACCAGCACCTAAGTTAAATGAAGGCTTTTTAAAGATATATAGTAAAATTGTAAGTTCAGCGAGATATGGGGCTTATCTAGAATAATTTAATGACCAAAAGATATTATGATTAATCAAAACCGAATTAAGAAAGATTTGGAGATTTTTTCCTTTCCCAGATTATCTGGTACAAAATTTGAGGAAAAAGCTTTTAACTTGGCAATACAAGAAGTAAAAAACTTAAATCTCAAACCCATTACTCAAGAATTCAATTTCAGTACATTTTACTCAAGGGTTTATCCAAAAATTTCTTTATTCTTATTATTTCTAATAATTCTTATTCTATTCCTTAACATTAAGGGAGTTATTTTTCCAATTATTTTAATAATAGCTTCTGGAATATTGGTTATTTTATTTTTTTACACTAGGAATCCAGAAAATATCAACAAGGGAAAAGTACTACCATCTCGAAACTTAATAGTTAAAATGGAAGAAGAGACAACGAAAAATAATCTTCAAAATATAATCATGTTTTGTTGTCATTTAGATTCAAAAGGGCAACAAATTTCAATCTTAGCTCGGATTAGAGCTTCGAGATATTATGTTTTCTCAATATTAAGCACATTTATAGTTATTCTAATAAAAAATTTCATATGGCCTCAAGCTAATGTTTTATTTTATATAATAGGTCTTTTTCCTCTAATTATAAATGGATTAGCTACATGTTTAATAATCGTTAACTCTACAAATAACGATTCTAATGGGGCTATTGATAATGCCTCAGGAATAGCTTGTGTATTGGAGCTTATACGATATTACTTAAATCTAGATTCGAGATTAAAGCATTTTAATTTATGGTTTATATTCACTGGAGCAGAAGAGTGTGGTACCATGGGAATAAGACATTTCTACAGAGAATATTCACTTATCAACAAACATACATCAATAATTTTCAATTTTGACGCGATTGCTAAAAGTATATGTTTATTTCCTGGAAAAAACGTCTCAGAAAGAATACGAGATCTCTATTCTAAATTATTAAACAATGATGTAGGTTTAAAAATTAATAGTTATTATCGAAAACTTCATGTAGGTTCTAATTCTGATGGTTATTTTTTAAAGAAAAAGAATTTTCAAGGCTTTGGAATAGGAGATATGGAGTCTTATCGGTATATCCATTCAATTCATGATACTATTGATAAAGTAGATGAAAAAGTCCTTGCAAAATTATGCGAAGTTATTACCACGAGTTTAAAAAACTATGATACTAATCTTAATATAAATAATAATTAAAATAAACGCTCAAAGTGTTGTAAAATCAACAATTCTGCTAATAAGGAATTAGGTGTTGTATTAACTCCAAATAATACCGCAGATTATATCATATCAAGAATTGGACCTATCAAATTAGGAAAGCAAATCCTAGATCCTTGCGTGGGTCCAGGGGTTTTCATCAATTCTTTGTTGAAATCTGGAATAAATCCTGATCAAATTTTTGCTTTTGATATTAATTCTGAATATAAGGAAGAGATTGAGAACTTAGGAATTTCGTTTACAACATGTGATACCCTTTTATCGATCAACCCTGATTCTTACAATCAATTTGATTATATTGTAGGAAATCCTCCATATTTAAACAAATCAAGCTCTTATGTACGTAGAAATCGAAAAGAGTTAAAGAAAGTTTACGGGAATATCAATGCTCATGAAACTTATTCAATGTTTATTGTTAATAGTATTTGGAGATTAAAAGAAGGAGGAAAATTAGGTTTTATAACCAGTGATTCTTTCTTAACCTTAAGCACACATAGAAAACTAAGAAACTTCATACTTGAAAACTGTATTATAAATGAAATTCTTTTAGCTCCAAGAGATTTATTTTCAAATCAAAATGTGAATACAAGTCCCCTAATTATCATACTAACGAAATGTACGGGCGGGAATAATCAATATACAAGGGATAATAATCAAATAAATGTTATTCCAAGGATAAATAACGAAGAAGATTATTGGAAAACGAAGATTTCAAATCAGATTAAGCAAATAAAATATCAATCTCTTCCATTCAATATCTTTTTCACAAACATAGAAGATTCAGTAATTAAGCTATTTGAAGAGTCACCTAAATTAAAATCATACGTAAAAGGATATATTGGAATGCATACTCACAATAATAAGAAATATATAGCTGCAATCAAAGACACACAGTTAGCTACTATTTTTAGAAAACGAAATACAAATAATGATAAAAATAAGCAACACCTTATCATATCAAAAGAAGAATTACGCTATGAAAATTGGAAACCTTACTTAAAAAGAGGGGGAAATGATCAGTATTATCGCCCGATAATGGAAGCTCTTAAATGGGACAATGATTCTGTTCCTATATATGATATCCCTAAAAATGTGCCCTTCGAAAGTGAAGGAATTGTGATAAGCGGAGTAAGTTCAAGATTAGCAGCTCGGTATATGCCGAAAGGGTGTTATTGGGACTCAAATAA
>JBHLNZ010000022.1:1873-47349 GCA_048941015.1 Promethearchaeota archaeon | reverse complement strand
TTACGTCCTGAATTTAGTTATACCTTCGAGAGGGTTGAAAAACAAGGATTATACGTAATCTATGGAGATGGTCGAGATGTATTTAGTTATCAATTTGCTGAAGGAATGACACAAGATCCAGCTCTAATTTCAGGAATGTTCTCAGCAATAACTTCTTTTGTAAAGGAAACAACAAAATCAGAAGATTTACTTAAAAAGATCGATCATGGTGATATAACTATTCTTATTGAATATGGAAAATACATTTTCTGTGCATTATTTGTAAAAGGAAATGAAACTGCAGAAGTGAGAGCCCGTCTCAAGGAATTCGTTGAAACTTTTGAAACCAAATATTCAGAAGTTCTAGTCGATTGGAGTGGCGCATTGATACATTTTAAAGAAGACCATAAACTTGTTGAAGATATTTTTAAAGAAGTTTAAATTTTTTTTCATCTTTTATTTTTTATTCTGAAATAGTAGCGACCGCTCTTACCCAACCAGCACTAGCTCGAGTTATTTTTACAGGGAAACAATAAATTGTTGCACCTACAGCAGGAACCTTATCTAAATTCGCCAATTTTTCCATTTGAAAGTATCCCAGTTCCATTCCCGCAAAATGGCCTTCCCATATAATTGATGGATTAGGCTCTTTCCTTTTCACTGAAGATTTCCATCTTCTAGCTGTATATATGAATGGGGCGTCCCAACTCCAAGCATCAGTCCCAACTACATGAACTCCTTGCCTAATTATATGAAGCGTTGCTTCTCTCCCCACTCCAACACCATGCTGCAGATATTCATTGGTGCCAACGAATTTAGGTGCTGTAGTATGTATGCATAAAATATCTCCTTCTTTTAATTTATGATTTATTCCTTCTAACTTCTTGTCAATGTCACCTGGCTTCATTACATAGCCATCTTCTAAGTCAGTAACATCTAGAACAATCAATGAACCTATTCCCCATTCTAAAGGGAATTTATCAATTGTAAGTGCATTTTTTTCTCCAATTTCTTTATCTTGTGTGGGGCCATAATGCCAAGGCGCATCCATATGAGTTCCACTGTGAGTAGACAAAGTTATATCTTCAGCAGCCCAACCTCCTCCATCAGGAAGATACTTTTCTGGTTTTAATCTGGGATATAATATTCCCATCTCTAAACCACCTCTTTTATGATCCTTGTAGGTGATATGTGGGGCATAAGGAGCAGGATCATAAATCCCCTCATCATAATCCATAATCGGAATTGATAAATCTATAAATTTTATTTTGATCACCAAAAAGATTTACTTTAATAAAAATTAATAGTTTAATCAATATATTTAATTTAATCATTAAGTTAAATAATCATCTGATAAATCGCTATGATTGGGTGCTGAAATCTTAATAATAGAGATATAATTAATTTAACCTAAAGTTTGAGCAACTTTGCGGCATTTAATCCTAAGATTTTGTCTATATCATCTTTAGATAGATAATCCACATCATTGAAGAAATTGACCGCAATTTCAATCATTTCAGGGGAAAAACCATCTGTTCCAAATAAAATCTTATGAGTACCAATTATGTCCTTAGCTTCGAGTAATAAATTTTTTAGTTTATAGGGCGCCATGTATGTTAAATTACTTATATCTAAATAGATGTTTGGATATTGAGTTACTAATGCAATCGCAATATCAGAAAAGGGGAATCCCATATGTGCAATAACAAAATTAACCTTAGGAAAGGAATTATAATAAATTTCCATATCTACAGGGTTTGAATAGGTTAAGACCGTCCTTTTTGTGCCCGGCGGAGGCCATCCGGTATGCATTAATAAAATAAGATTATGATTTTGAGCAAATTCCAAAATTAGATATAAAATCTCATCATTTAACCGCTTATTTCTAAATGATAACATTATTTTTAATCCTTTAAAATTAAATTCTTGAAGATCTTTTTCCATTTTTTCCATTATATCCAATTGTTCAGATGCCTTCTCAGGAGGATTATAAAAAGGAATAAAAATATCAGGCGCAGTGTCAACCCACTTCTTTACTAATTGATTCTCTTTAGCACTAACAGGAAGCAAAACAACTTTATCGAATTTAGCTTTGTTTATGTGATAAAGAGTTTTCTCAATAATATCTGTAGTTTCTATTGAGGGAATTTCCTCAATCTTTTTTACCATTCTCTCATAGAACCCATAATCCTCAAAAATATTGAAGAGTCTTTTCATCGCATCCAGTTTAACAACATTTTCAAATACATGGCAGTGGAAATCGATTCGCATTATTTATCTCCTGAATTATTTGAATGCACCATCATAGAAATTTCCTCTGCATTTAAAAATTAATAATTCGATAAAAAACATTTTAAATAAAAAAAGAAGGTGAATAATAAATCACGGTAAAATAAACATAAACGTTAATTAAAAAAAAAATTAAAAAAATTACTTTAGATTTTAACTTTCTTATTTCCGATATACACCATAAGTTTTGCATGTGTCTATCATAGCTCTGAGATTTTCAAGTTTAGCATTATCTGGAATTTCAGCACCAACGAATAGTCCACCACCCTCAGCACACTTATCAATGATTTCTTTAGTTTGTTTTTCAACCATTGCTGGAGTTCCTAATGTAAACAATGAAGGTTTCATATTTCCTTGGATGCACATGTGATCGCCAAGGATTTCTTTTGCTTTGAATATGTCAGTTCGTTCATCCATATGCATATAAATTTTCCCTTTAGGCAATTCTAGTAAGTAATGCAGCCGATCTGTCCAGTTAGTATCCATATGAAGTTGTACAATGAATCCATCGTTTACATATTTAGTAACTATTTTTTTAAAGTAAGGCCAAAATAATTCTTCAAAATGCTTTATTGAAACAAAATCCGCACTGGCTCGAACAGCTCCAACCAAAATTGTCTTACCTTTCATCTGAGAAATGCCATATTCTCCCATTAGTATAACGTTATCAACTAGAAAATCACATACCTCCTTTATTTTATCAGGATATCGATAGATATCTTTCATGAAATTCGTCGCACCTCTAAACACAGATAAAAGATCAAAAGGGACTATTACTGCCCCATCAGTAAAAGTAGGGACTTTATAATGTGTCCACCATTTAATGGTATATTCTTCTACTTTTGCTCCAATCTTACTTAATTTGGTCATATCACCAATTCCCGCTCTATCAAAATTTGCTAACCATAATAATCCTTCATTGATTATTTTGTCATAATCATTTTCAGTTAATATTGGATTATCAAGGCTTCGTTCTACTAACTGTGGAGGTTCATTAACTCCTAACATGCGTCCTGGTAATCTCCAATCAACATAATATGCTGAAAAGAAATCGGGAAATGGATTAATATACATCATATACATCCCCCCACCCGCCATTGATATGTCATATCCTCCCAATTTATGATAAATCCACTCATAAGCGTATTGAGACTTGTCGGGGTCTTCTAATATTTCTTGAGCAGTGATATCAATATAATGTGCTGGGAGAAAATCAATTAAAGGCCATACAGGTACTCTATCAGGTTCCTTTAAACTCAATGCGGTCATTACCCTCTCGACGGAGGTCATAGGTTCTTCCTTTATGGGTTCAAATTCTGTTTCCATATTCATCCTACCTCCAACCATTTCTTTACAATTTTTACACCTTCAAAGGCATTATCAGTAAAGGCATCTGCACCAGCTTCTTTCATCCACATCTCATCTGTAGGTAAACCTCCAATAATTATTTTTACTTTATCTCTTAATCCTTCAGATTTTAAAGCTTCAGTGGTTTCCTTCATTGCCTCAAGAGCAACGGTTAACAATCCTGAGTATCCAACTACATTAGCGTTCGTTTCTTTTACTTTTTCAACGAAATCTTGAGGAGGAATATCAATACCTAAATCATATACTTCGAATCCAGCTGATTTCAAAAGCGTTACAAATATATTTTTTCCAATATCATGAACATCCCCTTTAACCGTCCCTATTACTACAACACCTTTACTCTTTTCTTGACCAACTTCCTTTTTAAGTGCAGGTTCAAGTATCTTTGTTGATTGCTGGAAAATCTCGCCAGCCATAACTAATTCTGTAAGAAAGTATTCTTTTCTATTAAACTTATCACCAATTTCTTCTACGGCTTTACGCAAAATCTCAATAATTTCTTTTGGATCGGTATTATC
The DNA here is from genome assembly GCA_048941015.1 of Promethearchaeota archaeon. GTDB lineage: Archaea > Asgardarchaeota > Lokiarchaeia > Sigyniarchaeales > SOKP01 > SOKP01. Next base: position 43,195 of record JBHLNZ010000022.1, on the reverse strand, counting down.
TTCTAATAGTTCCCGAACAAATTTGTAAGCTTCCTCTTCATCTAATTCCACAACACTACGATACAAATCATCCTTTTTACTCATCGTTTCTTCTTACCTCTAATTCTCTTTTTCATAAAGGCAAATATTAATCGACGCATTGAGAATTTTTTACCGTTCTTACCCCAGAGTATCCGCCCAATAGCTTCGTTCATTTTATCTTCATCAACATAATTTGGCTTATTAGAAAATTCTTCCAATTTTTACACCTATAATTACTTTACCTATTTTAATTTGAAAATATTGTAATTAGAGTATTGAATTTTAAATTATTTAAAGATTAAAGTTGATTTTCTCAAAAGTTGCATAAATATGCCTTATTAATGCTAATCTTTGATTCTGATGAATATGTCATTCTTCAAAATTTTCCCTTTTTAAATAGTCGATATAATTCCAAAATTATAAATTAGTATATTTTTATTATGATTCAAAAAGAGGTAAAGAAATAAGCCTTTATATAATATAATGTTAAAAAGTGAGGCAAAATGGTATTTTTATGTAAGAGATGTGGGAGAGTGTTAAAATCCCCTAAAAGTATTAAATTAGGATATGGACCCACTTGTTATAGAATAATAAAATTTCATGATAATCCCCTTAATATACAAGAAGAAATTAAATTCTTAAAATTAGAAATAAACATGCTCAAGAAAGCTCTAAGGGAATTAAAATCTAATAACTTTACACCAAACCAAGATTCCCCCATACTTAGAATAAGAAAAGAGGAAACGGGCTCAGAAAGGGATGTAAATAAGAATCAAATGAAAGCAGTAATTCAAGAATTAAAAAGTCAATTTCAAAATTGTAATGGAGATGTAAGAAGCCTGTTAAAGCCAATCCAAATTGAATCAAATCTTATGAAACCATCTCAAGTAGCTGTTGTTTAATCATTAATTTTAACTATAAAAATAACTGAAGCCATGTTTCAATTACTTATTATTTTTTCGAAAGATTTACTATAATAATTTAAATTTATACTAAAAAGACAGCAATAAGAAAAAAAAATTTTATTTTTAAGCTCTAAAAAGTGTCTATTTCAAAGGAGCTTTTCTTTGGATGACTTTTAATATTTTATTCTTCGGGCATTTTTAGTCCAACTAAGGGCATCGCTTCAGTACCAGACATAAAAACCTCCACGTCCATCCTATAGCCCTCTATTTCTGACCATAAGAGTATTTGTTCATACAGGAGTCTCATAAACTCACTAAACTTATCTTCTTTTACCTCGGAAATACTAATTGCTTTCATACCATCAGGGGTTACTCTTACTCCTACTCGTAAAATGGGTTTAGATATAGATCTATCTGGGGGATATTTCTTTGTTATTTCAATATATTTTTTACCAACTACTTCTGATTTATCTGTTGGAAAATAATTTGTTGTCATTACTAATACCATAATTTTCACCTTTATATGATGTTTAATTTATTTTACATTGGATTGGGGTAAGGATTAATTATCGCGAAGATTTTTAAATCTTAACATTTCTGTCAATCTAGTGTGAATTTCTAAAAAAAAAAGAAAGTTAAATTTAAAAATTGAAATTTCATCTGAATGCTAGTTATTCCTTTTTAAAAAAGTCTTTAAACGTAATTCCTAATGCTGCAATTTGTATTACAATGAAAATTATTAATAAATAAAAAGTCAATCCTATCGTAAAAGCTTGTATAATAAGAATTGGTAATGTAAATATAAGCACCACAATAAAAGTTGATATCCATGCCCATTTCTCTTTTTTTCTGAAAGGTATCACGATAACAAAAATCGCTAATTCTCCTAAAGCTAAATCTGTGAAGCCCAATGTTCGTAATGCTGTGTTAATAGTAACGTGTAGCGTAGGATCAAAAGCTAGAATTTCAGCTTCAGTTTTTCCAATATACGAAAATCCACTTAATAAGTTAAATCCACCGAATATTATAAAAGTAAAAGCGTACATCATAAGACCTGCTACAGTAATTAGAAGTAAAATTACAGCAATATTAATTGAATCGAATCTCATTATAAACTCCCATCTTTTTTTCTTATTTTTTATAGAATATTGAATTTCACTTATACAAAAATGTAAAATCCATATAAAAATGTTTTCTATTCATAAAAATAGCGGAAGACATGTTGTAAAGCCAGTTAACATCCCAAGAATAATTCCTCCCACTAGAGCAAAAATCGCTTTCTTTTCGTTGATATTATCGCGTACTGACATCTGCCAAATACTAATGAGAATATCTAAAAGGGCGATAAAGGAAACAATCGCAACAGCATAATAAATTGTTGCTTCAAATGGTCGTGTTGCTTGGTTAATATCTGCAACAATATTTAATCCAAATGGATCAGTTATTCCAGATAATTGAATAAATACAAAAAGAAAGCGATCTGGCAATGGATCTAAAATTATTATCAAAAAATAGGTAAACCAATCAAATAACACTCCAAACGCAATAACAAGATATACAGTACTTATAACTATACGAGGCTTCGTTAAGGGATTATCTGTCAATTTCTCTTCTTGGCTATATCTCAATCGCTCCAAGAAGTATTTTCCCCGTAAACTAAATAGCGTCAAGAGACCAATAGCCAGCAATATTGCAAAAAAGATGTACTTCAAGTAGCCGAAAAGAACTTCTAAAAAACCATTTATATTTGAACATACTTCATCAATGATGGGATTCAAACCTGGCAATAGAGACATTAAAAATAAATTGGACATCAGAGATGATATCATCGATCTTTATCTACAATTAGATATTTAAAGTCTACAAATAAAAACAAATTTCTATGATTTTAATCCGCTTTCTTCCTTCTTTAAGTCAACTAATAAAATTCCATAGAATACCACCGCTAAACAAAACAATAGAAGAAACACATTACTTAACACGATATTAACAATAGGAACAGTGTAAATATCGGTAAACAAATATGGAATCGAATCCACGATTAAAATTGTAAATCCTACAACTAAAAGAATTCGCATAAGGATTTTGATTTTTACCCTTTTGTACCACTTTATTTGAAAGGTCCAGAAAATTATGTTTATAATACTTAAACCTGTGAGAAATAATAAAAATGCGATACTAAACTCAATTGATATAAAACTAAGCATTACCTCTAGTTCTACTTATAACTATTAAAACCCCTTAAATCTTTTAATTTTATTTGGGAAAATTTTTTTAAATAATTGTATTAATGTGAACAATAAAATACATTTTTATCACATCTAAAAAGAAAGAAAAATTTTTCGAGATTTCATTATGGTGGATATAAAAAAAGAATTGTTAGCTCCCTGTGGATTATACTGTGGAGTTTGTGCGGTATATATTGTTCATAGTTCAAATGATAATGAGCTTAAAGAACGGTTACTTCCCATTTTCAAGAAATGGGGTGCAAAGTCCATTGAAGATATCGCTTGCACGGGTTGTTTGTCAGATGATATTGTATTTCCTTTCTGCCAAACATGTTCTATAAAAAGTTGTATTAAAGAAAAAAATTTAGAAGGATGCCATCAGTGTAATGATTTTCCATGTGATATTATTAATAATTGGCCCAGTCCAGAAGGTAAACAAATCATACTTAAAGAAATACAATCTTGGCGTGAAATGGGGACAGAAAAATGGGTTGAAAGTGTTGAAAACCGTTATAAGTGTCCAGAGTGTGGAAATAGTATCTATCGCGGAGCTACACAATGCTTTAGATGTAATGCTTTAATAGATTCATTATAAGCTAAATTCCTTAAGGCACTAACTTAAATTTATTCCGGAATAATATTCCACAATAGTTCTCTGTAATTGCTAGATCATGTAAATGGGTACCGAAGGAAAAATAAAGCGAGATCAATGATAATGTAAATTATGAAAATCGTCACTAATAAATAAAGGATGTTAATTATTTTCTCCAATTGATGCTCCAATACAGTGGAAGTCGCAAATTTCTCTTTTTTGACTCTAAAGGTTTTTTTACAATTAGGACACCTGTAAAAATTGTAGAAAATACTCTTTCTTGCCGTCTCTTCAACTAACGTATTACAATTTGGACACACCATGTTGCCAAGATCATTGGATTCAATCATACATAAAAAATAAACCATATTAGAATTTAAGCGTTTTAGTAGAGCTTATTAACGATACATTAATTCCACGTCTATGGTCTTTTTCTTTGCCTTTTTTAACCTCCAAAATAACATCTTCATTTCTCTCCATATTTCATTGATGAGGTTAATAATTTCCTCTTCTGACATCTCATGTAACTGCTCATCCGAATACCGTTTGAGCATTTCTTGGTACAAAAGATCCGTATCTATGATCTTTAATTCATCAAGAATCTCTTTTATCTTTACTTTTCTAAAAAAACATGGCAATTTCAGATTCCTCTTGAAAATATTTATGCTTCAGTTTATCTAGTATCAGAGATATATATAATATTTTTTTACCCTCATCCTTATCTTATATTATGAGGCAAAATCTTTAACAAATACCATTTAAATATTAGATTTACTTAAAAAATAAAGTAAAGACAATTGACTTTAAATAAATATAATGTTTCGAGATGAGGAAGGGTTAAGGGATAATGATTATGAAATCAAGAAAAAAATATTCTATTTGATTCATAATTCCACCAACGGATTGAGCTTTAAAGATATAATATCTCTAATCCACATCTCCGAAAAAGACTTAGAGAGATATATTACAGACTTGTTATATGAAGCGATGATCTATATAAATGAAGAGAAGGTTTACATTTCTTTTTTTAATGAAGAGTATCATATTAGGAAGTGGAAAGAGAATGAAGAAAGAAATCGTGAAGATTATGCCACTAAATGCTTAGAGCCACATCCGCAGCTAAAACGTATCTCGGGGATAAAACCAGAACTTAATAATTTGAACAAAGAAAATAAATTAACTACTAGTAGCAAAATGCTGGATGCTCTTTTAGGAGGAGGTTTGGAACTGGGTTCTATTTATGAAGTATTTGCGGATTATAGAGTAGGGAAATCTCAACTTTCACATCAGTTGTGTGTTAATGTCCAACTTCCCTATGAACAAGGTGGTTTAGAAGCTTCAGCATGTCATATTGATGTAGATGGTTCATTTAGGCATGAGAGGATTATACAGATGGCTGACTCGCTAAATTTAGATTATAAAAGAGTGCTAAAAAGAATTTTTTTTAGAAGAGCAGAGAAAACTGATGATCAATTTAAAGGATTAAAAGAAATTGAACCCTTATTAAAAGAAAAAAATATCAAATTATTAGTGATGGATGGTTTGACTTCTCATATCATTAATGAATATTTATATAAAGATTCTAATCAAGTTTTACCCAAAAATTTGATGTATAAATATTCTGAATGGCCAGAAGACTATTTGCCAATAGACAATCTTTTCAAGGTTAATTCATTATTTAAAGCCTTACTTTTGAACCTGTACCGCTTAGCTCAGGATTATAATATCATTGTATTCTTTACTTACTCTATAAGACATATAACCGAATCCAGGTTAGGTGATCCTCTTAAACCATTTGGTGGTACAATTCTTGGTCAAGAGAACCATACAAGAATCTACATTCAGAATCTGCATTCAGAGTTGCATCCGTCTAGAATGGCTCATTTAATACATTCACCTAACCTACCAGTAGGAGAAGTATCATTTAATATAACTGATGATGGTATTAGAGACTGAAATAGGCTCAACTATTTTAAGACATCAGATTGTTTAATCTTAATAAATATTATGGTCAATAATGTTAACTATATTCGGAGATAAAATAAAAAGATTAATAAAAAATAAAGAAAAATAAAATAAATTAATTTTAATACATTCCTGGGGGCATTCCTCCCATACCACCCATACCTCCCATACCTGGGGGCATTCCTCCAGGGGGCATTCCTCCAGGGGGCATAGCGGATTTTGCTCCCGCAATTACATCATCAATACGTAAAATCATTGAAGTTGCTTCGGCAGAGCTTTTAATAGCTTGAACTTTTACTGCGGTAGGTTCGACAACACCACTTTCGAACATGTCATCAACAACGGCTCCTGTGTCTAGGTCAGTTCCAGCAAATTTATTACCAGCTTGATGAGATGCTCGTAATTTCATTAGGACATCGATTTGGTCTAATCCTGCGTTTTCTGCGAGAGTTTTTGGAATGATATCAAGGCTATCAGCAAAAACTTCGACTGCGAGTTGCTCACGTCCACCGAGTGTCGATGCAAATTTTCTTAATTGAATAGCGGTTTCTAATTCAGGAGCACCGCCACCACCGACGACTTTTTGGTCTTCGACAACATCTCGAACTACGCATAATGAGTCATGTATAGCTCTTTCTACTTCATCTACAATGAGTTCTGTGCCACCACGTATTAAAATTACGACTGATTTAGGATCTTTGCATTCTTCTATAAAGATCCAGCTATCATTCATAATTTTGCGTTCTTCTACTAAACCTGCGAAACCAAGTTTCTCAGGAGTCACATCATCAAGATTAGTGAAGATCATACCACCAGTAGCTTTCGATAATTTTTCAAGGTCGGATTTCTTCACTCTTCTTACGGCCAGAACTCCAGCTTTGGTTAAGAAGTGTTGAGCAAGATCATCGATTCCTTTTTGGCAAATAAGAACATTTGCTCCTGAAGCGACAATTTTATCGACCATTGTTCGAAGCATATTTTCTTCTTCATCTAGGAATTGTTGTATTTGTTCTGGGCTTGTAATTTGGAGTTTGCTATCGAATTCAGTTTTTTCAATTTCAACTGCGGATTGAAGTAATAAGATTTTTGCCTCTTTTACGCTTTTAGGCATACCAGGACTTACAACTTCCTTATCAAGGATTATTCCTTTAATAAGTCTGGTATCGTCGATGCTTTCGCCTTCTTTCTTTTGGATTTGGACTTTTTCTATGTCGGCTACCCATTTTCCTTCAACTTCTTCTGCAATTGATTTAATAGCATCAATACATAATTCTGCTAGTTTCTCTTTAGATTCTGATACTATTTTGCTTGACATACAAGTCATTGCTGAATTCTTTAATGCATCATAATCATTAATATCAGCTTTAATGGATATTGAATCCAAAATATCAACAGCTTTCTCAGCAGCTTTCCTAAATCCTTCAGTTATTACAGTTGGATGAATTTTTTGCTCTAACAATTTTTTAGCTCGTTTTAATAATTCTCCTGCGAGAATTACACTTGTAGTAGTTCCATCTCCAACTTCTGAATCCTGAGTTTTAGCTACTTCGACCATCATTTTAGCAGCAGGATGTTGAACGTCAATTTCTTTCAGAATAGTCGCGCCATCGTTAGTAATGACAACATCACCAAACTGATCAACAAGCATTTTATCCATTCCTCGTGGACCGAGTGATGTTCTAACAGCTTCAGCAATTACAATAGCGGCAGCAATATTATTTTCCATTGCATCTTTTCCGCGAGTTCGTTCAGTTCCTTCTTTCATGATAAGAACAGGTGTTCCACCAAGTTGTGCCATTTAACATTTTCACCTTTATATTTTTTATAATACTTTGAAAAAAGTAATTTGTGATTTATGCATCTTTATATATAAGACTTAAAAAATTTTATGAATTTGGTTTAAAATCCATTTTTTATAAATATTTTATAAAATTGAAATATGGATATCTAAAAATATGGATCGAAAAAAGTAAGAACAATTCAACAAATAAGTAAAAGTTATTTAGTTAAATCCCGCTTTTTAAGTCTTAAATCCTTCCCATGGCATCTTCTACATTTCCTAGCCCTTATTGGATTTAAAGCTCCGCAACGTCTACAAACAGATTTTTCTAATAAATGATATCGAGCAATCTTTCGTTTATATAAATCGTCAATCGGCATTATTAACTCAATAAAGTATATGTGTAAAATTTAAATTTGAAAATTAAATTCGTTTAGTAAATTATATTTTTAAACACTTGATTTAAATTAAATTTTTGGATACTAATGAAAAAATTCAAATTCTATAATTAATAGAATTTAAATAATTGAAATAAAACCGTTCCAATACGTTGTTGATTAGATTTGCCAAAAGAAGTATTTAAAGAAGAGAAATTTCTTGAATTAGCAAACTATGCTGTTCATTGTAGGGTTAAACGTGTAAAAGATATTGTAAAATTGAAACTTAGAACAAAAAAACAACTCTATACGTATAAAACAGATCCTACAACTGCTGATAGAATCCTGAAAAATATTACGTGCGAAATTATTGAATTATAAATTAATTGAATATACATCTAATAAATCTAATGAAAAATCTTCCAGCGTGTATAACATGCGTAAAATCAGGATTTCTCTGCACTAGCTGTCAAGAAAAATTAGATGCAGGAGCGATTACGGAGTTTGAGTTAGATTTAGGTAAAGATTTACTTGACTTAGAAAATGATGAAAAGTATAGCTTTCTTAAAGACGTATCTTTCTTCAAAGCTATCGATTTTGAAGATGTTGTCATTCTTATTGTAGGAAAAAAAGATAAAATTAGAATATCTAAAGAATTAGTTGATTGGATTAAAGAAACCTATGAAATTGATAAGTTAATATTAATTGAAAGGACAAATAAACCGAGGCCTGTGATAGAAGCATTAATAGCTCCTTTTAAGTTAATTTCTCTAAATGAAATCTTTTTAGCTACAGGCGATATTGAATTTAAAGCAGTTCTTTCTAAAAAAGATCAAGATGATGTTTTATTTACTGCGGAAGAACTTGAAGAATTATTTCTTGAAATCACTGGAAATGTTATAAGAGTTGAGTTTGAATAAATTAACATAAATAACGTGGCAATTTTTATATTTATTTATAAGAGGTTTAATCTATTTTGGAGGAATATAAACAAGTTATATTAATTAGAACAGATTTAAAAATGGGTACGGGTAAGAAGTGTGCACAGTCATGTCACGCTTCTGTATCTGCTTCAGATCTAGTTAGAGCCAAAAATAAAGTTCTTTGGAAAAAATGGAAAGATACAGGGCAAAAAAAAGTAGTTTTAAAAGTAAATAATTTGGAGAAATTAATTGAAATAGTTAAGAAATTAGAAAAGGATCAAATCCTTTTTTTTTTGGTAAAAGATGCGGGATTAACACAATTACCTCCTGGAACAACAACGGCATTAGGTATTGGTCCAGCTAGTTCAGCTGAATTAGACAAAATTACTGGAGATCTTAAACTATTGTAAATTAATTGGTAAAGGATAATAAAATTGGTAAAAAATAACAAGAATCTTAATAATGAGAATTCTCTTGAAAAAATTGTAGGGATTGATAATTATTCTACACCTGAACATTCTGGGATTGGAGGAATATATAAACACAGCTTTAGAGATTTTATTGTAAAAGAGATTCTTGATAATGGAAAAGTACTAGAAATTAAGGAAGATTATTTTTCTTCTAACTTCTCTGAGGAATTAAAAGATAAATATACCAGTTTCAATTTAGTAAAATTAAATAAGGACACTTTTGAAGCTATAAAGGCAATTGGTGATGCCTTACAAATTCCATATGAATCGATTTATTATTCTGGTTTAAAGGACAAGTGTTCTATTAGTGTCCAAAGATTTTCAATTAGAGGTAATTACATAAGGGAATTAAAAAAACTAAAAATAAGAGATCTTTTCTTTCGAAATATTAGTCCTTCAAAAAAAAGAGTTGATTTAGGAAGTAATTGGGGGAATAAATTCATAATTGTAATTAGAAATATTGATGAATCTAAAGATTTAAGAGGTAAAATCACCAAATTATATGATAAATTGAATAAAAGAGGTTTTCCAAATTACTATGGCCTCCAAAGATTTGGTACATTCAGACCAAATTCCCATCTCCTTGGACGTTTTATATTAGAAGAGAAATATAAGGAGGTATATAATGAATTTGTATTATCCGTGTATCCTACAGAATCAGTTGAAGCCCAAGATAGTCGTAGAAAATTGAAAACTACAGGAAACCTTAAAGAAGCATATAATTCCTTTTCTAAAGGTTTAAATTATGAAAGAATAATGATTAAACACTTAATACATTCGCCAAATGACTATAAAGGGGCAGTGAATAAATTACCTTCTCATCTTATAAAATTATTAATAAGCTCTTTTCAATCTTATTTGTTCAATAAGATGGTTAGTCTAAGAGTGTCTAAGGGATATTCTCTATTTGAGCCCGTAAAAGGAGATGTAATAAGTATTTTAGATGATGATAATGGAAATATTACTCAGGTTAAGTATATCTATGGTGGTTTATATGACGAATATTTAATGGAAGCCTTGAGATTAAATAGAGCTGCCATAGTGGTCCCATTAATTGGATATGATACCAATTTAGACGATTTTCCGTTAATGAAACAATTAGTTAATGAAATTATCGAACAAGAAAACTTTAATGAAGAAATTTTTAAAAGTGATTTATTAATTAAATATGACTTCAAGGGTTCATTTAGAACAATGACAGCTAAACCATCAGGTTTTAAAATATTAAATATCACAGAGGATGATATTTTTCCAAATAGAATGCTTTTCAAATTTGAATTTTCACTCCAGAAAGGATCCTATGCTACTATTCTTTTACGTGAAATAATAAAATAGAATCATCATTCTCTCTCAAAGTTGAATTTTTGAAAAATTTCTATTCCCAAAATATCATATGTTTTAATCATTATTTTGTTAGAAATTGAATTTGTAAACTCGAAAGGTCCAGCTTTCAATATAAGTGCTCGATTTTTGGGCGTTCTGTAAGAAATCCAGCTAGGGATAAATTCTTTTTCTTGATAATTAATATCAATAGCCCAATAGTCAATCCAATCAGACCAATTTAAAATTTTTGCTATAATCTCTTCTGAAATTAAATTTTTATAAGGAATGGTATAACCTTTTAGTTCGATAAAAAATTTATTCTGTTCATTTATTATATCTGCTTTAAACGAAGGATTGTTAGAAATATCTAAAAGATCTCCATTATTCTTTTTTATTGAAGTAAATTCTATTGGAATCTTATATTCTACTTTTCTTTCATTTAATCTGTATAACTTAAAAGGTTTAGCCTTTTTACTATATGTTTTCTTCCAATTTAAAAGATCATTTCCATTCCCTATGTCAATAATTCTTTTATACGTCATATTAACAGAAAATTTAGAAGAATCACAACCTATCCACCTCCTATCTAATTTTTCAGCAGCAACTAATGTCGTACCTGAACCACAGAAAAAATCTGCGACAAGATCATTTTTATTAGTAGAAGCTAAAATGATTCGTTTAAGTAATCGTTCAGGTTTTTGAGTAGAGAATCCTTGATACTCAACTGTATTTGCACGAACATAAGGGATATCATTCCAAACATCTCGAGGAAAAACTCCTTTTTTCTTGATATAAACTTTTTGAGATAACTTCTTTCCGTTATGACTTCCACCTCGATGATAATAAATTCCTTTCTCATCTTTTTTTAAGGCACTTTTTACCCGATCTGAATATTCCATATAAATATTTGGATCATCATTAAACAAATAATCATTAGATTTAGTATAAAATAGTATTGCGTCAAAGGATCTGACAAAAAAGTTTTTAGTTTGTACTGAAGCAGCAGGATAAGCCCAAATTATTTCATTTCTAAAATTATCAGCACCAAATATTTCATCCATAATAATTTTAAGGTAATGAACCATATGCCAATCAAGATGGACATAAATACTTCCTGAATCTGAAAGTAGTCTGCTCATAAGTAATAAGCGCTCATACATAAAGCTTAAATAAGCATCTATTCCCCCTTTCCAAGTATCATTATATGCAACTTTATTTATCCATTTTTGAGTACCAGTAGGTTGATTTATTTCACCAATAAGTATTTTTAAATTAAAGTCTCCACCGGTGGCAAATGGAGGATCAAAATAAATAAGATTAATTTTGCTATTAAAATCATGCAATAGAGATTGCATAACTAATTTATTATCTCCTAAAATTAGAATATTCTCCCATTCTCTTTTATCTTCTACTGAAGCGTTTTTTTCTAGTTTATCATTTAAAGGTGAATTAATATACTCAATTAATTCAAGTGATAAATTTTTTTCTTCAGATAACTTTTGATTAGATTTACCATTCCATTCTAAATTTACCATTATTACTTCTTAAGAAAGCAAAAAATTTTATTCTTTTTTTCCTTTTACCATTTAATTTTATGGTAGAAAATTTAGTCATTGCATTATTATGTTAGACGATTTTGGAGATTGGAGAAAAACTCATTATACAAAAGATATTTCGTCGAAATTAATCGGTAAAGAAATAATTTTAGGTGGATGGGTTAGAAATTTTAGGGATTTAGGTGGTTTAAGATTTATTATTCTGCAGGATAAGTATGGAGAACGTCAAATAACTTTAAAAAAAGGAAAAGTCTCTGATGCGCTTTTCGAAAAAGCAAAATTGGGATATCAAGATTGTATTATGGTGAAAGGAAAAGTTAAGGAATTTAAATCAGCACCTGGAGGAATAGAAATAATTCCTATAGAAATCAAAGTTTTAAATAAAACACCTGAAAAATTACCTATCGATATGACTGGAGAGACTATATCAGAATTGGATTTAAGGCTAAACCATCGTGCTTTAGACCTAAGATCTATAAGAAGTCAAGCAATTTTTGAAATTAGAGCAGAAGCATTAAAATCAATTCGAAATTTTTTATTAGATCGAGACTTTACAGAAATTACAACTCCCAAAATAATTGGATCTGCTACCGAGGGAGGAACAGAACTATTTCCTATTATGTATTTTGATAGGGAGGCTTTTTTAACCCAATCAGCTCAATTATATAAAGAACAATTATGTGGAGTCTATGAAAGGGTATTCGAGATAAGTCCTGCCTTTCGTGCTGAAAAAAGCCGGACAAGAAGGCATTTATGTGAAATTTTCACCTTAGATGTTGAAATGGCATTTTCTGATATGAATGATGTTATGAAAATTTTAGAAGAACTTGTATATCAGGTTATAAAAGATATCAGAACTCATAAAATGGATGCACTAAAGATCTTACAGATGGAAAATAAAACTGTTTTACCTAAATTACCATTAATAAGGTATAAGTATGATGAAATTCTTGAGCTTATCAGAAATAAATTCAATTTTGATATTGAATGGGGTGAAGATATATCTACTGAAGCATATCGAAAGCTGGGTGAAGAAATTAAGGGATATTACTATATTACACATTGGCCAATGTCAATAAAGCCTTTTTATATTATGCCGTCAAGTAATCCCAAGTATAGTGAATCCTTTGATCTTCAGATGGGTTGGCTTGAATTAACTTCTGGGGGAACACGAGTCCATAATAAAGATAAATTAATTGCAGCACTAGAAAATAAAGGCTTAAATCCTTTATCTTTTCAAGATCATCTAAATGTTTTTGGTTATGGTATGCCACCTCATGCAGGATTCGGCTTAGGAATTGCTCGTTGGATAACTTATTTATGTGGGCTTGATGACATTAGAGAAGCAGTAATGTACCCAAGAACTCCGGATCGGTTAACTCCTTAAATGAAAATTATAAATTTAAATTTTTAATTGTTATTGAGAAAATGACAGAAAATTGGATTGAGTCTTATATCCAGGCTGGTAAAGCAGTACATTCTGCTAAAGAGCTTGCAAAAAAAGTTGTTAAACCTGGAAAATCCTTTTTAGAAGTTGCGAATCAATGTGAAGAAAAAATTTTAGATTCTGGATGTAGTTTATCATTTCCTATAAATATGTCTCTAAATGAGATAGCAGCTCATTACAGTCCTCCTATAGATGATAATACCATCATTCCAGAGAAAGGATTATTAAAAATAGATTTAGGTTCTCATTATGATGGTTATATTGCAGATTCTGCTTTAACAATTAATTTAAATAATGATAAAGATTTACAAATCTATATTGACGCTGCTCAGGCAGCTTTAGATGCTGCTATATTAATATTTAAACCAGGAAAGAAGCTTTATGAATTAGGTGAAGTTATTGCTGAACAGATCGTTAACTTTGGTCTGAGACCAATAACAAATTTAGGAGGACATGAATTAAAGCGCTTTAATTTACATGCAGGGCCATTTATTCCAAACTATAAAGATATCGCACATAATCAAGTCTTAAAACCAGGTGATGCTTATGCTTGTGAACCGTTTACCACTTCAGGAATTGGAAAGGTTACTAATGGAAAACAATCATATATTTATAGATTTGCTAAAAAAATGAAAAAGAATATACCTTATGAAGAACAAGGATACATGAATAAAATCGAGAAACTCACTAATAACCTTCCTTTCTCTCCTCGATTACTTGAAAAGCATGACATTATTCCTAAGAGTAAAGTACAAAGAATTATCGATTCATTTGTCCGGAAAAAAATTCTAGACCATTATCCCATACTTATCGAGAGATCAGGTGCACCTGTAGCTCAACAAGAAGATACTATTATAATAGATATGGATGGAAATCCTATTGTTACCACAAGAAAATAAGTTAAAAGAAAAATTAATAGCTATAATCCCCTGTGCGGGAAAAGGAACCCGAATTAAAAATCTCTCTCAAGATAAACCTAAATCTTTGATTCAAATTGCGACTTTAAATGGCAGGTCTATAATTGATTATTTAATTTTAACATTAACTAATCTTAGAATCCAAAAAATTGTTATAATAACTGGTTACTTAGGCTCTCAACTAAAAGAACATTTTAATGCCAATTTAAGCGATAATAAATCGCTAACTGACAAATTAATTTTCATTAATTCTGGACTAGAATATACAAAAGGACCGATTTATTCTTTCTTAAGTTTTACTAGAAATGCTAAACTGTTTAAAAAGAAGTATCTTTTCGTCATACTTCCATGTGACACCATCTTTGAAAGTGTTCTTTTAAAAGAAATTTTCAAGATTGCATCTCTGAACCTCAACTTAATAAAAAATTACCCTGCTGTTTTTTTTAAAAAAATAGATATAAGATCAGTTAGGCAGAAATATGAACAATTCTTCAAAAAAATTCCTAAATCCCTTTCTATTATTAAAACTAAAAAAGATTGTAATGAAGTTATCCTTAAAAAAATCATTAAAACAGAATTACAGGACACCTCAAAGCAAAATATTAAATTAATGATTCCAGTTTTATTTCTAAACTATTATTCTGTAAAATATATTCAAGAAATATCAAGTAAATTTCCAATAAAAACTATTAGTGAAGCACTAAATTTTATGATATTAAGTGGGCAAAAAATTTTAACTTATGAAGTACATCCAGCTCTCGAATTTTACGACATCGATGATAAATATGATTTGATGTTATTAAATTCAAGAAAAAAAAAGATGGACAATAGTAGCTTCGAGTAGCTCAGAAAGATTGTTTCAAAGGAATATTTACTATTTTACTCCCGTGAAGCCAAATCCTGATTCAAAGCTCCTATTGTGATATTATATAATTTTTTTTGAAAGTCAAATTGTCATGTTTCTCTGTCTCGTGTATCAAAAAAAATTACTCAATTCAACAAGAGAACAGGCAACTTAGCTCCTAGGTATTTTATAAAAGCTATTTAAATTATAACGTATTTTAACGTACTAAATTATTGTGCTCCCATGTGCTTATATTATTTAAAGTATTTAAGATCTAAAGTAAAAATTAAATCTTCTGTGGCACTTAAGGAACATTGGAAACTTATCTTTTTTAAAAATCAATGTATTTATTATATTCTGGTCAAAAAAAAAATCCAGAAAGATGAATCATTTAATTCAACGTTTAAAAATTTATCATTGTTTAACAAGGATTGTTGAATCTATAACCAATGCTTTACTATTGTCCAATAGATAAATGGCGAAATGAATATTTAAATCTTTTTATTAATGTAATTCAATATAAATCAGAAGATTTATAATAATTTGTCGGATTAAGCATTTTTTCTTTATTGAAATAATATAAATATGTGGATGTATTTTATTTATAAAAAATGTCTAATGTCGGAAACATCCCAATTAAAATTGATTTATTCGGAATTGGAACAGCTAAGGGAGTGATAATTCGCCACTTAGCACCATTATCTGCTGATGCAATTTTAAATAAGATGCCAATTGTTTTAAGAGGGCGATTCAGTTTTGGTAAGAAAGATTATTGGACCCTTCCAGGACCTCAAATATTTAAAGGCTTGAATCCAAAAGCTTTGAATAAAGTTGAGAAAGGAGACATTATTTATAATCCCAAAAGTGATGAACTGATAATTATATTAAAAAATATTGAAATGCCGAATAAAGTTAATAAAATTGGAAAAATTATTGAAAACCTAGAATTATTCTTTCAAGCAAAAAATGGATTAAATACAAAATTTACTAAAGCTTCTTTAAATACATAGGGATTAATTTCAATTATGGCTGTTCCAAAAAAATTGATTATAGTTTTTACTTTCTTTTATTTAGCGATAATTATTTACTTATTTCTCTTTTTATTTGTACCAGATATTCAAGAAGTTATAATCAAATCAAGGAACAATTTATCAAATATTACTCAAGGACCTAATTATTTTTGGGCCCTTTTAATTTCTCTAACTATTTGCTTTTTAGGTTCAGCATCTATAGGATTCCCAATTCCATTTCCTTTTGTACTTTTTTCTCTTTCTAATTCTATATATTTGAAGTATTTGAGTAGGGGCTTATTAACTAATCAAATTTTAATATCAGGTTCATTTTGGCTTGAAATTAGTTTTATCGCAATAATAGGAGGATTAGGTAGCGCCTTAGGTGAATTTAGCGGATATATTTTAGGTTATGGAGCTAAAAAGATAGCTCAAGAGAAAAATCCGGATATCTTAGCTAATATCGATGGTTTTGGAAAATTAGTATTAGAAAATAAAAAGAGGACACCATTATATATTTTTATTTTTGCTCTAACCCCCCTTCCAGATGATTTATTATTCATTCCCTTAGGCATGATTAAATATCCTTTTTGGAAATCCATTCTTCCGGGATGGATTGGAAAAAATGTAATAACTATGATCTATTGTCTTTGGCCGGTATTTATTGCTTTAGGATTTTCGTTTACCGGTGGACAACCAAATGATATATCTAGTGTAATTACAGAAGCGATAATGTTATTATTAACTATTAGTTTTATGTTTTTTATTATGTCCTTTAACTGGAATAAATATATCAATAAAAGAAAACAAAAAAAGCTAAAAAATTCCAAAAAAAGCGAATCTAAATAGAATTATTATTTTTTTTTAGGCAATTTTTGCAGACAAAAACAGTTTTTTGTTTTTCTTTTGATTTTTCATCATAATAAATTTGTTTATAAATAAAATCTCCACAGATTTGGCAAATGGTTGTTGTTCTAGTCTCGCCTAATAAAGGGCCTAAATTTTTAAATGTCATTTAATGAATTCAGATATTAGATTTTGAAAGTGTTATTTCTATTTTAGATATTAAATCATTATTATTTCGATTATTTTTATAATTTTGTTTGCTATATCTGCGATTTCTGTTTCTAAAGAAAGGGCGACTTCCTAATTCAACATTTGCAATTTCTAATGAGGGATACATACGGTTTTTTAAAATTTCTGCAACCTCTACTGCAGTAGATATTTCTTGTCCTTCACCTTTTATTAATAATGACTTAGTTCCACCAGAAAACGCAAAAATAGCATTTTTAATAGTTTTATCTTTATCAGATCGATTCTTTATTATAAATGTTGTATCATTAGGCATGAAAATACCACATAGAATAAACTTAATCTAGATTCTTTTAAAAGAAGTCTAAATATAATTATCTTTTAAATAATATTAAATTAACTAATTTTTTATGGTTCTTTTAATATACTTTTTAAAGTTTAATCCTATTTAATCTTTAAGGTTAAATTCTGCTCTATTATTTAAATTATCTAAAATTTTATTATATTCGGTGATTCTGCTTTCAAAATATTCAATTATTTTTCTTTCATCGGTATCTAAATAATCGAAATAAGGAGAAATTATCTCAATACGTTTAGTAAAGTCATCCATTATTTTATTATACCAATCATTAGGTTTACTCATAAGAGATCGAATTTTTTTACTGTATCTTTCCTTTTTCTGTTCAAAGATCTTGATATCATTTGATTTTTTAAAATCTAGTAAAATATCTTCATACTTTTTTATCTCATTTTCTATTTTTTCTCTAAATTTAGGAATACGATAACTTTTTTTAAAAAAATCTGGATCCCATTCATAAAGAAATTCTTCATCATCTTCAGCTTCTTCTTCATTGGCTGTTACTTTAATATCTCTTTTAGGTATAAGCATTAAACCATAATTTTTTTGTAGCTTAGCTAATGCTTTTTTGCGAAGGGTTTCCTCGATATATTTTAATTCTTTTAAAATTTTATTTATTTCTTTATTTACCTCTTTTATAACTTTATTAACTTTATCTACCATCTTTTTTGCTTCAAATTCAGGTTTAAGCTCGATCAAATTGTATGTTGATAATGTTCCATGTTCAGGATTCATTAATCTTAAACCTGCAACGCCTAGGTAATATTTATCTGAAAGTTTCTCGCAATGATCAAAAATCAATCCTACCGCGAATGGATTTGGAATTTGATAACCTAATTGAGTAAGACAATCAATTGGTGAATAAAAGAACCCAAAACTGGGGTGAGTATGCCACCATCCGACTATAAAATCACTTCGTTTATCCCTTATTGATCTTTCATGAATAGACTCATCAATTTGAGCCATATCAACATATTGTTTGTTTTCATATTTAACTCCGGCTCTATCTCCTACAACCATTGGAATTGCGTCCTTAACTATCACTTCTTGGTTATTTTCCACCGAACCAATTAAAATTCCATAAACTTCACGCCAATATTTAGTTGGTATATCTTCACTTGCATATCGAATTGCATAACCAACCATCCGTCTATAAGCATTGTATTTTAAAAGGACTGGTGTTTTTGCAGGGTTAAGTCCATATTTTTTTATTAATTGAGAAGTTAATGATAAGTCATTTGGTTTTAATGAATCTGATAAGGATTCTTTTTGATTGATTTTATTTTTTGTATTATCTGCAAGATCTTCTTTAATAGAATTATCCTTCATTACAAATTCAGTTCGATAGATAAATTGACAAATTAATTATAGTTTGAATGTTATATATTCTTTTATAATCTTTTAATTCTAAATAAATTAAATTCAAATTTTAAAAAATGAAAGTAATTGGCTTTTGTGGCTTACCTGGTTCAGGTAAATCTACTGCAATAGAATCAATTAAAGATCTAGGGATTATTATTACTATGGGCGATGTGATAAGAAATGAGGCAAAAAATAGAAATATTGAGCTTACTGATCAAAACTTAGGAGAAATTGCCAAAAAGCTAAGAGAGGATAAAGGAGATGATATAATCGCAAAAAAGTGTGTAAATTTAATTCAAAGTAAAGAAGAGAATGTCATATTTATCGATGGGATTCGATCTTGGGATGAAGTAAAAGTTTTTAAGGGCTATTGGAAATTTCCATTAATTGCAATAAAAACAAAAAAGAAGTTAAGATACAAGAGGATTTCTGAAAGATTTAGAACCGATGATCCAAAAAATAAAACAAAGATCAAGGAAAGAGATGAAAGAGAGATTAAATTTGGACTTAAAAAAGTCATAAAAAATGCGGATTTTAAGATTCTAAATAATTCAACTAAAGCTAATTTAAGAATCCGCACACGCAATCTAGTTTTGAAAATAATTAATAATTATTAATGCGATTTTTATTTTGAGGTCTTAATCGAATTTTAAATAATCTGCTATTGTCTTTGCAAGAGAAACTTTAGCCATTTCATTATCGATAGAATCAGTACCAATAATATTATCTGCTCCTGCCTTCAAAATTCTAAATTTAGCTTGTTCTAACATTAAAGCGTGAGTTGCTACTGCGTATACTTTTCGTGCACCACTCTCTTTAGATAATTTTATGGCAGATGCCATCGTTCCTCCTGTTGCAATAATGTCATCTGCAATGACAACATCCTTATTTTTTAAACTTAAAGTGCCAGACATTTTTATCTCCCCCGACTTTACATCTCTTTTTTTTTCAAAGCAGTCAACGGGGATATTATCTCCAAAATGTTTTGCGAAAGCTTTAGATCTTTCTATTGCCCCTTTATCTGGAGATACTACAACAATATCTTCTGCTCCTAATGATTTAATATAATCTGCTAGTAATTTCATAGAATCTATATTAACTACTTTACAAGTGCATAACTGCATTATAGTTGGTGCATGGACATCTACTGTATAAAACTCATCAATCCCTAATGAGTTAATAAAACTCATAATAACATTAGCAAAAGGAGACTCTCCCGGTCTAAATATCTTATCTTGACGAGCATATGCTAAATATGGTGAAACTATTACAATTTTAGAAGCTCCTATTCGTTTTACAGCATCAATCATCATAAAAAGTTCAAATAATCGAGAATTTTGATTTCCACTTGCATTAGGCCCTGTTGATTGAACTATTATTACTTCCTTTCCTTGAATAAGAGTCTCATCTTCAATATTAATCCTTATGTAAGTCTCACCATCAGGAAACGTTTTAGTTTCTGTATTTAAAGCATCAATTCCTAATTCCTTTGCTATTTTTACTCCAAGTATTTGTGATGCTGGCCCAACAATTAAAATTTTGTTCATCGATATTTCACTTCCTATATTTAAAACTCTATTTACATATTTTTTCTTATTTTATAAATTTTTTAGAAATTCTAAAGAAAATTTAAAAATTTCATCCCTATGACCTTTAAACGAATGTCCTCCCGATTCAAAGGTTATTACATTCTCTTCTTTTAAATTAAGATGATTTTTAATAAGATTTACATTTTTAAATGGAATTCTATTATCATCCTTACAATGAGCAATGAGAATTCTCTCATTATTAGAAGATTCATTTTTCAAAAAGTATTTTGGGCTTATTTTCTGAATGATTTCTTCTGGAAATGTGATATTGGTTGTGCTATAATCATATCGAGTGCAAAGCGCTATCAAAATTTTTGCTCGTTCTTCAATGAAACCATGGGTCAAGATAATTGCTCCTCCAATACTTCTTCCAAATAGAGCAATTTTATTACTTAAAAGCCTTTCAAATTGCTTTTCAATTATCCAATTTATAACAACATGAATATCTTCAAATATCTTCAATACCATTTTATCCCATCTAGAACCAGTTTGTTTCTTTGTTTCTCCATGAGCTCGGTAATCATAGGAAAGAACATAAAATCCCGCTTGTGCAAATTTTTCGCTATAATATTTTACAAAATAACTATCACGATGATCCAATAATCCAGCAAGATTAATTAGAAATGGAGTTTTTGCAGGAGTTTGGTGTGTATAATAAATTGACCCTTTTAGATTAATGTTGTCTGATTTAACAGGGATATCAACATTTTCAACTGTAATATTTTCCATAAACCATCCTATTTATTATGTTTTAATATGTGTTTTTCTAATGATTCTTTTCTTTCAATCTCGATTGGGGTTTTATTATATTTCTCTAATATTGATACTATATGCTCACTTAGCTTATTGTGTTCACTTAAACAATTACTCTTATCTAAAAACTCCTGTCCGTGTCTTAAGGCAGCAGTATTTTCAGTAATTTTTAATAATTCACTTGCGATTATGCTATTAACATAGATAAGGTCTGAAACCATATCTTTAAGATAAAGTAGTAACTTTATTTGATCTGACATAATAAAGTCAATTTAACACAAAATTAATTCTTTTTTCAAAAGTAAAAATTATTTAAAAAAAATATGAAATTAGAAGAAAAAAACCAAATAGAATGTTATATATATCAATGTGCCTACTATAATCGATCCCATGATACCTCCGCGTAATAAGAGGGTTTTTTTCATACCCGGCTTTCGTAGATCAGTTGGCATATTCTTCATGTTTATCAGGTATTTCTTGAACGGTTTTTTATGATTTAACCTTGATGTAATATTTATTCTATAAGTAATGGAAGGCGTTTTAAATTCGATAACATCAACGGGAAGGCAAAGATAAAGAAAGATAAAAATAAATACCGTAATCATGTAAAATGTACTAAATAAGTTATCAATAATCAACCTTTGAGTATCAGCAACGACCCAACCTTCTGTTTGTTGGATTGTTAAGAAAAGTAATAAACCGCAAATACCAGCAATATCAAAAAAATCTAATCTTCTAAACCATTTTTTAACTCCGATATCGTTCACGTTAAATGCAGATACATAATGAAATTTATAGCTAAATTTTCTCTTGAATTTGAAAATCTCGTTATCATTATCGTAATAAAAATGATCCTCATCATGATTACTAAAATCAAAGCAAAATGATTTAACTAGCAAAATAAAACCATAAGTTATAGCAATCCACCATACAAGAGGCCCAAATAAAACCATCTGGGTTAACATAATAATTGCACTAACTATTAGAAATAATCCAAATATCAAGGAAAACAATTGAAAATGGGTTTTACTAACATCCTTAAATATTGAATCGTCATTATCATCCATGCTTATTCTTTCTTCTTTACTAGTCTCAAAATTACAACCTATAAATTCACTAAATTCTTCCTTAAAATTATACTGACCCCGAATCTTATACGGAGAAAACCACATTTCATATAGCCTTTCTTTAGTTGCAATTTCAAAATAGTTTTGTGGAAAACCAACTAGATAAACTAAAGCAATAATTTCAAGGATAGAAATAATAATAAATATCCATGACAGTGTATATTTAGGAGCAGCTCTTTCAGCGCCAAAAAGAGGGATTGCTGTCATAAGTTGTAATACAATAAAGGGCATAAAAAATACTAGCCAGCCTAATTTTGGACCTAAATGGTTATTTTGGTATCTAATTGCCTCAATATCATTTCTTACTATTTCTGTTAACCATGGGAATCCAGGACGTATTTCATAAAAGAAAAAAAAGTTATTCGATTTAGAAAATGTCCCATGAAATGGACTTAAAAAAAAGTATAATAATAATGTAAAACCAATTCCTAATATTGGTAATCCTGTGACATAAAACCAGGAAGGTCCTCCTAATACTACTGCACTACCATACTTAACTTCATGTCCCACATCCAAACCAAAAATACTAAAAGAAATGATTCCAGCTATTATCAAAATTAGGGCAGCAATTAGTCTAGACACAGAGAGTGAAAAAAATTTTATAACGTCTTCAACGGGTTCCCTTAAATTACGGAGTCTTTTTAAAGTTAAAGAATTTTCACGGATATAATATGGAGCAATAAAATATTTGGAAGCTATTACCATTCCAAAAACTATTATTAAAATATCAATAATAAAAGAAACGTTTATTTCATCAATCGTAAAATCAAAATCAAATCCGATCATTAATAAAATGAATCCTAAGGCTATAAAAAGTAATCCAATAAGTAAAAATATTAAACGTAAAATTTTCTTTTTTGGATGGGTATTTTTTAAACGCTCTATCTCTTCTTCACTTAATATGCTCATATTTATATCCCCTTTTAAATTTCTATTATTAATATATCTTAAATTTTAATATATAAAAAAATTTCAATATTCATCGGTTTTATCTTTTAAAGAAAAAAATTTAAAAAAAAAATATATTATAAATGGATTATAAAGACTTTCATGATGGTTTAATCTCCCTAGCATCA
Source organism: Promethearchaeota archaeon (assembly GCA_048941015.1). Taxonomy (GTDB): domain Archaea; phylum Asgardarchaeota; class Lokiarchaeia; order Sigyniarchaeales; family SOKP01; genus SOKP01. Next base: position 19,540 of record JBHLNZ010000022.1, on the reverse strand, counting down.
CTTCTATTTATATTTTCCCTTACTTTTATAATGGGGTCCATAATTTTGAAACCATATATTGCCTTAGAACCATCTGAAAGGGATTTTATATTAGTAATCAATTTTGTTAATATTATTTTTTGTTTCTACTTTCTTTTAGAAGGATTTAGGTTACAAAAGATTTTTAGATTGGAAGAGAAATATATAATTAAATTTGGCAGAAGGATTGGTATTATTACGATACTTTATTTACCCCATTTATTTACTTTATTCATTCTATTAACTATGGGATTACATAGTTTACAATTAATAATGGTATACCTTATCCTTTTTATAGAATTATTAATAATCGGGCTAATTTTTAAAGAAATTTATGACCTTATTTTTAAAGAAGAAGCTGAAAGAAAATTAGAGCTAGATAAGAATCGTAAGCTATATTTTAATAATTAAAGAAAATCTTGGCTATCTTTTATAAAATTATTACTTATTGCTTAGCCAATTTTTCCATTGCAGTATCAATCATTTTTAGTTTTGTTGAATATTTCTCAGTTAATTCAGCAAATTTCTCTATTTCGATTTCGTTACTCTCTCTTAATGCCTTTAGTTCATTTAGAGTTCTTACTACCGCAGCTCTTTTATCAATTAATTTCTCCTTTTTACTATACGGTATTTTTTGTTCTATCTTCTTCTTTTGAAACGATTTAAATCTTTTAATATTTAGATCTTTAGGTACGAATTTAGTTAAATAAATTGTCGTTTTAGGTACAAAAGGAGCTAAATTCTCAGGAATAACAATAATTGGTTCTGGATCTTGAATTTTTTTGACTTCTTCATATTCTAATGATTCAATTTTGTTATCATTCAATAAATCTCTTACAACTGATAAATTTAATTCTATATTTTCTCTTTCTTCACTTGATATGTTAGTTAAATCTTCTAACATTTCTTTCCAGATTTCTTGTGCTTTTTCATAATAGAAATTAGCTTTTTGCTTGAGCTTTTTAACTTTTTCTTGATTTACTGTTGTAATGGATGATTCTAAAGATGCTTGTGCTTTAAGTTGACATGATTTACCCATATCGAAATGAAATTGCGCTCTAAGTTGTTGTTTTTTCTTTTCTTCATGCTTCTTTAAATAAAAAAGCCTTTTAGATAATACACTTAGCCCAGAATACAGTTTAGATGAAAAATACATATTGTTATGATTTTCCTCTTTTAATGCAGCTATACTCTGAGCGAAAACACGAGATTCTTCTGAGTTTAGTTCAAGATTTTCTGAATTTAATGAAGTCCCAATATCATCCTGATATATAGATGCAGCACTAAAATAAGCAGCGGTTTTGTACATCTTGCTTGATTCTACCATTGCTATAATGGAATTTTCCCAATCATCATCTTCTTCAAATTTTTCAGAGATTTGACCATACGCTCTAGCCATTATCCATAATACTCGAGCACATTCAAACATTAAGTCTTTAATTATTATCTCTTTATTATTTTCTAAAGGATCTTGAAAGTTTGGTGTGATATCTAATTCTTTAAGAATTTTTAAATGACTTTCGTTTTCATAATTTAGATTTAAAATTCTAGTATATTCTAAAATTAAATTAAGATCATCTAAAGTAAAATTTTCTTCTGATTTTTCTAATGCTTCTTCTAACTTTTTTATCTTAAAATGCAGGTAGCGTATACGCTGCATTAATTCTTCTTGGAAAAAAGGAGACATAATCTAATAATACGGTTTTTTGTTAAATGAATGTTAATTAAAATATTTATTCATCATTTTAAAACTAATCTATAAAAATATTTTAATTTTAATCGAATTTATTACGATCTGATAAAATAAACTTTGAAAAAAATGAATCAAAATAAAATTTTCATTTTTGAATATGTTTCTGGGGGAGGTTTTAATAACATCGAACTCCCTTCTTCCTTATTCTGTGAAGGATTTGCAATGTTAAGATCATTGATATCTGATTTTAAAAGAATCGATTATGAAATCTCCACTTTATTAGATCACAGAATTACTTCTTTCACCAAATATCTTAATGCTGATTTTATAGATGTTGTAAATCCTGATGATAATTTTATTTCAAAATTTAAGGAAAACATGAAGCAGTGCAAATACTGTTTCATTATCGCTCCTGAATTCTCAAATATTCTTTACAATTTAACAAAAATAGCAATCATGATGAATAAGGTAATATTAAGTGTTAAACTAGAAGGGATTCAGTTAGCATCTTCAAAATTATTAACTTATAATTATTTTAAAACGTATTCAGTATTGACTCCAACAACCTATTCTATTCCGTATAAAGAAAGTCATTTAAATTTAAACTTTATATTACAAAAATTAAATGAAATTAATAAACCAATAATTATTAAACCCGATGATGGCGTAGGAGCGGAATCGATATACTATTTTGAAAGCAGAAGGCAAATCGAGAATTTCTTTCATAGCTATGAAGACAAATTTGATTTATCCAGAAAGTTTATCCTTCAAGAGTTTATTAGTGGAGATGATTTAAGCATTTCACTCCTTATTTATAGAGATTCAAATCCATTAATTCTAAGTGTTAACTCTCAATTTATTAACATTAAAGAGACTAATTTTGACTCACAATACTTTGGAGGTTATACGCCAGTAGAAAATTTTTATTCAATTAAGGCCCAAATTCAAGCAAATTTAAAGAAATTAGATTTAACTAAATTTAATAGTTTTCTTGGCATTGATTTCATAAAGGATAAGCAGCATCTCGATTATTTTATAGAAATAAATCCTAGACTAACAACCTCATATATCGGGATCAGGAATGTTATTAAGACGAATCTTGTTGAATTAATGTTAAATCCAGATAAATACGACTTTGATCATTATGATCTTGAACCTCATTACTTTTCAAAGTTCTGCCGCTTAGAATTAGAACGAACTGATGATAAGGATTATGCAAAAAATACTAACAATATAATAACAAATCTAATGAGAAATATCCCAGAATTAATAACTCCACCAATTTCTTTCAGTAGTTCACCTGATCTAAAAAATCAAAAATTTTCTTGTTTTATAGCTACAAAAACAAAAGATCAGGAATCTTCAAACTCAAGAATAAAACAAATTTTTGTTTTCTTAAAAAATCAAGGATTTAGAGTATTAAATGGAGAGTAATAAAATAATCGAAAAACCTCCATAATGTAATAAGAAGGAAATAATCAGAGCATTTTCAATTTTTAAATTTTTATTTACAATTAAATTGTATGCTAATAACCATAAAGACCAAACTTGTAATAAAATTATTAAAATATTATCTATAACTTCTACAATTGGAAATACAATGATATCCGTTAAAACTAAAATTAGATGAATAATAAGATAAAAAATCATTGGAAAAAAGATAATCCCAAAGGAAAAAAACAATTTGTTCGAATTCTCTTTTCGTTTATAGAATATTCTGCAAATTGCTTCAATTATTAAAGCATATACAAAAAAATTTATGACATATAAAATGCCCATAAAAGTAAAAGCCTCTAATCCTGAATTTAAGAATGATTCTCCGAAAAATAAAAATATTGGAATTAGATTATTAAGTCCACATAATATAGCACCAACTATAAGGATTATAAAGGAAGCTAAAAGAGTGTAAAATTTCATATTATCAGTATAATTAAAAAATTTATTTGGTGTTAAAAACATTAACCCCTTAATTATAGGCGAATTAAATTCCCTACTTGAGAAATTAGGCGAAATAATTGTTTCAATATTGTTTTTCAAAGAATTATAGGCATGAATTCCCAAATCAGTAAGATAATATTTTTTATCTTCACGCTGTTCGATCAATTGCGATAAAGAATCTAAATGGTGATAAATTGTACCAGTACTTACTCTTAACTCCTTTTTTAGAGTCGTGAATGAAGAAAATTCATTATCTCCAATCATTTTTATGATTTTCCTTCTCAACTCATGCCCTAATGCATAATAAAAATTTGCTTCAATATCTTGATTCTCTTTTTTTTCTGATTGATCTTCTCTTTTACTAATTTTTAAATCCCTCTCAAAGTTTATTATTTAGATAAGAGAATGTTCAAAATATCAAGAAAAACTAATATTGCTCCTATTACGGCAAAATAAAAACCTATTCGAATTGTTGAAATATAAATGATATCTTTAACGATGATATTTGAGATGAATATAAGAAAGAATCCTAAACCAATAAAATTAATAATTACCGAATTTATCTTATAATCGAACTTATAGATTAACAATAATGTTCCAAATAAGCAAATAATTCCACATATTAATGGAAATAAATATAAAAAAGAATCTCCCAATGATAATGAGGTTGAGAGAACATAGATACTAAAAAGTGATAATTCTGAATACCAAGATAAAAATTCCGAGATTATCAAAGATATCGAACCCAATAAACCTAATAATCTAAAATCTAAATATTTCTTAACATTCATCATAATTTCAATTTACTTAGACATTTTTAATATATAAACATTCAAATACTATAAAAAAAAATATTAATATTAATTTATTTCCAAAAAAACAATCATTATATTTAATATTCATATACATGGTTTGGATTTATGTCATCTGAAGATGAGCAAGCTGATATGGATTCAATTGATCTACTTCATTACTTAAAAATGGAAATTCCAGTTGACGAATTAAGAGATATTGAATCCCCAAAGCGTATTAAAAGTATAGATGCCGTAAAAGGATTGGCTATCATATTTATTATACTAGCTCACATTGCAGGAGCTTGGATTGATTCTGAATGGATTTACATTTATGGAATAGTATATTCATTGCTTGACATTCTTGGGCCTTCATTATTTGTATTTATGTCTGCTCTCAGCGTCATCTTTAGCGTTAAGAGAAAACAAGGCAAATTACCAGATAAAGTCATAAGAAATGGAATAATTACTCGAGGACTTGTAATAATCATCATTGGAATAATCTTCAATCTTTTCTCATTTGAATTTACAATTCGAGGTTATCCACTATATCTTAGATTTTGGGGCTGGAGTATTCTCGTTTTTCTTGGTTTTTCGCAGATATTCTCATTTTATGCTCTCAAGCTAAATAAAATGGCTCGAATTATTATAGGTATGCTTATTATTTTTTCATCAGAATATATAACAACTAATCTCGCTGATGGAAAAGATGCTGGAAATCCAATTTTAACCTTCCTTCATTATATCCTTATTTCTCCGATACCTATGACGCCACTTATCCCTTGGTTATCGATCTGCTTTATTTCTACTATTTTTGGAGAATATTTATATGATGCTATGATTGCGGGTACAAAACAAGATTATAGAGTACTATTCCGAATTTTTTTGATATGGGGTCTTATTTTTTTAGGATTTGGTATTTTACTTGGATTTAAGTTACAAACCCCTGACACATTGTCTCTTGAAAATTACCCTCACTTGGATTTATTGAGAATAGCAAATTCTCAGAATTTTACATCTTTCAGATTCCCGGGTATGCCCGATTTTTTAATAAGAGGTAGGGCATCTAACATGTGGTATAATTTAGGAGCTTCATTAACAATTATAGCTGTAAGTTTTTATTATCTAGATATTAAAGAAAAAATGAATAATTTCTACTCAATGTTAATCTATTATGGAAAAGTTTCATTAAGCTTGTTTTTGGTCCACTATGCTTTTATTACACTATATTTAAACCAATTAAATATCATATTTCTTGTATTAATCTTTTTAGGTTATACAGGGTTTATGGGCTTTCTGATGTATATCTGGAATGAATTTTTTAATGGTGTAGGTTCTCCAGAATGGATAATAGTACAAATAGGACGTATCGGGCATAAAACAGGAAAAACAGTAAAAAAAGAGATACATATCATCGAAACAGAAATAAAGGAGTCAATTCACAAAGTTAAAACAGAACATAAAGAGAAAGATGGTCAATAAAAATACAAAAATCTTATAATTTTTTAGAGAAGATAAAAAATTCAATAACAACTTAAATTACTACTTTATAATTTATTTCAATTCTAAAGATATAAATATCTGTAAGATAATATTCAATATATAAAACGAGAGTTTCATAATCAAATTAAAATAAATTTTAAGAGGTTTTATTAATTTCTCAAAAGGAATCTTATAAATTCAAGATTACTCTCTTTGGTGCGGGGGGAGTAGGAAAAACTTCATTATTAATTAGATATATTAAGGATTATTTCAATCCTGATTTGAAACAAACAATTGGTTCAAACTTTTTAATTAAAGATGTTGAAATTGAAAATAAATACATTAGATTACTACTTTGGGATATTGGGGGTCAAGAAGCTTTTCAAAAACTACGTACCATCTACTTTAAAGGAAGCAATGGTGCTTTAGGGGTATTTGATGTCACAAGTCCCCAATCATTGTTAAAATTACCTGGATGGGTAAGTAGTATAAAAAAATCTGTTAAAAAATCGATTCCAATGATCATTCTTGGAAATAAAATTGATTTAGAACGTCAGGTTGAAAAAGACGAAGCTGATGATTTAGCGAAAAGATTAAATTGCGAGTATTTAGAAACATCGGCAAAAACGGGTGAAAATGTCGAAGTTGCTTTTGAAAAAATAGCTCAAGCTTGTTTAGAAAGTTCTAGAGAGTAAAAGTTAAGCTCGAAGGTATTTTTTATTCTAATCTGATTTTATAATTTTTTAATTCTTCAGTTAAATTTTGTAAATCTGTATATCTTATAGCATTTATCCCTAATTCATTTGCGGCACGTACATTATTTCTGCCATCATCTATAAAAAGAATTTCTTTGGGTTTACATCCTGCTTTTTTAATTGCGTATTTATATATTTTGGGGTCTGGCTTAGTTATTTGAATTTCATGGGATAAAATAAATTCATCAAAAAGTTCCCAAATATCCCATTGTTGCTTTTTCAAATAATTCCAATGACTTGAATTTATGTTTGACATACACATTAGCTTTAATTTATTGAATTGTCGAATGTTTCTGATTAATTCAACCATTTCTAAATTCAAATCTGCAATAATACTATTAAAAGCGTCAAAAAATTGCGACTGGTTTAACATACAAACTTGAAGTATTTCACATGCTTGTTGATAAAACTCTTGATCTGTAATTTTCCCTTGATGATAAGTATCTGATTGTCGGAAAAATTCTAACATTATTGGGGTTTGTGGCTTATTTAAAGGCGATTCGGTTATTACTTCATTAAAAAACCTACTAAAATCTAAATCAATGATAACATCACCTAAATCAAAAATTACACATTTTATTTTCATATTTAAAGACCTTTGTTATTGTCTAAAGGAAACTTTTGTTGAAAATCTTCTAAAGGGAACTGGTAATTTATGTTTAGGGAAACTTCTTGTCTCTTCTTGCAATAATTCAAGTAATTTACTTATTTTAACATTATTTATTTGTTCAGAGGTGCTTTTTTTCGGACCAAATGGTTTACCAATTAATCTTTTCCTTATCGATACTGATTGCTTTTCTTGCTCTCTCTTTCCTATAACAAGAGTATAGGGAATCCATTCTACCTCTGCTTGTCTTATCTTTTTCCCGACAGTTTCTTCCCGATCGTCAAAATCACACCGAAATCCTTCCTTATTAATTATCTCTAAAATTTTTTCAGCATAAGCATTCTGATCATCGCTTACAGTGATAATTCTAATTTGAATTGGTGATAACCAGGTTTTGAATCCCGGGACTAGTTTATCTTTCTCTCTTATTGCGATTTCAATTAGACCCCATAAAACCCTTTCTAAACCTCCTGTAGGTGAATTATGAAGAATGATCGGATATTTTTCTTCTCCATTTACATTTGTAAAATGGATATTATATTTTTCACGCTTTTTTCCATTATTATCTACCATATATTCTAGTGAACTTTCTACATCTATTTGGTTAGTAGATAATGTAGCGCTTTTACTTTCAGCAGAAAGCACATTTCTTTCAAATTTTAATATATAATAGTAATATCTATCTTCCCATAACTCCAAAAGTGCTGGAAGATTTTCTGTTTTTATTAAATCTATTATCCAATCTTTATTATCTCTATAAAATTCTTCTGTTGCTCTGAAGATTACATAAGATTTTATTCCAAGCTCTTCCAATAGATTTTTAATTAAAAAATATTGTTTTTTGAATTCATCTGCTGCAGATTCCATGTTTTCACATAAAGTATGCATATCTGGCATTATAAATCCCCGTAATCTACGTAAGCCCGACAATTCTCCCTCTTGTTCTCTCCTAAAATCATATTGTTCCCACTCATACACTCTTAATGGGAAATATTGAGGTCTTAAATTCATTGAACTAAATAGATCAAATAAAAGGAAGTCTGAAGCATACCTTAAAAGATACCTATCGTTTCCCGATTCAAGCCAATAACTTCTAGCTGGAAAGCGAGCAGTTTGAGCAGTTAATTTTTTTTTCTTGACAGAATACATTATTGGAGTGTCAATTAATATAGCGCCATAATCAATTATTCTTTCTTCAATAAAATTTTTAATTAAATTTTTCATTATCACTCCTTTAGTATACCACCTTAGATTACCAGCATCCGTATTAGGATCAAAATCAACTAATTCAAATTCTTTCATTACTTTTATATGTGCAGGTTCAAAGGCTTTATCCACTCTCCTTGAACCTAATTCTGAATTAAGAAATGAATAGTATTCTTGATCTTTTACATCTTTCAAAGGGATTAAATTCTTTTCATCATCAAAATTTAAGTCCAACTCTTTTCCTGTTGGAGTAATTAATTTAAATTTTGAATTCATTATTATTTCTTCTGGTTGTATAGCTAACTTAATATCCCGATACATCTCCGCTACTTCATGTCCAATACAGTTGATTTTAAAAGACTTATACCATCCAAATGGAGAAAATCTCGCTTCTATTCCTTTTTCTCTTAAATTATTTGCGATTTTTGGACAAACTTCCATTGCTGCAGGATCATTACTTAAAAATTTACTTAAATGTGCCCAAGGGTAAACAAGAACTTTATCTACATGATATAATTCTCTTTCTTTTACTAAATGAGCAAGTTTTCGTGGTTTTCCTTTTATTTTCCCTTTCTCTATTTGATCATTATGTTCTCTAATTTCCTCATTTTTTTCTCTTATTTTTTCTGGAAAACTCGTAATTTGTATTATTGCATCTTCTATTACTTGTGCACCTTGTTTAGCTATTAAATCGGTATCATATGTATCCTGGTCTTCTACAGAAACATATGCGATTAAAATTAATCCATCCATTTTAATAACTTCTTCTTCGAATTCCTGAGGATTACTAGTAGCCTCTTTATTTTTTATAACTTCTACACCATCTGAATGAATTAACAAAATTTTCATGATTATCCCATAATCATAATTTTCTATTCAATTTTTAACAAAAAATCCTAAATATTTTTCTTGCTTTTGATAATTAAATATATTTAAAATTCAAATTAATTATTACTAAAATATTTATCTATTACGATGAATCTTAAAAATATTTTCTCTGAATTGACCAAGGAATTAGATAATCTAGATCATGACAGAGAAGAAATTTTGCGAATATCTCGAATAATTGTCAGAGATTGTAGTATAGCGATTAAAAATGTACATAGGAAAGAATTTAGTTTTTATCAAGAAAAAATAGAGATGATAAAGGTCAATCATGAGAGATTATTAAATTTAATTGATAAAAATCCTGGCATTTTTTTCAAGTATTTAAAAACTCCTGAGCAAGAATATGCGGAAGCAGTATTATTTCATTCAATTATAGCAAAAAAAGATCTTCCTAAAGCTAGTGATTTAAATATTCATCCTTTAAATTATGTGTTAGGATTTGCAGATGTTGTAGGAGAATTGCGAAGATATGCATTAGATAATATAAGGAACTCTCAAATCGAAGATTTAAATGCTACATTAGAAAATATGGATGAGATTTATTCTGAGTTATTCTCATTTGATTACCCTTCTGGTTTAACTCAAGATTTAAGACATAAAGTCGATCAAGTAAGAAATATAATAGAAAAGACGAGAGGAGATATCTCAATTTCACTCCAAATGAATGACCTAAAGAAGTGTATTAAAAATAACATTAACTCTAAATAAAAATTTTTATCGAAATTCATAAAACGATGCACTATGCCATTTGATATTAAAAAAATAAATAATGAAAGTAGCATTAATTATGAAAAGACTTGGCTAGAAACAGCTAATCTTCTAAAGCTTAAAGGAGCTTATTTCAGTTTAAAAAGGAAAGGTTCTTCTCATATTGTCAATGATTTCATATTTGAAGCGAGAAACAAAATGATCTCTTTAGGATTTGAAGAATTAATTCTACCCATGTTTGTAGATGAGCAAGACGTATATAAACAATATGGTCCTGAAGCTGTTTTAATCCTTGACAGACTATTTTATTTAGCGGGACTTCCTCGTCCCGATATTGGAGTTTCTAAAGAGAAGTTAGAAAGGATTCGTGAAATAGTACCCGAATTTAATAGAATTGATGCTTTAAAGCAAATTTTCAGAGATTATAAAAAAGGGGATATTGAGGCAGATGATCTAATTGAAACTTTTTTAAATAAACTTAATATTAATGAAAGTGAAGCATCATTAATTATTGATAACATTTTTCCAGAGTTAAAGCAATTAAAGCCGATTCCTACGAAAATGACCCTTAGAAGTCATACAACCGCTTTATGGTTTAAAGTATTAGAAGTTCTAATGAGAAAAAAGCAATTACCGCTACAGTATTTTACAATAGGGCAAAAATTCAGACGGGAACAAAAAATAGATTCTACTCACTTATTTGTATCTAATACACTTTCTATAGTTGTTATGGCTGAAGAGATTTCTTTGGAGGATTGTCGCAAAATTTCCTCCATTATATGTGATGAGTTAGGATTTCCTTCTAATAGAGTAGAAATTAAAAAAGCTACTTCAAAATACTATGCTCCTCAAACAGAGTTTGAAATTTTTGTTCAGCATCCGATTACTGATGAATGGATTGAAATAGGTGATGGAGGATTCTATAGTCCTGTAAGTCTTGCAAAATATAATATTCCTTTTCCCGTGTTCAATATCGGTTTCGGAGTTGAAAGGATTTGTATGATTAAATCTCATGTTGATGACATTCGTAAATTAATCTATCCTTATTACTATGAGGATATCTCATTTTCAGATGAAGAAATTTCAAAATCAATTCGATACAAAAATTTACCATTTACAGAGAAAGGAATAGAAATTAAAAATGCAATTATAAAAACTGCTATTGAAAATAAAGATTTAGATTCCCCAATAGAAATTGAAGTCTGGGAAGGAGTTATCAAAGATTACAATATTGAAGTAAAGATTTGGGAGAAAGATGATAATGTAAAGTTGCTTGGTCCTGCGGCTTTAAATGAAGTTTGGATTAAAGATGGAAATGTATTTGGATTTCCAAAAGATACTGTCCCAGAAAATGCTATTTCAGCTAATAAGTCTTATTTAGAAGGCATTGCTTCTGAAATGGCTTATAATATAGAAATCCTTCTTGAACAAGGTATCTTTAATTATGATCATAGGGTTAAAATGTGTTATCGTGCCTCTGAAGTAAATTTGGAACTTGACGATATCGTATTAGAATTTATTCATTCTAAACAAAAAAAAATCGATATTCGAGGACCAGTTTTTATTGGACTTACATTTAATGTTAAAAATTAAAATAAAAGTAGAGTTGAATTAATATAGTTAAGAAGGTCTTAATTGCAGGAACTTTTGATCTTGTACATCCTGGTCATATATTTTTGATAAACGAAGCTGCTAAAATTGGAGATGTTTATGTTATAGTGGCTACAGACAATAATCGTGAAAAATATTCTGGCGAACGTCCAATAATTCCAGAACAACAAAGATTAGAAGTGATTAAAAGCATAAAAAATGTAAAGGATGCAAGATTAGGGAGAAGTGATAACGATACATTAAAAACAGTAGAAGAAATTAGACCTGATATTATTCTTTTAGGACCAGATCAGAAATATGATATTCACACATTAAAAAATGGATTGCAGAGAAAAGGTTTAGATAATATTGAAGTAAGAAGATTAGAGGTATATTATAACAAATATAATCTTCATTCATCTAGATTAATAAAAGATGAAATCATTAAACGACATCAAGAAAAAGGAAAAAGTAAAGGATGATTAATGAAAAAGAAATAACTCCCGAAAATTATGCTAATTGGTTTGCTCTTTATCGTCTTTGTCAATTGGCAAGTACTAGAAAAAAACTTAATATAAGTACAGTCGAATTTGGTGAACTTTTAGGGCTTAGTCAACAAACAGGAAGTAGAAGAATAAAAAATCTAGAAAATTTAGGATGGATAAAGCGTGAGAGTATAGGAAAAACACAGATGATCTCGATTACGAAAGAAGGAGCGAATATTATGTTAAGTGTGTATAAGAAGTTAAAAGAATTGTTAGAATCAATATTAATCATAGGTGAAGTTGTAGAAGGAATGCATGAAGGTAGTTATTATGTTTCTATTAAAGGTTATTATGATCAATTCAAGGATAAATTAGGATTTGAGCCGTTCAAGGGTACTTTAAATTTAAAATTAAGCGATACTGATAACAATATTTTAAGAGAACAATTAAATAATATTACACCTGTAATTATCGAAGGATTTAAAGACCAAAATAGAGAATATGGTCCTGTTAAATGCTATGATGTGTATATATCTAGAATGGATGATAAAAATAATCGCCGCAAAGCTGCAATTTTAGATATAAAAAGAACTCACCATAAAAAAAATATCATTGAAATCTTAGCTAAGCCATATTTGAGAGAATTTTATAAGCTCAAGGATGGGGATAGATTAATTATAGAATTAATTAAGAATAGGAAATAAATAAAAACCAAAAAATTCTCTTTTTAAAACCTTTAACTAATTATTCTCAAATTTTTTAATCATTCTATTTATCTTTAAATAACGAATAAAGACAGTAATAATTACTAAAATCATAAATATAAACAAAAATTCGTTTAGAAATCCCCAGAAATGAGAAATTAAGCAAGTTATAAATAAATAGAATAACCTTTCTGATCGCGCCATTAATCCGATATCAAAATCACCTTTATAAAAAACTTCTGCTCTTGCTCTTAAATAACTTATCATAACCGATGCGAAAAAAGAAAAAAAAATAATTATTTTCATATCCACTAAAAAAAAAATTGTTTTATCCCAGCAATAGATTAACAGTCCAAAGAATATAATAAATTCACTTACTCTGTCCAAAATTGAATCTAAGAAGCCACCGAGAGATGTAGCTTTTTTAGTCAATCTTGCTATTGCTCCATCGATTCCATCAAAAATTCCAGTTAAAAAAATAAAAATTGAAAAGATAAGAAGATTTGAAAATAAAATGAGAAAAAAAGTTCCTGCCATTGAACACAAAATCACAATTAATGTAGCTAGATTTGGTGTAATTCCAATTTTATTTAAGGTTTTAGCTAAAAATGTAATAAGAGGCCGAAACAATTTTCTTAAACGCAATCGTGAGGGCATACTAGTTATTACTCTTTTAACTCCTGCAAATATTTAATCTCCTTATCTAATTTTATTCCAATTAATCCTGTAAGAAAACCTAGCACCATGCTAATTACTAGGAGTAATTGTATATCAAATATTAGTAAGATCAAAACATCTTTTCGGATAAATATAATTGAGTTATTCTGTTCATAATAAATGATGATATCCCATATTCTAAGGATAAAGAATCCCATAAAAGAGAATATAGACGCAGCGAAACTATACATAAATGATTTAAATTTCTTTAAAAACAATGCCAATAATGAAGAGATTAAGAAAACTAGAAATGAGCATAAAATTAGAATTGAAATCAAATTGATATTAAAAAGGAAAGTATTATAGACAATTGAAAAGTGTTGATATGAATTATATATGATTGTACTTGATGCCAATATAAATTCTGTAAGAAGAATCATATTAACTATAAGCAGAAAAGCACCACCATAATTCAAATAAAAATATAATTTTGAAAAATTCTTCAAATTGTATCTAATACCCAGGAATCCTTTAATATAGCTCATCTCTTTAAGTTTCTCAACTTCTTCTAAAACTTCAAAAGGTGCAGAATCTGTAATCTCTTTGAATTCGTATTGCGGATAATTATTCTGTAACTCTCCTAATAATTCACGAGCATTACTTCGATCTCTTGCTGCACTTTTAGAACCTTCAAAAAACCAAATATTATATCTATTAGGATCAACAATAACCGCTAAATCATCTTCATTAATATTATCTGCTTTATACCATTGCCCTTTTCCGAATTTATATGGAAAAAGATTAGAGGACATAATAAAAACTTGAAATTCTTTTTATTTTTATATAATATTAAATTATATCAATAATATAATTTTTAATTTTATAGTTTTAGAATCTTATTAACTTCTAAATATAAATACAACAATAGTGAATTTAATTGAAATTACGCTTAATTTTAAAGACAAAAACTAAAAAGAATAAAGAAAATTCTATTAAATTTAATTTAGCACCTTCAAAACATATTGGTTTTATTAATTTTGTTAATCTTGCCCTAAAGCAAGGAAGTTCTGTAAAGATTTCATTTGAAAAAATCAATGAAAACGGAGAAAAAGAAGATATTAATGTATCAGGTACATTTAATTTTGAAAGCAAACCTTAATTTGGTGATATAAATTGAAATTACAATTAATTCTTACAACTACAAACCAAAATAGTAAAGAAATCAAAATTAAATTTAAAATTGCTCCTTCTAAACAATTAGGTTTAGTGAAATTGGTTAAACTTGCATTAAATCAAAAAAATAAAATACACTTATCCTTTGAAAAGATAAGTAGGGGTGGAGAAAGAGAAGAAAGTAAGATTTTTGGTTCTTTTAATCTTCAATGTGGAAACTCATTAGCTTTGAAACAATTGGAAGAACAAATTACAGAAAGAGAACATAAGAGAAAAAAAAGGCATCAAAAAAGAAAGCATAAATAGAGTTAAAATAACTTAATAAATCCTAATTTTATAAGATTCTTACAAATATTATATACTTGTATATGTTCCAAATTCAAATTTTCAGTGATATCACTAATCGATTTTTTCCCATTGATTTGATAAAACACTTTAAATGAACTTTCACCTGTAAGATAATTTTTTGGGTTTATTTTCATAGAACTTGTGAATCTTGGAATCTGATAACAATACTCTGGTAAGTTATCAGGCTTCTTCACTTCACTTTTTAAAGCCAATAATGTTGATTCTTCATTTAATTTGTCTTCTACAGTCTTTATTAACTTTACGACGCGATCTTTAAACTCGCTTTCTTTCTCTTCTTTTTCTTCTTCAACATATTGATTTAGAATGCTTTCAAAAGAATTAAATGTATTTCTTCTTCCGTTCCAATTTAAAATCTCATTAATGTTAAATTTCATTAAAAAAGATCGTGATATTTTCCTCAATGTTCTTTGAACATTCACAGCGTTAGAATTTTCATCATAAGTAGCAAGGTATATCAGATTTGGGATACTTCTATCCTTTAAAAAGGAAAGCTTAAGCTCATTATTAGATAACTTTAACTCACTTATTGTTCCTAAATCATCAAATGAATCAGAAAAA
The DNA here is from genome assembly GCA_048941015.1 of Promethearchaeota archaeon. Taxonomy (GTDB): domain Archaea; phylum Asgardarchaeota; class Lokiarchaeia; order Sigyniarchaeales; family SOKP01; genus SOKP01. The sequence goes on along the minus strand of JBHLNZ010000022.1, from coordinate 3,918 downwards.
GAATTTAATGCAGAAAAAAAACCAGAAACCATTATTAAATTATCTCCTTGAGTAAAAGCATTATCTGAAGTAAAATAATGTTTAACGAATAAAGGAAGACCATCTTTTATTATCAAGAAATCATGTATCATCGCTTATATTTCTCTTACTGATATTGTCACTTAACTTATCTAGATAAATTTAAAAACTTAAAGAAAAATCCTTAATAAATATAACAATAAAATCTAAGTTCACAAAAAGAAAAAAAAATGTAATATCGAAGTATTACACCATTCTTTAAAGAATTATTTTTATTGATAAAAATTTATAATTCAAAATGATACAAATTAGAGCTCCTGGGAGAATTTGTTTATTTGGAGAACATCAAGACTATTTAGGCTATCCTGTCATTGCTATGTCTATATCTAAATATATTTATCTCAAAGCAGAAAAAATTATACAACCAAAATTTATCATTTCCCTTCCAGATATCAATGAAACTTTAGAAATTCCATTAAATAGAAAAGAAGTGGAGTACAAGTCAAAAAGAGATTATATAAGAAGTGGCTATAATCACTTTTTAAGAAAAGGAAATCTTTTTAAAAACGGATATAAGGTTGAGATTACAGGCGATATTCCTATAAATTCTGGTGTTGCTAGTTCTTCTGCTTTAGTCATTGCATGGCTTTTTTTCTTGAATATTATTACTGGGAATAAATTATCTTTATTTGAATTAGCTATTGAAGGCTTTAATACTGAAGTAAAAGAATTCAAGGAAGGTGGGGGGATGATGGATCACTTTTGTTCTACTTTTGGGAATTTAATTCATTTAAAGCCAAATTTACCCGAGCCAAAATTAATTACTTATAATTTAAATTTAGAGGGTTTTATTTTAGGAAATTCTTTAGAAAGGAAGAAGACTGTTGATGATTTAGTTAGAGTAAAAACAAATTCAATACAAGCCTTTAGGGAAATTAAGGAAATCATGCCAAGATTTAACCCTTTTAAGAGTTCGCTCGAAGATTTAAAATCTTTTTTACCTCAACTTAAGTTAGAATCACAAAAAAAAATAATAGGAAATATAATAAATCGTGACATAACAATTAAAGCAAAAAATTTAATTGAGGCAAACTTAAATGCCTTAAATAATAAAAAAAATCCAAAGTTAATAACAAAGTTTTATCAAGACTTAGGTAATCTATTAAATCTACATCATTATCAATTAAGAGAAAATATCCAAATTTCTACAAGTAAGATTGATAAAATTATTTCAAAATGTTTAGAATCTGGAGCTTTAGGGTGTAAGATTAATGGTTCTGGATTTGGCGGAACATTATTTGCTCTCTCACTTGGTAATGAGGAATTAATTAAAAACATTATAAAGGCTAACGGCGGAGAATCATATCCTATTAACACAAGTACTGGAGTGAAAACATATTGAAAGCAATTATTTTATGTGCGGGCTTGGGTAAGCGTTTACGTCCTTATACGAAAGTTTATCAAAAAACTATGTTGCCTCTCCATGGAAAACCTTCATTAGAGTATATCTTAGTTGGTCTAAGAAATACAGGTTTTACTGACTTTATAATCGTTGTAGGTTATCGTAAAGAGCAGATTATAAACTATTTTAAAGATGGTGAAAGTTGGAATATCAAAATAAATTATATTGAACAAAAGATTTTAAACGGAACTGGAGGAGCTTTACTATTATGCGAAGATTTAATCGATGAAGAACATTTTTTTTTAACCTGGGGTGATGTCTTAGTGCCTTACAAAGTATATAAAGATACATATAATCTATTTTTAAGGGAGAAACAAGACTTTATATTGGTTACAAACTATTCAACTGATCCATATTTAGGCGCTGCAATTTATACTGATGGTTTATATTGCTTAAAAATCATTGAAAAACCTCCTAAAGGAAAATCAGAGTCGAAACTCAATAATTGTGGTATATTTATCCTCTCAACTGAAATTTTTGAAATACTGAAGAAATTAAAACCTTCGGATCGGGGTGAAATTGAATTACCTCAAGCGCTTTCAATCGGTATTAATAAAAGAAATTG
>JBHLNZ010000022.1:0-1773 GCA_048941015.1 Promethearchaeota archaeon | reverse complement strand
AAGAAATTAAAACCTTCGGATCGGGGTGAAATTGAATTACCTCAAGCGCTTTCAATCGGTATTAATAAAAGAAATTGGAAAGTTCGAATTTTGAAAATGGATAAAACTCAATTTAGAGCAGATTTAGGAAATAAAAAAATATATGAAAAATTAAAAATTGATTCAAGTTGGCTCACTGGGTTCAGAGTCTAAATCATCCTGATTTAAGTCAGGAGGCTCTGGAAGATTAACTTGATGGGAGGGTTCTGCTGGTTTATATGGTTCTTGCTCACCAGGCTCTGGGTGCTTATGTTCCTTTTTTCTTGAATATCTGCGATATAAAAGTCCTGTAGTAAATGCAACCGCACCAACTGATCCTATTATAATTATTAGGTATAACCAGAATAAATCAGGTATAGGAGAGGGCCCATCTCCACCATTTTCATCCCGATAATTATAAATATTACCTTCTAGAATATAACCAACACAATCCAAATGGATTAGAATTTGATCTAAACCTGTTTTCCCATCATTTTCAAAGATATAGTTATCAATAATCTTAGTAGTATTACTTGCACTCATAATTCCTATAGCATAATCATTACCATCGTATATCTCATTTGCCTTAATTGTGTTATTGCACGATGATACTAGGCTTATTCCTATGTTACTACTGTCCTTAATGTAATTATATAAAATTTCATTATTATCAGAGAATCCCAAATAAATTTCCTTACAATTATTTAAAGTATTATTGTAAATAGTATTATTGTTTGAGTTGAAAAGGGAAATACCAGAATTCGTAAAAATGGTATTATTAGATATAGAGTTCTTATGAGAGTCAATCAGAAAAATACTAGCTAGACTAATCTGATTATTCCAAATCATACCATTCGATACATTATTAAATCTAATTGTAAGTTCTGAACCATAATTAATTAATGTACAATTTTGTATTTTAAAATATACATTAGTATTATTAATAAAAATACAATCATCAGCTCCAGATGTATCTATAATCAAATCTTCTATGAAGTAAGGGTGGTCATAAGAGCCATCTCCCCCGGGAGTAACTCCATTCGCGAGAGTAAAATTACTATTACCGTTAATAATGATAGGAAGATGAACAGCATTTAGTTTAAGCCCATTAAAACTTCTCTCTTCAACTACGGAAGATATAGAACTGTTGGATTCTACAAAAAATGCTAAACTAATAAGAATATTAAATAAGGTCAAAACTAACAAATATATTTTACATGTTCTTTTCTTCATTTTTTTTAGATTTCATAATAATGGTTTATTAAGTAACTTTTAAGTATTAAGCCCTTATTAAAATTTTTTTTTATTTTAAATTAATCCACAACTATAATTCATATATTGGAAGAAAATAGTTATTAATGATTAAGTATTAAAAATTATTTGTTGAGGTGTAATTCCATTGCAGCGAAAGAAATTAATTTACTTAACCGTAGTCTTATTATTTTTAACATTTTTAACTTATTTTGGAGATATACAAATTTTTAAAAATGGAGAATTAAACGAATTTTATTCTCAAGAAGAAAAAATCCGTTCACTACAGCTTACTCAGGACACTCCATATATCAGATATTTAGGTCCTGATAACCATCCAATAGAAGGAATTGACCTTAAGAGCTATAATGATGAGTTATTTGAGATTGATTTTAGATTGGAAGATCACACTTTTAATGAATGGGTACTTAGAGTTTATGCTTATCTTGATTTTGACATTGCAGATACATCTTTAACGAATAGTGAAAATTTTCAAGATGGTAC
>JBHLNZ010000090.1:0-11541 GCA_048941015.1 Promethearchaeota archaeon | reverse complement strand
ACAAAGGAGAGTAAGGAAAATCTCGAAGAAGAATATAAAGAACTTCTAAAGAATAATGAACAATTAGTAAAAACCTATGAAACTAGGCAAGTAGATTTAATTGTACTTACAGATAGTGTTAAAGAAAAAGTTGCTACTCAGGATGAATTACGCTCGAAAATTGCGAAATTGAATCAAGAGATTCAGGAAAAAAATACAATTCTTGAAAAACAAAAAGAAGATGCTGAAGCATTAGAAAAAAAAATTAAAAGCCTTACTGCCGAGAATGAGACTTTAAAAGTTTCTATAAGCAAAAATAAATTCGAATTGGAGCATTCAGATAAAGAAATTGAAGCTAAAGAAGAGGAAAAGAAACTTTTATCAGAACAAATAGAAAAAAAAGAAGATAGAATTAAAGTTGTCGAACAACAAATCGAAGATTATAAAGAAGGATTTCCAGAGATGGAGAAACAAAGACAAGCATATGAAGAACTTTTAGCGAAGTATAAAATTCAATTAACAGAAAAGCAACAAGTAATGATTGATCTTGAGTCTCGAATTCAAGATCTGAATGAAGATCTGATAGCTATTAATGAATCCATGCTAAAGAAGGAAAGCTTAATTGAAGCGAACGAGAAAAGGTTAGAAGATATTAAGAAAAATATTGAAAGTACTAATATTGAATATATTGAGCGAGAAGAACGATTAGATTCCCTAACTGAGAAGTTAGAGTTCATGCAAACTGAACATGATAAACTTATTAAATCTAAAGAAGTAATTGATCAAAGTACTAACGATGCAAAGGCATTACTTCAGAAACTTAAGGTAGAGTTAGAAAATCAAGAGGAAGAAATAAGGGATAAGGAGAGCAGAATTCACAGATTAGAGACTTTATCTTTTATATATAGACTTTCAAAATTTTTTGGAGGGATTTTAATTTGTTTTGGAATATTTTTAATCATTTTAGCATTTGGTGATATGTTAAATTTTATTGATTTTGGTAGTATAAATTTATTTACTTCTGAAAATTTTGATATAAGTGTAGTAAGTTTCTTATTGTTAATTAGTGCGTTATTTGCAATAATTTCTGGAATATTCCATTTAGAAAAATCTTAAGGATTCTTTAAAAATTTTAGTTTTCTAATGAATATTATAAATGATAAAAGTTGAATGAGACGAAAACAGAAGAAGTCCCAGCAGCAAGAACACTAAAGCTTTATCAAGGAGTTCTTTACGGTATAGGATGTGGAATAGGAGGGTCAATATTCGTCCTCCTCGGTTTTGGAATTGAAATAGCAAAATCAGGAGTTCTTATTAGTTTAATTTTAGGAGGAATCTTAATTTTCTTTACAGGACTTAACTATGCAGAATTATCTACAAGTCTTCCTATAGCAGGTGGTGCCTATAATTTCACTAAAGAGGGATTAGGAGGCTTCTTGGCATTTATTATTGGATTCTTTTTATGGATTGCTAATATAGCAACCTGTTCTTTCTCAGCTCAGACTTTTGCATTAGTAATTGATGAAATATTTAAAAAATCCAACATTATTGGGGTAGATACCTTTGTTATTCCTCTTGCGATTTTTTCGATAATTTTTACTAGTATTGTAATATTTAGAACCCAAAAAGTTGCTATCAAGGCACTTCTATATTTAACTGTCCTACTCATAATCATTTTCATATTTTTCATAATTACAGGATTAATCATTCCACCCCTGAACTATAATCCAAATTATGATCCTAGTTTTATTAGTTCGGGAACTAATTTTTTTGGAATAATATACTCTTTTTCTATATTAATTATCTTTTTTACTTCTATAACTTCGAATATAGCATATTTAAATCCTAATTTAAAAAACCCGTCAAAAAATATTCCAAAATTAAATGTATTAGCAATTTTGATAACATTACTGATATATATCGCCGTATCTTATGTAGTTTTAATAAATATTGGAGGTTCTGCAGAAAATTTGGGGGATAGACCAATTTTATTAGCAGATGTGTTAGAAAATGTCTTTAATCATGTCGCTGGATTCTATATTATGGCTATTGCTGCAATTATTGCAACTTTTATTGCAATGAATGCTGCAATAGGTTCAGCAGTTGCTATTATTACCGCTTTAGCAAGAGATCGATATGTTCCAAAAAAAATAAAGCAAGTAAAGAAGAAATCTGATTTGCCAGTATTAGGTTTAGCTTTAACATCATTTATTTCAATAATTTTTACAATCTTTGCTGGTATTGGATTAGCAGCTGAAACCACTATTTTTATTTACTTTATTGGATTAGCATTTATAAATTATGCTGCTGTAATATTAAGAAGAAAAAGAAAAGAGCTTGATAGACCATTTAAAGCCCCATTATTTCCATTTTTACCCATTTTTATTAGTATATGTTTCTTAGTATTTGCACTTTTTTTATCAATAGAAGCTATTCAATTGGGGATTTTTATTTCAATAATTGGCGTAGCTTATTATTTATTAACAATTGCGGATAGATCTTCAACTTTTTTAACACTAGCGGGAATCAAGTTCTTCTTAGTTATTTTTCTCAGTTCCTTTATTTTCATTGTTAACAACTTCTCAAATGTAAATGATAATTTGATTTTTATTAATAGAATTTTAATAGGAGTTTGTATTTTTACAATCGGAACTGTAATTTTTGATGTAATTCCATTGAGAGAAATGGCATATTATTTCATCAAAAAAATTGATAAGGAAAAAGTTGCAATTAAGTTTGGTGCAGCTCAGATAATAGAACTAGGTAAAAGGAGGACCAAGATTCTTCATATTATCAATATTTTATTAGCAGTATGTCAATTTATTTCCTTTATAATCATCATTATTATTGTATTTCTCTTTTATTTTAATATTGTTATTATTGAGGAAGTTACATTTGGAACTATAGTTATTACACAGAATGCTGGAAAATATTTCTTTAACTCATTATTAATTTTCTTTGGAATTATTCTCAGTTTTAGTGGAATTATGTTATGGTATATCCACCGTGAATTAAAATCATTAGGTATTTAGATTAATAATAAAAAAAATTTTTATGAAAGATTTACCCAAAATAGATTTACACATTCATTCAAATTTCTCTGATGGTAATAATAGCATACCAAATATAGTTGAAAAATCCATAAAGTTATTAAAAATTATTTGTATCACTGATCATTTAACTAATTCCTGGAAATCGAATATTATTCCAAGTTTAAACAGTAATGAAAAAATTGAAAATTATCTTGACCAAATATCCGTATGTCAAAAATACTTATATGATAAAGATATAGATTTGATGCTTCTTAGGGGTGTGGAGATTGATATTTCAAGTTCTCAGAGATATATTTTAAAATTAGTAAACCCCTTAAATTTTGATATTATTCTGTTTGAATATTTAGAAAGTCCGGAAGGTATTGCTTTTATTAACAACTTACTTGAATATTGGATGAGACGTATAAACAATGAAGATAAGCCCTGTGTTTTTGGTTTAGCACATTTCGATCCTTCATTTTTCATTCATGGAAACCTAGATATATTGATAAAATTTCTATGTAAATATAATGTATTTTTTGAATTCAATTCAAGTTATTCTCATTGTTATTCAAGTGTAAATAAAATATTTTTTGAAAAACTAATTACTGCCAAAATCCCTGTTTCTATAGGTAGTGATTCTCATCATGTATCAACAATAGGAAATGTGGAAGAACCACTTGAAATGGTTCAGTTTTATAATTTAGAGGATAATTTACGCAATCTTATCACTATTCTAAAACATTCTAAAGAAAAATAATAGAGATTTTGGTATATTGCTTAGTTCTTTGAAAATAATTCATATGATATTTTTTTTAGACATTTTATTGAAATTTTTCTATTAAATTTTTAAATAATCTTTAACCAAGAATCAGCATTTATTGTAATTTGTCTAGTGGTTTTAATTAATTTACCGTTAATTTACCTATATATAAAAGAGACAAAAGGAATTGATTTAAATGAAATTAAATAGAAAATTAAAATAAATTTTAATTTATTTTTTTCTTTTCTAATTCTATATGGAACTTAAAGAAAAAATTGATCTGACTGCTAAATGGATTGCTGAATCTAAAAAGCTAGTAGTTTTTACAGGCGCGGGAATATCCACTCATTCAGGATTACCTGATTATCGTGGTCCTGATGGAGTTTGGACGAGGAGAGATAAAGGATTACCACCTCCTAAAAGTCCTCCCTGGGATCAGGTGCAACCAAATATAGCTCATTACGCTATTGTAGATCTTTTAAGTATAGGGAAACTAAATTATTTGATTTCGCAAAATGTTGATGGTTTGCATGCAAAATCTGGTATTCCATTTGAAAGGTTAGCAGAATTACATGGAAATATGTATTTTATGAAATGCCTGGATTGTAATTTAAAAATGACATTTGAAGAAGCAGGATGGGATAAAACTAGGTGGGGTCAAGGATATAGAACACAAAATCCTCGAAAAGGCCAACCAACTTGCCCTGCTTGTAATGGTAGGATCATATCAAGTATTGTTAACTTTGGTGATCCCTTACCTTATGATGAACTGGAAGAATCAATAAGAAGGTCTGAAAATGCTGACGTTTTTTTTGTTATTGGTTCATCTTTAGTTGTAACACCTGCAGCGAATATGCCGGGTATTGCTAAAAATTATGGCGCTAAATTAATAATCCTAAATCAAGGAGAAACACCATATGATTATGAGGCAGATCTAAGATTTTTCGATGATATAATGGAGGTATTACCTCCAATTGTTGAAAAAGTAAAGCAAATATTAAAATGAAACCGGTAACTTTGTCGTTATTTTAATATAGCATAAATCTTTCTCGATTTTTCAAATTCTTTTAAAACTCGTTTCCCTTCTTTGTTAGAAAGTGAAAGTGAGATACTTGCATTTCGACTAAGTGAGCCAGTGAATATTTCTTGACCATCAGAATATATTATAATATTTTTACTAGCAAAATCTAAATCTGCTTTAAGTATTATCTTTTGTTTCTCAACACTTATATCTAAATCGATTTGTTGTGAACCTCTTTTCTCTCTTACTGATTTATATTTGCTATACTTTCCAGTTTTTGATCCTTTGACTGGATTAATAGGATTTATTACAATATCTTGTCCAAAAGAATAAATTTCATATGCTAATAAATCTGATTTAAAATCTCTAACTTCTACCACTGGTCTTGCTAAATCTTTATCTCGAAATCCATGCGGAACTTTAACAGTCATCTTTAATATTAATACTGACGTAATATCTCCGCCTTCTATAAAAATTATTGTATCAATGATCGAAGGAAGCATTCCTAGTTCGATACGTCCGATAAATCTTTGAATTGCATCAATTGCAGAAGAAGAATGTACGACGCCAACCATTCCTACACCGGATAGACGAAAATCAGAATAGATTTCAAAATCTTTTGTGGTACGTACTTCATCAAATATTGTAAAATCAGGTCTTACAAGTAGTAATATATCAGCAGAATTCTCTAAATTTCCTTCAAGCTTAGTATATTGCGTTATCTCTGGCCTGACTTGTAAATCTCTTACACTTTCTAATGTTTTTACTACTTTATTTTGCTCTAAATAAAAATTAGCTAATGCAGCTGAAAATGTAGATTTACCTGCTCCAGGAGCTCCTGCAACTAAAATTCCTTCTGCCTTTTTTATTCTATTATGTAATTTTGCATCTATTGAATAATCAGATAATGTAAGATTTACTAATGGACGTACAGCAGTAATTTCAACATCATTCGAAAAAGGAGGGCGGGTTATAACTATTCTAAATTCTCTTAATTGAGCTACAACAGCACCATACTTTTCAATTTCAATAAAAGAATGTTCATCTTCTCGTACATTTTCAATAATTTCAATAGCAATATCTTCAATTGTTTTTGATGATAATGGTTCATTTCTTACTCTTTGTAAATACCAATTTCCAGGACTTCCTTTTTTTGCATATGGAGGGAGAGTTCTTTTAAGATGCACACTCATAGTTGTTTCATCAAAATATTCTAACAATTTCAAAGAAAGAGGGCCAATTTTTCTAGGTATAGCCTTCTCTTTAACATACATTATCTCTAAACCTTCAAATACTCCAACATCTCCTTGAATTCTGTCAGCAGTGATCAAAATGGCTTCATTTTTTAGAGCAAGATCTCTTATAAGAGCATCAAGTTCACCCCCTGGAGCCATCTTAATTTCTTCTCTTGTAGGTCGTTTTCCAATTATATGGAGAATAATTTTTCCTTCATTATGCAAGTTACGTAATTCTCTTAATACATGAAGACCAAAAAAGCCAATTTCTTTTTGAATATTTGTTCGATATTCTACTTCCGCAACAACAATATTAGAGATAAAAATTTCAGGTTTTTCTCCTAATTCTCCATCTTCAATTAAATCTAAAATCAAACCATTAAATATAACACTAGTATCACATGCAAATTTATCTGGCATACTCACTTTCATCTATTTCGACATTATTTATAATTTGGAATTTATTTACGCTATAATAAATAGGTTTGCTTAACCTATCTACTGTTGCTACTATTAAGTCTTTACGAGAACTTAAAGCAACTCTCGATATTTTGTCGAGATCTTTTAATTCTATAGGATCTCCTTCAAAAACAGGATATATTAAGAATTTTGCTGCATCTTTCTCAACATCAGCTCCTCGTTTATAAACACGAAAATCTATACCTTCGCCATATCCAGCTCTAACTATGTATCCTCTTTTACGTAAATCCATATAAATGATATACTTTTGCCACAATCTCTCATCATAATTGGTAAAATGTTCTAATGCTGTTTCAAAGGTATATTGAACTTTATTCTCATCGTTGTCCTCATAAAGAAGAATCCTCTGTCTCTCTATTAAAAGTAGTACCTCTATTGCTTCCAAAACTAATATATCATTACCATTTTCATCTTTCTCTATAGATCCTATATATGAATTCTCATAAAATTCTTGTAATCCTCTTGGATCCAAAATAAATACTTTCTCTTTCTTAAAAATACCTTTGATTTGTACTTTTTCTAAATTATTTGGCGATTTTTCTTCCATTCCTAAATATACTATTATACTTTTTTTTTAAAGAATTTGACTATTCATTAGCTCTAATTAAATTTTAGAAAGAAACATAGAATGAAATAATTACATCCTAGAAATAAAAAAGTCAACTAATTTTCCTAACTTTCTAACATTCTCATAGATTTTAGGAGCGTTGGATTCCAGATATTCCTTGAATACTTTCCAGTTTTCTTTTTTCCCTGAGGGCGCGTTTGAAAGAAGTTTCTTTAGCTCTTCAAAATCACTAGTAAAAATCAAACTGTTATCTAGTTTATTTGCTTTCTCAGATAATAGAAAAAGGTAATATTCATTTAATTCCCATGGATCCATAACATTTGGAGGCTTATTTCCATCACCAGCTTTAGATCCTCTTAGAAGAGCTGTGTCAACCATGGTTGGGAGAACCATATTAAAACTAATATTCTCTTTCTTGTATTCTTGTGCTAATGAATATTGTAAACCTACAACGGCATATTTACTTGCTGTATAAGCAGCTAATTTAACCATTGGGTTAGTATATGCTGCACTACCTGTAATAATAAACCTTGATTTATTACTTTTATCATCCTTTTTCATATATGGATAAGCAGCTTTAAAGGTATGAAAAACTCCTGATATATTGGTATTAATAATCTCAGAAAACTTATTAGTATCGAATTCATGACTTACCCACATTCTTGAATAACCTGCATTTGCAATAACTCCATTGAATTGTCCTAAACCTTCATAGAAAGTTTTGAAAGCATTTTCAACTTCTTTATATTGCGTAATATCAGCACTTTTTATTATAACCTTAACATTTATCCCCAAATCCTCAATTTTTTTCTTAGTTTCATTTAATTGTTCTAAAGTTCTAGCTGTTAAACCAAGATTAGCTCCTTCTTTTGCGCAAGCTATAGCAATCGCCCTTCCAATACCCCTTCCCGAACCAGTAATGATAATATTTTTTCCTTTTAAAAGCATAATAAATTCAAAAATTTCTGAAATAAAAGATTTACTCTATTTTATGATAAATTAATTAATGAATCTTCTATTTTTTATCTCAGCAATGAAAGATTTGTACCATAAATTAGAATCTTATCTAAAGGGTTCCCGTAAAATTGTTTTTATGGGAATTGGAGAAGAAAAATTAACTGATGATGGGGTTGGTCCTTACGTTATTAGTGAACTTCTAATTTATTTTAAGATGGTAAATCCTTTTAAAGGGAAGTTCCTTTTCCTAAATGCTGGGACTGATCCTATGACAAGAATTGAAGAAATTATCAATTTTAATCCTTCTCATTTAATTCTTATAGATACATGCACTTTAAATAAACCCCCTGGTACAGTAGCAATTATAGAACGAAGACATATAAGTGAGTACGTACCAATTTCATCACATACAATTCCAATTCATATTGTTATCGATCTTCTTTTAAAGAAAATTCCAGAAATGGGAGTTATTATGATTGGATTTGTTCCAGAAAGTCTTCAAGGTTTTAATGATTTAAAGTTGTACGGAGGTGATGAGATCAATTTTGATGATTTAGGCAAAAATGTTGATCTCCCATTCTTTAAACTGAATTTAACCAATAAAGTTCAAAATGCTGCCTTAGACGTAATAGAAATTATAAAAAAATTAATTAAACAATTTGGGAACTAGATCCAAATGCAAGTATTAAATAATCGTTTATGTTAATAATTACATAATTAAACAAATAATTAGAAAGCATGGATGTTGCACCCGTTTGGGACCCTCTAGAAAGATCTTTATGGGGCGTCGCTATATTTATTGCTTTATTATCTGCTGTTTATTTCATAAATAAAGGCGATAAAAGAAAAATCTTTAACGAAAAACTCATAATGTTCAGTCTTGCTAGTTTAATTCTTGGATTTGCTTTTAGCTTAATATTTACTTTCTTTCAAGTTCTTCAAATACCCGGAGAACTTGCTCTTTTTGATAGTAACACTTATTTAGCGGTCACCCCATTTCAAGAAAATGTTATCTATAAAATTTATGGCAGACTAAGTTATATTTCTCTAAGCATAGGTTTCACTTTCTTCCTATTTGCGTTTGATATAATAGTAAAAAAAACAAAATACCTTTTTACTATAACTTATCTAATTTTGCTTTCAATTGAAATTATATTTTTTGCTAATCATACATTAGTAAAAGCTATATTTAATTTCCCTATTATTTTAGGGATGTCAATTTTAGTCCCACTTGTATTTTACTTATACACAAGATGGTCTCGTCTCGAATTTAAAGCTATTTCATCATTTTTATCATTTGGATTTCTTATGTTTATAACATCGTTAAATCTTGCAAAGAGTGAACATAAAGAGCTTGGGGTATATCCTCTAGCAGTGAGTCCGCTTCTTTTAATCTTCGGCTGCTTCATTACCATACTCCCCACAATTGTAAATCCTAAGTTTCTTTCTCGAGCTTTACTTTATTGGATGTTATATGCAATAATAACTGTCCCTTTTTTGGCAGCAATTATCATTTTAGACATTCTTAATGGATTAAAATGGTATTTTGTAATGGAATTCTTTATTGCTTTTGTATATATATACACTTTATTCTTTTTCACAATAAGGAATATTCGATTTGAAATAATTGCCCAAAATCAAAAAAGGGAAAAAGAAGGCTCTCCTCAAATTTTAGGAATTTTTGTAAGACCAGAAAAAGTAACTGAAGAAGAAGTAATATATCATAGAGAGAGGAAAATATGCTTGGTATGCAAAGGAAAATTGTTAAGGGAAATATACCTTTGTCCAGAATGTGATGCGCTCTATTGTACAAAATGTTCAGAAGCTATAAGCTCTCTGGAAAATGCATGTTGGTCATGCCTTACGCCAATTGATCCCTCAAAACCAGTGAAACTTAAAGAAAAGGAAGAAATAATAGAACCCAAAATATCAACAAAGACGCAAAAAAAACTAAAAACTAAAACAACTTTCTCTAAAAAAATAAAATAAACTTTATTTGTTAGGATCTGCTAATAATTTTTTAAACGGTCGCAAAAATTCTTGTTTTAAGTTCATTTTATTTCGTACTTTATCAATTTTCATTAATGGGATCAGTTTGTCATTCAACTTTTTTGCTCTCTGATCATTTTGCGGAAATGTATCATAAACACCATGAGTCTCATAATATTCATGATCTGCTAGAAATACAAACCGATTTCTTCCGTAAACATCATCTCTAAAGATTTTCATGGCGGCTTCCCCAAGAAAAGTTCGAGGCTTAATATAGTCTGCATTTGAAAAATCATTTGCTTGTTTCGCAAAATTATATAATAATCGATCAATTTCAGCAGAATCTCCAAACTCATCAGTAATAAAACCTAAGAAATTTGAGTCTTGGTATTCTATATGGGCCTGTAAAATTTCTCTCAGGTTTGCAATTTGGCTGAGAGGTCCTGAAATGATATAACCAAACTGTTTATCAATTATAGTCGGAGTATGATTATTAAAAAATGCTCTATCATATATTAATTTCCAATACGAAGATAAAAATCTATCTTTTATTCTTCCAGCAAATATCAAGACATCAGCTTTCATTATTTTATTGGTCCAGAATTCTGTAAATCCATCTTTTTCATTATAAATGCATTCATGATTGTATCCGCATTTTGTACAACCAATACAAGGTCCTTTTATATCTAAATCATAAATATTATATACTTCTATCTCATTCTTGAAAGAATTTTTAAATGTATTAACCATTCTTCCTAAATTATTATCATCATTAGTATCTTCTGAAAGAACAATTATCGTTTTGTTATTGTTATCAATCTTCCCCTCCTCGTTAACTTTTTGAATTGGAATATAATTAAAATCGCGAGATTTCAATTCTTGATATTCTCTAGTAGTTGGAAGATTATTTTCAATAGCTTCGAAAAATTTCTCTGCAAAAAATAACCATCTTGCTCTGCGTTTAGGATAAAACAAATCCCAACTATCAGCAGCAAAGAATCCAAAATATCTCATATTAAGATCGTCACAAATCGAATGAATATAATTTTGCGCTGTATGGTCATAAAAATGAATAGATGTTGATAACACCGCTGCATATTTTCCTTTAAAAACATGATTAGCATTATTTTCGAAGATTAATTCGATAAACCTTTTATATTGGGAGCAGACAAGCATGACATAAACAGGAAAACCCCAAATTACACCATCCGAATTATCAATCTCTTCAGTTATTCTATTAAATCTCTCAATATCATTTTCTATCTTCTTAATGCTCTGTGCAACGTTTAGGATAACATATTCATGCTCTGGATGCTTTTTTTTGATATATAAAACATACTGCATCGATACGCTTTCGTCTCCCTTAGGACTACCGTTTAAAATTACGATTTTCATCCTATTTTTCCCCATTTAGTTTAATTTTAATAATTTATTATTACTTATTTCAAAAATCTATTGGATTTTAATATTTCCTTTATTATAAAATCCAAATTAGGAATAATATAATAGAACTTAAA
>JBHLNZ010000089.1:0-11572 GCA_048941015.1 Promethearchaeota archaeon | reverse complement strand
GCTGTTTCATCAGCAAATCGACAACCAACCGCGAGAAGAACATCGGCTTCTGATGCCATTTTTAAACCAACTGTAGTACCTTTACTCCCTGCTGCCCAACAAAATAATTCATGATCATTTGGAAATGCATCTTTTGCCATCATTGTAGTTACCACCGCTGCTCCGAGTTTTTCTGCCAAAATCTTAACCTCCTCAAAAGCGCTAGCAGTGACAACCCCACCTCCTAAAAATAAAACCGGTCTCTTCGCATCTCTTAAAAAAGATACCGCTTTTTTAATCTGCTCAGGATCTCCCATAATTCTCCCCATTGCTCTTCTTTCAAGTGGTTCAGGAATTTCTATGTTAATCGCTTCTGCTTGCACATCCATGGGGAGATCGATATGTACAGGACCTCTTCTTCCAGTTACCATTAAATTAAAAGCTCTTTGAATAACAGTTGGTACTTGAGATATTGTATCTAATTCGAAACTGCGTTTTACAATAGGCTCAAGAATTTTGGGCATAGCTGAGTCTTTACTTCTTTCTATTTCCTGTAAAACACCCTTTCCTCTCATATGTACATGTGTATCTCCAGTAATAACTAATACAGGCATTGAATCAACATAAGCGTCTGCAACACCAATAGCAGTGTTAATTGCACCTGGACCAATTGAAGTAAAAACAACTAAAGGTTTTTGTGTGACTCTGTAATAACCTACTGCAAGGTGTACAGCACTCATCTCTTGCTTTGGTTGGATCAACTCAATTTTATCCTTATCTTTAAAAAATGCATCCACTAATGGTAAATTTCCATGACCAGGTATGCCTATGACATATTTTACACCTTCTTTAATAAGGTATTTAGTTATTATTTCTCCTCCAGTATATTTTGGCATAATTATGAGAATAAACATTAGAAATTAAATTTTTATTATAATAAGATGAACTTCAAAAATTTCATATAAAAAAATTAATTACTTTGAAAATTCGTTATGCCCTTCTTATTTATAAGGTAATTATCAAGATAAAGAAATATATCTTCTATTGAAAGTTAGTATTCTTTTAAATAAATGATCTTATGCCATCAATCTTAGAAAAGATACGGATTCTCGGAGAAAATTCTAAATTTGATATTTGTGCTAGTACTGCTTCTAGTCGTACTAACAAGTACCCAAAACTTTTTGGAGATTCAAACAGATGGATCGGGGCAACGGCTAATGCAGGAATTTGCCACAGTTATACTCCTGATGGGCGATGTATGAGCCTATTTAAAACTCTATACACCAATAAATGTATTTATAATTGTAAGTATTGCTTTTCTCATAGTTGTAAACATAAGATGAGCTTTACACCTGAAGAATATGCACGTACGTTTATGAAGCTGTATTCTATGAATGTTGTGGAAGGTGTATTCATTTCTTCAGGTGTCTGTGGTAGTGCTGATCAAACAACTGAGGAGATGTTAGAAGCAATTCATCTTTTAAGGTTTAAATATAATTTTCGTGGTTATGTGCATTTTAAATGTTTACCAGGGACAAGTCAATATCTTTTAAAAGAAGCAATAGGTCTCTCAGATCGTATCTCGATAAATTCAGAAGCATCAACTAAAGAATTTTTAGCCGAAATTGCTGAACAAAAGGATTTTTATAACGATATTGTGAAACGACAGCGCTGGTTAAAAGAAATTCGTATAAAACATAATGAAAAGACTCTTAAACTCATGAAAGACTTAAAACAAGACTATAAATATAATTATCAAGAAAAAATGATCAAAGATCGAAGAGAAGATGGTTATAAAAAATTTAGATGGGATGGGGCACCGATTCTTAATGGGGGACAAACAACTCAATTTGTTATAGGAGCTGTAGATGAAGAAACTGATTTTGACTTATTAAAAAGAATAGATTGGGGTTATAAAGAAATAGATTTGAGACGTGCCTACTTTTCTTCATTTATCCCGATAGAAGGCACTCCGTTAGCAGGTAAAAAAGCGACATCTCTCGCAAGAGAGCATCGTCTATACCAAAGTGATTGGTTGTTAAGAATTTATCATTATAAGTTAGAAGATTTAAAAGAGGTTTTAAATGAAAAGGGAAATTTACCTGAAGGAGACCCCAAAATCCATTTTGCTAGAAATTACTTTAAAGACCGTGGACCATTAGATATAAATGAAGCAAGTTATCATGAGTTATTAAGGGTCCCAGGAATAGGTCCTATTTCAGCTAAACGAATTATAAATTTGCGAAGTAAAAAATATAAATTTAAAAATCGTAAAGATTTGAAATCTGTTGGAGTTGTACTTAAAAGGGCAGATCCTTACTTGATAATAAATGGAAAAAGTCAGAAAACTATTCAAGATTTTTTTAAATATAATAATAAAATAACTCAAAGAGGAATCCCTTGAATAAAAAAAAATGTGAAAAGGATCCATTAGAAGTGATTGGAAGAGCAAAAGGGTATTCACGAAAAGAATTAAAAACAAATTTACCTCGCCACGTGAATTTTTCTCCAATTCTTTCTCAACAAATTAATAAATTGCCAGAGGTTGTACTGCGTAATTCTGGATCACCTTTAGCAAAGAAATTTAATAAGATGATGCGTGAGGTATTTACCGAAGCATATCGGGCAAAACAATTTACACGAACAGAAATAAATAATCGTGGAGTGCTTTTTGGAGTAGTATTACTTAAGCATCGAGTTATGGACCTTGTTTTGAAATACTTTCATGAAAGATGGCCTAGTTGTATTATATGTTTATATAATGAATATGTCCATAAAACTGCGATAATTAATGAAGAAGGGAACATTTATGAGGTTGATTCACCCCTAAAGAAGGTTGTTGAAAAAATTAGTAAAAATCGTCCTATTATTCCATACTTTGAAGACATTCAATTTTCTGGTAAAGAAATCTTTGAGACGTTATATAATTCACAATTTATTTTGGAACGAGAAAATCAGTCATTTTTTAAAAGAATGATTCCTGAAAGCTGTTTTAAGTTACCCGGAATGCGTAATGGTGTAGAAAAGCGTTTTCGGAATAAAAAAGTTAATGAATTTTTTAAATAATTTTTGCAAATAATTGTTTTGCTTCTTGATATGACGTGTTATCTCCAGCTAAATTTAATAAATTTCCCCCCGATAAATTTATTTCACTAATTTTATCATTGTTGGAGATAAAACCTAGTAATTTTACGTTGTTTTCGTGTAGGTTAGCAACTTCATTTTCTAAAATGGATCTTAAATTTTCTGGAAATCGATTCCCAAGTATCCAAATATTTTCAAACTTTAACTCTACTTCTTTTGATATTTCTAAAATGCGTTTCATGGTATGGATGCCCATTTTACTTGGATCCGTAACTATAACCAGATCGGTGACGTCTCTTCCTGTTTTTCGAGAAAAATGTTCTAATCCTGCCGGGGAATCTAATAACGTAATATCATAGTTTTTCGATAAGGTATCAATTACTTTTTTAAGGACATCATTTATAAAACAATAACAACCTTCACCTTCTTGGCGACCCATTTCCAAAAGGTCAAATTCATCCTTTTCAATAAGACAATTATATACATCAGATTCAATCAACTGACTTTTGGGAGTGTTGGGTGATAATTTCAAACTCTGAATTTTATCTTTTAATACTTTCATTTTTCCGCCAATCGTATCGCAAAAACTTACTTCTTCTCCTATTACATCTGCTACATTAGCATCAGGGTCAGAATCAATTACTAATATATCCTTAGCCTTTTTATTGTCAATAATATATTTTAGAAGAAGCGCAAGACTAGTAGTTTTACCCACTCCTCCTTTTCCGGCAAAAGCTATAATTTTTTTCATAGTTTTTTAAACTTTTTTATGACTTTCTTAATTAAAGAAAATTGAATATTGATTAAAAATTTGTCATTCATAGAATAAAAGGAGAAAAAACACACCAAAAAGAATGAAAAAGAGAAGAAACGAAAAGAGTAATAAATAATAAATAATCGAAGAAAAATTATTCCTGACGGTAGACAGGTACTATTTTTGAGGTGAATTCTTCAAGAGTATAAGGAAATTCATCTTCACTTGAAATTTTTCCTAATTCAAACATAATTTGTCTTGCTAAAAGAAAAAATGCTAGCCCTAATGCTTTTTTACCTCTATTATTCGCCGGTACAGCAAGGTCAATTCCATCGAGAGTGTCATCAGTGTCGAATAAAGAGATAACAGGAATGCGTGCTAATTTTGCTTCCCTTAAAATAACCTTATCAGCATGAGGATCAACAATAACGACAATGGAGGCATCTTTAATATAATCATCTATGAGGGGATTAGTTAGAGATCCAGGGATAAATCTGTCAGTGATTGCGCGGCATCCTAAAACTTTACAAAACATCTTGACTGGTTCTTTTCCATATCTTCTAACAGAAGAGACAATAACTCGATCACTCCCTTCTTCAACATATTTACTTAAAAATTTCGCAGCTATTTTTAACCGTTCATCAGTTTTAGTTAAGTCGATAACATATAAACCATAATTAGTTTGTCTATAGATAAATCTTCTTGCATCTCCAGATAATAATTTGGTGCCAATATGAATTCCACAACTCAAATAAAGTTGTTTTTGTTCTTCATCTTTATCGATTATTGTTTCTGCTATCTCAGTTTCAGCACCTAAATTATTAGTATCCAATAAATCTAGTTCTTCTTCTAAGTCTAAATCTTCTTCAAAATCCTCTATAAAATCTTTATCAAAATCAATTTCTATATCTTCACTTTTATCTTCTTCTTCAATCTTTTTTGATTCTTCAGCTTTTTTCTTTTTTTTTGCCAATTTCTTAACCTAATTATTCAAGTATAACAAGATTAAATTAAATATTCTAAATATATTAAATAAAACATCATAATTTTAATATTTTATTAAAAGAAATCCTCTAACTCTTATCTAACTAAAGAATTAAAATAGCATATAAATTTTAATTAATGTTATATTCTAGCCAATATAATTATACAAAAATAATTTGTCTCAATTTGGTTTGAACAATGGTCTCTTATCGGTTATTAATTAGTATTTTTGTAGGAATTCTTTTTAGCTTTTTTACTGCATTTTTTTTTAATATGTCGTATATTATTGAACAGTTACAGCTTTTTGGCAGTACTAATATATTAAGAATAATCACAATATTGATTGGGGCAAATTTCGAATTCGATATTATTTCTTTTTTTACAGGTACACCTACTGTTTATGATTTTTTTTCAGCACAAATTTTAGCCACTATTTTTATAGGATATTTAAGTGGTACCATATCTAAAGGATTAAAAAGAGGTTTTATAGCTAGCTTGTTAATTATAGTCATTGATTTACTAATTTGGATATTATTGAGCGTTATTTCAGGAGAAGATTTAATGGCACTATTCCAAGGTGTTCAATTAGTTTCTACAGTAGGGGGTATATTAAGTGCTATCATAGGAGCTATTATTGGGGGAACAATTGGAGGTTTAATTAGTGGTCCATATGAAGAAGTGTACTAAGAGATCATTCTTTTTTAAATTATAAAATCATCTTAATTCTAATGAATTGTTTTTGGAGTTTTTGAATAACTAAACCTTAAAGTTAATTATTAACTTATAAAAAATAATGGATAAAGAAGAAACTTTGCCAAATAGAGAATTTGCTTTTGATTTACTTAAACGCGTTAAGGTTCCTTATCATGTTCGCCGTCATTCACTTAAAGTTGCTGAAAAGGCACTTGAGATTGCAGAAAAAATAACAAAAGTTAATGTAAATAAGGATTTAATTGAAATTGGCGCAATATTGCATGATATAGGAAGAGCAAAAACTCATGGTTTTGAACACGCTTTAATTGGTGGAAAGATATTAAAAGAACGTGGTTTTTCTAATAATCTCGTAAGAATCTGTGAAACACATATATTAGGGGGGCTTGATAAAGAAGATGCAATTAAGGTTGGATTACCAGAAAAAAATTATTTGCCCATTTCATTAGAAGAGAAAATAATCTGTCTCGCTGATAAACATATGGCGGGGACTTATGAAGTTAGTATTGAACAGAGATTTGAAAAATGGTTTTCAAAGTATGGAAAAACAGATCTTCTCATCAAATCAAAAAAAAGGATCGAAAAAATCCAAGAAGAATTAAAAGCTTTGATGTAAGTTTACTTTTTTAAATCAATTATTAATTTATTTATAATTCCTCCTTGATTTAATATTTCTTTTAGAAAATTTGGTAATTGTTCGAATTCGAATTTGAGATTTTTAGTCTGATTATAAATAAAAGCTTGAGATAAGTTAATTTGTATAAAGTCTCCTTTACTGAAATGGTCTTCCTTCCATTTTAATTTAATAGCGGGAATACCAAGGTTAATTAAATTTCTAAAGTAGATTCTTGCGAACGATTTTGCAATAATTGCTTTAATTCCAAGGATTTGAAAAACATTCACAGCCTCCTCTCGTGAACTTCCTGTTCCAAAATTTTCACCTGCAATGATAATTTTGTATTTATTTAAATTCTTTGCAAATTCGGGAGCAACAAATTGAAGCGTATATTTTGACATTTCTTCAGGATCTCTAAGTGTTAAGGTATGACTGGGAATTATATCATCAGTGTTAATATCATCACCTAAAATAAAAATATGACCTTTAATTTCTTTCATTAAGAAAGCACCTCTCTTGGATCAGATATTTTTCCATTTAATGCAGAAATTGCTACAGTTGCTGGCGAAGCAAGGAAAATTTGCGATGAAGGAGCTCCCATCCTTCCAACAAAATTTCTATTGGAACTACTAATACAAATCTCATTTTCACCTAAAAGCCCTAAATGTCCTCCAATACAAGGTCCACATGTAGAATTTCCTACAATCGCTCCTGCTTTTAAAAAAATTTCAATTAATCCTTCATTAAGAGCTTTTAAGTAAATTTCTGTCGAGGCTGGAATAATAATTAGTCTAATATTATGATTTATCTTTTTACCTTTTAATATCTTTGCTGCAATTCTGAGATCCTCCATTCTACCATTAGTACAACTGCCAAGAAAAGCTTGATCAATCGGAAAACCTAAAACATCTTCAATAGGAGAAATATTTCCTGGATTAGATGGTTTTGCTACAGTAGGACTAATTTCTGATAAATTATATTCAAAATGTTGTTCATATTCTGCATCCTTATCAGGAGAAATAAATTTATAAGGTTCTTGAGTTCGCTGATCGAGCCATGCTTTTAATTTATCATCTGGTAAAAAAATTCCAAATTTTGCTCCGGCTTCTACAACCATGTTAGCAATTGTCATTCTTGAATCAATTGATAAATTTAGTGCTCCTTTTCCATGGAATTCTAGAGATTTATAGATTGCTCCTTTAGTGGAAATATCCCCGATAAATTTCAATATAAAATCTTTTGACATTACACCTTTTTTTAAATTACCAATTAAATTAACTTTATAAGATTCTGGAATCTTAAACCATAACTTTCCTGTGGCAAAGACAACTGAAACATCAGTGGCTCCAATACCTGTTGAAAGACAATTAAATGCTCCATAGGTAGTTGTATGACTATCAGATCCAACAATTAACATCCCTGGCCTTGCAAAGCCCATTTCTGGCAAAACCTGATGGCAAATTCCTTTATTCATACCCATATTATGAATGAATTTGTATTTTTTAGCAAAATTTCTACAATCTTGATGCATTTGAGCAGCAGATACTGTAGGGGCGGGTACCCAATGATCAAGTATAAAAAAAATTTTATTTGGGTCCCAAACGTTATTTAATTCAAGTTTTTCATATTCCTTATGAATTCGCCCTCCTAACTGTTCATGAACCATTATCAGATCTATAGTTGCTTCAATAAACTGACCTGGTGATATTTTTTGCTCTTTAGTATGTTCCAAAAAAATTTTCTCAGCTATAGTTTGATTCATTCTACCTCACATACCAATTCTTCATTATTGCATAATTTTTCATAATCAGCATCAATCATTTTTATCGTACTATAAATGACTTTACAAGTATCAACTATAACGTTTGGATCGACTTTTTCAGCAGTATCATATTTAGTATGAGTATATTTTGCTGATGCTTTAGTTGTTATATCAATGGCATCAAAACCCCTTAAATGAAAAGGAACTGTGTCGGTGTGAGCTCCCGGGCTTAGATGAAATCCTCTTATCTCTATATTATTTTCTTCTGCAGCTATATTAATATATTTACTTAATAGAGGAGCACATTCTTTCCTAATAAGAACTCCATATGATTTGAAATACTCAATTCTATTATTCTTTTCACCGGCACATGAAACCATATCTAAATTTATTTGAAATATATTTCCTTTTTTAAATTCATTTTCATAATCATTCACAAAAATCCTTGAACCCATAGTACCTAATTCTTCTGCCGAAAACTGACATATCCATAAATTGAAATTTTCTAATGGATTTTTTAAGAAATAATTACTTAATTCAAATACGATTGCCATTCCTGAGGCATTATCTAAAGCTCCAGGCGATTTATTGTGAGTATCGAGAAACATTAATAAAAGATTAGAAACAGAAATAGCAATTATAGTTAGCCAAGCGCCATAAAGAGTTATTCGAAAATCAAATTCTAACCTTGATAATGTTATTACTAAATACATTATATAAAATACTCCTAATAAAATTCCACTATATAACCAAATTCTATAGAATAAAATTCTCCAAAAAGTATTAAAGCTTTGAGATTTAGAGTCGAGATGAGCAGAAATAACAATATTCCCAGCTTTTTTTTCAGGTAGATTTTTAGCAGGTAACTTTATAAAAACATTTGTGGCTGTAAAAGTATCACCGAAATATTCCCCCCAAAAACCCGGAGTTTCAGGGTGTTTTAAACCCCTAAATATTAAAGCTACAAGAATGACCATAAATGCAATAATTACAATGGTTAAGAGAATATGAATATAAGCAAATAAAATCAAAGTAAGGTTAAAAATAAGGTTTAACATCATTATTAGCTTAACTAAAGTGGTTGTATAAAAATCTGAGAATTCAAAATTTCTTGTTATAATTTGACTATCATTAAATCCTATTTTTTTAAAGGTATTAACAGTAAGTTCTACTGCTTTTTTCTCTCCTTCTGTGCCCGCCAAACGAGGAAAGCTAAAAACATATACGTAATTTTCAATTCTATCTTTCTTAAAAATATTATCCATCGTAGATAGATTTTGATTTATGTTAGAATACTTCAACTTTTAAAAGTTCTTAATCTGATTGTGTTATTTAAAATTTTAATTTATGCTTTATTATTTGAATTTAAAACCTTTCTCTTTTAATTTAGATTTTACAAAATTCTGAATTTTTTCTTGAGCTAATTCAATAATATCATTTGTATTTACAACAAAGTAATTCAATTCTTTTGCTCTTTTAAGATATGTATTTCTTACTTTTTCTAAGAAATCTGTATTTTCAAACTTCTCTCGATTTGGTTGATTTTTTCTTGATAATGAGATCTGTGGTTCTATATCTAAAATTATAGTGGTATCAGGCATCCCAGCGAATTTATTTATATTTTTCACCCAGTCGATTGAGATTTCATCTGATTGAACTGATTGGTAAATTATTGAAGACTCAATGTATCTATCAGAAATAACAATATAACCTTCGTCTAACTTTTTTTTGATTTCAATTCTATAATGTAAATCTCTATCAGCGGCAAACATTAGAGCATCTGTAGAAGCAGGTATTTTATTATCTTTTAAAAATTTCCTTAGAAGCAATCCAATATCGTTATTAGATGGTTCCTGGGTTAAATAAACTTTTAAACCTTTTGATTCTAAAAATCCAGTTAGTAGTTGG
The DNA here is from genome assembly GCA_048941015.1 of Promethearchaeota archaeon. GTDB lineage: Archaea > Asgardarchaeota > Lokiarchaeia > Sigyniarchaeales > SOKP01 > SOKP01. The sequence goes on along the minus strand of JBHLNZ010000089.1, from coordinate 1,774 downwards.
CTATGAGTTGTTGTTCCAGACCCATCTATTCCATCTAAAACAATGAAAAAACCTTTTTGATTCAATTTAGTTCATTTTAGTTATTAATTATATCATTAACATTTTCATGGTAAATTATTGAAAATTATTTTTTCGTAATAAATAATTTTATTGAATAATGTTATATTAAAGAACTCATAATATTTAACAAAGATTTTTGAATAAAAAGAATAATTTCTTAAAATATGGCTATTAAAAATCCCACTGGATATTGCAATAATTGTCAACAAAGAGTATTGTTATCACGTGAAAAATTTAACAGTATATTAGCTATTGTATTATTTTTTTTTACAGGAATAGGTTTTTTTATCTATTTAATAGTATATTACAGTAAACCAAAAGATCATTGCATCCATTGTAATGCTAAAGTTTATCCTTTTGATGATCGAATTTCGCAGAGAAAATATGAATCACAAACTCAAAATGCATATAATTCATATACTAATGAAAAAATTGAAAAAGTAAGTGGAAATGTCCCAAAGTTTTGTAGTTTTTGTGGGGAACGACTACTTAGTGAAGATGCTAAATATTGTCCTTACTGTGGGACTCACATCTAAACGATTTGAATTATATTAAAAATAAAGTCTGCATCGAATAGTAAAGATTTCTTGTTCGTGGATTGAATATATATTAGAACCTCTTTCTTTTATCAAACTACTTTTTTCATTAGAAATCATTTCTAATACTCTAAAGTAGATTCGATTATTTTCTAGCCATATTTTATCAACTAATAAATTCAAGTTTCCATTATCACCTTGACCATATACTTGAAAACATTCTAAATTTTCCGTTTTTGAAGCCTCAGAACAAGTTTAATATAATGTTTTATCTAAAAACAACCTTAATAAGCTCACGATTTTTAAGAGGGGTTTTAGTAAATTATTAAATCTGACCTTTATAGTATCTACCTTGATATAAAGGATTAATTAAAAAATGGACTCGAGATCATTTTAGTATTTATTGAAATATTCTTTAATTAAAATACAAAATTAATTATTGAAATACAATAGAAAAGGTTAGAAAGATGTCAACAATGTATTGCCCTAAGTGTAATTCAAATGTATTAACCACTCGTGAAGATATAGATGTGTGCTTAGCAATAATATTATTGATTTTTACAGGAGGAATAGGATTAATTATTTATCTTGTTATTTATTATGGAAAAGATCCTATAAGATGTGTTCATTGTAATTCGATCTGTAGCCCAAAATTAGTTGAAAAAGAAGTGAGTTCAAATTATCAAACTAATAATCCAACATATGAAGCTGGAACTGCTCTAGTAATTGAAAAAGAACAAAAAGCTGATGTTATCCGATCTAAATATTGTTTCAATTGTGGAGCTCAACTAGATCAAAGATCGGGACTTAAATTTTGCCCTTTCTGTGGTTCAATGATTGAATAATCTGAAATCTTCAATTTTTATTTTTACTTTTTAAAGTTTTCATGAATTCATAGAAATATTTATATGAATCTTTAAAGTGGTTATCTTCTTTAGAATATTCTAATCCTTCGGTAAATATTTTAAAAAATTCTCGTTTATTTTTGCTTTTAATAATATTTTTATAACTTGTAACTAATTTTTCGAATAGTTCCAGTACTTTATGAAATTCTTGATTTTCCATTTGAATATCACTAAACATTTCCATTTCACGTTGGATAATACTCTCAGCAAATACTTTTTGGAGTAGAAAAGTGGTTCCAGTATATTTAGTTAATTCTTTTAGAGACTCGTTAG
>JBHLNZ010000021.1:0-47578 GCA_048941015.1 Promethearchaeota archaeon | reverse complement strand
CTAATTTCATCTTTAGCAACTTCAGTGATCTCATCAAGCCTCATCCATGCTGCTTCCATTTCAGCCATCCAAAATTCTGCTAAATGTCTTGATGTTTTTGATCTTTCTGCTCTAAAGGTTGGTCCCATATTATAAATTTTTCCTAATGAAAAGATACCAGCCTCAGCATAAAGTTGCCAAGATTGGCTTAAGTATACTTTATCTTCAAAATATTTTACCTCAAATAATGTAGATCCCCCTTCAGACATGCTAGGTTGAAAAATTGGGGCATCAAATTCATAATAGCCACGACCTCGAAAAAACTCATGAATTGCTCCTACAACAGTATGGCGTATTTTCATTATGGCAGTTAATTTTCTCGATCTTAACCATAGATGACGGTTATCATATAGAAGTTCAGGGGATTGATGTTCAGTTATTGGAAATGGCTCAGCAATTTGAAAAATTTCCAAATCTGACACAGAGATCTCATAACCAGTAGGAGCTCTTTCATCTTTTTTGATATCGCCTATTATTTGAATTGAGGTTTCAATAGTTAGTTTTTCAGCTTTTTCAAAGAGTTCTGGATGCTTGCTTTTAGCAATGACACATTGAATTATATCAGATTCATCCCTAAGAACAATAAAGATAAATTTATTTGATGCTCGATGGCGATAAACCCAACCTCTCAAATTTACTTTACCAGAACCTTTCTTTAGTGCTTCTTCAATAGTAATGTAATTTGAATTTTTCATTCTTAAATTCAAAGAATAATAATTAATGTAACCTAATGAATAAAAGATTTCTAAAAAATTTCACTGTAATTGATTTTTTTTATTAAAAAATCAAGAAAATTGTTTAAAATTATACAGATATAATTAAAAAAACATTTTAATAATCTTCTCTCTCTATAAAATGAAAACTGCGGCTGCTAGAACTGAAGCCCATTCATTTTCATTTCTGACTGTAGCATGAGCAGTAATATTTTTCGTTTCTACAATTTTTCCTCCCATTTTAAAGACTTCTTTTTTTTCATCGTAATTAGCATTGGGATCAAAATCTATCCCTAAAGTCGTTGCTAACATCTCAGCAGCTAAGTCTTCAGCGGTGTCTCCCGCATTTTCAGGTTTAACACCAAATGTATGATGTTCACTTAAATATCCATATTGCCCCTTATCCGCAGGTTTTGCTACACCAATAGAGGCACAAATTAAACGATTAAATTCATTAGAATCTGATCTAGCCATTACAGCAAAAACTATTTGCCCTGGTCTCAATTGTTTTAATCCATCTTCTCTCTGTATTTCTATACAATAAGGTGGTAAAATAGATGAGACATTAACTAAATTATACTTTTCAATTCCTGCATCCCTTAAAGCTTCCTCAAAAGCTGCTAACTTAGACTTATGGTAACCTTCACCCTTAGTAAAGAATACCTTCTTTGGGACAAGCGACATCTCTCAATCTAAATTTTATAATCTCTTTAAATTAATTAAATAATATATATTAGTATTATTTAAACTTATTTAATGTTATAGAAACAAATAGATGTAATTAAATACATAATTAAATCATTCAACTTGATTCATATAAAGTTAGCTTAAAAGAATCCTTAATTCATTAAAATGCTATAAGAAAATTATAAATAAGAAAGTAATAATTCTTTCTGTCTAAATCGATATATGTGTAAGATTTATCATATAATGTTAAATTACGTATTTTTAGTAACCTCAATTAAATATAACAAACTTTTTATGAAAAATTTGTTTAACTTCCTATAATAATTTATTATTAATTCGTTGAAAAATGAAGAATCATAATAAAGAAGATTTTTTAATTCGAAAGATAATTCCTTTTGATGCTAAAAAGGTTAAAAATGTTGATGATCTTTTGAAATCATTGCGAGATTGTGGTTTTCAAGGAAGAAATTTAGGAAGAGCTTTAGATATCCTTTATAAAATGGTTAACGATGAAAACATACTAACTGTTTTAACTTTAAGTGGTGCTATGGTACCCGCTGGTATGGGTAAATTAATATGTACTTTAATTGATCATAATTTAATAGATGTAATTGTAAGTACTGGAGCAAATGTTATTCATGATTTAGTTGATTCTGTTGCTAATGTTGGACATTACATAGGTACTTCTAATGTAGATGATGAAGAATTATTTAATTTACGAATTAACAGGATTTATGATACTTTTCTTCCTGAAGAAAATTATAAATTAGCAGAAGAGAAATTACTTGAAATTGTGCGCCAATTATTTGATTCTAAGGATATTGAGATCATACCTTCTGATTTTTTATATGAAGTAGGTAAGAAAGTAAATAATAAAAGTATTCTTTCGACAGCATCTGCTCATAATATTCCTGTATTTGTTCCAGCATTTACTGATTCAGAATTAGCTCTTGATTTAATAAAATATTCTGTTAGAGAAGGATATAAATTCAAATTTGACATTTTTGGAGATGTCTTAAAATTTGCTGAAATAATTAAAAAATTTAAAGAATATGGAACTTTTATCATAGGTGGTGGTGTTCCGAGAAATTGGGCTCAACAAATTTTTCCCTTATTAGATCAAATTGAAAATATCGAGACAATGGGATACAACTATTCTGTAAGGATACATACTGCTGTTGAATATGATGGTGGTCTTTCTGGTTGTACTGTCTCGGAATCAAAATCTTGGGGTAAATATTCTTTAGAATCTAAATATGTAAGTGTGTGGTGCGATGCTACAATAGCATTACCAATTCTGACTGTAGGGTTATTGCAGAGATTAAAGATTATATAAAATTAAATATAACTCTCTAATTTTTATAGCAATATGGTAGTGGATAAGAGTAAGTAGGAGTGTGATTTAAACAGACATTCGAAAATTAAAGGATTTAAATTAATACAATTTTATTAGATATTTTTCTCAACTATATAATTCTAAATCATCATTATCGTCAAAATCATCCCGATCATCTTCGTCATCCCAATCATCTTCATCGTCCCACTCATCATCGTCATCATCCCAATCATCATCATCCCAATCTTCATCATCTTTCCCTTTATTAAATCCTAATTCTTCATTTAACTCCATTTTTTTCCCTTTTTAATTTTATTTTTAATTTAATAAGAATTATACAAATACTTTATATCAATCCTAATTAAAAGTATTTATGTATTTAAATCTTTCTTTATAAAATTGTTATTTATTTGATTTATCTCATCTAATCTGGGTTTATTAAAGTCTATCATTCATATGTGTATGGTGTGACGCTACAAGTGCCCTCCCTATATTAATAAAAGGGGCTCTAGAAAGATTAAAACTAACTTTGCTCTTATTTCTAGGTAAAAAGCAAAAGAGAATTTTCAATCTTCCTTTTTTCTTAGAAGATATTTAGAAAAAATATTCATGTAGAGGCATTCTTCAGGAGCCATTTCAGTAGTTAATTTTGGATTATCAGTAAATTCGACATTGCTCCCTCTAATTATTACGATAGGGGTTTGTTGATTTGCTTCACTTAAAAGAAATTGAGCTGCACTTGCAAGATCATCTGCTATAGCTCTCATAGTTATCTCCATTGGTCTATTGAAAAGATCAGGATGCCCACGCAAATCTTCAATTGGTTCAAATCCTGCGGTCGCTATAGCGATTCCAATGGTTCCTTTTCTCAGAGGTTGGACACGTGAATCAGCAATAATAACGCCTAAATTATTTATCTTAAAAGCATTTTTTAACTCCTTCCAAAATTTCCACACCACATCTCTAAGATTGCTTGGAAGTAAAACCACCTTACCAATTCCCGCGTTTGATTGATCGATACCTGCATTTGCAATTAAAAAATCGTTTACCTTCGCTAGAATTACATGTTTCATTCCTCCTAGGATCATTGTAGCTTCATCTAAAATCAATTGCACGTATCTTTCGTCCATATCATATTTACTTGCCAACTCTAATGCTTTATCGGAGGCATTATTTACATCAGATAAATCCCTAACTCTGCCCTGCGAGGTAGCAATTACTTTTTCGGCTATTACTATAATGTCTCCTTCTTTTAGTGAGTCCCCTTTTTCCCTTATTTTTTCTATTATGATTTCAAGTAATGGATCATTTTGCTTAATAAGAGGAAGCTTAATCGAAAACAATTCCATGATAATTGAAAAGAATTAAACTTATTTGAAATATTTTTTTTAAAAATTAGATCCTAATGAATAGTATATATCTTTATTGAATCATTCAAAAGATAATTTAAAAATGCATGTTTTATCCGCATTCGGTCTATTCTTTATAGATTGTACTTTTATTTTAGGGTTAATCTTGTTAAAATAATGTGTATGAATTTTAGTACAACCATGGATACATGAAACTTTTGCTGGTTTTCCATCTATAGATAAATAATCATCTAAACCCATTTGAATCATAGAATTCCAATTTGGGCAAACTTTATATTCCCATTTTAGTGATTCTGTAGATTCTTCGATATTTTTGAGAGCATAACCGCTAATTTTACTCACTTGAGTAAGTACTTGTCTTGCTTTTTCAATGTTACTTCCCTCTGGTTCAATTAGTTGATACAATAAATCCACAGCAGGAGGCATTAAGTTATCCCACATTTCCATTTCTATTTCAATAATATCTTTTGGTCCCAATTTTTTATATGCATACCAAGACCATCCATTAGAAATATTATAAAGCATTTGCAATCTCACAAGATCAATCATTTTTTTTGTTAATTCTTTTACCATAACTTTTTTTCCCTTTACTCTTTTTTTTAGAAATAATCACTAAATAAAATTGAATTTTTAACGTATTTAAATCTAGTTGGAAAGAAGCATCCAAATAAAATTCTATATATTAAATATTTTTATATAAGCCCATGCATATGTATAGACAAATGCTCATTAAAAATATTTCAAATCTTTTTTAAAAACTAGATCCATATGAATAAAATTTATGAGAAATTCTATGATTTTTTAGAAATAGGTGATGATTTTCCTACTGTTATTATGGGAGTACTAAATTTAAGCCCTGAATCCTTCTATAAGGGTTCTATTTATGAAGAATTAGACGATTTAGAAAAGGCAACAATGAGAATGATTACCAATGGAGCAAAAATTCTTGACTTAGGTGCTCGCTCTACAGCTCCATGGTCTGAAAAAATAAGCATAGATGAAGAACTTAAACGATTTACTCCCGCAATGAACAAAGTTTGTGAAATAATTCCAAGAGAGATCATCATCTCAGTTGATACACAATACCAAAAAGTAGCAGAAAGAGCTTTAGAAATATCAAAACAATTTAATAAAAGGATTATTATTAATGATGTAAGCTGTCTTAAGACGGATCCTAAACTTCAAGAATTTATTATAAAAAACGATCTCCCCATAATTTTGATGGCATCAAAAAAAGTTCCTGGAGATCTATTAACTATCGAAGAAATAATAAAAGGGTTTAAACAAATTATAAAAAGTTTAAAATTAAAAGGATATAATGAAAATAAAATAATCTTAGACCCAGGAATTGGTCATTGGGTCGAAAAGAAGACATATATCTACGATTTAAAGATAATTAATAACTTATCGAAGTTAAAAATTTTAGAAAAACCCATATTAGTAGCAATATCCAGAAAATCTTTTATAGCTTCAACTTTAAATCGATCAGATCCTGAAGAGAGATTAAGTGGAACATTGTCAGCAACTAGTATTGCTGTTTATAACGGTGCTCACATTATCCGTACCCATGATATTGATAGTAATCTCCTGGATATGATTAATATGGCAAGAATTTTACGAAATTACAAATCTTAAATTTCTCTCCCTTATTCTATTTGGATAATAAATAGGAAAGGATCTTTTTACCAATGCCATCAAATACTATGCTCCTATTCTGATGCGATTCCAGGGTATAGTATAATATTCTTTTTAGGAGTTAGTACCATTGTAGCATCATTCATAATAATTAAAAAAATTAAAACCAAAAATTGATATTTTTTTCTTTTTTTAAATGTCCTTCTTTTTCCATTCAGTTAAATTTTGTACCAAAAAAGGATAAAACTATTGAAATTTTTATAATATATCACTAGTCTGTTAAAACTTATAAAGAAAAAGTGAATCTCTCGTCAAAATTTAACTTTTTTTTAAAGTTGAAAATGTGGACTGAAAAATTAGTTACATAAAATTTAATGGCAGAATTAGGTTTCTCATATAAAAATCATTAGTATTTCATTAATTACGCTTTCATAGTAAGCCATCTCTTTTTTTCAAACGACTAAAAACTGTGCTTATATTTAAATTAAAGTAATACCATATATTATATGTAAATTGATAATTTATCACTTTAGTTCAAATAAGAACTGATAAATTTACTATTACAAAAGGTATCAAAAAGAATAGATTTTTATGTCTGATAACGATACTTATGATGCAGAGGATATTAAGGTTCTTAAGGGTCTAGAAGGGGTAAGGAAAAGACCCGCTATGTATATTGGAGATACTGGGAAAAAAGGTCTCCATCATCTTATTTTTGAAGTATTAGATAATTCTGTCGACGAGGCAATGGGGGGATTTGCTAACGAAATTAAAGTTATTCTAAATATGGATAATTCAGTACAAGTTTACGATAATGGAAGAGGTATTCCTATTGATGACCATCCTGAATATAAAAAACCTGCTTTAGAAGTAATATTAGAACATTTACATTCAGGGGGAAAATTTGACAACAAGAGTTACAAAATATCTGGAGGCCTACACGGTGTTGGTTTGTCAGTAGTAAATGCTTTAACTGAATGGATGGAGGTTGAAATTTGCAAAGATAAGAAACTTTACAAACAGAGATTTTCTAAAGGTCTAAAGCAATCTGAACCTGAAATTGAATCATCAGATAGTTCTGAATCCTATACAAAAATTTCATTTTATCCTGATAAAGAAATATTTGAATTTGATAAAGAAGAGAGAATATACAATCCCTCTACTATATCTAATAAAATGAGAGAACTTGCGTTCCTTACACCTCAAGCGAGATTTGAATTACACGATAAGATTGCTGATACCAAGGAAGAATTTTATTATGAAGGAGGAATAAATGAATTCATTTCATATTTGAATAAGGATAAACAACCACTTCATGATGATGTTATCTATATTACTGATTCATATCAAGATGAAAAGGAACATACTTTCTATTGCGATGTTGCGATGCAGTATAATCAAGGATATCAGACAAATATACTTTCTTTTGCTAACACTATTAATACCATAGAAGGAGGAACGCATCTAACTGGATTTAAATCAGCACTTACACGTTCATTTAATTCCTATATTGAGAATTTTATGGAAAAAAAATATAAAGAACATATACTAAGCGGTGCTGATACAAGAGAAGGATTATCAGCTATAATTTCGGTAAAACTCCCAGATCCTCAGTTTGAAAGCCAGACTAAAATAAAATTAGGAAATCCAGAAGTTAGACAAATAGTAAGCCAAATTGTAACTGATAAATTATCTCAGTATTTAGAAGAAAATCCACAAACAGCAAGAAAGATTGTTTTAAAAACTATAAATGCAAAACTAGCACGTGAAGCTGCTCATAAAGCGAGGCAGTTAATTCGCAGAAAATCTGCATTGGATAGTGCAAGAATGCCTGGCAAATTAGCAGATTGTTCGTCAAACAAACCTGAAGAATCAGAAATTTTTATTGTTGAAGGAGATTCAGCTGGTGGATCTGCTAAACAAGGAAGAGATAGAACTTATCAAGCTATCCTACCTCTTCGAGGTAAGATTTTAAATGTAGAAAAAGCACGATTAGATAAAATATTCCAAAATAACGAAATTCAGGCAATGATAAAAGCTTTGGGAGTTGGATTTCAGGAAGATAATGGAACTAACGGAATAAATGGAGAAGTAGAAGAATATGTAGAAGAGAGTGAAGAAACATTTGACATTACTAAATTACGGTATCACAAGGTCATAATCATGTGTGATGCTGATGTGGACGGGTTTCATATAGAAACACTCCTACTAACCTTTTTCTTTAGATATATGCGCCCATTAATTGATGAAGAACATCTTTTTATAGCAGTACCTCCGCTTTATAAAGTTTCCTATAAAAAAGATAAGACTTATGTGTATTCTGATGCCGAGAAAGAAAAAGAATTGAAAAATTTACAAACTAAGTACAAATTGAAAAATACGGAATCGATTAAAGTTCAGAGATATAAGGGATTAGGAGAAATGAATCCAGATGAACTTTATGAGACGACAATGAATAAAGAAACTCGAAAATTGAAAAAAGTGGCTTATGAAGATTATTTGGAGAATGATTTAATTTTTACTAAATTAATGGGTAGGGAAGTAAAAGCCCGTAAAAAATTTATTATAAGTAATTTTGACGAAGTAAATATTTTAGATATATAATATTATTATTCTATTTTGTTTATTATTAAAAAAGGTAATTTTTATGACTACAGAACAGATTGAAGAAATCTCATTAAAAGACGAAATGAAGAGCAGTTATATCGACTATGCCATGTCAGTTGTAGTTGGTCGAGCGATTCCTGATGTGAGAGATGGTCTGAAACCTGTCCATCGAAGAATTATCTATGCTATGGCAACTAACAATTGGTATTATACTAGTTCTCATGTAAAATGCGCTAAAATAGTAGGTGAAACTCTAGGTAATTATCATCCTCATGGCGATATGGCAGTATATAATTCTTTAGTTAGAATGGCACAGGATTTTTCTTTACGATATCCTTTAATAGATCCTCAAGGGAATTTTGGTTCTATTGATGGAGACCCTCCTGCCGCCTATAGATATACCGAAGCACGATTATCTCGAATAGCAAATGAACTTATCGAAGATATAGATAAAGAAACGGTCGAATTTCAGCCTAATTTCGATGATAGTACGACAGAACCAATATATTTGCCTGCAAAATTACCAAATATCCTTTTGAATGGTACTAAAGGAATTGCTGTTGGAATGGCCACTTCTATGCCGCCTCATAATTTAGGAGAAATTTGTGAAGGTATAATTGCTACTATTGATGACCCTGAAATTTCCATTGAAGAGCTAATGGAATTTATAAAAGGACCTGATTTTCCAACAGGAGGAATAATTACAGACGCAAACGGAATTTATAATGCATATTCAACGGGTACGGGAGCTATAACTATCACTGGTAAAGTAGATACAGAAATAAAAGGTAAAACGACAAATTTAGTTGTTACTGAAATACCATATTTAATCAATAAATCTGATTTAATTGAAGCAATTGCTAGATTAATAAAAGATGGGATTCTAAAGGATGTTAGAGACCTACGTGATGAGTCTGATCGAACGGGTATGCGAATAGTATTAGAATTATCTAAGGGAGCTCAACCACTAATAATAAAAAACATATTATTTAAAAGAACAAGATTGCTAACAAGTTTTAATATAACGAATTTAGTACTAATAAATGAAGGCAAACAACCTAAAATATTAACTCTTAAGGAATTAATTCAAGAATATATCGAACATCGGGAGAAAATTGTCCTTAAAAGAACAAAATTTTTACTAAGTAAAGCTAAAAGTAGATTACACAAGGTTGAGGGCCTTTTAATCGCTTTGGATGATATTGATAATATAGTTAAAATTATTAAGAATGCAAAGGATGTGAATGAGGCAAAAGATAATCTAAAATCAGAATATACTTTGAGCGATATTCAAGTTCAAGCCATTCTAGGAATGCCACTATCAAGATTAACTAGTTTGGAACATCAAAAATTATTGGATGAGCAAATCGAATTGAATCAAAGCATAAATCAATATAATAAAATCATTAAAAGTAAAAAAATTAGATTGAATATTATAAAAAATGAATTAGCAGAATTAAGTAAGAAATACGGTGACAAAAGAAGGACGGAGATCCAATTTGTAGAGTCAGAGGATTTTAAAGAAATAGAAAAAAAGGATTTAATTAAGAAAGAGCCAACAATTGTTATTTTTACTAAAAATCAATATATTAAAAGAATTTCTCTTAAAGAATATCAGGCTCAAAGACGAGGCGGTCGTGGAAAAAAGGGTATGACTGTTCGTGAAGAAGACCTTATTGACGATTTGTTTGTTGGTTCAACACATGACACCATTTTGCTTTTTACTTCAAAAGGGAGAGTTTATTCATTAAAATGCTTTGACATTCCACTACAAACACGTACAGCAAGAGGAAAACCAATAGTAAATTATTTACCATTAAAGGAGGGGGAAAGGATCTCTTCTATGATTTCTATCAAAGATTTTCATACAAATGAAATGTTAATAATGACAACTAAGAATGGAATTATAAAGAAGACACCATTACGACTATTCTCAAAAATTAGAAATGTTGGAGTTAGAGCTCAAAGAATTAGATCAGATGATGAATTAGTAAGTGTAAGACGGCTCACAAATGAACTTCAAGATATTTTTATTGCGACTAAATTGGGTTATGCAGTAAAATTTGAAGAATCAGAATTAAGAGAACTTGGTAGAAATTCGATGGGAGTAAAAGGATCAGCCTTACGAGAGAATGATGAAGTTATAGATACGCTTTTAGTTACAGATGATGAGACTATCCTGACATTAACTAAAAATGGATTCGGTCAAAGAACCATAGTGAAGGAATATCGTAAAACAAATAGAGGAGCTAAAGGAGTAAGAAATATCAGCTTGAACCCTGAAAAGGGGGATGAAGTTATAGCAATTCGAATAGCAGAGCATATGGATTTACTTATAGGTACTGAAAAAGGTCAAGTTATAAGACTTCCTGTTGATTCAATCAGAATTACTCATAGGAAAGCTAAAGGAGTAAGAGTGATTAAGTTATATGAAGATGATTCCGTTGTTGCGATTGGGAAATGTGCAAAACAAATTTCCGATGAAGAAGAAAAAAAATGATATTTTTACATAAGAATTTATTTATTAAAATAAGGAATTAAGCATAAGAAAATCAAATCTTCATTTCCAATATTTTCGATGCCATGATTTTCATTAGGTGGAATATATATTACATCACCAGAGCCTACTTTCTCTTTCTGTCCTGAATCATTATAAAAAATCCCATTTCCATTTAAAATATAAACTTCATGATCCTGTGGATGATTATGAACTGGGACACTTGTATTAGGTTTAATTTCAAAACGCCTCATAGCAAAATTTTGAGCGCTATCACGTTCTTTATCGATTAACCATCTTACGTAAACATTTTTAACAGGTGTACCATCAACTAAAGTTGCTTCTTGGTTCTTTACATCTTTATAATTTTTTTTAATCATATTTAGGAATAATCTTTTAATTTTTATAAAATAATATCATATATTAAAAAATAATCAAATAGGAGTATTTCTCTTTATGAGCACAGAATATAATATTGGGTTTGATAATTCCCATTATAATAAACTTATTATCGAAGATCCCGGATTTAATGACTTTATCGAATTTCTTTTCAATTCTGATCTTAAACTTGGAAAGATCGAAGCTGGTTTAACCTATGAGAAATTATCTGCTTATAATGTTTTCGTTATTGGCGTTCCAACCAGTAATTATAACCTTGATTCTAAAGAAATTGAAGATTTAGTAAAATATGTAAAAGATGGTGGAAGCCTTTTAATAATCAATGATAAAGGAGGAGAATATGAAAATAAAAATAATTTAAATGATCTTACAAATTATTTTGGTATTTCATTTAATTCAGATCAACTATTTGATAATGAAAATTTTTCTAAAGATATTTCACGTCCAATTATTAAAGATTTTAAAAAGCATTTTATAACAAAAGATATCACTCAATTCATCCATTCTGGCGGTTGCACATTAAATATCGACAAATCAGTTGAAACCGATGAAAATGATGTCAGAGCGATAGCATTTTCTTCTAAAGCATCTGCTTGGCATAAATATTATGACTCTGATAAGAGAGATTGGGTTGATGAAACAGTTTCTAAAGCTCCCATTATAGCAGTAGCACATTATGGATTAGGAAAAGTAACAGTTATTGGGAATTTGTCATTATTTTCAAGTTTCCATAAATTATATGGAATTTATGCGGCAGATAATTTCAAACTCATTTCGAATATTATTTCTTGGCTTTTAAACAAAGCCCATTCAAAAGAAGCACAATTAACACAACCGATCTATATCACGATCCCTATTAAGCAAGATCTATTTTACTGGATTAAAGAAAAACTTGACGAAAGAACATGGAAAAATATTGATGAAGCTATTAATTTTGCTTTAAATGTAGTTAAATTAAGAATGAATAAAAATCAAGTGGATGAAAAATGAAACAAAGAGTGATCAATTATGATTAAAACGGATAAGGAAGAATTATTAATTGGAGTTTTATCGGATACTCATATTCCAGATAGAACAAACAAGATTCCTGAGATAGTTATTAATAATTTTAAAGAAAAAAATGTGGATTATATTTTTCACCTAGGGGACTATACAAGATATGAATCTTATAAAAAACTTATTGATATCTTTGGGCAAGATAAAGTCATTTCCATACGGGGAAATATGGATTTTGATTCTAGATTGAAAAAATTACCAGAAAAAATAGAATTAGAACTCTTTGGATACAAAATTCTTATGCTTCATGGGATGGGTGGACCGAATATAATTATAAAAAGATTAATTAAAAAATTAGATTTACTTAATTCTGACTATAATATTGTTATATTTGGTCATACTCATAGACCAGTAAATGAGAAACAAAATGGTATCTTATTTTTGAATCCAGGCACTACTACTCCAATTGATAATAAATTTACAGTAATTAGTTCATTTGGCTATTTAAGAATATCTAAGCAAAGAGTAGAATTTGAAGTAGTAAATCTTTGATTATGATAATTAGAAAGAAATTTAAAAATCTTATAAAAATTATTAAAATTACCAAGAAGAGCTTTCCATTGCTTTGCCAGAAAGTTTCTTATAATGATTTAAAACCGCTTGTCGAGCAGCATACACAAAAGCTCTCTTAACATTAACGCCTGTTATAGCTATGGTTTCATAAATTAAAGTATGATTGAGTTTAGCTGTATCTAAAACTTGCCTAATTTTTGAAATCTCTACTATATCTTCTAAATCACGTTTATTAGCCAACATCACCAATGGAACTTCTGGTGGTTCGGCAATACTAGGTGGAATGAGTTTATCACCATAAAACTTCAGTAATTCTTTAAGAGACCAGATATTTTCTTGCCATTGATCAATTAATGAATCGAAAGTGAAGATAACTGCGTCAGTACCTTTTAAAACTGTTTGGCGCTGGAATTTATGACGTCTTTGACCTGCTACTGTATAAACCTGAAATACTACATTAGATACTCTAGCGACTACACGATCAAAAAATAAAGTTCGTCCAGTAGGATCTTGTATCTGTTGCATATCTCCACTAGCTAACCCTTCTCGATTGTATACCCATTCTAATGCTGTGGTTTTACCACCCAAGCTCGGACCATAAAAACAAATTTTAAATACTAAAGTTCCATCTCCACGTCGACTTGGCATTATTTTTTAACCTCGAAAAAAAATAAAAAACACGAATTTAATTTATAGAACTAATAATAATAATTATTTATTAAAGTTTGTAAATCAAAAAACTTTGTGATTTTTTATTATTAATTCAAAATTTCCTAAATGTAATTAGATATAGTATCTAAATATCACAATTTATTTTTACTAATCGCTTTAAAATAAGATTTTTATTCATATAAATTTAAAATTAATAAAAGGGATTATGGAATCTTGTATCTATTTGAGTAGTTATTGTTTTTTGGATAATTTCCCTGTTTATAACGCCTTCAATATGGCATAAGTACTCATATTCGTCTTTTAGACAAATGGTTATTGCTGTTCCTTTTTTATTCATTCGTGAAGTTCGTCCAATACGATGTATGTAATTATCTGGATATTTTGGAACATCATAATTAATAACATGAGAGACATTTTTAATATCTAAGCCCCTTGCGGCGACGTCAGTAGCAATAAGCATATTTATTTTATGTTCCTTGAAATCTTTTAGTATCTTCTCTCTTTGGAATTGAGATAGTCTTCCAGAAATAACATCAACCTTATATTTAAAATTTTTAAGATACTTTAATTTTCCTGATAACCAACTAGCTGTCTTTTTAGTATTAACAAATACAAGCGCATGTTTAGGTTTTTCAATTTTCAACACTTCTAGAAAAGTCTTTAACTTGTCTTCAAATCTATCAACCATATAAAATAATTGTTCCGTATTTCCAACTGTTAGATTGTCTCGGCTTAAATTTATAAACTTAAACTGGTTTTTAGAATATTTTTTTACCAATTTTCTAACATCATAAGGTAAAGTTGCCGAAAATAACATAAACTGATAATCATTTTTAATTTGATCTAATATGTATTTAACATCGGGTGCGAATCCCATGTCAAACATTCTATCTGCTTCATCTATTACAATAAATCTTATATTATTCAACCATAGCTTTCTTCTTTTATAGAGATCTATAATTCTTCCAGGTGTCCCAGAAATAATATTTATTCCATTTTCTAATTTTCGTATTTGATTGTTAATCGACACTCCTCCATAAATTGTTAATGCTTTAATTTTATTGTTATTCAGATGATTAATAACATTCTTAACCTGTTTTGCTAACTCTCTAGTCGGTTCTAAAATAAGCACTTCATTTTTTTGAAATTCCATTTTTTCAATAATAGGGAGGACAAAGGCTAATGTTTTTCCACTTCCCGTTTTAGCTTGGGCCATAACATGTTGGCCATCAAGAATTAAAGGAATAGCTTCTTTCTGGACAGGTGTAGGTTGAGTAATATTCATTTTCTGTAAAGCCTGAACGTTGGCTTCACTAATACCTAAGTTTCTAAAATTCAATTTTTGTTAAGCACTAAATTTCTGTTTTTCTCACTAATATTCATTTTAATTAATTAAAGGAAACAGATAAACTTTATTAAAATGAAATATAAAAAACCATGTTTTAATCATTAAATTACGAGTGGTGATCATTTCCATTCATAAATTAGAATCATATTTTGATATTACTTATTAAAAATTATTTCTTCTACGAAGGAATTTATTTTTTCCAGTTTTGGCCTTAAAAATATCCTTATTTTATCGGGATTAATGTTGGGATTATTGCTAGCTAAATCTTGGACAATTGTCTGATATTTATAACTTTTTTTTGCCAATTTCCTATGTAATTCATTTTCAGATTCCCAAAGAGGGATATTAAATAAAAATGGACGTTTATGAATATGTCTACTCGATTTTATCAATTTGATGCTTTTTGATAACAATGGTGAATTTAAAATAGCAGAGAGATAATAAGCTTCATTTAAAGAATCTGTTGAGAGATAATAATTTTCTGAGTCAATAACAATATTTTTTTTTTCATTATTTATTACAGCAGCTTTTAAATTTGAACCACTAGCATTATATACAACAATATATTTCTTATTCTTAAATTGTTTTGTAAGTTTATTCCAATAGTTCAAATTTTCAAATAATGTATTGATATTACTTGTGCTTTTTTTGTTTCTTTTATAAAAATCATTCAATTTATTATAGAATATAAATGCTTTTGGATTTTTTTTAAGAAACTCAATTTTAAACTCAAATTCAGAATTAATAGGTAAAAAAACATTTCGATATTTTTTTATAAGAAAAGGAATTAAATCCATATTTAAAAAGGATTTAAATCTAAATCTATTTTCAATCTCAACGTTTTTAAAAGTGAACTTCCATTTTTTTTTAGCACGTAAAAGAATATCACTATCAGAAGAAATTTTTAGATATTGATTATTTTTATCATTTATTTCGAAGAAAACGAGAGTTCTTGGAACTAAAGTAGCTCCTTGGAGAAACTTTTCCTTATAAGGACTTTTTCTAAGTTCATTTAATCTTTTAACTTCATATTCGGGAAGAATAATTTTTGCTCCATCCTCTTCACATTTTATACTTGTATATTTGATAGTATTTTGTAATTCGAGTTTATCATTAAAAATTTTAGAGTTAATCGGGTATTTGGATGAAATTGACTGTCTCTTTCCAGCTCCAACAAACTTTGCTTTCAAGCAAATATGATCGACATTAAAAAAATAATTCTTGGGGAAATCCCAAATTTCTAAGTTTTCAAATATAGAAAAACTCCTGAATTTAAAGCAATGATCCCCATTCAATACACTTTTCGTTATGACGAATAATATTTCTCCCCCCATTTTTAAAAATTTTAAAGGGATAGCATAAAAAAAAATTGATGCTAATTCAATATGGGTGATATATTGACTACGAGGTTTAATATTTAAAGATTCAGCTAATAATCTAATTTTTTTTTGATAATTCGAATTATTAATATCTTTATAAGTTAACCAAGGAGGGTTCCCTATTGCGAGATCAAAACTCGAATATAATTTTTTCAGATTTATTGAAGAATTTTTTTCAAAATCTTCAGGAAAAAGAGAATCAAGTAAAAATATATTGATTTTAGGGATTGAATTACTTTTTAGATCAAATTGACTTAAAAAAAATAAAAGAATATTTGATTTCGCTGTTAATATTGCTAAAGGATTAACATCGAAACCATAAACATTATTAATCGCATCAATTTTGTCCTTAAATGGCATTTGAGATTTTAAAATACTTATTATTATTTGTATTAAGAAGCTTCCTGAACCACAGGAAGGATCTAATACTCTCATTCCAAACTTATAAACATCATTGACCATTTTATTGACCAAAAGAGGAATCGTATAAAACTCTCCAGCTTTATGACGTATTTTGGAAGAAAAGATATCTTGGTATACTTCATGAAATAAATCTTCGTTAGAGAAATCCGATTTGTTTAAAATATTATAGATCTTTTTTATAATTTGTTCATTTATTTCAATCCAATTAAAGTACTTTAACTCAATTAAACCATACTCTTCTAAGTTATAGAATTTATAGGCATCACAAAATTGATTCACATCTGTATCATTTTTTAATTTAAATAATATTAAAATTTTCAATATCTGAGAAAGATAGGTTTGTTTTAGAAATAGCGTTCTTTCAATTTGGCTTCCAAAAATATTTTTAAATAACAAATTCCAATTATTATATTTCTTTAGAAATAGATCTTTTTCATTAACGAGTTCTTTTTCAAAAGATTTCATTATTTCATTATAGATTTCAGACTTTAGGCCAAAAATTTCTGTAATTCTTTCCGAATTTATTACTTTTTTGTTCTCAACCATTCTTTATCAAAGATCCAATCCCAATCAAAATCATGATCAGAATTTGTATTTTTCTCATCTTCTTCTATCTTATTCTTCTTCTTTTGTTTTTCTTTTTTTACAGAATTTTCCACCATATCAATAACTTTAGCAAAAGATATAAACTAATAAATTAAAAGTTTAAATTGTATTTTAAAAACATGAAATAATTATATAAATACTATCCTTTTCTCATAAAAGAGGGTAACATTTGACTAAATATTTCAGCAATTTTTCTTAATTGAGTGGATTCTTTTACTTTTGTCATAATTAATATTGTTTTCTCTAACTCTTCTTTATCTAATGAACCTCCAGAATAAATTGCTTCTTTAGAGTTAAAAACTAATAAATATCTAACATTTGGATTATTTATTATTTTAACTGATTGAAACAACTTAATTTCATCATAAATTTCTTGGTATCCTTTTGGAATGGAGCCTCTATCATTTGTAATAATTAAAACAGGAATCCCTTTTTGTACTAAATTCTTGATTTCAGTAGCATAAAATTTATCAATTTTTGGAGAAACTATATTTAATTGTGTATTTGTTGAATAAATCAACTCAATGATGTGTTGATTTAATATATCTTTCTTTTGCTGGCCCCCAGAGGATTCTAAATGAGTCATACCAACTAAAGATAATACTTTCGATTCTAAATCTTGAACTTGTTCTTTTAATCTTTGATTTTCTATCCTAAGTTCTAATAATCTATCTGACAAGATAATTCAACCTATTGCTTTAAATTCTAATACTAATAATCATTTTTAATATATTTTTATTAATTTATATTCAAATTTTTTATATCAAATGATAGTTTTCCAAGGTTTTCCAAAGAGTATGTAACTTGAAATTGCTAAAGAGCTCTCTAAATCAATGTTAATAATTCCTTCTTCTTCACTTAGAGTTTGAAATTTTTCCTCGACAAGTTTAGTCATCTTTTTAGCCATGCATTCTTGTCTTGCTTTCAAAAGAGCAATTCCTTGACTATAATTCTTGAATAAGTGTATATAAAAGTTAGCACTAATCTCTTTAGTTTCATCATCGAAAATAGGATAATTTCGTGAAATTATTCCTGTTATTTTATTATAATTAAAATTTTGGGCAATTTCTCCAAATGGTCTCAAGACATTCTGTAATTTTTCTCCTTTTACATCGAACACCTGAGAATTGAAAAACAGAAGTGTTTCATTTATATATTGATTTTGTTCAATTGCCTTATTTATGCTCCTAAATGTTAATATTTCATTATCATTTGTAATCATAAAGCTATCTTGTGGATTCCATTTTGAATAAAATATATTACCAACAAAATGAATTATATGATTATTACTTTCTAAAATTTTGGATAAAATGTTTTCCTTAGTAGAGTAATCTCCAGAGAGTATGGTGAATTGATCTATTTCTTCCCTATTATTAAAAAATTCAATAATATAGTTTAATTCATTAATGCCTGCCGTGAAAGGAAAAACAATTTCTTTTGATTTTGACTCTTCATTCCATTTTAAAGGATTTTTGGAATTAGTGCATTCAATAATTAGCACATTGAATTTATTTTTTTTCACAGCCGCTTGTTCTTCTAAGGAGTCTTCATATCCAAAAGTGACTCCACCTAAAGGAGGTTCCCCAATTATATACCCTATAGAATATTTTAACAAAAAAAAATTATTATCATAAATCATTTCAAATGGCACAGCCATCTGATCCAATATAAAATATATTTCCGGTACAAAATCAAGTGCTTTAATCTCAAAATGTTTGAAAAAATACCTTATCTTTTTTGGTAAAAAGATATATAGTAATTTTCCAAATTCTTTCAATGTAAAATCAAACTTTTTTACTTCATTAAGGTTAAAAAGATCGTAATATATTTCATTTATTTGAGCATCATTCCAAAACTCATCAGAAATTTTACCTTCTAACATAGCATTATCTTGAGAAATCATCCTAAATGAAATTAACCCATCTGAATTTATTCGAAATATAATTTGTTTTATAATAAAAGCCATAGTCTCTAATTCAGAAAAATTCTCCTCATTTTTAAAGGAATATATCTCTTTTTGCAACTCCTGGCTTTCCCGGAATAATATAGATGGATCAACTATTTGAGACCCAATATTCTTATCAAGATATGGACATATTTTTCTTGCTAAATCATAGTCTTTTTCTTCAAAAAGAGCTCGATAAAACATCATTCGCCAAAAATCTCTTTGTTCCAAAGAAAAGAACATAGATTTAAACTTCCATAATAAATTACAGGTATAAAAATAATGAAATATTTGTGCATTTGTCTGTGGCGTTTTTAAATGAGTATTTAATTTTTCTAGAGATTGTAATAAATATTTTTTTTCTTTCATTTCTACGAATTTCTTGCATGCTTCAACCCATAACTCAATTAAAATATTATCGTATCCTAAATCAGTTTTAGACAAGAAAATATCTTCTAAAAAATCATATATCTCAAAGGCAATTTCAAACCTATTTCTAGCTATTGCATAATCTATAAATTTTCTTATGTATGTCACAGCATCTCCGAACGACTGAAATCGCTCAATTTTATAAAATAAGTTTTTTATAATAACAGCAATCCAGACATTTTCTCCAATATAATTTAAATATTGGATTAGATCTTCTAAATCATTTAAAATGAAATTAAAATTTCTCTGATTTATAGTAATTCTACCTAAATTGCTAAATTCAGTTTTTAAATAACTAGGAATTCGATTTACTAAAATTTTACTCATAATTTTGATGAATTCATCTGAGTCATCAATAAGCTGATAATTAATATTAACATTTTCCAAAAATATATATAAAAATAGAGCTCTCTTTGCCGGTTCTAATTTAAAAAGTGTCCTTCCAAGAGTCTCCATACTAAAATGAAAAAACTCTTGAGGGATTACAGATTTCCTTAAAAACATCAACAATAGTTGCAATTCAATTAATTTAAGATACTCTCCTCTTTCACTAACTTTAGCACAAAAAGAATTAATGAATTTAGTGATTCCTTTTTGAGATAAATTTTCAAAACCAATAAATGATCTCAAAAGATTAGTAGCAAAATTATTAAATAAATAGAAATCATCTAATCTCGATAAGAAAGAAAAAAATCTTTTATACGCATCAATATAACGAATAATATCCATTTCTGCTTGACTATTGATTCCTTTAGTTAACGAATTTATATACATCCACCACGAGTTAGAGATAATCATTATCAATTGATGCTTTCTTTGTATACCGAGCCATTCATTCTTTTCAATTTCGAAATATAATTCTGTGAATAATCGATCTGCCCATCTATGATTAGCAGATTGTAATAACTTCCTACCTTGAATAACATATTTTTGAAAATTTTCTAAAAAATCTTTTTTTCTCTCTAAATCAACAGTCATTTTAAAGCATTATCTATTCATTTTTTAATAATTATTTAAATAATTCTCTCATTTTTCTTCTTACTAAATTGTATTTTCTAAATTAGGATTTTTAACCCAACCTTTTTGTAATTGCCCCTTCGAATAAAGAATTGATGCTCCAATCCAACCCATATTCTCTCGACCTGAAGCAGCAACTACTTTTATTTTTGGCTTTAATCTTTCTGAAAAGAAATTTTTTAATTCCAATTCTAATCTTCGATCAAGACCAGATATTAAACTTCCTCCACCTGCTAAAATAACATTAGACACTAAATCTTCCCAGTTTTCTCTCTCCCAGGATTTTACCACTTTAGATACTGCTTCCGCTAATCCAATATAATCGATATGTATAAGTTTTGGATTAAATAGGGGTTCTGCCAATAAAAAACGTTCTAAATTTATTTTTAAACTAGAACCATCTGGTAGATCTATAGTACGATCATATTTAGTTAAACCTTCTTTAACTCTTTTTTTTTCAGTATCTGGATCTATAAGACATAAAGATAACTTTTCTTTAACTTCTTTTGCTATAGTTTTATCAACATGTACATTTTTTACTAAACTTTTCCTTGCTAAAATTAAATTTAATAGATAATTTGTTAATTCCTTCCCAGCTACAGGAAAAAGATCTCGGGCCATTATATTCGTAAAACCATGAAATATTGTAGAGATATACGTATTTGATTCTCCAATATTTATAATCACTCCACTAGACTTGTCTAATGTAGATAATATAGCTTGAGCTTCATCTAAAAATAAAATAGCTGGAAAATTACAGGATTCGAAAAAAATTTCTTGTAATTTAGTTTTTTCTAATTCTGAACTAAAAAAAGGTAAAAGTATAATTAGTGGCTGCCTATATTGTAATTCTAAAGATATTTTTAATTGGTTATAATAATAATAAAAAAATTTAGTAAGCAAATTATAATTCTTTTCTTTTTTAAATTCGTGAATTTTTAAGATATCTTGATATTTTAATGCTTGATGTCCAACCAAATGGTTTTGAGTTTCCTCATTAATATAAATCTCTTCTAAGCCGTCAATTACATCTGAAGTATATAGGTAATCAGAAACATCAACATATATGCTTGGAGCGATAATATCGGGAAAATCATCTCCTGCCCAACCCATTTTGAAAGTATTACTTCCGATATTAAGAATTAAAGGACGTAACTGATCTTTATTGGGGAAACTCATAATAATACTTCTATTAACTTGTTTATAAAACCGAACTTATCCTATTACTAGAAGCTTATAGTTTATATTGATGAATATACTCATCAGTTAATTTCTTTAATTGGTATTCTTTGACTTGAAGTTCTAATAACCCCAAAACTTTTTTAAATTCACTTGACATTATTTCGATATCTACATCTGAGATTTTTTCTATCTCATCTCGCTTAATTTTAAATTCTTCAAGGTTCTTTTGTATTTTTTCATATTGATTATTGATTGTTGAGACTAAATCTTCAGTATTTTTTTTAGTTATTTTTCTCATTTTTCTTAAAATTGCAAGTAACGCTGAAACTGAGTTCTCCCATCTGTCATAACGTTCATTATAACCCACAAAAAGTTCTTCAAAAAAATTTGATAACTTTAAATAGATATCATCTTTCTTCGAAAAAGAAGGTTTTTCTTTAGTACTTATTGGTTTGGAAGAAGATTCTTCATCTTTCTTAAGCTCTACTACTTTTTCTTCTACGGACTCTAATTTAATTTTTTCTTCTTTTATCTTCTCTCTCTCACTGAGAGGAATATCTTCCATTATATAATCTTCAGCAATTTGTTTCTTACTCTCATATGATAATTGGGGCTTTATTCTTTCTTCTTCTTTCGGTGCTCCAAATCCTTTCTCTTCAGAAAATCCTCTTAATAATCCCTGTAAATCTGTTTTGGTTTTTTTCGAGGATTTTAATGTACTGTCTAATGAATATTCTGAAATAGGATCTTTTTCTTTATCCTTCTTTTTTTTTTTTGCCATTAAATTGCGGTTGTTTTTATTATTTTTTTATACTATTCTAAAGGTAAAACTTCAACTTCTATTGCTTCTCCCTTCTCTTTTAAAGTTTCTTTTAATTCATTTAAATTGCTGGGGCTTTCAGAAATAACAGTCCATACAGCTTTCTTATCCTTCTCTACTATTACAGCTTCACTATACATCATACTTAGACCATGCTCTCCGAAAGTTGTCGCAAGTTTAGCTAGAGCTCCCGGTATATCTTTCATAGTAATTCTTAATTTAATTGGAATTTTCTCTCCACCTAATCCTATAGGAGTGATTTTTATTTCTTTTGTTTCTGAATCGCTTACCATTATTAATTGAGAGTTTGTGGTTAGACCGAGAGATTTTCTTATTATTTGAGGAATTACGATCCTGCCACGATCGTCTATCGATAGTACTTTTACTTCCTTCATAGTAATAAAATTTGTTAGTTTTACTTATAATTATTATCAAAATTTAAGTATAAAAATTTTATATAAACAATATTCTTCTAAAAGCAATCAATAAAAAAATTAAAAACTAATTTGAGTTATTTATGTAAATCGATTTAATTTAAAATAACTTTAAGTTTTAAAGTTAGAGATCAATTTATATTGATCTTCAGGGAGTTTTTCTTTAACAACTTCAAAAAGTTCTAGAAGTACGTGATCTGGTGCTTCTGCTATAGTATACTTCAAAACACCTAAATGTTTAATTGATTTCCTGAATTGATATCCCTTACTTTTCATATGTTCAACGAGTTCTTCTAAATCGTCTGTTTCGATCCCGAGATGGTGGACCGCCCCCTTACCATTGTCTCTAGGAGGTTGGTCGTAGAAGTTAATTTTTGAAGGACCAATAGCAATCATCACATTTCTAGCCCCTGCTAACTCTAGATCAAAAAGAATTTCTGCTCCAAACATTTGTTGGTAAAATCTGATACTCTCATCAAGATTAGACGCAAAAAGATGAGCATGATGTAATATTGATTTCATATTATTTTATTTTTATGCACCATTCCTAAATAAAGGACTAGACTTCTAGGTTCTTAAAATAATTAAATTGAGGGATTTAGAAGATTTAAATCTCGTATTCATAAATTATTGATAAAATAAAAAAAACGCTTTAACCTTTATGCGCCTTCAACTTAACTGTAAGATCTCTTGCTCGTTTAGAATACCATATCAATAGTTCACCTGCATCCTCCGGTTTAAAGTATTCTCCACCACATAACGATGCTGCTCTAATCATTAATTCATCATCAGGATTTCCTAGTCCAACTATATAAATGACCACATTCGGATTCTCAGCAAAACCTTTAACTGATTTGAAGAAATCATCTCCATCCGTAGGGATCCCATCCGTTAAGAGTACGATCATTGTTGGCTGATCCGGACTCATCTTTTCAAACTCAGCTAAAACTTGATGAGCTTTAATCATAGCTTGACCCATATTGGTAGCTTGTCCATAAGCATTTCCTATTCGATCAACGATCATACGTGCTGCATCTTCAAGAATTCCTTTCTTTCCACTAGCAGAATCCATATAGAAACCACCACCAAAAGGTAATACTTGTGCTTCATCTGCAAATCTTATAATTGAGACCTTTTCACCAAAACCTCTCCCAACTTTTTCACTTAAAAACAAAACCGCTGCAAAAGCTGCTGAAATTCTTCTTGGGATATTGATTCCAGCTTTGAAATGTTTTAGAAATTCTTGAATTTCTCGAGATTCCATAGCTGCTTTTATTCCTTCTATTGCAGGAGCAATATTAGTCACATAAACATCTCTTGCCATCATGCTCCTACTAATATCAATAATAAGAATTGCATTAAAGGGTATTAATCCGGTGGGCGTTAAATTTATTGCGGTATTTGGTGTAATTTGGGCAAAGACATCCCCAGTCAAGTCTGGAACCGTTCTGATTATTGAACATGCTATGTTTACCGCATTCCATCTCAACTTGATTCCTTTAAAGATGATATAATTTGATAACCATCCTTTTAACGAATCCACATTTTGTCGAGCAGTACTTATGATTTCCCACATATTTTCTCCTGAAATTGGAGAAATACCAAGAGCAATATTTTGTAATGGAATAATAGGACGGAGATTTTTAGAAACTTTAACTTCAAAGCTTCCTATACCAGATGCTTCTAATATCTCACTATCGATAACAATACTATTAGGTGGAACGGCATCCGAAATTTCCACTTTACCAGCGCCTATAGCCCCTGTAAGTTCATCCTCAAATGCAAGAACATCATCTTGTTTAATAGATAGTGTATACATTGTACGAGGCCCAACTAAACAATAACCCATTAAATTTGGTTGAGATTGAACTTCAAGCATTAATTCTGATGCTTTATGAATTGGAGGTTCAGTCGAATAAATTACAATTTGTTGAGCTTGGATATTTGTATCTTCTTTTGTATCTCTACTCATTCTTATCTCACCTGGATTAACCATTGCTTGATCTATTCTAGCAGAGCCTATAGAACGAGTTAAAGGATCTTCCCAGGCAATTAGTAATCCTGGAGCAAGTCCTAATTGTTGAATAACGGAAGAACTCACTTGTACTCTTCCTCCTTCAAGATTATCATCAACAACGGGTTTAAGAACAATACCATTCTTTTGAGTTTGCAACATATAGACATCTATTTTATTAGGGTATGGTTCTGCAGGAACAGAAGATACACTATAGTCTTGTGTAGGAGCTTGATCATACGTTGGTTGGGGTGGTGGTATTGGAGCAACTCGAGGGATAGGTGCTGGTGTAGGTGCTGGAGGTGCTGGAGTATACTGTGGTGGAGGTGTTGGAGTAGGCATAGGCATAGGTTGAGGAATAGGTTTTGGAACTGGTTGATGAGCAGGTATAGGTGTTGCTTGTGGTGTAGGTGCCGGTTTAGGTTGAGGTGTTGGCCTAGTTGGCATAGGTTGAGGCGGAGGTGTGGGTAATGGAGTTAATGATGATTGTTGGGAAATTCCTGGTTGGGTTGTAGGAATCGGTCTGGGTGTTGGAACTTTCGGTATCTGTAATTTAGGAGCTGCTAGACCAGTACTACTAACAGGACGAATAATTAATTCAATACCATCAAATTCCAATTCGTCAACAACATTCTTTGAAACCTGTCCCGCAAAATCTAAAACCATATTCGAAATTTCTATAGTTGCAGTGGCTTTTTTATTATTATCAGGATTTTCAACTTCAACTGAAGCACCTTCGGAAAGTCCTAACTTGTTTGCGTTCTCTTGGCAAATAACAACTTTATTTGAGGTACCTTCATTTACATCAACAAAAATTTTGATTTCGCTCATGTCACGTCACTATATTTTTTAATTATCAATTTAAAAATTTGTATTATTTATTTTTTAGCATTATTATATCTTCAAAATCACTTAATTCAGATTGATTAGCATTTAATTCAAATCTTATGTTAGAGGGTAGCGTTTCCCGATTTCTCCAGCATAATATCTAAAAACCGTTACAATTTTACCTAAATCTTCAATTTTTCTACTTGCACCCATTAAGAAGAATCTCCCAGCAGCACTCAAAATAATAAAAGCATCTGCGCCTCTTAAAACTACTTCCAATAAATGAGTATAACCCAGAGAATCAATAGCATCCTGTCCGCTTTGCATTACTACAGCACTTAGACTTGAAAATAGATCCGGATCGACTTCATAATCTGGAATGCAAGAAAAAGCAAGACGTAAACCATCACGTGTCACTAAGGCAAGAGCCTCCAGTTCAGTATGTTCAGTAATATTCCCAAGAAATTTTGATAATGAATGTGCTTCTTCTGGAGTTAAATCGCTCATAATACGCGTCCTTAGCTATTAATTAATATCATTTTTTTTTACAATTAATATTAAATAAAAGTTTTAGATATAAAAACTTATATTTATACCTCTAATAGGTTAAGGTGTTTTAAAGTTTAGCTATTTTTATAATGAAAAGATTTGTGGTTCATATGTATCTATATGAATTAATAACATGTATTGACTTAATAAATAAAAGAAGGATTAAAATATGGAACTATTTTTTACCTTCAAGCTGAGTTTTTATTTGATCTTTTAAAATTTCTTTTTTAGATTTGAATTCAACTGTAGTATCTTTTGGTCCAGTTGTCCGTTTTAAGAATTCTATAGCTAGAATTTTACCATTTTCTGATAAAATTCTTGGAGAATAATCTTCAGCAAAAAAGATTCCCTCAGGGACAGCTCCTACCTTCGATATTTCTTTAGTTACTTGTTTCTCTCCTAAGAAGGTCTGTACTCTCTCTACAACTGAATAAGCATGATTTCCAATAATTATTAATTCCCTTTCAAATCCATCAGGCATTTTAATTTCTTCCAATTTTTGCATTATTTGTTCAAAATTTATTTTAACCTCGTCCTCCATGAGCATAGACATAGATTCTTGTCCTCTATATAAGGGGCCTGTATTTTGAGCAATACGATCTCTACTTCCAGCAATATTCATACCTTGGGCTGGCTTTGGAGCTCCAAAAGTATCCTTTTCCCTCAGTGGGTGAACTGATGGGGCAGGTTTAGCAACAGACGCTTGTTCTGCTTTTATTTCTTTAGCTATACCTCCTTCTGTCTTCCCGCCTATTAATTTTAAAAATTCAGCTTCTTCATCCCCTTCATCCTGGGGAACAACTGCATAATGCATACCGACTTGTCCACGTATTTCTTGGCTCCTTTTGGCACCAATAAACTTTGATCTCACATTGCTCTCCAATCCTTTCCATAGATATACCTTCCTAATATCATCAGAAACTAGAACATAGCAATCTTCAGTTTTTAAAACATCTTTAATTGACCCTTCAGATTTTATTTCAGTTGTGGTTCCATCTGGATTTATAAGAAAAACTTGAGTACCCATATATATTCTCAACCAAAAATTTTCTCAGTGATTATATTGAAAGTAACTTTACTATAATAATAGGTTAAATGTTAATAAATTTTTATCTAAAAAATTAATTTGTGCAAATTATGGGTACAACGTTTTATACTAATGATTTACAAAAAAGATAATTTACATTTTTTTAATGTTCAAAATACTTTCATTGATGTTCGCTATTAAATCCATTGTGGTAAAACGATTACCGATATTATTCTTACAAAATTCTCCAATATAACCATTTAGAAAAGCAGCAGAACAAGCGGATTCAAAACTCCCATTTTCAATTGTTAAAAAACAGCCACACAATCCTGCTAAAACATCTCCAGTTCCTCCAATAGCCATCTCAGGGCATCCAGTTCGATTGATCTTTAACTTTTTGCCATTACTTATGTAATCATAAGGTCCTTTTACAAGAAGAGTAAGATCATATTTTTTTGCTGTCTCGAAAATAATATTCCCCCTTTCCTCTATATTAATAAAAGGTGGCAAGGCTATATCCATCATTATTTTAAATTCTCCCTCATGTGGAGTCAAAATTACATTTTGATTTTTAATTAATTCTAAATGATTCTTGACTAATTTTAAGGCATCCGCATCTAAAACGAAAGATTTTTTATCCTTCTTGAGTTTTTCTAAGATCATTACCATTAATTCTTCAGTCTTTTTTTCAGTTCCTAACCCGGGACCTATTACTATTGTATTCGACCAATCTATTAATTCTTTAAGTTCTTCAAATGCAGATGTACCTAAAAAATCTCCTGGACTTGTTCTAACGATCATATTTGGAGAATAACTTCGTATAACATCTCCCACTACTTCAGGAACATATGTTATAACTAAATCACATCCAAAATGAATCCCAGTAAGAGAAGAATATGCGGGTGCTCCAGAGTAATTTTTTGATCCTCCTATTACTAAAACTCTACCAAATTGACCTTTATGATTGTCTACTTTTCTTTCTTTTAAAGTTGGCAATAAATCTCCTTTTCCTACAAATAAACTTGCTTCTTGAGGAATACCTATGGATTTTATAATAATTTCTTTAACATATTCTGTTTTCGGATGTAAACCATATTTAGATTTATGAAAGGTTATTACTAAGTCAGCTTTAATTGCTTTATCTGAAACATTTCCTGTATTTGGATCCAAACCAGAAGGAATATCGATTGAGATAACCTTTATATTACCTTTTTCCTTAACTTTATTAATAAACTCTATCGCTGAGGCAATTGGTTCCCTAATCATTCCTTTTATTCCTGTTCCCAATAATCCATCAACGAATAATTTAATATTTTTATCCAACTCGATTAAATTATAAAGCCCTTCAAAATCTGTTGAATCATGAATTATTATAATTTCTATTAAACTTTCTAGACTTTCTGAAATAATCTCCCAATTTAGTCTTGCTTCATCCGTTCTAATTTTTTCAGGAGAACCAACTAGAACCACTATCGATTTTATTCCATATGAATTTAAATGACGAGCAACTACGAAACCATCCCCTCCATTATTACCTGTTCCACAAAATATAATAACTTTTGAATAAGAGTCTAAATTGAACTTTTTATAAATTTCAGTAGCAAAAGAGTATCCTGCGCACTCCATTAAATGACTTTTTGGTATTCCTAACCACTCAGAATTATTATCTAAGATAGCCATTTCCTGAGATGAAATCCTTTCTGAAATAAATCTTTCCATAACAATTAATTTTAAACCATTGTTATAAAAATTCTTTTAGATTTTAGTCAATAAATTAAATTATAATTCAATAAATTAAATTAATTTATACATATACTCTTTATTAATTGAATTTTAAATTCGAGTTGAGTAATTTAATGAGTAAAAAGTTATCGAAATTTAAAGAATACGGTTTAAAAATTGAAAGATTAATAAGACCGAGTAGTTTCCCTATTGCTATAAAGTTAATTAAAGAAAAAGACGAAATCCCAGAAGGATGCAAAAGACTAAGTAAAGATTTAAAATTAAAGAATTTTTTATGTCAAAATTTTAAAATGGTTCGTTCTTATGGTTGGACATTGGCAATCACAGAGGAAGATTGTGTATGCAAATTAGCTCGGGGCGTATATGGGTGGGATCAAATTACTGAAGAATCTCAAAATTTTTCAAATCAATTTAATGTTGGTTTGTATACAAAAGATCTTGAAACAGCAGAGAAATGGAATAAGACTTTATACTTGCTAAATAACGAATTTTTAGGTTTGGTTATATCACCATTGACCAGAACCAAAATCGAGCCAGATGTAGTCCAAATTTATTGCAACCCAGCTCAAGCAATGCGGTTAATCCAATCATATCTCTATTTAAAAGGAGGAATATTCGAGTTTACTGCTGCTGGAAGAGCAGGATCATGCCATGAGGGGGTTATTAAGCCATTTTTGACCAATGAACCGCAATTAGTAATTTTAGGAAATGGTGATAGAGTTTGGGGTGGAGCTGAAGATTCAGAAGTTATGTTCTCTATTCCAAACAGCAAATTAGAAATTATGATTGAAGGATTGGAATCAACTCATAATGCTGGATTAAGATATCCAATACCAAAATATATGAATTACACACCTGGGTTTCAATCCGAATTTTTGAACAAAGCCCTTAAACGAGCCGGTGGAACCATCGTAAAGTAAAATTTAAGGGTATTAATAGAATCTAAAAAAATTTAAGATGAGGAGAAACTAGAAGTGGAAAAAAATCTTTTTCAAAAACTTGAATGGCCATATCCCATAAAGTATTATCAAGAGAGTGAGGTAAATACAGACATATTAGTTTTAGGAGGCGGTATAGCAGGTTGTTGGGCTGCAATTGCAGCAGCCAGAAAAGGAGTGAAAGTACTATTAGTCGAAAAAGGAGCAACAAAAAGAAGTGGAGCTGGAGGATCAGGCTGTGATCACTGGGAATCAGCCGCTACTAATCCATGTTCACTGATTTCCCCTGAAGAATTAACTTTAGCAATGATAAAAGATCATAATGGCTATAATAATGGAATTTCACATTATATTGAATGTCGAGAAGGTTATGAAAGACTTTTAGATTTGGAGAAAATGGGTGGAAAAATCAGGGATATAGAAGATACTTTTAAAACAGCTGAGTTTAGAGATGAAAAAACTAAATTTCTATTTGCTTATGATTATAAAAATAAATTTACATTGCGAGTATGGGGATCAACTTTTAAACCTGCTCTTTATAAGGAATGTAAACGTTTGGGTGTAGAAATATATGATAGAACAATGGCAACAAGTTTATTAACAGAAGCAGGTAAGCAAGGAGCAAAAGTTATTGGAGCTACAGGTGTAAATGGCAGAACAGGTGAGTTTTTTATATTTAAAGCCAAAGCAACAATATTATGTATGGCTCGTCCGGCTCGAGTTTGGCTCTTTTCTCCTGGATTACCTGGAATTTCAGAATTTCGACCACTACAATGTACAGGAGATGGTCATGCAATGGGTTGGAAAGCTGGTGTTGAGTTCACAATGATGGAGAAATCTATTAGGGGGCAATGGTCAGGCGAACGCAGTTATCCACCATATGGAACCGGTAATACTCATAATACTTGGTATGCTTGCTCTATGGTTGATGCAAATGGTAAAGAAATACCTTGGATTGATAGGGACGGTAATATTCTTAATACTGTTTCTTTAAGATATTACCCTGCACCAGGACAAAAATTCTTTCTAAAAGGCGGAGGAGAATCCGAATTTCATTTATATGAATTTCAGGGACCTGATATTATTCCTTTCGAAGAACTTCTAAAGAAAGGATACAAATTGCCTTTCTATGCAGATTTACCAAATATGCCCGAACTTGAACGGAAAGCAATTTGGGATTTAATGGTTGGAGAAGAAGGGAAATCAAAGATTCCGATATTTCAGAATTATACAGATGCTGGATTTGATCCTAATAAAGATTTACTCCAAAGTTATGGAGAAGGATGGACGTCCGCTGCTTTTCTCCCTCGAGAACGCCAACTTTTTGGGCTCCCAGGGGGAATTATAAATGATTGGAACCTTAGGACAAACCTTGAAGGTCTTTATGCTGCAGGTGATCAATTATTCGCTTCAGATTGTAATGGTCACGCTGCTGCTACAGGCTATTATGCTGGGAGACATGCTACTGATTATGCCATGAAAACTACTGAATCGATAATAAATTCTCAACAGGTCAGGACTGAAAAAGATCGCATTTATTCACTCGTCAATCGAAGCGATGGATTAGGATGGAAGGAATTTAATATGGCTGTTTCAAGAATCATGCAGAATTATTGTGGTAAAGTAAAAAGTGATGAATTATTAAAAATTGGATTGAGATTATTAGAAAATATGGAAGATAATGAAGTGCAAAGACTATATGCTCAGAATCCACATGAATTAATTCGTTCTTTAGAAGTTTTAAATATCATAACTAATGCAAAAATAATAATCTTTTCCTGTTTAGCACGAAAAGCGAGCTCAAAGCATTTATATTTTACCCGATCAGATTATCCTAAAAATGAACCACCTGAATGGCATAAATTTATCACCATAAAACTTGAGAATAATGAAGTAAAGGTTGGTGAAAAATCAATCGATTATTATGGTTCACTTAAAGAAAATTATGAAAAATATAACGAGTATTATATAAAAGGGTGATACTGATGCATAATAAAAAGATATATGCTATTCTGGAATCAAGAATTACGAATCCAATAGCATTCAATCCGGATATATGTATTGGATGTAATAAGTGCATAGATATATGCCAAGTAGATGTTTTTATTCCAAATCCCGAAAAAAGCGAACCTCCTATCGTACTTTATCCTGGAGAATGTTGGTATTGTGGTTGCTGTGTTGCTGAATGTCCAAAGCAGGGAGCTATCAAACTTAATATACCAATTATGAATCGAGTTCATTGGAAACGTAAAAAAGAAGATATGAGTATATAAAGATTATTCCGTGGTTCTAGAAAGAATTAAGTATAATCTCTAATTTCATCCAATAGTGAAATATATTTTCATTTAATCTATTATTGTTAAAGTGATAACATTATAATGAGTGAAATCCTAAAAATGATAACTTCCGCTCTGAATGCTATGATTCATGTATTGAACTTGAATGAACAAGATGCGGTTTTAGTTGTGTCTGATCAATCAACTAAAAATGTTGGAGATGCTTTTTATAGTGCAGCAACTGAATTTGGCTGTCCAGCACAGTTATATCTCTTACCCGAAAATAAGCGACCTTTATCAGAAATACCTAAAGAAATGGATGAGTTACTATTAGGAAAAACAATTGTTATTAATGTTTTTAAAGGATTAAGTGATGAAACTCCATTTCGACTCAAATGGGGAAAAAAAGTTCTTGCTACTAATAAAATTCGATTAGGACATGGAGCAGGGATTACTAAATCAATGATGATAGATGGCCCTATGGATGTTGATTATGAAATGATGGTAGACACAGGACATAGGTTAATTAAAAATTTTGAAAATGCTAAAAATGTACACATTTTAGCACCAGGAGGAACTGACATCGTTTTATGTATAGAAGATCGAGCTTTTTCTACCGATACTAAAATTACTAAATTACCATACTTTGCTAATTTACCTTGTGGAGAAATATGGTGTGGACCTATTGAATCAAAAGGTGATGGTATTATTGTTTGTGATGGTTCTATAGGTGATTTAGGTAAAATTAAGAAACCTCTAAAAATTCAAGTAAAAAATGGAAAAATTATAGATCTTGAAAGTGATAATAAAGAATTGGTTAGAATTGTTGAAAAACTAATTAATTTGGATGAAGAAGCAAAAATAATTGGAGAACTAGGGATTGGACTTAACCCGGGTGCTAAAATACGTGGGATTTTGCTTGAGGATGAAAAAGCTCTTCAAACGGCTCATATCGCCTTCGGTAATAATGAAGAAATGGACGGGGGACAAAATAAATCTCGTACTCATAGGGATTTCTTATTTTATAAACCAACAATGAAAGTTACTTATAAAGATGGTTCACAAAAAACCTTGATTAGAAATGGTAACTTCAATTTTTGATAAAAATGCTCTTAACAGAAATTTAATTCTCTTAAATTAGATTTATAGGAAAAAAAATAGTTATTAAAATTAAAATATTATTCAGGCATTTTAAGGCCCACCATTGCTAAAGCTTCTGTCCCTGAGAAGTAAGTGTCTACTTTAAATTTCATTCCCTCAATATCAGAGTATAATAGTTGTTGTTCTATTCCTCTTTTTAATACTTCTGCTAATTTACCCTCCTTCACTTCTGAAACAGTGATAGACTCAACTTCATCTCCTCTAATCCTTGCAGCCATACGGAGAATATGCTTCTCTAAGGACTTATCAGGAGGATACTTTTTTGAAACCTCAATATATCTTTCTGCTACCGCTTTTGCTTTAGAAAGAGGAAATTTAGTAGTTGAAATTAATATTACCATAATCAATTACCTCTATTTTTTTTTTAAAAATTGGATTTGAAGTAAATCAATTAGTGTGAGCATCCTATTTAAAAGTTTACAATAATATTAAAAAAAATTTAAAGGAATAATGCCGGTGGTGGGATATGAGCCCACGACCTCCAGAGTTCATCTTTCTGACCCAATTTTTCAGATGGATTATGAGTCTGGTGCCTATTAAGTCTAATTTCAAATAGACTTTATAACCAACTAAGCCACACCGGCTCCATTTTACACATACTTAATTTTTAGCCCCTGGGGGGATTTGAACCCCCGACCTTTGCCTTACCAAGGCAACGCTCTACCTGCTAAGCAACAGAGGCGGGTTTTAATTAATTTAATTATTAATAAAAATCACTTATAACTTTTGAAATTTTTAGTTATTGAAAAATTTTATTTTAAAATTAAAAAAAAATGTGTTTTATTTAAATTAAAGTATCAACAAACTTGTCATCACTGCACCCAGTGTTATATAAAATTGTGCTAAGAAGTATGTTGACATACTTACAACCTCAATTCTTGGAAACTTCTCACCGAATGTTTCCATTGCGACAAAAGAATCAGATAAAATAAAAAATAATGACCCTAAATATATTAAAATAAAAGATAGCCCTGAATAATCTGCTAATCTTAATAAAGCTGCTATGTGCATCAATAAAATTGTCGCCATATATACCAATACAGGAATTTTCATTTCTGCTGTCTTATTTATAAACTTAGGTAAATTGATGAACAATATCAGCATTACAGGTATAATTAGAAACAAGCCTTCTAGTGGAAAATCTGTAATATCGGTTATAGATAAGAAAAAGGAGATAATATAAAATACCTGATTAAAAAGAAACGATACCATCCCAAATATAAACCACTTTTCCTTATTTCTAAGTCCTAAAAAAATATCCCCTCCAAGACCAAAAAGTAAAGCGATAACAATGAACCAGTCGATATTAAATGGTACTGCAAAAAAATAAAAGAGAATAAGTAAAGGCATCATTACACATCTAAGTGAGATTGTAATTTTAAAGATGTTTTTAACTTCACCATAGATTTCTATAATTCCAAATAAGAAAAACAGCGTTAAAAATATATATTGAATCAATGCATTTCATTTAATTTTTAATTTAGAAATATAAAATAATAATTATAATATTTAATTAAAGAATTCTAAAATTCGAGAAATCTTGTTGCTTTCTACTGAAATTACTTCTATAGAAAAAGTATTATAACTTGATAACCTTAACCATATCGGTTTAATTCTTTAATCTTCTTTTTTCTTATAAATTTCTGGTATATAGACTTTAACTTTAGGGATAATTATTTTTGGAATTTGGATTTTTGGAATAGAAGTAAGTTGCTTTTGAACTATTTCAACTAATTCATCAAATTCTTTAAAGGATTTTTGTTCCTCAGGCAATATTTCTGATATTTCAATTGTCTCTGATGCTTTATTAATTAATTCATTCTTAATTTGGTCCTTTTCAATTTCTATACTTTCAGGCATTCTATCTTTATAATTCTGAAGTTCTTTCTTTCCAACAATTTCCCCTTCAATCGACTCAATATAATCAATAAAATCATACTTCTTTGCTTCTACAAATTCTTTATAGTTTCGCATAAAATTCTCAATCAAAGTATATTTACTAAATTTCTCATATTCAAATACCCAATGTGAATTCACATCATATAGCATTCCAGTTACCAATATACCTGAAGGAATTTCAGGCGCTTTTCTTATTCTTTCAACCTGAATTTTTATATTCTGTATCTCATCGATAAAAGTTTTAAAATACTTCTGCAACTCAATTTGAATATTTGTACCATCACGAAGAATTCTTGCTAAGGCTGGTTTTGATAATTTCTGGCCTAATTGAATTAGATTTATTTTAGTCATTCCACAATCAATATGTCCTAAAATAATGATATTCCTAACATTATATTCATGAATTGCAATTAAAATAGATCTTAACACGTCGTCTGTGAAGCCATTTCCTGCATTTCTCAACACAAAAACATCACCTGGCTTTAACTGAAAGATGCGATGAACATCAATTCGAGGGTCCATACAAGTTAGTATTAACACCGGATATTTTGGAATTTTTTTTGAAATTAATTTCATATCTTCTGTTTCTTGCTTTATCTTCCATTGAAATTCCATATTCCCTTTAATTAATAACTCTTCAAATTTTTCAACCAAGTTCATTCACCTTTTTCTTTGTTCTTGTTAATAAAAAAGAACTTTTTAATAAATAAATTTAAAAAAAAAATATTGATTATTTTGAAATATTACTTACTAATTCTTTGATATTAGTTAAATCGCTAGTTCCTAGAAATCTTTTTATTTTATCGGAATACTCTGGCACAAGCTGTAAGAATGGGAGTATTGCTCTTGATAAAGCACTAAAAGCTTCATCGCCGGTTCCCATAATAAACATCTTCTCTGGATTAATATTTTTAAATATTTCGGGTAAGATATTAGTCAACTGAACAGCTAAAAATCTCTGATCCGCTGATGACATCGCTTCTACTTGTTTTTGAAAACCCTCAGCTTGCGCTAACATCTGCTGTTTTATAGTCTCAGCTTCACCTTCAGCTTGTGCTATTAATTTCTTCTTAATAGAAGCTGCATCGGCTTCTGCTTCAATGACTTTTTTCTGACGGTCTCCGTCTGCCTCAATTTTTTTACGTTCTCGCTCTTGATCTGCTATCGCAATTTCTTTTTCTTTTCTGCGTATTTCAATATCTCTTTGTACTAGTTGTTCCTGTGTCCCAACTTCATTTTGAACTTCTAATTCTCTCATTCTTGATTCCCTTTCTGCTTCAGCTTTAGCTATACGGGCCTTTCGAAATTCTATTGCCTGTTTAGTAGCTTCCATATTCCTTTTCAGATCGGGTTCTAATATATTTACTTCTCGGATTTCTATGGATTCAATTATTAAGCCCCAATCAGCAGTAAGTTCATGCAATTCTTTACTTACATGTTCAATTATCTCTCGACGTTCTCTAATAATCTTTTCAAGTGGCATATTTGCACATGTTGTTCTTATAATTGCTTCTGCTGCATTCTTTAGTATTTTTTCAACGAAATGTTCATCTCGATTTACCCAGGAAACTGCACTAAAAGCTTTCTCAGGATCTATTACTTTCCAAATCAACATACCGACGATTGAAATATTTTGGTATTCCATCGAAACTACTTGCTCGTGGGCTTCTAAAATTGTTTGAATACTTGTAGTAGGAATTACAATATATTCATCTATTAATGGCAATAACCAAATACTGCCACCAAGTCCAGCACTTTTTACCTTACCATTACGTAAATGGATAACAAATTGATTCGTTTTAAATTTTCGATATCTTGTAGCTAAAAAAATTACAAATAAGAAAAATACGATTACTCCAGCTATAATTCCGCCTACCAACCAGCCATATACCTGTTGAAATAACATCTGCTTTTCAATACCTCCTTTTTTTAATTTTTTTTTTATTCTCTATTCATTTTATTTTAGATTTTGAACTTTCATTTTTAACTGATTGTTTAAAATAATTTGATTTTTATCTGTTGCGATATATCGTCCTATGTTTAATTAGTTTTTGATCACTATCAACTAATAAATAACCATCTTTAATATCACAAATATAAACTTTAGTTCCCTTCTCAAAAGAACTTGATTCTTTAAGGGGTTTTGCATGCAATTTTTCGAACTTCATTGGAGTTTCAGAGCGAATCTTTATTACTCCTCCTATCTCATCTACCTTTAAAACAACCTCCGCATCACGCCCAATTAAATTCAATGTTGCAGAGATATTGTAATATTTGGATTTTGCTATTTTTCTCCATACATAAGATATTAATTTAGTACTACCGTAAGATATTATTGGAGTTGCAAAAATAATAATAAATTTAGCTACACCAAAAACTGAATAATACAAAATAATGCCAGTTATCCCAAAAATTAGTAAAAATGACGATAATAATAACATAAAAGGTGCAGGAGTAGTATCACTATAATGATCTAAATGATCCGAATAGTCAGAATTATCCAAATTATCGATATTATCAGTATGATCAAAATGATCCACATGGTTAATGTGGTCTACATGATCTACATGATCAAACTGGTCTATGTGATCCATATGGTCAATGTGATCTACATGGTCTATATGGTCGAACTGGTCTATATGATCCACATGGTCAATATGATCTACATGGTCTATATGGTCGAACTGGTCTATATGATCCACATGGTCAATATGGTCGAACTGGTCTATATGATCAACGTGATCGATATGGTCAAAATGATCAATATGATCTGCATCTTGAAGATCATGAGTTGACATTTCACTAAGAATAAGCGAAATAATCGACATAATAATTCCGCCTATAAATAATCCTAAACATATACTAAAAAATATATCATATATATCCATACA
This sequence comes from Promethearchaeota archaeon, assembly GCA_048941015.1. Lineage (GTDB taxonomy): Archaea > Asgardarchaeota > Lokiarchaeia > Sigyniarchaeales > SOKP01 > SOKP01. The sequence goes on along the minus strand of JBHLNZ010000021.1, from coordinate 9,145 downwards.
TTTTCCTCATTTTTTATAATTATATTTTGATATTTTCTAAATTTAGATTAAGTTGCAGGGGTAGTGGCAATAACAATTTCTTGCGAATCCTTCCCGACTTTAGAATCGATATTTATATCTGTATCGACATCTATTTCAATTTCAGCTTCTAGACTCATATCAAACTTATCATCTACATCTACCCCTGCATCGAGATCAACGTCGATATCTGCATCTACGTCGAATTCCGCCCCATTTCTCTCATAATCAATGTCTAAATCCACTTTCTCTCACTTTTCTTCTTTCTTTTTGAACTTTTTCTTTTTAATTTTAATAATAATTATTATACTTTATTTCCACATTGATGGCAGAAAATAGAGTCTCGATCAAGATATTCTCCACAATATGGACAATACTTAGCTAATGGCAGTTCACTCTCTACTTTCTGTAATTCTATTTGTTTAAGATAAGAATTTTTTGGAATAGTCTCCTCTTTAGTCATGTAAGGATACGGAACAACTGGAATAGGTTTGTTTAATATTTTTCTCTTTCTAATAGCCCTAATAACCAAAGCTATGATAACTAATGAAACACCCACTCCATAAATCAAGTAAATGATTGATATAGGATTCACGTAAACATATTTTTCCTCATACACATCAAAATTTACTCTAAATTCTACTTGAGATGTATTCATATTATCATCGATATTGATAAAGACGGCATACCAATGATCATTATAAGAAAGATCTATCTCACCAGAATTTTCGCTACTATTTGCAACAATAAAAACTTCAAAGTAAAAATCAAAGACAGTAGCATTTAATCCATAACTTTTTTCTATTGTTAAAAATTCGGAAAAGTAAAACGTATCAAGGATCATAACAATTAACGAAATATTTGGATAACTAGTGAACCACCAATCAATCTTTTTGAACGCATCTGCATGAGGTGCGAAGAATTTGTTATACTCAAGCTCAATTCCTCCCGACCAGCCAGAATTGGAAGTTCTTGGTTGATTTTCAAGTTCATTTGTTTTAGAATGAACGGAAAAGGTGGTGATTATGAAAAATAGCGATATAAATAAACAACCTATTAAAATTCTATGACAAATCTGCCATTTTTTTTTCATTTTTCTTCTATATTCACCAAATATTTAAATTTTAATTCAAAAATATTAATAATTTAATTATTTCAATTTTGTTCCACATTGATGGCAATATGCTGCATCTCTATCGATTTTAACTCCACAATACATACAAAATTGAACCTCCATAGTTTTTTCTTCTTCTATTTTAGGAGATTCATCGATTATTTCAATTGGTTTAACTTTATAGGGATTTTCTACTGGAGTTTGCTGTTGTAAATTCCGATTTTGATAATAATATGAATATCGATATGGATCATTTCTTCGCTGCCTTGAACGGTTGCTTGATGCGGCACCAATTGCAATAATACATATAATAAATATAAAAATCGCGGGAAAAAAAGGGGCGAAGAAGAAAAAGTCAGCATTAAAACCAAGAGTCATAAATAAACCCGCACCCAAAAAAACCAAGATACAAATTAGTAATCCTGAGCTTGCATTTCTACCTTCCATTTTTTGACTCCTTTTTCTGTTTTTATATATTTAAGTATATTTAATTATATATCCAATAATCTTCTAATATATTTATGTATAGGTAAATATTTAAAGCTTTCGTATTGACTTCAAAATTGTTTTAATCTTCTGATATTAAGGTTTAAGAAATATATAGAATATATATGAATATATACTTAATTAATTAAAAAATTGTATATTTAAATATATTTTTTAAACGGCAATCTTGTCTTTTGAAATGTTAATTTTTTATAAGAATTAAAATTTAAAATATAAAAGTATATATATTCAATTGAGGATTATATTTTATTAGATAAAGATTTTTTTTTTTAATGTTTAAAAAGTAGGATCGAGGTGAATAGCTTGGCAAAAGAAGCCGATCAAGCAAAGAATGATACTTCTTCAGATGAAAAAACTGAAGAAAAATTAAGTTTATTTGTAAAAGTATCAGAAGAAACGAGAAATATTATAGATAAATATAAAGAAGAGAAAGGTATGACAATTTCAAATCTAATTTCAATTGCGATTAAAATGTATGATGATTATGAATCAATGTCTCCTGAAGTTCACGCTTTCATAAATAAATTCAAGGATGATAACGAATCTGTTGTTTCTTTCTTACAAAAAGCAGTTAAATTTTATGGTGATCAAAAAGAATTGCATCGCGATCTTTTTATTAGGATGAGAGAAGAGATGAAGATGATGCTCATTGGTAAAACCACCTTTAATCAACTTATCGCTGCTGCCGAATCTCCAGCTAAAGCAATTGATATGCCTCATAAAAGCAATGTTGCTTTTGATATTATTATGTGGTACAACCAGAAGCCTTTAAAGAATCTAACTATTGAAGAAATTATAAATACGATTAAAACTATATGGATTGTTGCTAATTATTTTTATGCAATTGACGTATCTCAAGAAACTGAAGATGAATATCATTTACTTTTTAGACATAGACAAGATAAAAGGTATTCAAGATATTGGCTGGGTTATTTTACTGAACTTTTTAATTCTAAAGAATTGACTTGTAAATGTTTCGTAGAAGGGCAGGCTTTCGACGAAAGTATCTCTCTGTCAATTAAAGTTGGATTTGAAAAGTAGAATATTCACATTATTTTTTGATTCTTAGTCTTTAAATTCAAGAATTTAATAATTTTAAAATTTTAATAAGTTATAAAGAGATATTATAATATTTATTATAATTTTTACGAGATATTCTTGTGCTATCTAAATACGATATAATTGTTATTGGAGCAGGTTTTGGGGGTCCTGTTGCTGCGAAGATTTGCAGTGATGCTGGATTAAAAACTTTAATGATTGAAAGATCCGAAAATGTTGGAGAAAAAGTTATTTCCGGTCTCACAATTCCTTTCTATGGATTCTTATTCGGTCCAGATTTTATAAGAGATGGAAATCCCCCTTTTGAAAGACCTGCTGATGGTATTGTGAATTATATTATAAAAGACATTGATAAAAATGAAATAGATATAGATGATTCTCTAAAGATTCCAAAACCATTATCTCCTATAATTGCTTTTGGATATCATTCATATTGTAAACCCTTTTGTGAATGGCTAGTTAAAAAAGCATGTGAAGCGGGTGTAGAGTTAAGAACTTCAACAACAGTTACAGATGTAATAAAAGAAGGTGGATTTGTTAAAGGGGTCATAACAGATAAAGGTGAAGAGCTACATTCGAAGATTGTAATTGATGCAGAAGGTTCACAGGGTTTGCTAGCAATTAAAGCCGGTGTTAGAGAGAAATATCCTCCGGAAGCAATTTCATTAGCTGATACATATGACTATGAAATGCCCAAAAAGATTATTGATCAGGTTTTTGGGTATTCAGTAAAAATGTGTTGGGGTTGGGATGAGCAAAAAATTGCACCACCTTTAGGGTTTGGTAATGGATTAATGGTTTGGCCTTATCGAAATAGTTTACATTTCATGCAAGATCAATGTCTAAAAATAGGAGAGAAAGTTCCTAATTTAAAAAGATTGTTTGATATGTATCATAAAAATATTACTTCTAATCTATCTTGGTGGAGAGAACAAGTAGAACCCTTTATCAAATTAAGAGCTCGGATGTGGGAAGGTTTTGAGATTTATGTGGGTTTAGATAAAAAATTACGTAATATGCCTAATTTTACCGATGGAATGATATTAATAGGGGATGCTGCAGGTCTTGAAAGTACTGAATTATGTGATGGTGTTCCAGCAGCTTGGTTTTCAGCCGAAATAGCAGCTAAAATAGCTATTCAAGCAATAAGTTCAAATAATACATCATCAGAGTTTCTTAAAAGATATAATAGAAAAATCAAATCGCACCCGATTATTCAATGGTCAATTACAGCTAAAAACCGGTACAACTTAAGAATTGCTCAAAAAGACCATGATGAAAAAAAACTTAGAAGATCTATTCATGCTGGGTGGGGATTAGGTTCTCTCACTCAATTTACTACTCCCTTTTTAAAAATTCTTCTTGAGTATGTAAAAAAAGAACCATTAATATTGAGTAAATGGATTAAAATGTATTTCCGTTATTATCAAAACTGGTTACATGAAAATTATGATTATTCTGAAAAAGTATTTCCCAAACAAGAATCAATTAAAAGGCCAAAATTTAAACAATGTCTTTTTTCTTTTTCCATCTTTTCGTTAAATTCAATTGTAAAGCTTTTATATAGGATTGAGAGATTATATAGATGGTTATTATATCCCTTTTCTAGATCTGCCAACACCTTCATGAAAAACTTATTAAAAATAATTGAACCCATATATATTCTTTTGATTAAGCTTATAGAACCGTGGGCTAATAATATAAGCAAGAAAATAATTAAATTTGTTGATAAGGCAGATCCTACTATATTTATTGAAAAAATAAGGTGAATTATAATTAGAAAATCAGAAGAGTTTCCAGGCGTTGAATGGAGTGAGGATACAGAACAATTTATTACAATTAGTCTCGATAAATGTACTGGTTGTGCAAATTGTATTAATGTTTGTTTAGCTAATTGTTTTGAAATTTTTGAAAAGAAAGCTAGAATCAAATCTTTAAATTATTGTATGGAATGTGCAGCATGCTGGTATGTTTGTGAACCCAAAGCTATAGCTTTTAACTGGCCAATGGGAGGAAAAGGATATAGAAGTGAATGGGGTTAATAAAGTTCCATTATTTGTTAATAATTGAGGAACCATCTAGATTGTCAGGACCTTCTAAACCTAATATTTCTAAAATTGTAGGATAAACATCTAAAACTGAGATTTCAGATTTAATATCAAATTTTTCATTGAATGCAATCATAGCATCTTCATAAGTGTGAATTCCTGCCATATCGGGTGGATTGAATAAACTTTTAGCGTCAAGCTTTGCTTTTAATTCATACCCATCATTAGGAAGAATTGTAATCTCGGGTGCATCGTCAATATATTTTCCAGAATATATCTCATCTTTTTTATAAACATTATTGAAGATTTTTTCATTATTTTCAGGATTCTGTATTGAACTTAATTTATCAATAATCTCGTTTATAATACCCTTGCTTTCATTTTCAAGAACTTTACCATTCTTCCATTTTTTAGTATGAATATAAATTCTTCCAGGTGTGAGAGAAAATGCGAGTGAAGCCTCATGGATATCTTTGAAAGATTTCGGATTTTCATTTATGAATTTCAAATATCCATTTTCTTTCAACCAAAAATTTAATTGGATCTCTTTTTTTGTTTTGCAGAAACCATGATCAGAGAGAACGATGAGAGTTGTATTTTCATCAATAACATCCAAGATTGTTCCAAGTAAAGCATCAATTTTTTGATAAAATTCAAGGAAAAAATCCTTATATTTTGAAGATCCATTTTCATAGTAATGCCAAAGGAAATGATTAATTCTGTCTGTATCAATGAAGTGGGTTATAAAGAAATCCCAATGTTTTTCCTTCATTAATCTTAACATGGTATTCTTTCTACCCTCAAAAACACGAGACAATTCTTCCATAAAAAACTCTAGAGATTCACGTGCTTTCATTGGATTTATATCAACGATATATTTTTCTTCTTTGAAGAGTGACATCATTTCTTTAGGATAAATTCCCTTTTCTAAACTTGGAGTCAAGAAGCCACCTACACATATACCATTCACTTCTTTCGGAGGATAGGTCATTGGCACTCCGAGCGAAATAACACGTTTACCTTTTTGACTAAGGAAGTCTAAAATATTATCAGATTTTAAATTAGTTGAGGTTGGAATAAAGGGAGTGTAATCTTTTTTTAGGTCTAAAAATCCAAATACATCAAATTTCGCGGGATTCACACCTGTAAAAATAGCTGTCCATGCTACTCCTGAAACAGTAGGTAATATGGATTTTAAGGGACTTGCAGATCCAGTTTCAAATAGTTTCTTAAAATTAGGTAATTTATTTTCCTTTATTAATTGTTTAATGAAGGAATAGGGAACTCCATCTATTCCTAAAATTAAAACTTTTCTGTCACTATTTTCTAAGTTAATCATAAATTTTCGGCTTAAAATATTATAAAATAAAATTAATTAATGAATTTTAATTTTAATATTTACAATTTGACTCATATAATAAGTAAAACTTACCTTATTTTCTGGTAATTCTACATTAGAATAACTAAAATATGATATTAATATGAATATTATTTTAATCATTGCCGATACTCTTAGGTACCAAAATCTTGGTTGTAATGGATATGAGCCACCTTATTCAGATAATAAAAACACACCTAGTCCTAATATTGATAAATTAGCTAGCGAAGGAATTTCATTCGATAATTATTTTACTCATATAAATTGTACACATCCATCATTCACAACTATCTTATCAGGAAGATATCCAATATCACACACTATTATATCACACGCATCTCTTCATGAGATTATTGACGGTGTAGTGATGTTTCCTGAAATTTTAAGAGAAAATGGTGTTAAAACAGTTGCAATAGATAATATGTATAGATGGTTTGTTAAAGGATTTCAAGATTATATATTCTCCGCGGATGAGGGTTCATTAAGGAATACATTTGTAGTTGATGCCGATCAAATCACCGATAAAGCTATAAACTGGATTAAATCGAACAAAGATCAAGCATCGTTTTTTATGATGCTCCACTACTGGGACCCCCATGTACCATATTCACCCCCTAAGGAGTATGAAAATTTATATTATCAAGATAATCCGAAGAATCCCACTAAATCAGAATTTCCTAGAATGCAAGATATCCCTCCAGAGAAATTTGATTTCATTTTCAAAGCATTCCAAAGAAGATGGCAAGGAATTAAGGACTTAAATTATTTTAAAGCCCTCTATGATAGTGAAATTAAATTTATGGATAATGAGATTGGTAGATTGCTTGATTTCCTAGAAGAATCTAAGCTGTTAGATGATACTATTATTATATTTACAGCGGATCATGGAGAATCTATGGATGAACATGGAATTTACTTTACACATGTTCATCTTTATGAACAGATGATGCATGTGCCATTGATCTTCAGATATCCAAACCAATTTCAAACAAACATTCGAAAGCAAGCATTAATTGGATCCGTAGATTTAGCACCTACTATTTTAGAATTATTTAATATTGAAATACCTGACTATTTAGATGGAGAATCTTTTTTACCAATTTTAAAAAACGAACAAGATTTTCATAGAGATAAAGTATATATGTTTGAACATGAGGCGATTTCACGACGCGGAGTAAGAACATCAAAGTGGAAATTTATTAAAAATGCAAGAGAAAGTGAAAGTAATGAGCTTGGTTCAAGATTACAGGCTCTAGGTTATATTTCAATTGCTTTAGAAACCCCAGAAGAGAAAGAACTCTATGATTTAGAGAAGGATCCAAATGAACTAGAAAATCTGGTAGATAAATTCCCTGAAATAGTTAATGAATTAGAAGAGGATCTTGAAAAGTTTGTCTCAGATACTTGTAATCGAATCGGTATAAAAGATCCCCAACAAGAACAAGAATTAGAGCCTTGGGGCGATATTAAGAGCGTAAAAGAATGGATTGCTCTTCTTAAAGAAAGAAATGATAATTTTAAAGACTATGAACAATAATATTTTAAAAAAAAAGTAAATTAATTATTTAGCATTTTCATCTTCTTGCATAATACCTAGTTTATTACCTTCCGTATCTTTGAACATATAAAAATATCCTACTCCTGGAACAGATATTTTTGGTGAAACCAATTTTCCACCATTTTTTTCGATTTCTTTGGCGTATTTGTCAACTGATGAAACCCCGATATAATTAAAAATTTGATCGCCTTTTTCTTCACGCTTTTGTATACCTCCATTAATTCCTTGTTCGTCTTCATTCCCAGCCTCAATATTCCAATAATCAACAGGTCCTTTCCATTTTTCGATATTCCACTTAAAGGTTTTTTCATAAAAATTAATAACACGATCTATATTATCCGCATTAATTTCAAAATGGATTATTTTTGGCATTTAAATCCCTCGTTTCTAACTTTATAAAATTTTTTGTAATACTTCTTTTAATTTATAGTATTATAGGATCTAAAATATTTTCTTCAACTTTTAAAGCTTTATAGTTTTCAAGATTTCAACCAGAATTTATAATCTATAAGGATGATGATGAAGGAGGATGATGATTATCTTCCTTAAATATTTATTTTTTTCTTTTTTTTTAACTTAAGTTTTTAATCAGTATATTCTTACTATCCCGTATGAATTACTTCACTAAAAAAGCTCTTGTAAAATCAATAGTAGATTTAACCCCCTTTATGGAATTGAATGATGATGAAAGCTCTATTATAATATCTCGATATGGGGGGCGTCCTCTAGGAATATTCCCGAAAAATGACTCCATAAGTTTATTATGGATAAATCCAGAAATTAAAGAATCGATTAAAATCAATAAGAGAGACATTGGCGGAGATCGATACTGGATAAGCCCAGAAAGAGAGTATTTTTATGAAAAACCATCTACATTCGAAGGATGGTTTTGTCCATCAGGTTTAGATCCTGCATATTATGAATTTCTAGGAGATTCTCAAACATCATGTACTGTTTCTACACCTCTCACTATTGAAAATAAAATGAAAAAAGAATTTTATCAAGGAGAAATCACCCGTCAATTCACCTTAATAAAAGAACCCTATAAAACAGGAATAAGTTATTGTGGAATTGAATTTTTAGATGATTGTGTGTTATATAAACCAAATTTAAAAGTTAATGGATGGTCCTTGGCTTGTATTATTAGTGGAGGCGCTTCTAATCCTGGAACAGTTTTGGTTCCGACTAAAACTAATCCAAAACCTTTATCTTATTTTCGAATTATTCCTGAAAATAGAATACTAAAAGGAGAAAATTATGTGGCTTTTAAAATTGATGTCGATGATATATATAAACTTGCTATAAGACCTGATGATATAGATTTCTCAAGAAAAGCAAAAATTGGTTACTTTATGAAGATTCCGAATTCAGATGAGTTTGGATTTTTAGTGAAACTATCAGATGATATCCCAAGATCACAAGAAGATTGTTTTGACATTTCAAGAGATCATCCTGAAGGAGAG
>JBHLNZ010000088.1:0-11586 GCA_048941015.1 Promethearchaeota archaeon | reverse complement strand
GAATAGCCATTTAATACTGTCGCTATATAAGCTCTTTTTAATTTTTCGATTAAAATATCACTTCTAATTTTTAACTTGTAATCTATACTAATTTCTAATGCTTCATTATATAGGTTTGTTGCTATTTGTGAATGACCAAGAGCTAAGAAGTAATCTCCAAGTTCACTAAAAACAATTATAGCATCTAAAAAGTTTTCTTCTAGATCTAAATTTGATATTTCATCCATAATGCCCATTGCTGTTAATTTTTCTTCACCTTCAATATAAAGCGCTATAGCTTTTCCAATTAAACACTTAAGTTTGAGTTTTTCGTCGTTATAGATATCTGCAAGCTCTTCGGTAAAATTATATGCCATTAAAGCATTTTTATATAATCCATGAAATAATAGGATTAAAGCCTTAACATAATTTAGAGTTAAACAGGTGTGATGGTTATGGATTATTGTTGAAAAAAGAGCAGCTCTTTCTAATGAATCGATCGCAGGACTAACCCTACCTAACGAAACTAAAATAAATGCTCTTAAGAATTCCATTTTACTAATTTCCGAACAAATTAATTGCTCAATTACTTCATAATGCTTTAAGTCTTTGATTTCCCCAGAAGCTAATTGAAGCAATGAGATTAAAAATCCATTACCTTTTTTCAAATAAGAAGCAGCATCCTTTGATTCGTTTTTTACTACTGCTTCTCTAGCTCTCTTTAAATACTCCCGAGAAATCTTTAAATTTTCTAAGAAGTTCAAAATACCTACTAATTTATTCTCCTCACTAGTGGAAAGTTTTTTATCTTCGATATATTTCTCAGCAATCTGAATTTCCTCTTCATATTTACTCGCTCCGATTTCAAACTTAACTTTTTCTTCCTTTTTACCAATAAAGTGTGTATCTTTAGTTAAGATAGAGTTCTCTGTCACAGAAACAGCACGCTCAATTAACCATGTTATTTTGCTTTCAGCAGGATAAATTTTTGAGCGTTCAATCATATAAGTCAGTGTGTAATTCAAACTTTTTTTCCAGAGATTACTGAAGTAATTTCTTAGTTGTTTATTAGAAATAGTTCTTTGGATTTTTAATATAAAACTAGAAAGTGATAATGTTTCGATCTTTCCTTTAAATAAAAGATTTGCATTTTTTATTAATTTAAAATCGTCAGAAACAAGATATATGGGAGCATTTTCCTCATTATCAAGTAGACGATCAGCGAAAACGAGAAGAGATAAATCAGGATCCTGTGCTGGGAATTTTATTGACATTGAGATTAGATCAGATTTAACAACTTCTATTTCAGATTTAAAAATTTTCTCAATATTTATTATACCTTTAAGTTTCTCTTTATAAGTTGGATTTACTTTTATTTCATCAAAAACTACTTCTGAAATATGATACTTATAACCTAATTCTTTTGCAACCTTTCCTAAGTTATCAAGTGAATGACGTACTTTTACAGAAAATAGCATGATAAAAAAATTGGCATCAAAGATAAAATATTCCATTATAATATTCCGTATTTAGATGTAATCAATTATAACAATATTTAATTTGGTTATATAATAAATTTCTTGTTTATATGGTTTTATTTATATTAAACAATTTTATTTGAAAAAAGAGATAGTCTTTTTAATTATACCAGAAATTTATATTAGATTTTTAATATTTAAAAGAATAGTTATTTGCTAATGTGATTACTTTTGAAAATCCTAAGTTTATTTGGTTATTCTGGTAGTGGAAAAACTTATTTTATTACGACTGCAGTCAAGAAGTTAAAACAGAGATTAAATTTAAAAGTTGCTGTAATAAAAAATGTCCATCAACATGGAATAGATGAAAAGGGAAAGGATTCTTATTTATTTTCTCAATCAGGAGCGAAATATTCCATTATAAAAAATAAGTTCGAAGAGTATGGTGTTTATTTTAAGAGTAAGATAACATTTGAAGATTTAATTAATTGGATTGAAAAGGGGCCTTTAAAATTCGACTTAATATTTACGGAAGGTTTTAGAACCTTATCTTATCCCGCAGTATTATGTGTGAAAGACTATTCCGAGATTGAAAAACAATTGACTTCTAAAGTAAAAATGATATCAGGTTTAATTGTTAATCAAATGAACAATATAAAGGGAAATATAAATATACCTATTGTTGATATCAGCAAAGAATTTGATACATTTTTAGAGATCTTCGAAATAAATTAAACTTAGGATATTTCCCAGAATGAAGCAAGTTGTTCACAAACGAATTTAAAGCTTTTCTTTAATTCTTTATCTTCTAATTCAGATTTTTTTAATATATAAGTACTTAGTTTTTCATAAATCTCATCCTTATTTTTCGGATTTTTGATGAGAGACTTAACTTTTATGATAAATTCATTTAAAGGGATAATTAATTCATCAATTAGCCATTCTTCGAATAATAATTTATCAGAATACGATTGGAAATTATATGTAATTACAAACCTTGCTATATCTTCAAATCCATAGAAATACTTTTTAGGGATATCAATATTGAAGGATTTAAGATCATGAATTAAATTTTCTCTATTCATACTTATTATATAATCAGGCCATACATCATCGGATACATTTAAATCTTGAAAAATAAATAATTCCAACACTCTCAAAGCTATGTTTTTTCCAACATATCTACTTCTTGGATCAATAAAGTTATTCGAAGCATGGCTTGGATCAGATCTAATAAAAATTTTATCAATTAAAGTATATAACATTCGGCATATATGATCAATAATAATATTGAAAGTAAGTGGTGTACTTTCAGAATTTTCTGCGAGATTATTACTTTCTTTTTCAATGAACACTGAAAAATTTAAATTTAAACTCCTTAAGAATGTTTTAAAGAAGTTATAATTGATCTGGGAGACACTTTTGCCGAATATTTTTTCAAAAATTATATTAGGATTACTCAAATTTGATACAATTGAGAATTCATCTAAAAAGTATTGTAATTGCTTTATAGAATTTGCATTAATTTTATTTTCCAGTCGTTTGTTAACTTGATTTAATTTAGTTTTGAATTTATTTGGTAAAAACAATAAATCCCCTACTTCAAATGCTTCTAAACTTCCGCTGCCGAAATAATATTTTGTGTATAATAAAAATAAATTGAATTGTGCTTTTGGTGATGGTAAGTTATTCGCTTGAAAAGTTGAATATAAAGTGGATTTTTTATCTAAGAACTCAAAAATTCTAACCAATGCGTTTTTCTTTTCTTCTGAATAATTAAAATTATCTAAAAATTCTTTTTTTATAATATCAAATTTTGAATATATTGAATCTTCTACTCGTGAACAGACGAAATTAAGGAAATCCAATATTGGTGAAAAATTTTGTAATAAATTGCATTTTTTATAAAAATAATATAATAAATCTACTAAATGTTCTTTAGCAAAATTATATTCGTCTAATGCTGTTTTATATAATTTTTCTCTTCCATTTAATAATTTTTGATAATATTCTTCTGGTATACCCTTAAAATGTCGAAGAAAATAGTAAAGAAACATAAAATAGTAATTTTCAAAAATTTCATCCTTACTATTTTTAATTACTATTAAAAAATTTAGTTTATTGTTATTTTCACTATTTCTTATAGCAACTGCATCAAGAATTACGTAAAATTCTTCTTGAAGTATTTTTCTTATTATTACTCCTAAAATCGTAACAACTAAATAAAGATATCCTGAAGGAGTGGTTATTCCATTAAGTTTATCTCGCACTCTCTTTGAAAATTCATTGAAATCTTTTTCTTCATTTTCTGATAAAAGATAATCATATTCTAAAAATAAATTATTATCAGAGACTTTTTCTTTTATAATTAGGTTTAAATAGTTTTCATTAAAGCCGCAGAAATTGCTTATAAAATATTTGAAATAATTATGAAAATTTAAATAAAAAAAGGTTGTATATGTTTTTTTCAAAATTCTATTTTGATTTTGAAGTTTGAAAGTTTCCCAGTCGATTTTAATTTGATTTTGAAAATGTTGGAATTTTTCACTCTCTTTTCCTATTATATCAAAAAAAACATTTGAGTTTAATTTTAAGCTAAATCCTTTTCCTTTAATTTGTTCTCCTAAATAATCTAAAATATAATTTAAAGAACTACTCACCAATTTATCCCCGATCTCTTGCTTAATATTTTTAGTGTAATTTCATACAACCCTTAACTAAATTCAGTAATTATATAATATTAATTTAAATTTATTTAAATAAAAATATTAGGTAATTGACTGAAACCATTAAAATAATAAAAATTATGATTAAAATATTTTAGTGATTTCATCAATTTCTGAATAAGTTAGATAATTTTTTTGACCATTACTTTCTACGATAAAAAATTCTTTTTCTTTATTGCTAAATTCTCCTATTATTTCAGCATCAATATCATTTTTTTTCATTAATTCAATCAATTCAAGAGAATTTTTCTTAGCTATCGAAATTAATAAAGAACCACTAGATATTGTTCCCAATGGATTTATGTTGAAAACTTTACTTAACTCCAATGGTTCAGGTAAAATCTTTATTTTGTCCTTTTTAATTACAACTCCTAAGTTAGAAGCTATTCCCATTTCAGCAATTCCAGTATTTAATCCTCCTTCAGTAGGATCGTGCATAGAATTAATTTGAAAGTTTTTATTTGCTAAAAGAGCTTCTTTAAAAACACTGATTCCTGGATTATGTAAATATTTTTTGCAGCGATTAATAAATTGAAAATCATATCCTTTCTCTTTTAGGAAATTTTCCTTTTCTCTAGCGATAATAGAAGTTCCCTCGATAAAAATGCCTTTAGTTAAAATTAGAGCATCTCCACTTTTAGCGCCCGATGTTTTAACCAATTTATCTTTTTCAACTTCACCTAATAAAGATCCGATAACAATTGGTCTATTAAGATGATGTGTTATTTCTGTATGACCTCCCACCACCGTTATATTCATCGATTTGCATGTATCATGAATGCCTTTAAATATTTTCTCGATTAAATCTTCACTAGTCCTTTTTTCTGGAAGTAATATAGTAGATTGAAACCATTTTGGAGTAGCACCCATACAAACTACATCATTAACATTCACATTTACTGCATAATATCCAATCTCATCTGTAGCAAAGGTAATTGGGTCAGTTTTAGCTACTAAGCAATTATCACCCATATCAATTACTGCAGCGTCTTCCCCAATTTTAGAACCTAAAATAAGCCTTTTATCTTCTTTTTCAAGGTTAGAAACGTATTGTTTTAACATATTTTTTAGATATTTGTATCTTAATTTGCCGACATGAAATTCTAAGTGATTAGTTCGCATTATCTTGTCATTATTATAAGAGATAAAAATTATTTAAATTTTGAAGTCTTTTATAACTTTTTCATTTTAATTATGTTTTTATTAAATTCAGACTTTTATTTTCTAAGGAAAATAAATTTAAATAGATAATCTAACCTATTTAATACAATAGTATTAATTTAAATAAAAGTCTAGCTAAGAGTTTGAGAAAAAATGGGATTTGGTAAAGCCTTTGGATTTAGTCTACTTGCATATATCGGATTAAATTTTCTTTTTGTTATAATCGCATATACTATTGAAGGAACACTTAATTCCTTATTTAGCGCAATAAGCGCAAATCCACTTATGATATTATCGATTCTCTTTGGACCGGTCATCTATTTTCCTGGAGATGTATTTACTTTATTAGTTAATCAGTTTCAATCAGGAATTGTGGCTTCCTTGTTAATACAAATTATAGGATTTATAGTATCTCCATTTGTAGGAGCATTAGTTGCCGGAAGAATGGGAGAAAATAAAGGAGGGAGTTTTGGTGGTTGGTTCTTAACTTCTGTTCTAAGTGGTGTTGCAATGGCAATATTAGCATATATAGAACCATCGATGTTTATTCCTCCTGCCACAACAACGACAATGATTCTGGTGTTGATTAGTGGAATCGCAATAGGAGTTTTTTATGGTTGTTTTGCGTTATTATTTACAAAAACCGAATACTATTAATTAATTTTGATTTTTTTTACAATTTTATTTCTAAAAAGAAAGAAGACAAAAGAAGATAATTTGATTCTAATTTATTTCATGATTTTTTAGGTTTATGAGCAAAAATTGAATATATACCAACTAATAATGTGAAAAACATAAAAACTATAAAAAGCCATCCTTGTTGAAGTGCATAATAATCTTCTAATCCTGTTTTGCTTAATATCTTTGAAATTTGAACATACAATTTCATAATAATCAAAAATAAAGCTATTGTGTCAATTTTAAGAATCTTTAATTTATTTTGTAAATAATCAGCCCTATCATAAACAGTTCCAATGATATATAAAAATAATACTAAATCAACCACAAAAGAAAGTAAAACATAAATTGGATCTCCTGATTCATTTGTAAAAAATACTCCATAAATAAAATCAAAAATTAAATAAAGTACATAAAAGAAGATTAAAAGAAAAAAGAGAGTAATATAAGCTGCAAATTTCTTTGTAATTATTCCTCTTAATATGACAAATAAAATTAGTATTAAATTAACCCATATTATTATTCTAAAGATTGTTGAAGCTGCTTGTGCAAGAGGGTCAACATTATTGCTAAAGAAAAGCCAAGTAGCTCTTAAAAACCACCAATTTAAAAATCCAAATAATATAAACTCAATTATTCGAGTAAATTTTCTTGATTTTTCCTTTTTATATAAATAATCATCTAGTTTAGTTGCTGAATCGATACATAATTTAAAAGCAAAAAAAGCGGTGAAAAAAAGATTAACATTCAATGATATGATGAAAAATAATAGATAAGTTGGAAGAAAGATTTCTTCTGTAAAAATAAGGGCAATAATAATAGCGATTAAAAGGGCAATAATAAGAATATATTTCCCCATTTTATTAACAGGTTTTAGAAAAGAGACTAAAAATAGTATGATACTAAACAGGATTAAGCTACCACCTAATATTATTATTATTGATCGAAAAGCAATATCAAAATAAACATATTGCAGGATTAGAATTAAAATCCATATAAGGATAAAACCTAAAATGATGCTTGTATAAACATACTGTTTGAAGATTTCTTTTAAACCAGAAATAAAACGCATATTATTTTACCTTTTTTAAATTAAGGTATATATCTTATTTGACTTAAAACTTTGTTATTTCTTTTTAGTTTAGGGTTATTAATGTGTTAATATGTCTTTCACTCTCAAATTAATATAAGTTTAATAATAGTTTATGTAAAATTTGAATAATAAGCACCATTTTCTCAAGATTTTGAACAGAAATGGAAAATCTATGGGAAGTTCCGACAAAATTAAAAATACAGGATATCAAAAGGATGCAGATTTACCTATAATATCCGCTTAATTCAAAAATTTAGAAGTGAAGGAAAATGAGTTCCGGGAAAATCGCAAGAAATTTGTATACAGATATTAATGGGAACATTCAGCCAAATAATAATCAATTATTAGAAACGAAGGATAAACATCAAATTAAATTTTCCGTAGAAAGAAATCTCATAAATTGTACTCAAAAAACTAATTATTATTTAAAAACTCCTTTTGATCAACAAAAAACTATTATAAATAACAATTCTTTATTAAAAGCTATTGAAATCCATGAGTTTTTATTAACCGCTGAAAATTTAACAAATAACGAAAAACTCAATTATTGCAAGATTGGCAGATATTTTATGAAGGCTTTTTTAAAAGAAATTATAATAAAATATGAGAATTTTTGATTTTTTTATCCAAGCAAATTTATATTATGCGATTTTAAAAATTCAGAATAATCACATAAATGAGAAAAACTTCTTGCTGCTTCTTTTAATGAGAAAAAATAAAGAATTCTCTCTTGATGTAATACTTTTTTTGCGGGGGAAAACCTTTGTGCAATTTCTAAGGAATCTGCTATGCTAGGAAGACAAAAAGCAAAGGGTTTTTCTGTATTTTTTTTTATTTCAATCATTTTTTTAAAGACATGACTATAAAGAAAATGTGGCCAAAGTGGAACTATGATGATATCTATATTAGGATCATTAACTACAATTTCAATACAATTAGCAAAAACATCAACAACAAATCCCATTGCTCCTAAATCAACAGGATTTTTTATATTAACATTTTCTCGTGGTAATATTTTTCCAAGTTTTTCTTGAGAATCTCTGGTTATTTCAGGTATTATTAAATTATAGGAAGCAAATATGTCAGTTGTATTAACTGATGAACCACCTCCTGGAGTTATAACTCCTACATTTCTTCCCTTAGGAATATGATTAGGTAAAAGGAGTTCAAGTGTTTTAGTAGTATTCCAAAATTCTTCATTATCTTTAACTAAAAGCGCTCCAGTTTGCTTTGCCATGGCATTCCAAAGCCTTAAATCAGTAGCTATTGCCCCAGTATGTGAAAAAGCCGCCCTAGAACCATCTTTGGTATAACCTCCTTTCCAGATAATGATAGGTTTGTCATTACTCGTCTTTTTTAATTCCTTGAAAAATTCATAGCCATTACCCGAACCAAATGATTCTAAATAAGCTATTATTATTTTAGTTTTCTTATCTTTTCGATAATGTCTTAAAAAGTCGACACAATTCAAATCTATTTGATTTCCAAAACTTACACCATAACGGAATCGAATGTCTCTCTTAAATCCCACATCTAATAGTTGATTTAAATGTCCTCCCGATTGAGACATAAAGGATATAGTTCCAAGATTCCCCATAGGAGCACTAAATGAAAATGCCATTCCAGTTATACCATTATAAGGCCCTAAACAATTAGGACCAATAATTCTTGTTTCTGAACCTTTAATTATATTTTTTAGTTCTTCTTCTAATTGATTCCCATTTGGATCGCCTGTTTCTGAGAACCCTGAAGCAAAAACAATAACCCATTTTATCTTTTTTTCAACACATTCTCTTAATACTTTTGGTACGATTTGAGTTTTAACAGAAATATAAGCAGTATCAACAGGAAATGGAATATCTAAGACTGAAGGATAACATTTCCAATGCATTACTTTATCTTGGTTAGGATTAACAGGATAAAATGTGTCATTCCATATCGAATTTTTGAATGCTACAAGATAAAGCATTGAGCCAAAAGTACTTTTCTCAGAGGCGCCAATAAAAGCAATATGTTTTGGATAGAACAATGTATCAAATTTCTCAAAATCAGGATCATTTTGCACCATTTAGATATGAAAAAAATTGAGAAGTTTTATTCTTTTTGAAATCTGCATGAGACTTAAAGAAAATTTGACAAAATTATAATTAACAGAACTGTATCGAAAAATCCAAATTTTTAATTGCTATTCATAATTAAATCTAAACATAATTATTTCAATTAAAATCATATAAAATGGAAAATTTCTAGGTTTTGGAGGCAATTTAGATGGCACGACCTTCTCCACTTGATATATACGCTCTATTAGATAAATCAAATTGCAAGGATTGTGGTTATGACACTTGTATGGCTTTTGCTACTGATCTTTTAGAACGTAAAATCACATTAGATGATTGCACTCATTTAAATACGGATCCTAAGCAAAAAAAGAACCTTAATAAATTAAAAATTTTAACAACACCCCCCCAAAGACCTGTAGTTTTAGGGAAAGGTGATAGAAAATGTGTAATAGGGGGCGAAGAAGTCTTAATGAGACATCAACTCACTTTTTATAATGAAACGGCTATTTTTATTGAACTTGCTGACGATGATCCTGATCTAGAGGAAAAGGCAAAATATTTGACTGATTTAACCATAGAAAGAATTGGTGATGTTTTAAAAGTTAATGGAATTGCTTTAAGGAATGTTTCAGGCGAAAAAGAGCAATTTAAATTAGCAGCTAAAAAGATCTCAGAAATTTCTAATCTGCCAGTTATTTTATGTTGTTTAAATCTCGATAATTTAATAACTGCAGCAACAGAGATTAAAGATGAGAAACCCCTTTTATATGCCTGTACTAAGGATAGTTGGGAGCAGATTGGAAAGTTTGCGGTTGAAAATCAGTTGCCTGTAGTTATAACCTCAGTAGATATAGATGAGCTGGTTTCTCTAAGCGCTACTTTACAAAAACTTGGTGTAAAAGAGATTGTATTAGATCCTGGTACTTTTTTTGGCCCAGGTAATTTAGCAGGAACTTATGATAGAATTATACAATTAAGAACTGCTGCTATTGATAAAGGTGATAAAAATGCTGGTTGGCCAGTAATGGGAGTACCTGCATCTTACTGGAGTCAAGTTAAAATTAAAAAGGATAAAGATTTATGGGCACATCAATACCAAGAAGTAATTATGGGTGCGATTATGGAATCTATAGCAACTTCACTAATAATTTTACATACAGGACAAGAAAAAGATGAAATTTGGGCATTATTAGCTCTTATGACCTTACGTCAGAGTGTTTACTCTGATCCACGAATATATCCTGCTGTTGATCCTGGTTTATATGTAATTGGAGAACCAGATGATATGGCCCCTATATTTGTTACATCCAATTATCGTATGACTAAAATTCCTGTTGAACAAGATCTCCAAGGGGCTAATCTTAAATGTTATTTATTAGTTGTTGACACTGAAGGAATAGGGATAGAATCAGCAGTTGCGGGGGGCCAATTCAATGCGGGGGGTATTGCTGAAGCTGTAAAGGAGTTTAATGCTTTTGATAAAGTTAAACATCGAATTTTAGTTCTCCCAGGTATGGCTGCTCGATTAAGCGGAGCTTTAGAAGATGAGGCAAATGCTTTTGTTGTTGTTGGTCCTCGAGATAGTTCTGGTATTCCGAAATTTATGGAGACCCAGTGGAAACCAGAAGAATTTATGAAGGAATACGAATCTTGGGGTAAGGAATAAAACATAATTCTTTTTTTCCTAATTTTTTATTATAATACCAAATTAATTTTCTAATAAGGATAATATATTCTCAGCAGTCAATTCTTTAACGCTTGGTAGAATTAAATATTTTACCTTAATATTACTTAGTAACTCTTTAGCAGTGTGATGCCCAGTGAGAACCCCTATGAAAGGTGTCTTTAAATTCTCAGCCAAAGCTCTATCTTTAGGATGATCACCAATGATTATGATTTTGTTGCTAGGATATTTATTATAAAGTAATTCTGGTAAACGAGGATCGAGTTTGCTTTTAACTATTTCACTCTCACCAATTATATAATCGAAGAATTCAAAGATTTCTAGATATTTTGTAATTCTTATTGCCATCTCTTGCTTTTTAGATGTAATGATACCCATTATAAAGGATTGTTTCTTAAGCTCTTTTAGTTTTTCTTTGATACCAGGTAATAAATTAGCTTGAAAAATACCTTTATTTCCATAATATTCACGAAAACTAGTAGATAGTAACCTAGGATTTAAACTTGAGACCTTTTGGAACATCTCATCCAAAGGAATTCCAATCATTCTTTCAATCTCATTTTTTCTCATTTTAGGAATATTAAATTGCTTTAAAGCATAATTAAAAGAATTAACAATACCCTCTTTGTTATTAATTAAAGTATTATCTAAATCAAAACTAATAACGATATTTTTACAGTAGTTCATGGAATGTAAAATAAAGTTTTTTAAGATTTAATTTGCAGAA
>JBHLNZ010000087.1:0-11640 GCA_048941015.1 Promethearchaeota archaeon | reverse complement strand
ACATCCACAATAAAAGTGTGAAATCTATTTTTTTCGGTCGTTTCTCTAAATAATTTCAAATCTGAATGGTGTTTTTTCCAAAATCTAATACCTATTTTATGTAATGCCATTTTAATTTGATCAGTGTCATCATCAGCATCTGAAATTGAACAAAATAGTATTTTTGATTGAGGATGATAAGAGATTACTAATGTGGAATCTTCATATTCAAAAATTCTAGTCAAATCATTTAGATTTTTTTCTTTAGAAATTAAATCTTGAATATTTTTAATAACATGATTAATATCGTTAAAAAAACCTGAAAGAAGATTATTTTCTGTTTTCTTTTGGATTTTTTTAAAAGATACTTCCAATAAAGATACCCCATTAGTCCCATCGATAAGAATAATTCTATATATCAAAATTAGAACGGTTTTATAATCTTTTCAAATCTACTATATTAAATTAATAAAAATTCTAATTTTTATTTATATTCAAAGAAAAATTTCTTTTTTTTCATTTAAATATAAGTTTCTATTAAATCAACAAGAGTTTTAGAAAAGTCCGGTAAATATTTATCAATTGTTTTAATATTAAAATATTCTTCAATAAAAAAAAGTAAATATAAATTATATTTATCAACTTTAATTTTTTTAAATATAACATTCTTAGTTTCGGTAGTAATTCCTGAAGATACTATGAAATCTTCTTTAAGCAATTTAAATTCTTTAAATGTTTTATATAATGTTTGAAAATGAGGGGCAGATATTTCGAATACTTTTCTTGAAATCTCGTTTTTGGAATAATTGGATAATATAATACCATTCTCATTTAAAAGCAATAAAGCATCTGCATTTGTCTTTTCTGCGAAGAATTTTAATTGTTTTTTAAAGAATTCTCGATTGGGGCTTAACTGAGAAAGTCCATAGGAATAAGCTGAAATGAGGCTCCAATAATCGAAAATGCTAGTACGAAAAATTTTAACGAAGAATTTATCTGAATTCTTCTTTATCTCGTTGGTAGCATAAGATATATTTTTATTTATCTCTTCCGAATATTTTAAGTCTGGATCATATTTATTAAAACAAACGACAATTGGAGGGAATTCATCCAATTCTATTAAAGATTTAATTATTCTAATAAAAAGCTCCAATGATTGGTCTATTCTCTCTTTGGAATCTTGAATATCAATAACATAAAATAGCAAATCAATATTATAAAGATAATATTTACTTTGTTCAAGATATTTCTCCCTATATCGTTTTTGACCCCCAAGATCCCATATTGTCATCTGGCTGTTTTGTTCCTCAAAAATTTTTTCCTCAGATCTTTCTACTCCTTTTGTGGGTAGTGCCTTTATAATTTCAGAATACTTTTTTTTAACTGCGAGGAGAAAACTTGTTTTACCAGCTCTATCTAAGCCAGTATATACTATTTTTATCTTTCTTTTAGAAGAAAAAGGATCTTTCAAATCATTACAAAAGTCGATTAAGTGTTCTCTTACTTTATCAATGATTTGTTTATATTCATTGATTAATTTTGTGTTTTGTATTTGAGTGGCTGCCTTATCGATTAATACCCTCAAATATTTCATATTCTCATGAAAAAAACTTTTGTTATCATCATTTATTAACACCGTTATAGTAGCTGCTTTCGCTTGACCTCGAGCTTTTTCATCTGCTATAAGAAAAAAGTATGTGAGTCCGCTCATTTTTAGATCAGGGAAAGGCAGGATGCCAAAATAATTAATATTTAGATCCTCACCATCTTGATATGTTTCATCTCCCATCAATAGACTAATTGTCTTCATTGCTATTTGAAGTAAACTACTTTCTTCCATTATATTTGGCCAATATACTTTAGGTGTGGGACCCTCCTCGTCAAAAATACTTAAGACAATTGATTTAATGATAGGGCTTTTTTCATGCTCTGTCATAACTTTTCCATAAATATTCCTATAACTCTTTAATCTTTATTTAGTTTTTAATTAAACCTTTCTATTTCAATCCTAAAAGTAGTCTTATTAAATATCTATCTTGCTTTAAAATATATAAAATAGTTACCTTATTTATTTTTAATTTATATAAGATTTGAATTATTCAAAAGAGTCAAGAATCAAATTTTAAATATTAAATTTTTGAATTATGACAAATTTTTAAAAATAATTTCTAACAATATTGACCATTTTTTTCGATAGAAGTCAAAGATATATTTAAAATAAATTTAAATTAATCTAATTTAAATGAAAAATTCTTACTTATCTTTACCACATCAGTAAATTCTCTTAAATCCCAGCTAGAAATACAATATAAGAATTCTTTTCGAATCTTCCTCCTCCTCCGAAGAAAGGCTTGTTTGGGTAAATTCATTTTGGATAATTCAATTATTTTTTTTAAATATTCTTCACAAATTTTCTTTAAATCTGCCATTGGTCTTCCTATTCTGGTATACTGTTTTCTTTCTTCTTCATATCCCATCTCTGATAAAACAGAGCATACGATTTCTCTAATATGCGGTCCTGATAGAAACCCGATTTCGGAAGATATAATCCTCCTTAAAACAGTTTTAGTAATTTGTTCAGCAGCTTCATAATTTAAGGTAGTTTCTTTTAAAAGACTCCTATATATCTTATTTTCATCAAAAGACTTGAATCCACTTTTAGTAGCTACATCTGATGGGAGATATTTTCTAATAATTTCATCATTATTTCTGCTCAACCTAAAATCCCCTTTAATAATATTCAAAATTGCTTTCTCTGTTTGTTTTGATTTATTTTAAATTTCATCATTTTTATTTCTCTCTCAATTACTAAATTATTACTTAATTTATATTCCATCCATCAAGTATTTTTTTAAAATTTCTTACATAAAACAAACCAGAATTTGTTCTAAATACTCATAGCAACAAAATTATGATAGTTTTATAAAACCACAATATTTTCATTTTATTTTGTGAATGATCTTCCAAATATAAGATTAATAGGAATTTAAAAAAAGATTATTATTAATATATTAAAATTGAGAAGTTTTTTAAAAGAGACCTAATTACAATTTTTCCTATTATAAATATTTCTTTTTACTTACGTTTAGTTTGAATGTGAAAAAAAAAAGGGAATAATAATTCCCAAAAGGTGACTTAATCGCTCTTGGAATCAGGAACTCCGCCATTTTTAAGCATAGGAGCACTAGAGCTCGCTGGCTTAGAAATACCGTCGTTCTTAAGGTTTGGAGCTTTTGAATCGCCTAAAACTTTACGTTTTGTAATTATACCTTTTTGTTGTGCTAATTTGTCGCCTTTAGCCAATCTCGCTTTCTTAATCTTTCGTCTTTTAGTGGTTTGGGATGTTGTTAAGGCAGCACCAGGAACACAGAGAGCCGCGCCTGCTGCCAGTCCCACTAAGGGAACTGTTTCTTTTAATTCCATCGCGCCATAGACGAGTTCTTTAAATCGCTCTGCCAATTCTTCGGTTATTTCCCCACTAACTTCCATCCAAAGAATAGGCATTATCGTATTTGAGATATTTGGTAAATATATTTCAGTGGGATTTACTTCAAAGTTAACTTGAGCTCTCATAGCTGCGTCCATAACGAGACCTGTTATCGGTTCCACGTTTATGTGAGTATCATGAATATTACCTTGAGGTAACATTCCAATTACACCTTCTTGTATATAAGCAGGTGTACCGAGTAGATGAGGTTTACTAACTCTAACAGGCACATCTTGATACTTTTCAATGACTTCTAAATTAGCAAGTCCCTCAGTATCCTGAAAATATAATGGATCTGGTGAAAAAGTATCCTCCGCCAGTTCATAATTAAGTAATTCTATACCATATATTTCTGCGGGTTCATCGTATTCCAATTCAACAACTCTCATCAAATCGATATTAAATGCTTTAAGATCGTCTTCTTCGGAGACACCGGGTGCGAATTGTGTACCAAGGGTACCCTCAACTTCAATAGGTTCTGCCCAGATATTGATTTCTTCTTGACCATTGTATTCTACAACTTGGCCAACTTCACTTATATCATCCCTCCCTGTTTTAATTGTATATTTTGGAACTTCTGCTTCTTCAGCTTCAATCTCATTATGACAATTATCAAAAAAGCCGATTAATGCTTTGTCAGTGTCTTCTTCATAATATTCACAATATTCATATACAGCTGTATCATTAGCTGTGAAAAGCCATTCTTCAGCTGTACGTGTAACGACAAAACCACTATTCCAATCATCCAAAGACCATTCAACCACATTTATTACCCAATCGTTACAACTTACATCAATCCAGTCCAAGATTAATTCTAATTGTTCTGGTTCTATTTCAAATTCGGTCATTAAGGAATTTTTACTCTCCTGATTACCATCTAATGCTTCATACCATATCTTATTATCTACATATTTCATTCCGGTAAGTGAATTAGGGTTACTTTTATCCCATAGAGCATGACATTGCTCCAGGTTCAGTCCTGATCCACCTTTAGAATGCATACTGATGTTTAAATCAGCTTGCTTACCAGGATAATTATATGGTTCTCGTCCGTCTATGTCAACTCCTACACCGTCTTTACTCCCTTCAGAGTCTACCAAACCAGCACTTATATCTCGGATCATTCTGGTCATCATCGTTTCCATGAGTGCTTGTGCTCCAAGATCCCCAAGTAAATCAAAAATAAGAGGGATTAAAGGGTCTATAAGCCAGTTTATTAATGACATCATATCTCCTGCGTATAGAAGTAGAGTTTCTATTGATGAATAATCCTCAGCAAATATCTCGGCTACATCATATATTAATTTCCGAAGATCATCCGTTTTTAAGTTATTTCTAAGATATAACATCGTATCTGTTAAGTCAACTTCAATTTCAGGGAAATAATCATTAGCCCATTCATAATACATAATGTCCTCTGCTGAGATATCCGCCATGACGTCCTCCATTAAAGCTAATGTCATATCTGGAGGTATTAAATCACCTAATAATTTAGCCAATCCTGGTCCTAAATCATCTTTTAGATTATTAATCATCTCTGTAGCAAAATCCATAAACAAATCGATGACCCAACCAAAAAGAATACCAAAAAGATCACTAAGTAAAGGACCGAGTAAAGAATCGAGTAGATCATCAACAACTTCAGGGAGCTGGACGATGAAATCATCTATCATTTTACTGACGACATCTGGTAAAGCTTCGTTCATTAAATTTGTAACTCCTTCTTCAGTTAAGACATCAGCCATTACAGCATCCATCTCTTCTGAGAATATATCCTTAATTTCCGACAAGACTATCGGGATCATGAGTCTAATAAAATCACTGTCTTCCCCGCCTGAAAGTGTTAAGGCTCCTAAATATGCTGGATTTATGTTAGTAATATTCACTTCTGAGATTTTTGGGTTAGACACTTGATAATATGTGGAGTATTCCTTATAAGCTACTTCTTCTTTGTCGTCACTCCAATCAATATCATATTTGGTTATTATCTCTCGGAAAACAAAAGGACCAACTTCCTGATATATCGGCTTATTTCCTGCTAAAAATTCATCAGGATTAGTTAAGTCCCATAAATAATATGTTCTATAGTACTCAGGTGCGTCGTCATAATCGTTTGATACCCATTCATCGTATTCAGAGGAATGAGGATGCGGAACTTTGACATAATCCGCTACCCCTTTATCTATTTCGCCCTGAATAATATCACTTAAAAGAAAGCCACTTGGCATTAAGACGACCCCAAGAGCTAAAAGAGAAATAGCGCTTATTGTTTTTAATTTACTGGGTCGCTTAAGTACTTTCTTCTTTCCAATTGGAGATCCAATTGATTTTTTCTTTTTTATCTCTGACATAATTGTTTCCCCCGTTTAAAGGATAACAATCTTTTTTTTTCACCTAGTAAAACATTTAATACCAGCAACTCATCACATATAAATAAATGGTGAGCTATACTGTTGATCAAACATTTTACTAATTTAAAAATAGAATTCAATAATATATAAATTTTTCTTTGAGTGATAATCTCTAATTTTTCTTAAACCTAATCCTACTATATTAAAAAATAGATTATTCCTATTTTTTTTAAATCTTAATATAAAATGAATAATCTAAAATATTCTCTAATATCATCAGAACTTAATTATATAAGAAAAAAAACTCTTATTTTACTTATAAAATCAATAATTTTCAAAATAAAAAACTAAAAGGGAATTTAGATAAGCGTTGCGAATAGAATATTAAAATTGTGATGTCTTTTATTGTTAAAAAAAATCTTATTGCAACTATCATATCATAAGTACTTCTTTTTAGATTTGTTTAATATGAATGTGAAAAAAAAAAGGGAATTTAAATTCCCATTAGGTGAATTATTCGCTCTTGGATTCAGAAACTTCGCTAGTTTTAAGGTTTGGAGCTTTTTTATCTTCTAAAACTTTTCGTTTTGTAATTTTACCTTTTTGTTTTAATTTATCGTCTTTAGCCAAACCTGCTTTTTTAATCTTTCTTCTTTTGATTGTTTGGGACGTCGTTAAGGCAGCTCCAGGAATACAGAGAGCTGCGCCTGCAGCAAGTCCCATTAAGGGGACGGTTTCCTTTAATTCAATCGCACCATAGACAAGCTCTTTAAATGTTTCTGCCAAATCTTCTGAGATTTCCCCACTATCCTCACACCAATATATTGGTATTATTGTCCTATTGACGTCTTTTAAGTACACTCCAGAGGGGGATACATCTAAGTTCATTTGAATTCGTTGTTTTGCGTTCATAGTAAGTCCAGTTATTGGTTCTACATCAATATAAGTATCATGATAATCACTATTAGGATTCATTCCATTAACACCTTTTAGTATAGAGATATCTGCGCCGAGAAAATGAGGTTTACTTATCATAACAGGTGCATTTACTCCCAATAGCAGATTTGCAACTGGAGCTGCATTGATTAATTGAGTATCCATTAAATAAGTTGGATTAGGTTCAAAAAGATCTTCTGAAAGTTCAAATCGTAGTAGATCTATATCATATATTTCATCAGGTTCATCATATTCCAACTCAACCGTTCTCAATAGATCTCGGGAGAATACTTTGAGAGTATCCTCTTCAGTTACATCAGGTCCAAATTGCATACCATCTGTTCCCTCGATTTCAATAGGTTCCGCCCATATATACATTTTATCTTGACCATTTCGTTCAATAGTCTCACCAACATCTTTAGCATCATCTCTCCCCGTTTTAATAGTGTATTTTGCTACAGCTTTATTTGCTTCAGCTTCCAAAGTATTTTGACAATGACCAAAAAACTTTGGTAAAAATCCAATATAAGCACGATCGAAATTTCTTTGGTAGTAATTAGAATGATAATATACAGCAGTATCATTAGCAGTGAAAAGCCATTCTTCAACTGTTCGCGTAGTATACACAAAACAATTCCAATATTCCTTCATTTGGAATTCGAGTGCATTTACTCCCCATGTGGTACAAACATCATTGACCCATTCCAAGATATAACCTATCACATCATCCTTGCCATTTAAAAATGGAAATTCAGCTTTAATGTCGTCTAACTTACTAGGGTCTTCCATTGCGTCAAACCATAGCCTTTGTCCTAACTCATAATCCATGCCTGTAAGTGAATTAGGGTTAGTTTTATCCCAGAGAGCTTGGACTTGTTCAAAAGTAAGACCAGTACCACCAGGTACTACTCTACGGTCAACAAGACTAATATCTTTGGGATCAGTACCTGAAATACCACATCGGTACCAATCTACATCAATACCTTCTCCAGTTTCACTACACATTTCGTTTAATAAATCGTTGCTCGCTTCTTGGAAACCAGGTGCCATCAGACTTCCAAGAGCTATTCCGAGATCAGGAATTTGGTCAAATAGGAAATTAAGTACATCATAGTATATTCCTTCCAATCCGTCAGGGGGATTATCAGGATCGATTTGAAATAAAATTGACATATCTATTTCAAGGTCGGGAAAATAATCATTTGCCCATTTCTCATATATAATTTCCTGTACTGTAGGCATAGAATCTTCCAGCAATGCTACCATATTTTCAAAGGGCGTTAAAGTCATAAGAATAGTTGCAAGAGGTACTGCAGCGAGGTCGGCAAAAGATTCTCCAAGTAAATCATTGATTTGAATCCATAATGCGTCAGCAGTTAAATCGAGGACACCGTCATATGTGTAAACTTCTTCTGCCATTCTTTTAGGAAAATCTTCTTCAAAGATATTCACTAATAAGTCAAGAGAAATCGGGAAAACTAGTTTCATTAATTCCTCTTCTGTGCCTCCTGCTAATTCTACAGATCCCATATAAGCGGGATTTATATTAGTTATATTTACTTTTGAAATATCTTCCCCTCCCACTTGAACGAAATAATTATATTCCTTGTAGGAAACCTCATCTTTATTGTCGCTAAAATCAACGTCATACTTGTATTTATAGTTACGGAAAACAAAAGGTCCAACTTCTACGTAATTTGGTGTATTCCCTGCTAAAAATTCTTCAGGATTAGTTAAATCCCAAAAGTAAAATGATTTATAAAGCTCGGGCGCGTCCTCATAATCATTTGATTCCCATTCTTCGTATTCAGATGAATGGGGATGCGGAACTTGAACTTGTTCCGCAACCCCCTTATCAATTTCGCCCTGAATAATATCACTTAAAAGAAAGCCAGTTGGCATTAAGACAACCCCAAGAGCTAAAAGAGTAATTGCGCTTATTGTTTTTAATTTACTGGGTCGCTTAGGAACTTTCTTCTTTCCAATTGGAGATCCAATTGATTTTTTCTTTTTTATCTCTGACATAATTGTTTCTCCCGTTTAAAGGATAACAAAGTTTTTATTTTTTTTTTCACCAAGTAAAACATTTAAAATCAACAAATTAATCGCTTACTGTTTTAGGGTGAGCAGTACTGTTGATCAAATGTTTGCTAATTTAAATTAAAATTTCGGTGATATTTAAATTTTTCTTCAAAAAATCATCTCTAATTTTTTATCATTGTAATAAAATTATCTCAAAAAGAGTCTTGTACTTATTATATTGAGATCTGAATTTACTGAGAAAGAATTAAACTTATTTCTAGACGTTACAGAAGTTAATTAAATGTAAAAAAAAAAAATTATTTAGTAAATTAATAGAATAATAAGAATAAAGATTATAAATAAATGCCAATTTACCAAATAATGATGAATTCATGAGCCGTAATAATAAAAAGGGAACCGGTATTGAATACGAATTTGAGATACTGGAAAGCATAAGAAATCATCCCGGAGGGATGACCATTACAGATATTGCAGATTTGAAAAGTTATTCAAGAAACACCGTTTCTAAATATGTCTCTATACTTGAACTCAAAAATCTTGTATTTACTAGAAAAATTGGAGCATATAAATTATATTTCAGTGCTACATCAAGTTATCTTCCAAATAAAACGGTTTTATCATATTATAAATCACTTTTAATGGGTTTAAAAGAGTTTTTTCCTAATAAAGAGCATGCATTCAAAGAAATAGGGAAAATGGGAGTAAATAAAATTGATTTTGCCTTTGGTCCTAAAGTGTATAAACAATTGAAAAGTTTTAAAGGTCATCCAATTTCGACAATTCATCTTCAAGTATTTAAAGATTTTTACCCTACTTATGATATATTTCAACCTAATATTGAAATTTCAGTTTTAAATTCAAATATTAAAGAGAAAAAAGCAACTTATCGATTTAAAAACTCTTTATTTTTAGAAAATTCTGAGGATTACATATATCATATATATATCGCATGTGGCATTACTGAGGGAGTTCTAGAGAGGGAATTAAAAACACCAGTAGAGTGTAATGTTGAAAAAATTTATGTTTCCAAAAAAAAAGAGGATTCTTATTTTGACCTCTCAATTAAAATAAAAGATTAGCCATAAAATTTAGTTTTTTATTAGTCTCTATTCATTATTATTTTTTTATATCTCATTTCTATTAATAACTAAAATCATTAGTTTTATGTTAGATCGATTTTCTCCGACATTTATAAAACGATTTTTTTATGAGATATATGAAATCTTAAGAGCAACAGACAATGAAGTATCTGAAATTTGGTATGAAATTTCAGAGATTAATAACTTAAGAAAATTTAATAATTATGAATTGAATGAATTTTTGGATAATTTTGAATTTATTGAAAAAAAGCGTGGAAATTATACGGACTATATATCAATCAATAAGATTAAATTTGTTGCTGAATCCATCAAATATCTTGATATTGAACTTAAAAAAATTTCAGAATTATTAGATTTTAGTGGATTTGAAGCATTAATTCAGGAAATATTAGTACGAAATGAATATGAATCAATAAAAAACTTTAGATTTTCCGATAAATCAAATTTAAAATATAAAACTGGTCAAAAGAAGTATGAAATTGACGTAATAGGAATTTATGGTAAACATATTTTATTAATTGATGCAAAACAATGGAGGCATAAAGATTTATATAGCTCTATAAATAAAGCAGCAAATCTTCAATATCAACGCGTCGTTGCTTTAAAGAAAAATCCTGATGCATTTTCAAGATTAATTTATAAATTATTAGGGATAGATCCTTTTATAAAAAAGCACTTGCCATTAAAATTAATCCCTATTATGGTGACAATTGAAGAAAATGCCATAAGACTTAATAATAATCAAATTCCTCTCGTTTCAATAAGTATTTTAAACCAATTTTTACAAGAATTTCAGATTTATTTACATTATTATAAGGTTGTTGAAATTAAAAAGTTAAATATACAAAAACAATTGATTTAAACATTTTAATCATTATAGTTGATAATTTACTCCTGGAGTTAATCCAGCAATTCGAAATAAATCATTATCAGAGATTAATTCTTCTAAAGTCTGTTGGTTGAGATTGTTATAAAATATAGGGAATAAGTAATTCTTATTATTTGTGTAGGATGTAATTAAATCTGTTTGTAAGTTAGGATCCTTTTGAATTAATTCTGCCAATTCTGTATTTTTATATATTCGATAATAAAAACTTATTCCTACTGTTTTAGGAGGATTGTTCTCAAAAAATTTTAGACATTTTTTTGTTGACTCAAGAGATTCGTCAGGATATCCTGTTAATAGGTCAATTGCTAAATCAATTTCATATTCATTACAAAATTCGATAATTTTAGCCAAATCTTTATACGAGTAATTATTTAAAGCCTGAATTCGTTCATCACTATCTACCGAAAGTGTTATTAGATAAGCATTTGAATCGTGTAATACTTGAAACAGATATTCATTATAAGGATAGGGCTTCATATATAACGCCCATCTCATATTTAACTTATGTTCAATTAAGGCTTCACAGAATTCTATTGAGTAATTTAAATTTGTATTAAATTCCGTATCGCATGTGTGGAAATGATTATAACCTTGATTTACTAAATATTTCAATTCTTCTATTATGTTTGGGATTTTTTTAAAAAATACTTGAGTATTTGCTTCAATACAATAAGGACATTTATTGGGACAACCAACATGAGTTTCAAAACCTATAATTCCCTCATTTGCAATGTATTGAGGATAATCAAATTTTCTCCCTCGTTGATTATGTATTAAACTAGTATCAATTCCATACTTCCAACCGTCAAATATTTTCTTATCTATTTGATTAGATTGCCATTGCTTTAAAAAACG
>JBHLNZ010000020.1:0-47713 GCA_048941015.1 Promethearchaeota archaeon | reverse complement strand
TAATGTAATTTCATCTATGGCAGCAGGTATGGATGTAACACCTATGATTACAAAAGAAATTACTCTTAGTGAAGTTCCAGAAAATTTAAAATTATTACAAACCAATAAAAAACATTGTAAAATATCTGCAAAAATTAGCTATTAATCCTAATTCATTGATAAATAATTCCTAAGATAAAAAAAATTAAAATTAATCAAGAATCAACCAAATCGAGGTCGATTTTTATAATTTAATTTTTTTTCCTATTTAATTTTTTGAGTCATAAGATTTAAATATATGAAATGATTTATTGTCAATTGGTGGTTTACAATATATCATTAACCAAATCTCTATAATCTAAATAAAATATATTTATGAGGTGAAATAGATGGATAATGATAAAAAAATAGAAGTTAAGAAAGGTAAAAAAGAAGAAAAAACTGAAGGGAATAAAAAATCTCGAGAATTAGCCATTAGACGAGAAAGTCCTTTTTCGTTATTTCAGGAAATGGATAGAATGTTTGATAATCTTTGGAGAAACTTTGATGATAGTTTGTTCTGGCCTTTTAGAAGAAGAAGATATGAACCAGTTAAATGGGAAGATATGCCTGTTTTCAGAACACCTTTATCCAACATAACTGAAAATGAAAACGAGTATGCAATAACTGCAGAATTACCTGGTTTAGACAAGGGAGATATTGAAATATCTTTCCAAGATGGACTTATGGAAATCAAAGGAGAACAGAAACGCGAAGAAAAGGAAGAAAAGGAAGGATATATACGAAGAGAATATAGCTCCTCCACCTATTACAGAGCTTTTAATTTACCAGAAAACATTGATGAAGAATCAATTGATGCAAATCTAGATAGAGGGATTTTAACTGTTAAAATTCCGAAGAAAGAACCTGAGAAAAAGGAAAAGAAAAAAATTGAAGTAAAATAATTTTTTTTATTTTAAATTTCAATACTCTTTTTTTTCTTATTTATTCTTCATTTTTATAAAATTATTCTTAAATATTCAGCAGATTCTTTTGCTACTTCTTCAAAGGAAGGATTCATTATAGTTTCAATTGATACAAATTTATTATACCCTGATTTTTTAAATATATTCAAAAAGGTTTTAAAATCAAAATGACCTGATCCTGGAGCGCGCCGAGTAGTGTCAGCAAGGTGAATATGTCCCACATAATGCGCAATTTCTTCTAAATAATCCCAAATAAAACCAGGATCTTCTTCTAAATATATATGAAAAGAGTCAACTAACAATTTTAAATTATCAGACCCGATTTCTTCTATTAAATCGACTGATTCCGAGATTGTATTATAAGAATCGATTTCAAAGCGGTTTATTGGTTCAAAAACGAGTTGAACGTTATTTTCTTCTGCAATCCAACAACTTTCTTTCATTGAAGAAATGATATTTATTTTCTCCTTTTGGGGATTATTATCATATTTATACCTTCCTCTGATTAAACCAATAATTATTTTTGAGTCAGTTTCTTTCGCAAAATCAACATAACATTTTATTCTTTCAATAGCTTTTTTTCGAATTGTATCATCTTGATCCCCAAAAGAATAACCAAACCTAACATAGGTACTCCCAGTTCCCAACGCAGGTATTTTCATGTCGTAGGATTCTGCTACTTCAATCAATTTTATGATATTTATTTTTTCTGGTTCTAGGAGGCTAAGTTCAATTCCGTCATAATTCAATGGCTTTAATAACTGACATAATGAAGAAAACCTCTTAATTACGGTTTCTTGATTACTCTTGGATTCATTTAACCCAGCAACTATACTGAGCAACATACAATTAACTAATTATTTGCAATTATTAAAAAATTTGACATATAGTATTCATTGAAATTATTAATACAAAATTAAACTTAATGTGAATAATAAAAATGGGTAAATGGAATTTACCTCCAAAGACAGGCCATATTTTTTGTCATTAAATTATTCAATTGTACTTAACTGCATTTTAATTTGCTACAGAATCAAAGATGTAATTTTTTAAGGGATTGATTTAAATAGAAACAACTCTTAACAAAATCATTAGAGGCATTGAATTCAATTTAAGACTATTTAATTATGGTAAACAAAGGAACTAGTGTATTTGCATTATCTATGATAATTAGTTTTGGACTAATTATTATCCCAATCTCGATTCTTTCTTTACATTTTACTTTATCAGGTTATGATGTTATTGATAAACAGTTTACTTACCCCTATTATTCTAATAATTCTTCTGAAATCCAAGCTTTAGATCTTGATATTGAGGTAGGTGATATTGAGGTAAGATACATTGAACCTTCTGTTGATTATCTTGTAAAGGTGGAAGTAAATATTGAAATGAGTGGAACAAATATAGCTGGAAAGTCCCATGAGGATTTTTTCGATATCACCCCAGAATTGGAAAATAGAAATTCGATAGTGAACTTTTCAATAGAAATTATATCTGATGATTGGTTTGATCCCTCTTTAAGGAAGAATGTTAATACAGTTGTAAATATTAGAAAGGATGTAGTTTTAGATATTTTTCTCATATTAGATGATGGAGATTTTGAAATTACTGTTCCATATGGAGTTTCCATTGGTAACTTAAGAACTGATTTATCCAAAGGGAACATATTATATGATTTTCAAGGATGCTCAATAGGAGGAAACATAACTGGAATAACGAATGAAGGAAAATTAGAGTTAAAGTCATATAATGTGGAATACATTCAAAACAGTAATTGGATACTAAATAATACAGGGGGTGATATGAACGTTTTTATCTCTCAAGAAAAAGATATGGATGCTAATATAACCGGTATTGCTTGGGTATTTGATGGTAAATTCTCTATTGGTTATAAAGATAAAAGTGCAATTATTGGAGCATGGATTTATTTCCCTTTATTATCTGGGTCTCCCAATTCACCTCAGGAGGGATTTTCTACCGACTACGATAATGAAAAGACTTGGTTTATTTCTTTTGATTTTCCTACAATAAATAATTATAACATGACATTTTACATTACAAATCCTTGCTCTACATGTCGTTCTATTTATCTTCATAGTGATTAGAAATTGGCTGAAGTTTACCTATTTTATACATTCCACTGAGTTATAACTTAATATTTATTTAAAATAAACGTTTTTAAATGAATCTTTAAATAGGTGGGGATTCCAACCTATTAAATTCGATACGTAAACATCTGTGCGTGTCCAAGAATTAAGAAAAACACTCGGATAAAGATCTTCAAGAAGAGTTTTTTGAATTAAATAGTATAATAGTCTCCTGGCGTTGGGATCTATTTCATATAAAGCTGCATCCATCCATTCTTGTATTTGTGTATCATTAAATTGTCCAGCATTATACCCTTTCTTTTTATTTGTATAAAATTCATTAATAAAATTGCTAGGATCGTTATAATCCGCAATCCAAAAGTCAAAAGCAAGTTCAAACATATCTCTATGACAATCCTCCAATTCAAGGTAAATGCTCAACCACTGCGACGACGATAAATTAACAGGTTCAATTTTTACCCCAATTTGTTTAAGGTCTTCATAAATTCGATCCCCATACTCGATACTCCACTCCCAATTATAGCAGGCTGAATAATTATAAGTCGCGAGGGGTGTTAAACTTGTAGCAACTAATTCCCAAGGATTACCAGGGCTAACGTCATCGTTTGCAGTTAAGGTTTCCGTTCCCGGCCAATTTCCATCTTTTAAAGCTTGTCTTGCGATTGAAATATTATAATAAGGAACATCTATACCGGATGTATTACAATATAAAATTCCCTCTGGAATGGGACCTTTAGCTCTAACATAACGAAAGGATAATTGATAGTTCGAATAATTGAATGCATAGGAGATTGCTTTTCTCATTTTTACGTTTATCAATTTGTTATTCATTAAGATTATATCGCGATATGGGAACGGTATTGGATCTGATACGGTAAACGAAGGATTATTTCTGAAGTAATTGAGTGTTGTTTCATTGAACCTAACAGCTTTTTTCATATGAATTTCACCTGATTTTAATGCTTCTTCCACGGATTTTGTTGGTCTGAGGAAAATTAATTTATCAAGTAAAGGTCTACCATCCCAATAATTTGTATTAGCAGATAATGAAACCTTATCATCCTCCGCATAAAAATCAAACCTAAATGGACCCGTTCCTACAAGACTTTCAGTGAATCGATCAATAAATCTATTAGCAGGTGTAACGGTAGGGGATACTATATACGAATATGTCGATGCAAATAAACTTCGAAGAGGAGCATAAGGAGTATTTAATATGAATTTAATAGTGTATTCATCTAAGACTATAGTTTCATTGATAATAGGCCTCCCATCAGGGAGTAACCATAGAAAGTTAAACGGGACATTGTCAATAAGTCTATATGTTCTGTCGATATTCCATTTAACAGCTGAAGCATTAAAAGGAGTTCCATCATGGAATTTTACTCCCTGTCTAAGTATACAAGTAAGGTTAATGCCATCAATGCTCCACTCATCATCTGTTGCAAGACAATAAATTATTTCTGAATTCTCACCAATACCAAACAAACCTTCTGTAACTTGATTGATGGTATCTGCATCTCCTGGATCCATAACATCGATTGGATCGATAGTGTATGGAAGAGCAGAAGCACACACGTATAAAACACCCCCATATTGAGTAGATTTTGAGATAATGTATATTCCCATTATAATACCTACTACCGCGATAGCAGAGATAATACCACCTACTGTTAAGGTTTTCTTTAATTCTCCAATTTTCGGAGCTTTTTTCTTCGTGGGGACTTTCTTTTCTGTCATTTATATCCTTTATTTAGATGGTTTTTAAACTCTATTTAAATTAAATGACAATTATGTAAGATTTCACATTTTTGTATTAAAAGAAGAATTATATGTTTTTATTATTAAACATTATGATTTCTTCCAATGGTTAATTCCTAAAGAAGAGAGTGTTAAAAATGCTATAAAAATGATAAAATTTACAAATAGGCATATAAATTTAGAAAAAATTAGATAAAAACCTTAAAAAGTTGATTTGGAAAATACCCCAGATATATATTGCTATCAAATATAAAGTATTATCAAAAGACGCCGCCAAACTATGCAAAGTCTTAGGTATTTAAAAACCTGAAAGATGAGATTAGAGTAAAATCAGGCAGGATCCAAAATTAAATAAGCAACTTATAGAATACATACAAGAATGGTTGAAGAATTAAGCAAAACTTTTTCATTTGTTTTTGTTTTAAAATAATTAAAAATTGATATTATGTGATTAAAATATGAAAAAAGATAAATCATGGAATTTACCCCCTCCATGTGATAAATTATGCAGAGGTCACATGGATTTACCAGATGGGATCTACCTACAAAACATGTCTATAAATGAAATTCGAGAGCGTGTTAAAAAAAATGATATTATTATTATTCCTGTTGGTTCTACAGAAAACCATGGTCCTGCGGCTTGTATAGGAGAAGATACTTTTCTCGTAACAAGAATGGCAGAGTTAGTAGCACAAAAAACAGGATGTACTGTAGCCCAACCAACGTGGTATGGTTCACATCCTTATCACCATGTAGGAATGCCAGGATCTATAATAGTTCCTGAAGAAATTTTTAAAGGATTATTACGAGCAGTGATGGCAGGATGTTGGAATATGGGATTCAGAAAAATGATCCTATTGAATGGGCATGGACAAGAATACGTAATTCCCAGTGCAATTCATGAATGGGCTAAAAATTACCAATTACCTGCAGTTATATGTAACGTAAATTGGTATCATGCGATTCCTGAATATTGTAAGGATAAAGAGCATGGAGGACCTTTTGAAACACCATTTATTCATGCTGATGAAGCAGAAACCTCTTTTTCAATGACATTATTCCCCGAAATGATTAAAAAGATAGATTCTTGTGAAGATAATGAAGTAGTAGGCTGGATGCCTGATGGGCATGTTGATAAAGCAGGAAATATCTATCAAAAACCAATTCGATGGTATGGTCAAGTTGGTTTTGGTCCAATAGAAGTATCTGCATATCCTGAAGGTCATGTAGGTTGTCCAAGTAAAGCAACTTTCGAAAAAGGAGAGCCTGGCATCGAAGCTTTCTTAGATTACTTGGAAAAATTAGTAAATGATATATTAAAGACTTTTCCACCGGGGCAATTACCTCCAATTGAGGGTATTACCCAAAGAGATCCTAAAGAAATTGAGCTTTATATTAAAGGACCTCTAAATGGAGGAAAAAGTATTTATGAACTTAGGTATCCACCTTAGAAAGATATAAAAGTTAGCGTGCCTCCTCATGTGTGTCAAAACCAACGGAAACCATTAACCAATGCTATCAATAAAAATAATATTAGAAATAAAGCTAACAATATATTTGTAGTTCGATTAATATCTCGAATATGTTCCACTTTTTTTTTTAAATCTTTTAATTCCTCTAGTATATTTTCTTCGTTCATCATAATCACAAAAATTTAGCATCCAATTTGTAATTAAAATTTTACTAAAATCCACTATTAAACCACTCCAGTCTAATAATAATAAACCACATTAAAAAGAAGATAAATTGAATAATTGATTATAATTTTTTTATAAATTCAGATTCTTTTTCTAATAGAGACTTTTTGCGATTTGAATTAGTATTTTTAATACTCTTCTTTCGCAATCTTTCATTTTTAAGTTGTTGTTTTTCTTCATAAGAATTCTTTGGTATTGTTAACCACCTTTTATAAACAATAACTTCAAGAAAAAGTGATATAAATATAAAATTAATTGTCTTATTTAACTTTATTTAAATTTAGAGTGATTTCCATTAGCTTTAATAGATATATATTCCATAGCTATATTAAAATTTGACTTTAATTTAATAGGAATTTGAAATATTTCTAACTTTTATTTTCAACAATAAATTGAAGGAGAAATTATACATTATAAACTAAATCTTTTTAAATTTAGACTTTTGCTTGAATATATAGAATTATTACTGTTTTAAATTAGTTAATAAGTGAAAATTATTAAACATTTTATCCTAAATTTCAATTCCTATTAACGGTAAGTAATTTGGAAAAAGAAGTAAAAGTTCGAAGTAAAAAAGCCATTGATTGTCAATATTTACCTATTGAACAGAGAATAAATTCTTTTAAAGAAGTCAACTTGGGATATACCAAGTTTGAAGAGGTCATAAAAGAATGTGAAAGATGCTATCAATGTTTTAAAAAAAGCGATCCTGAAGCAAAACCTCCCCCTTGTATGAAGTATTGTCCAACCCATTGCAATTCAAGGGAAATCATTAAAAATGTTTTAGAGAATAATATTGAAGAAGCTCTTCGCATCATCTATGAACATTATCCATTCCCAAGGAGCGTTGAAAGAATCTGCCCAGGATATTGTCAGTTACATTGTACTGCAGGAAAAAAAGGAGATCCTATACAGATTCCAACCATAAAGCGTTATTTAGTAGACAATTATGAACCAATTGATGAGTATTTCGAATGTAAACCAGATATAGGAAAAAAGGTAGCAATAATAGGTTCTGGACCTCTAGGTTTAAGCACAGCGTACTATCTACGGAAATTTGGAATCAAAGTTACAGTTTTTGAAAAACTTGATGTTATAGGAGGGATGTTAATTTCAGAGATTCCTGCTTTCAGACTACCTAGAGAAATTTTAAATAATGAGCTCAAGAATATAAGAGCTTTAGGTATTGAGTTTAAAACCAATCAATCTGTTGATGATAACTTCACAATTAAGAATCTATTTAAATCTGGATATGATGGGGTAGTAATAGGAATTGGAACCCATAAACCAAAGCATATAGGACTTCCAGGTGAAGAATCAAATAAAGTTTTACAAGCTTTGGAATTTTTGAAAAACTATAATTTAAAAAAGAAAACCCCCATTCTCAAGAATAAGAGAGTTGCAGTAATTGGAGGTGGAAGCACTGCAACTGATGCGGCAAGAGTGGCAAAACGACTAGGAGCTGATGTATCAATTATTTATCGACGTAATCAAGAACAAATGCCTGCGGGTAAAACTGAGATTAGAGAGTCTTTAGAAGAAGAGATAAGAATCAGCTTTTTAACTAATCCGGTTGCGTTTATATGTACAGAAGAAGAATTACAAGGTGCAGTATGCCAGAGAATGGAATTAGGAGATGAAGATTCATCTGGACGTCCAAAAGCAATTCCAATTAAAAATTCAAATTTTAAAGTTGAAGCAGATTACATGATTGAAGCAGTTGGACAGGAGCCAGATTTAGATAAATTTGATACAAATGAATTAAGAATCACTAGTTGGAACACCATTGAAATAAACGATAAATTTTTCACATCTATTCCACAAGTTTTAGCTGGGGGAGATTGTGTAACAGGATCAAAGAGTGTGGTTGATGCGGTAGCTCATGGAAAAATTATAGCTAACCACATTTGTGATTTATTCTTATTAAAATAAATTTGCATATTAATTAATAATAATTACAATTGATTACAAAAAATATAAAATAAGAAAAAATAATTAATATTATAATTTTGAACCGCAATAGGCACAGAAGGCAGCGCTCTCTCGCTCAATTGGGGTGCCACAATTAGGACAAAATTTTGCTTTTTCCGGCGTTAATTTGGGTTCTTCTGTTTTTGGAACAACTTCCATCGATTTAGCTTCTCCTGTAGTTTCGGAAAATTTTCCTCTAATTCTTCCTTCTCCTCTTAAATCTAAAACTATTCCTCGAATATCTTTAACTGATATACCTGTATTAGCACTTATTTCTTCTACTGAAATATTTGGGTTTTGTTCAAATTCTTGAAGTACAATATTTCTTAATTTGCTTCTATTAGTTAAAGCAGCAACTTGACTAGCCATTATTGCTGCTCCTATACCAATCCATAAAAAGCCCATCCAATTTATACCAAATCGCCAAAAACCGTTAAGGAAAGCATTTATTCCCCAATAGAAAAACATGCCTGCAATTAATAAAGCACAAATTGAAAAACCAGTGGTGTATTGGTCTCTTTTGTATTTCAATTATATCACTTTCTTTGTTTTAATTATAAAAAAGAAATAAGATTTAAATGATTTTTAGAGTCCAATTTTTAAAATTTAAGAAAATACTAAAATAAGAAATAAAAAAATATTAAAGAAAAAATTAAATTTTGGCACCACAAAATTCACAATACATTGCGTCCTCTTTCTTAATCGGAGTTCCACAATTTGAGCAAAATTTTCCTTTTGGAGGCTCTGGGACTTCTTCTGACACTTCTACATTTTTCATTTGACCTGTTTTTGAAGAAAATTTGCCTCTCAATTCGCCTCTTCCTTTTAGATCCAAAACAATTGCTCTTACATCCTTAATGCTAATACCTGTACTTTGAGCCAACTCTTCGACGCTTGCACTCGGATTTTGTAAAATCTCGTTTTTAATGATCGTTCTAAGTCTCCCTCTATTGGTGAGCGCATAAATTTGACTTGATATTATTGCTAAACCAATTGCAATCCAGATGAAACCTAACCACCAGAGATTCCAATGACCTACAATCCAAGGACTCCAAAAAGTCTGAAAACCCCAATATAAAAAAGCTCCCGCAATGATTAATCCACAAATACTGAAACCTTCAGAATATTGATTTCTCTCATAATGCATACTCAATTCACTTCTTAAGTGTTTAATTTATTAAAATTAAAATAATATATATGATTTAGAGAGACCAATATTTAAGATTTAAGATTTTTTTTTTAGGAAGGAGCAACTGATTTATTGATTATCCGAAATACTTCCTTTACTTTAATTTGATCAGTAGTAAGCAAAATAATCAATTTTTCTAAAAGTTTAATAGATAAAATATAATAATTATCAGAATGGATTATATTAAAATCTGGGAGATGTAGTCCTATTGATTCTGCTGTTTCTTCCGCAAGCTCGTAAAGTTGAGAAATATTTAAAGAGATTGAGGCCTTGTTAAATTCCTCTTCGTTAATATAGGATTTGATTACAGCTCCATTTTCGGAGGAAACTAAAATAAAATAGACTAAGCTGCCAAATTCCTCTACTAAATTATTTACAACTAAATCCAAATCTAACAAAACCGTCATTACTATATTATTATAGATTAGACTTATTAATATTTTTTCGTGCAAATATCCCCCGTGACTGATACCCGCCAAAAAAAATTTCAAATTTACTATAAAAACTTTAACACATTACATAAAATGGATTATATCACGAAATATTTATCTATAACTTTTTCAAATTCATCGAAAGGGGTAAGATCACCGTTAAATTTCTCTATTTTGGTGCTATACATCTCGAAAAATTCTTCAACAAGGAGATTAACATATCGTTTAATATTATCCGAATTATTATTGTTATTAAATAAATAAGCAAATATAACTTCATTCTTAACCTGAAGTTCGAATTGTTGATTTTCAAAATTAATTGTTTGCAGAGTCTCTCCAGATTCTTGGCATAATATTTCCTTTGAAAACGCTAAAATTGCTGAAATAAATCCCCCTACTTGGATATAATTTTTTGCTAAAAATTTCTTTTCTTTATTAATCCTTTTATAGAAGCAATGACCGCAAGTACTTATTATAAATAATGCAGATATACCGCTTAAAATTGGAGTTATGTTCTTACAAATTCTATTAATTTCTGAATTAGGAGCATTTTCCTTATATAAGTTAAAAAGGTGATTTGAAATTAAACATAACTTATCGTAATTAATCAATTTATTATTTTCATTAATATAAAAAAGGGTAACTATGTCATTTTTAGCCTTGTAAAAGTGTACATAAACAGTGTAAGTTCCCCTTAAGTCAACTAATTTTCCTTTTTTCTTTTTGAGAATTTCCTTTTTATAAATTTTTATTAATATCTTTAATTGCGAAGAACCAATCCCTTTTCTAAATATGATATTATGTGTTTTTACTGAAATGGACACTAAACCTATTCCTAATACTTCTAATGTATTATCTTTTTCTTCCAATTCAGGAAAGGGGCTTTCTAATACAATCATAATATTTATTTTGTTATAAAATAAATTTGTGATTTGTTAGCTAAAGATAAATTAGGAAATTTTTGTATATAAATGTTTTCTTTTTGTGTCAAGAAACTATCATTCGTGTACAAAAGCCAAAAAATTATATTTATATATTTACACAAAATTAAATTTTAATAAAAAACAAAGATAAAATAGTTAAATAGACTCTTTACACCATTCTGTAAATATAGAAAAATAAAATTCAAATTTTTTGTACGTAAAATTTTTGTACACAAACTATTTTTTCAAAATTGAAGAAGATATTGAGATAGAATCTTTTTTTAAAGGGTATCTCTTAAGACTTAATTCGTTTTTTATTTTTTAGAAAGATTTGCTTATAGGGTTCGAAATCGGGATATGATAAGAAAACGGATTCTTTGCCTGTATCAAATCGAAAATTATGAATTCTAACTCCGTTCTTCCGAAAAACTACCCATAAG
Organism: Promethearchaeota archaeon; assembly: GCA_048941015.1. Taxonomy (GTDB): domain Archaea; phylum Asgardarchaeota; class Lokiarchaeia; order Sigyniarchaeales; family SOKP01; genus SOKP01. The sequence continues at coordinate 36,249 of JBHLNZ010000020.1, read as the reverse complement.
AAGGAACTTGAAGATTTATATACGATAAGCACTCGCATCTTCAACACCAATTTTTTCTTATTTTTAAATCTCTCATAAGTTGTATGATTCTCTCAATATCTTCTAAGATCCTTTTTGGTTAAAATTAACATTTAAGTCTAGTCTTTATAATTTATTAAGATGAATAAGAAGACATTATTTGCTTTTTTCTATGAAAAATGGGATAAAAAAGTATATTTTAGAGAGTGGGCCTAGCAGGATTCGAACCTGCGACATCCCAGTCCGAAGCCGGGCACCCTATCCAGACTAGATTATAGGCCCTTTAATTTAAATAAGATTGAAGTTATAATATTGTTATTTATGATTTATAAAAAATTTTTTCAAGTTCAATTGAAAAAAAATTAAACTAACTTGTTTGTTAAATGATAGCTAAATAACTCAGTGAAAGATTTTAATAAGTTTCTTGCCAGGATAACATCTGAAAGTTCGCCATCAATTTTGATGATACCCTTAAACCATCCTTCTGTAGGATCTAATTTTTTCCTGAAAATTCTTTTCATAATTTCTTTTGTTAATATAAAATGGATTGTTCTTAACTCCTCTGAAGCTTTTTCATAAAAACTAGTGTTATAGGATAATTCTGTACCTATTTTCTTTAACCAGATATTATAATCTATGTCACTAATAAATACATGAAATAGAAGATCGCTATACATACTTAACTCTTCTTGAAACTCTTCAGAACTCTGAATAAGTTTTATTCCCATCTTTATGAATTTATCTAATGCACTCTTGAATTTTTCATCACTAGAGTCAAGTTCAATCAACATCAAATTCATTACTTTTGTGTCAATCATAACTATGCAATACCTTATATTAAAATCAATCTATTTACGGGAAAATTCTTCACAAATTTTTATTGTTTATAATAAGGAATACTTATATAAATTTGACTTTAATATTAAGGTGATAAGTACTCAATTATGATTCGAATTTCCATTCTTTTTTTCTAAATACTTCGTGAAAATTCGAAAAAGTTTCACATACCTTAATCCTTGAGAGATTTCTCCTTCAACCTTAATTTTACCCTTCATAAAGGCATCTGTTCCAGAAATCTCCCCTTTTAAAATCTTAATAATCAATTCTTTAGTATAATTCATTTTAAAAGAAGCATCAGAATTTAATCCTTTTTGATAGCTTAACTTACCATCAGAAACTTGGAGCCAATAATTAAAACCAAGATCTATTACGGATGTTTGATAAATATCATCAAATCCAATCAATTCTTCCTTAAGTTCCTCGGTTGAATTCACGATTTTTACCCCTGCTTTTATGATCATATCTAAACCTTTTATAAAATCCTCCTTATCTCCTTCTAAATTCTTTAATAAATTACTTATAGCTCTACGATTGATCATAAAAAAGTTTTGACGCCTTATTAGATATATAAAAAATTTTCTTATACCTCTAGCTATTCAATCTTTTTTCTCCTTTAAATTTGTTTATATCGATATTAATACTCTCTTGAATATTAAAAAAAGATTTTTGAGATACGAATTCAGATAATATTATGTAAATTTAAGTTTAAGATAATTATAAGATAAAATTTTTATATTTTTAATTATTTCAATTGTTATAAATTTGTTATTTTTAGAGTTCTTCTTAATCTTTTATGCCCACATAGTGTAGCCCGGTCTAGCATTCGGGACTGTCACTCCTGCGACGCGGGTTCAAAAAATGTTGCGTATTACACGCACTATGAAAATCCCGCTGTGGGCGCCATTATTTTCTCAATTAAATCCAAATAATTTAGCATTTAATCATAGCATAAATAAAATAACACTACTTCTTAAGATTTTTAATGATAGATTAAATCTATTCTTCTCAAAATTGTTAGTAATTAGCCTTTAGATCTTGATTTTACATCAATAAAAACTTTTTGCTAACTCATGTTAAAAATTAAAGCTTTTTAAATCAAAACGAATTATCTTTAATCACAACTCCTTAAAAATTAACTTATAAAAAACTTTAAGATAATTAAAGAAAGGTTTATAAAAGAGGTTGAAAACTAAAATGGTTGACGAAGGATTATTAAATGAATGTAAAGAAAAGATGGACGGTGGCGCCGCTGGCGCGGATGTCGGTGTCACTTTAAAGATGTTTGAACTTTTCAAACAGATTGGCGAAGAAAATGAAGATCTTAAAGAAGAATTAGAAGATATGGACATTACTGTCCAAATGATTGTTACGGACTCTGATGCCAAATATTGGATGAAAGCAACAGAAGGTTCACTTACATATGGGGAAGGAGATGTCGATAACCCATCTTTCACATTTTCCGCCACTAAAGAAGTTGGTATAGGAATGTTATTCGGTGAAGTTGATGCTACCAGCGCATACATGGCTGGAGATATCACAGTTGAGGGAAATCTTCAAGATGCTATGGCTTTTCAGGAAATTATTGAATTAGCCATTGAAGCAATTGAAGATTTAACAGATTAAATTCAATACTCATTAATAATGAGTACTTAAAACCAATTTCAAAAAATTTTATTTTTTCTTTTTCTCTCTTGGTTTAATATTTATTTGGGAATTTTAAATCTAAATATCGACGAAATAAAACCTTTTTAAATCCTAAAAGTTTATAATAAGTAGTATTTGTTTAAACACGAAATTAAATAAAATACAAATAACAAAAAGAAGGTTGAAAATTAAAATGGTTGATGAATCATTATTAAAATGGATGAAAGAAAAAATGGATGCTGGCGCTGCAGCTTCGGATGTTAATGACACCTTAAAGGTATATGAAGTATTCAAGCAAGTTGCAGATGAAAATGAGGATCTTAAGGAAGAATTAGAAGATATGGATATTACCATCCAAATGATTATAACTGACGCTGATGCCAAATTTTGGTTAAAAGCTCATGATGGTACTTTAGAATTTGGAGAAGGTGATGTCGATAATCCATCTTTCACGTTCTCAGCTACTAAAGAAGTTGGAGCAGGATTACTTCTCGGTGAGGTAGATGCTACTTCAGCATACATGGCTGGAGATATCACTGTAGAAGGTAATTTACAAGATGCTATGGCTTTTCAAGAAATTATTGAATTGGCATTAGAAGCTCTTGAAGATATGATGGATTAGATAAGTCTAATTTCATTCAATCATTTAAGGATAACTTCAAAATTTTTTTTTTATTAAACTTTTTAATTAATATTTCCTAAAAGGAGAATTCTCTCTCTTAGCAGTATTCTTTTTGAAAAATAATAGAAAAAAAAACTTTTATTTATAGAATAGGAGCAATCCATAAATAGAAAATGAAAGCACCGATTAAGAAAAATACTACTGCTAGGATGTAAGTCATGTGCTTTGAATAATTTCTATACCGTTTTCCACTTTCAGTCCATAAAGTATCAATTTGTAAATATGGACTAGGACCTCTCCTATACCAACCTTGAATTCGAACTCTTTGACCAATTAATCTATCAACTCTTGCGATTGCCCAGAAAAAATCTACAATACTTAATCCAAATCTATAGTCAATATACATTAAACCAGTATCATCTTGGAAAAACAGATCATCACTGAAATAATAGCCTGGAATACCTTTTCCTATGATCCTTCCTTCAATAATAGCAGGGACGGAGCGAACAGGAGACACTTTTATATTTGTTACGAGATCTACTACTTTGCTGGGATTAAATCCGCTTCTATACATGAATTTGGTTCTAATAATAACTCCGAATCCCATAATATAAAAACCGATTGCCCATATTAACAATATATTATTCCAAATTGTTGACATACCCAAAGATAGCCATCCTATAAATCCAAAGAACCAAATTATAGTAAGGGCAATCAAAATTATGAAAATGATGGTGGGTAAATATTTAACGAATATATCAGTAAGAAATTCTCCCACTAAAGACTTTCCTGCTTGTTCTTCTTTAATCTTTCTTGCATTAGAAAAATCAATTTCAGCAGACTTTCCATATTGTTCACATTGTTCATTTAATCGTTGAATTCTTTTAGCTGGGAGAGGATGTGTGCTATAAACCTGAAAATATTTTGCCCATGGATTAAATAAATCCCATCCTGCTGCTGCTTGGATCGCATTTTTTGAATACGTGCCTGAACCACCTGTACTTACTACTGCTAAATGACTTGCTTTTTTAGGATCAAAAATACCTAATCCCCGTAATGCTCTCACTTTTGATTTATTTCTTTCTTTAACTTCTACTTCGGAAACACCTACTAATAAACCATAAGCGATTTTAACTAGTGCAGTTGATAAAAAGTTTGGATTCTCAGTAAGTTCTGCAGAATGCTGATCTGCATAATATTCTCTGATTCTGCTAATAAATAATGATGTTAAATACCCGATAAAGTATGCTATATAAGATAAAATTGCGACAACTAACAATATCAACGGAAGATAGCTACCCTTCTCCCGATCCCTTCCAACACTAGAAAATCGAGCTGCGTAATAGGACCATCTTGCAATAGTTAAAAGTATTAGAGGTATAGCAAAAACCACAGTCATTAATATAAAATCGTTATGAACAACATGTCCTAATTCATGAGCAAGGACAGCTGTTTGCTCATCTTCATCTAAAAAATGTAAGATTCCATCAGTTATAACAATTCTGGCACTATTTTTAGTCCAACCAAAAGTAAATGCATTGGGATTTAAATCATGAATAATCCCCATTCTGGGAGTTTTAATTCCTTGAATTGCGACCACTTTGTCTAATGCTTCACCTAAATAAGGATATTGGGCTAAAAATTGTTCATAAGGGATCCAATCAATTCTATATATCCATCTAATTATCAAAGGACTTATACCATATTGGAAAAGAACTATTAGGATTGTAAAACCAACCATTAACAATAATCCCCAAATGGTGTTAGGTAAAAACCAAATTCCAATTGTAAATACCACAGCATATATTAACCCAAATAGAAATAATATCGCCAGAGTAGATGCTAATTTTAAACCTATTTTTTTTCACCTTATTTTTTTAATATTTTACGTGAATATTTTGTTAAAAAGAATTTTGTTTGATTTTTAATATGAATAATTAAGCATATAGATGTAACATTCCGTAATTAATTTTATTGAATCTAACTATTATGTTTAATAATATCAAATTATATCAGTTTTATATAACGTTAAAATTAAATCCTATAGCTTTTATTATATTTTCAAATTTAAGAAGAAATTATAAGGGGTGTTTTTGCGATAAACACAGAATTACAGCGTCTTCTAAATGCCACAGACAATTTAATTGAACAACAATTTTATAAAAGTGGCACAGATACGATCATTGGAAGAACACCCGAAATTTCTATAAAAATTAAAAATTCAGGATTGATCGTTAAAAGATTTAAAAATATTTTTTATAATAATCTTCACTTGTTTTTACAAGGCAACTATTTAAAATTTCTTAACCCGTTCGAGCAAATTAAAGGAATGGATGAAAATTATTTGAAAGAGATATATCAGGAGATCCAAATAAAACTTACAGCTATGCATGATACGAAAATTGATACTCTCATTCTTTATACGGTTGTAGTAAGTTCTCTTATTTCAAGAATACGTGATATTCAATTTAACGAAGCCTTAGAAGAAATTAGTAGAAGAATTAAAAAAAAATCCAATAAATTAAGTTATAATCAAATGCAGATCGTGTTAGATAACCTCTATATGGAAAATAATAAGTATGTTTCGATTCTGTATAATATAGTTTATTTAGATTCTTTAGCAGAATCTTTTAATTTTAAAAAAGTTGCACGTATCTGTAAAATTCAAAAAGGGAAATACATGAATAAAATTGCTGATTTAATTCTCTCTTCTTATAGCGGAGTAATTTAAGTCTTATTAAAAAGGGATGGGTAGATATAATCATTTCCTCAAATTTAAAATACATTTAAAACCCTTATAATCCTATTGATAAATGTAATATTATAATTATTTTGGTGAATTCTTGTTGGCAAAACCGGCATATGATAACCTAACTTCTACACTAAAAAAATATAATAAAAAAGAAGTATCTCTTTCAAATGCTATAAAGAAATTTATTAGACCGGGAGATCGAATCTTTATTGATTCTGGATGTTCAGAACCAATAGAATTAACAAAAAAATTAATTGAACTTGGACCTGACCTTCCTGATGTTGAGATTTTACATTTCCTAAGTTTAAGTGATTTAGATTATTATGAAACTGCTGGAGGTATTGAAGATCTATTCCGACATAATGCATTTTTTATCGGGAAATCTCTCCGTAAATACATCAGATCTGGACAAGCTGACTATACTCCAATGCTTCTGTCGGAAATCCCATGGTTATTCAAACTTGGAAAAATGCATTTAGATACTGCTTTAATTCAGGTTTGTCCACCAGACAAATATGGATTTTGTAGTTTTGGTATAAACGTTGATATCGTAAAACCTATAGCAGAATCAGCTGAAAATGTTGTTGCTGAAATTAATCCAAATATGCCTCGTACGCTCGGTGATTCATTTATCCACATGGATGATATTGATGCATATGTAGTTTCTGATCATAATATCATTGAATTTGTTTATGAAGAACCTGATGATGTAGAAAAAAGAATAGCAAAATTCGTTGCCTCATTGGTAGAGGATGAATCTACTATTCAAATGGGTATTGGCACTATTCCTAATGCAGTAACTGCTGAATTGATCGAAAAAAAAGATTTAGGTATTCATAGTGAAGTCTTTTCAGATGGAATTGTGGATTTAGTTGAAAAAGGTGTTGTAACTTGTAAAAAGAAATCGATTCATAAAGATAAAATTATCTGTTCATTTGTAATGGGTTCAAAACGTTTATATGATTTTGTAAATGATAATCCTATGGTAGAATTTCATCCCTGTGACTATTGTAACGATCCTTACGTAATTAGCAAGAACAAAAAGCAAGTTGCGATAAATGCAGCTTTAACTGTGGACTTAACAGGACAAGTTAATGCCGATTCTCTTGGCCATCAATTTTACAGTGGTATTGGTGGACAAGTAGATTTTATAAGAGGTGCCGGGCGCTCCAAAGAAGGAAAGCCAATAATGGTGGTTCCATCAACTGCGACATTAGAAGATGGAACAATAGTTTCTCGAATTGTTCCATATCTCCAGCCAGGTTCAGGAGTAGTCATTACTCGTGGAGATGTTCATTATATAGTATCCGAATGGGGTATTGCATATTTATACGGAAAAAGTGTAAGGGAAAGAGTTCTTGAAATGATAAATATTGCCCACCCTGATTTTCGAGAAGTACTTTTAGAGCATGCTAAAAAATGGAAATATGTTTATTCCGATCAAAAGCTCCCCATTTCTATTGATGGAAGAATTGCTATCTATCCTGAAAAATATGAAACAATTTTAGAATTGAAGAATGGTAAGAAAATAAAAATTAGGCCTATTAAACCCACAGATGAGAGAATGATACAGGAACTCCATTATTCTTTGGATGAAAAAGATAGATATTTTAGATTTTTTACTCCTGTTCATGACTTTCGTCACAAGAAAATCCAACCAATGGTAAATATTGATTATACAACTGATATGATTTTGGTAGGCGAATATAGCGAAAATGGAGAAACTAAAATTATTGCTCTAGGTGCATTTTTCAAAACCATACAACCATCTCTTGCGGAATTGGCTTTTGTAGTCCATAAAGATTGGCGTGGATTAGGAATAACGAGATTTTTATTAAATTATCTGGTTCAAATTGGACGGGAATTGAATTATAAAACCTTTGGTGGTACTATTTTACTGGAAAATAAACCTATGCTTCATTTAATAGACACTTCAGGCTATAAATTAACACTTAAAAAAATTGAAGGGGGAGTAACTGAATTCTTTTTCAATATTTCAAAATGAACCTTGAATTCAATAAGTAGTTTTTTTTATATTTTATTGAAATAAAATTCATTTAAAGCCTTTTATTTCACATCATAATATAGCTTAGGGTGCAAAATTATTCTAATTACACAATTTCATGAATTGTATAAAAAAAAAAAACTGAGTCCTGAGATCATTAAAATATTTCAGGAGATTATCTATAATTATTATAAAAATAATGCGCGAGAGTTCCCCTTTAGAAAGAATATTACACCATATAACGTTCTAGTATCAGAAGTTATGCTTCAGCAAACTCAAACTGGAAGAGTTTCTGATAAGTTTTTAAACTTTACTGCAAAATTTTCTAATTTTCAAGAACTTGCTGATGCTTCACTTGAAGATGTTCTAAAAGCTTGGCAAGGTTTGGGCTATAATAGAAGAGCTATTGCATTAAAAACAATATCGGAAAGAATTATCAACGAATATAATGGAAAACTCCCTAAAGATATTGAAATACTGCAATCATTTCCACAAATAGGGCATAATACTGCTTCATCAATAGCATCATTTGCTTATAATCTTCCAACTATTTTTATTGAAACAAATATAAGGCGTGTTTATATCTATTTTTTCTTTCCAGGAAATTATTCAGTAAAAGATAATGAAATACTAAAATTAGTTCAAAAAACTATGGATTTTAAAAATCCGCGTGAATGGTATTATGCATTAATGGATTATGGAGTTATGCTCAAAAAAACACATCCTGAATTAAATAAAAGGAGTGCTCATTACAAAAAGCAATCCAAATTTGAAGGTTCTAACCGTGAGTTAAGAGGAAGAATCCTTAAGATGCTATTAAAACTACAACCACTTTCAGAAGAAAACATAATAAAAAAATTAAAGGAAAAGCCAGATAGGACGAAAAATGTTCTTGAGATCCTAATGAAGGAGGGCTTTATCGAGAAAAAGGGAGAATTATATTTCATTCCCTCATAATATTAAGAAAATCTATCAGATTTAAGGTAGTCTGCTATTTTCAGAGCTAAAATTTCTTGTTTTTTCCAATCTCCATATGCAATTCCTTTAGAATTAAGTTCCTGAATCATAACTCTTAACTTTTTATCCAATTTCTTTACACTCATTTTTGAAAACGCAGTTTGAGGTAAGGGTATAAAAGAATGAGTATGGATACGAGCGCCAATATTTACTAGGTCTTTTATAACTTCTATTGTGAGATCTATATCTTCTTCAGTTTCATGAGGTAGACCGAAAATAAAGTCTACATTTGCTTTAAGTTTTGAATCGATTGTTAATTCGACTGCTTTGTAAACATCTTGAATAGTATGACCTCTATGACACAAATCTAAGACTTTCTGACTGCCTGACTGAGCTCCAATAATGATGTTATCATTAGCCGCATATTTTAACACTAAATCTAAAGTTCTTTCATTTACGTGTTCTGGTCTCACTTCAGAAGGAAATGAACCTAAAAAAATTCTTCCTCGTGGAGAAATGATCTTTTTTATTTCAACCAATAGATTTTCTAGTGCAGTAAGATTTAATTTTTTACCATCGGAAGAACCATAAGAAAAGGCATTCGGAGTAATAAATCTAATATCTAATTTATTATATTTCTTCATAAACTTGACAATTCTACATATTGATTCAATACTTCTATGTCTTGGATAGGATCCTAAAATATGAGGGGTTTGGCAGAAATAACATATATATGGACAACCTCTTGTAATTTCAATAGCTCCAAATTTTACACTTTTTAAAGGAATTGGGGGATATCTATCTAATTCTACGACTGGTCTTTTTCCACCAAAATTATATTCTTTATTATTGTCAAGAAATGCTGTTCCTTTTATATCTAATAACTTTTCTTTTTTTTTAAATTTCTTAAGTATATCAATTAATGTTTCTTCTGCTTCTCCTACCGCTACTAGATCAAAACCCATTTTAAGTGTACCTCTTGGATCACCCGTAGGATGAGGTCCTCCTGCTAGTAAAAAAATCTTATTTTTAAATTCTTTTCTTAATTTTTTAACTAAGTCATATATTTCCCACAATTGAGTAGTGAAAAAGGAAATTCCTACGATTATCTTATTAAATTTTTTACAGAATTCCTTTAAAGATTTAATAAGATCAACCTTTTCCCGAATAAAATAGACTTTTATATCATCTAATTCATTTATAGTTTCTATCGCCCCAATTAACGCATTAAAACTATAAATATTTTCTTTTTGATAATATAAAACTAAAATTATATCTTGCCGCAATTAAAAACACAAATTTAATTCAATGTACTTTTATAATATATTTAAAATTTAATTAAAATTAAATCTGTAATTAATTTAAAAGTGAAATTATAATGTTTTTTGTCGATTTAATTGGAACAGATCCAAGTCAAGTTGGAATAGCATGGTTCGATTACTTTTCAATTGGTCACATTTGTTTTGGGATAGGTGTTTTTTTGTTTTTTAGCTTGTTCTACACAATTCCAAAAAGTAAGGGGAATGTGCCAATATTTTCGTTGTTGTTCGTTTTCATTTTAACGTTTGTCATCCTTATATTATGGGAAATCTTAGAAAACTTCTTATTTATAGATCTTGGTTGGAAATTCGAAGGGCGTGCTGATAGTCTAGAGAATATCATAGGTGATCTTATTTGCGGAGTAATTGGAGCAATAGGCTCATGGTTATTTTGTCATTTTATCTTTGAAAAAAATATCTGGGCTTATTACATATTTGGAATAGTTGGATTTGGATTATGGCTCGGTGTTTTTGTAATTCTTCGGGCTTTAACTCTCTCTCCTTAAATTTTTTTTTCCTTTAAATTTTAAACCTCTCTAATTAATAGAAGTATTCTAGAAAATGAAAAATATTGAAAATTTTATAAAATATCATAAAGGTGATATTCCCTTAATTATTTCAGTTCCGCATGGAGGAACTTTAAAAATTAAAAGTATTCCTTTCCGTTCTAATGGGATAAGTGGTACAGATAAAAAGACTGAAGAATTAGCATTAATTCTAATTAAAAAGATAAAGGAATTTTATAGAATTAGAAATTTTAAAACCAGTTTGCCTTCATATTTAATTTCTACTATACATCGGAGTAAAATTGATTTAAACAGACCTGAATCTGAAGCATATAATAAAGATTCAAAAGTTGCTAAAGAAATTTATAGATTTTATCATCAAAAGATTATAGAACTAATTAACAATAATTTAAAGCATTTTAAATCCTCTTTATTGATTGATATTCATGGTTTTGAAAAAAATAAAAGACCTAAAGGTTTTCGTGACGTTGATTTAATTTTAGGGTCTAATAATTTAAAAACAATTTTGCAAAATAATGTTTCAAGAAAATTTTGGAAACAAAATATAAGGGGAAAAATTATTAAAAGGTTTCTTAACTTGAATATCCCAATTGCTCCAGGGCATCCTATGAGAAGTGAATATGTTTTAACGGGAGGGTATATAACAAAACAATATGGTGCGAGTAAAATAAGAAATAGTCAAACTCTACAAATTGAATTTTCAGATAAAATTAGACTTTATAATGATAAATTGAAAGATGTAGTCTTGTCGACTTTAGCTGAAGTTTTATGTGATGAGATTTCAAATAAAAATTACGACAATTTTTAAAAGATAAATCAAATTAAATAATTAACTCAGACAAGAAATCAAATATTCTTAAATGAATAATTGAAAAAGATATAATATTTAAGTATGATGATTTAGAATATAATTATAAGAATTTCATTAACTAAATTATTGTATTTAGGATGAATAAAGATCAAGTAGACATTAGGGACTTAGAAGCATTTATTAAAGGATTAAAAACTTCGTTAGATATGCTTGATGGTGTGGATCCTGCTGAATCAAAAGGATTTCAGGCACAACTCGCAAAGGCGATATCTGATTTAAGAGTAAAACGATCTGAGAGATTTGAGCCTATTCCAAAGATATTAGGGCATGTAACCAAAGAAGATATAAAAACCTATTTAATAAAGGAATTAGATCAACTAATGAATTACTTAGATAGTAAGGAATACCCAAGAGGTAAATTTAGGTTAGTTAAACAAATTGTGGATTTAAGAGCAGAAATAAATAGTTTATAAATAATATTAATTATTCTATTTTTAAAGATATTAAAAAATTATTTTCTCAAATTTTCAAATGATTATATTATGCTTATTGATATCCATTGTCACGCAAATCTGTATCTCGCCCTTGATCAAATAATAAAACAAGCAAATGATGCAGGAGTTCAAAAAATTATTGCAGTCTCTATGAGTACTATCAGCCAGGAAAGAGTGTTAGAGATTTCTGAAAGATATAATTCCATATATCCTGCTTTAGGAATTCATCCTGAAGAAGTTCAAAATAACAATCAAATAGAAGATCAATTAGATTCAATTATTGAACTAATTACTAAAAATCAAAATAAAATTTGTTGTATAGGAGAAATAGGTTTAGATCACTATTTTATTAAGGATAAGGATTTGTACCCTTTACAGAAAAAAATCTTTGAAAATATGTTATTATTGGCTCAGATGTTAGTATTACCCGTTAATATACATACTAAGGGAGCCGAAAAACTCGTTTTCGATACCCTTCCTTCATATAATCTTCCCAATATTAATATTCATTGGTATTCTGGACCAGAAGATTATTTAAAATTAGGTATGGACAGGGGATATTACTTCTCTATTACTCCTGCTTTGTCCTATTCTCCAGCTGTTAAAAAAACAGCCACACTTATAGATAATGAGCATCTTTTATTAGAAAGTGATGGACCTGTAAAATACTCTGGAAAAATTGGTACTCCTTCTATGATAAAAGATGTTTTAATTTCAATTTCTCAATTGAAAAATATGCAACTCGGAAAATTGGAAAGACAAATCTATGAAAATACTAAAACAGTATTTCCAAGAATTTTTGAAACTTAAATCCCATCTTTTTTTAATAATTCATTCGCTTCATGGGGAAAATCCTCTCCTTTATTTCGCATCCGTAATAACATATCTTTAACTTCTGAAATTGTATTTCCATATATATGCAGTGAATTACTAAAATCTAAGTAATGACCAATTTCTACCCCTAGCTCTTCGGCAACATATTTTTGAATTCTTATCATCCCGTTCACATTAGCTTCCCAAGCTCGAAAAAGATCCCTACTCCTCCACGTTGTTTGCATAATTAATTTATCTTCTTTTATTCTCATATAAATTCTTTGAAGACAGGGCGGATCAATATGAAAAGGATCAACAAGAGGTCTCCATGTTATTGCTTGAGCTCTCCTAGAATAAGGTTTTTCTTTTAACTTTTGTATAATATATTCTATTTGATTAAGTTTAGGAAAATTGACAATTCCAATCGGGATTTTACTAATTCCAATTTGTTCGTGTAATGGTTTTTCTAAGTCAAATTCAACAAGATTTTTCAATTTCCATATAGTCGAATCATTACTTTTTTGAATCTTGCCTGCATTTATTAGTTTTTGGTGGTTTTTTACGAAATTTTTATCTACTATCTCTAAATCATAATCCACATGAATAGTATCTTCTAATGAAAATGGAGAATAATTATATATTCTATCATGATAAGAATATGGAAAACTCGAACCTGAATCCCAAATGTAATGATCATTGACTCCTTCCATAATCTCCTCTATATATCCACTTTGTATTGAGCCAATTAAATATGTATCTGCTATACAACCATAAATCTCAAAAGAATTTCCATACTTAGTTTTTATTGACATTAATTTATCATTTCGTTTAATTGGATTGCTCATAGGCTCTTTAATTTCAATTAGTACTGAAGCATCCTTAGATAAGGGATCTCCAGGTTTATCATATTCTGTTTTAATATCATCTCCATTATATAGAACCTCAGTTAAAGCTGTTAACCACGCATCGCGTACATCTTTTTTAGAAATGAAAATTACTTGAGCCATAACATATACCTCAATTTACTTAATAAACGAAAGGTATATATTTTTTTTATAAATTTCTTGTTAAAACTTTAATATCTTTTAAAACCAATATTTTAATTTGATTAAAAAACATTACCGTCAAAATTTTATATTCTTAAAAATATATCATTTTTGCAAACTAAACATAAGATAAAGGGGATTTTTAATATGATTTCTTTAAAATTGAGATTTGAGCCTCCATTTAATGAAGTTACAAAAAAGACAAACGATATTCTACAATTAGAAAAAGAATTAACTTTAAAGGAATTATTTGAGTACTTTTACTCAAAATATGGCGAGAAATTTAAGGAACTTTTGTGGGATAAAAAAAAACCTGAAGAGTTTAGTTCTTTTTTATCAATTATTATTAATGGTCGGAGTTATAGGGATGAAAATTTCTTAAAAACAATACTAAAAGATGGCGATGATATCGCATTCCTATATTTATATTTTGGTGGATAATTTCTACTCAGATTAAAAAGATTACCCACATTGCTAAACCTGTAAAAATAGGATTTAAAATGTTATCCGAAATATTTACCGTGTAAAAATCTATTAATAAAAAGATTATCATTGCGATAATTGCCATTAAAATAATTTTTATTAAGTCTATAGAGATCCAATTATTATATAGAATCATTATTATAATGACTATTAAAAAGGTACTAATTCCACCGCCAATAAATCCTTCAATTGTCTTTTTAGAATCCTTTTTTAAATTATATTTTCCGAATTTTTTCCCTATTAAACAAGCTATTGCGTCTGCTCCTGTCGTGATTAATGCTACTGCTGCAAATATTGGAAATGGTGCAAAAATAAAAGGAACAAATGATAATACTAACGGTGTAGAACCAATAAAAGTGTCTAATTCTTCCTTTCTCATAGATAAAAACCAAAATTTAGCCCAGTTTGGAAGCATATAAAATCTATTTAATCTAGCTAAATCTGCAATTTGAAACATAAACACAAAAGCAAATCCAATGGTAATAATCCACCAATACGAAAAACTATATATATCTAATCCAAATTGTTCTAAAATTCCATAATTTTCAAGCAAACCCCCTATAGTCCAGAAAAAAAATATAACAGCAGATGTAAATAAATGTAACATTTTTCTTCCGAATTCACTTTTCAAATCATCAGTCCAATTTTCAATGAATTTATCACAATATTTCTTATAATCTCTTTCACCCATAATTACAGGATTTTTTTTTGAAATCACATAATTATATATGAGTGTTATGGCCCAGACTCCCATTTCAATCAAAAAAAATAAAGATGATAAAAACCATAAAAAATTTAAGGTATCTTTAGATAGTAGAGGCGAGTTAAATTGATACATAAAAGGAAACATAATTCCTGCATTAATAAACAACAATACAATTAGCAATTCATTTACAAATAAATGTTTTTGAATCTTTTCTTCTCTTTTTCTTATTATATATAACAAAGTAAAAAATGCATATCCAAAAAAGATAAAACTCGTCGGTAAATAATACATTTCTTTTATCAATAAAATCTAATTATTTAAAAATTTTTACAAATATAAAATATGATTCTAAATTTATTTAGGCTAATCAAATCCAAGTTAATATAATAGTGAAGTAATTTAAATTAAAATAAAATCTAATAAATACAAAAATTATTGTTAATCCAATTGGAACTAACAGATTGTCTGATATATTGATTGGTTTTCTAGTCATTATATCAAAAATAAGAAATGCCGTAGAAAAAATTAAACCCCAGATAACTCCCATAAAAAATAAAGTTATAATAAAGCAACTTATTGTACCAGCAAGTGTTCCTTCCCATGTTTTATCTTCATTCCATTTTATATGATTCTTTCCAAATTTAATACCAATCTGACTTGTCATTAAATCTGCTATTGAACTTATCCCTAAAATCGTAAATAAAACCATAGGAGGGCATAAAAAAGCGGTAAATAATTGACCAATACCAAAATAGAGATATGTTCCATATCCCCTTTTTTCCTCATCACAAAGGAAAATAGTACAAAAAAAGTTGAATAAAAAATAGACTCTTTTTGACTTACGGGTATATTCATTTGCTAACATACAAAGACAGAATATATAAAAGAAGAAGAACAGTAGATAGTAAAACCAACCTAATGAAAAAAGGACCTCTATAATACTATCAGGCTCTGTAAGTAACCGTAAATATAAATAAAGCATATTATTTTCAATAGGGATCATTCCTTCCGTAGTTCCAGTTACATTTCTTACAAAAATTATACCAATATACCACAATATAAATAAACCGACAAATATGAGAATGTGTGGTATTTTACGATAAGTATCATTCCTAAGTTTACTTTTTTCATTTAAACTAGTCCTTATTTTATTTCCAAATGATGTAAAATCTCTCTTTTTAAACATATATTTGAAAAAATGCGCAAATACTGTTGAAATTATAATTAATCCGCCAATTATTAATATAGGTAAACCTAAAGACAAACTCCATAGCTTTATGATGCCTGAAACAAGGGAAATTTCTTGAAAAATTAATAAAAGAAACATTATAACATGAGTAAAGACAAGAAAAATAGCAAAAAACCCAAAAAAATTGTTTAGTTTACTATTCTCATCCAAAAATTTTAAGAAATAATATAATATTAGTAAAAATGCGAAAAATATTAATAAAAACCAAAAGAAAAAAAATTGCATATCATTTTATAAAATTTCTTTTAATTAATCATATCGTAAAATTATATATAAAATATTATAAAATGTACAATTGATTTAAAATTAAAAGTATTTGATATAAAAAATATCTTAAGTTCTGATCTCTTCAAATGAAAAATATTGTATTAGCTTCAAAATCAATTGATCGTAGAGATCTTCTTAAGAAAGTAAAAATTCCAATTGAAGTTGTAGTTGCTACTATCGATGAAGAAACATACAAGGAAAAAATTCTAGATCCTTTTAAATTAGTAATAGAATTGGCGAAAGCTAAAGTCTTAGATGTTAAACAAAAATTAAAAAGAAATTCGATTATCATCGCTGCGGATACCCTTATTGAACTCAATGGAGAAATTATTGGAAAGGCTAACAATGAAACTGAGGCATTTAATATATTAAAAAAATTAAATAATACGTCTCATAATCTCATTACTGGATTTGCAATAACAGAGACTAATAACCCGAAAATAATAGTTGATTATTCCATAACATCTGTAGAATTCCTAAATTTAACTGATGATGAAATTTGGAATTATATAAAGAATGATGAATGGCAGGGTAGAGCAGGAGCCTATTCAATCAAAGATAAAGCTAGCTTATTTATTAAGACTATCAATGGTTCTCCTACGAATGTTATAGGTCTCCCTATGCATAGAATTTTTGAAATTTTAAAAAATGAATTTGATATAAATCTTTTTAAATAATAGAAATTAATCTAAAGCAATTTTTTTTAATTTTCTTTTAAACTCTTCGAAATCTTTAAATTTTCATAAAATTTTAAGATTTTCTCAAATCTCGAAATTAAATTTTCATAATATGCATGATCTGCATACGGATTTTTAGATATCACTTTTGCAGTTGCGATGCTATTCTTATAACGTGATATTTTTTCTTCAATCACATTTTTTTTTCCATAAAGCTCTTATTTATAATGCGAGAATATCTGGATAATATGAAAAGGATAATATTCTTATTTTATAGATAAAATTCTTTTTAATTCTTCTTTTTCTACATTTAATAATTCTGCTTCCGGTAGCCGTTCAGTCAGTAAACGCCAGTTATTATCTCTCTCAAAAATTTCTTTAAATAACACCAAGGCATCATCTATTTTACTATTATTTGCTAAAGATACAGCTGTCCAATATTTCATTTCAAGATTTTCCGGGAATTTTTCCATTGCGGCATTATATTCTTTGAGTGCTTTTTTCATATCTTTCTGTTCAATTGCTAAATCACCATTATTCATATGTTCATACGCCCTCCATATTTTCAATAATCTACTTAATTCTTTTAATGGTTCTAAATGATCTTCTACTCTGAGATCGATTAAAGGATCGTCCCATTTATTTTCTGGTGCTTTACCTTCAACAATTAATAATGCCGCAGATTGTTTACCTCTTATATCACCTCCGACTGATTCTGCAGCTTCTAAAGTTTTTACTATTCGTTCTGGTAGAGGTAAATTATTATTTGTTTTAAATGATTCAGCCATTACTGACCATACTTTATCTGAGAGCATCATATTTGCTTGCACAGAGAAATTATTATCTACAATATGACCTGCATGTTTTATACATTGTAATCCCGTATGAGTAGCCACATCTCCTTGAGCATTCAATATAGACAATTGCCTTACATTCCTCCCCTCATCATCTGAAAGAAGAATCTCAATAGCTTTTTGAGGTTTTTTACCCTCTCTTAATAAATCTAAACCGCGTAATCCAAAAGATTTATTGACTAAAGATTGTGTAGCAACAACCCCAACTCCTGCTTCCCCCCATGATACAACGCTCCCAACTGAAAACCAATGACTTTGCACTCCTACACCCATTAATCCCGTTTTAGGATCTCTTGCAACAATAGAATAAGTATGCGCTAATATATTCTGCATAGTATTATTACATTTTGGAATCATATTTATATTCAGATTAAAAATTAAATAAAAGCTTCTTATTTGATTTTAAAAATTTCAATATAAAAAACAATAAATTCTTTTATAATTTAAACACTTAATAACAATATCAATTTTAAAAGAGTTGACATTTAATGAAAAAACACTATAAAAATCAACAATTAATGAAATTTTTAACAATACTTGGAGCATTAGTGGGATTAATTACTTTAATATTAGGATTAGCCGGTTTAGAAAATTATGGATTTATTGATCCTGTATTTGCATTAAATGCTGTTTTAAATTTCATTATTGGTTTAGTTATTGTAGTTCTAACATTTTTAGTAGCATTGAAACCTGATAGACCACTTCCATTTCATTGGCTAGTTTTATTCATACTCGGTATTTTATTAGTACTCTTTGGTGCTGGAATTTGGGCTTGCGTATTAGTGATAATCGCTGCTTTAATTGGATTGATCGAAGATTTATAGAATTGTACTTATGATTTTTTTTATTAATATCTAATTTTTATTTTACTTCTATAGATTTTACATAATTTCAAGTATTTTTTAAAAAGTAAGATACGATTTCAGCAGCTAAATTGATATCTGTTACTTTCTGTAACGCTGTAAAACCGGGAATAGAATTAACTTCTAAAACTAAATAACCGCTCTCACTCTCGATAATATCTACACCAGCAATATCAGTTTTAGTGACTTTTGCTGCTTTGATGGCTAAAGACTCTAATTCACTTGTTATTTCTAATGGTTCTGAACGTGCTCCTGCATGAATATTTGTTTTCCAATTATCACTTACTCTATACATTCCAGCTATAGCCTTATCCCCAATCACTAGAATCCTTATGTCTCTGTTATAATGTTCAATAAATTCCTGAAGATAAAAAATTTCGTTGAGTTGTCCCAGTGCATAAATAACATTTTCTGCAAAACCTCTATCATTTACTCTGGTTATTCCAACTCCTCTAGATCCATATAAAGGTTTAATTACCATATCACCTCCAAGTTCGTCAAAGGATTCTAAAGCATCATCTGGATTTTCACAAACTACTGTTTTAGGAGTTGGAATTTTATGTTTCTCTAAATATAGTGATGTTAGGAATTTGTCACTGGCAATTTCTAAGGATTCTCTTGAATTGATTAACTTTATTCCATACTCCTCAATTGCACTTAATAAATCCAGTCTAAAAAATATCCTTTGAGTTGGTGCTGCACCAAAACCTCTCACAAGAGCTGCATAAGGATCTAGTCCCCTAAAATTATCAGAGAAATTACTAATATTTATCTTAACCTTTATCCTTGAAGGAATAAAATATTGAACTTTATATCCTATTTTTTCAAATTCCTTGGAAAGAATTTTAACTTCAGGATCATCTGGTTTAGGAGTAATTATCATTGAATTCAATTTATTTTCACTTTAAAAAATTACTTAATTCATCTAGCACTAAATAAATAAATAAATTTAAGTTCTTTAAAAATATATATGAAGTCAATGGATTCTAAAGACAAAGAAACTGAGACAGAAAAGTTATCTGAAATTCTTTCAATAATTCAAAACCTTTACTACAGGAAGAAAGATCAATTAGAAGAGTTAAAAACTGAATTGTCTGAATTACAATCTATATTAAAATATTTAAATTCAATCATTTCAAGCAAATCATTTTCAAGTGCTGATGAGATTTTTTCAGAATCATTAAAAAAAGATTATTTTAATACGGAAATTGCTGAAGATGATTTTAAGGGTACTAATATAAAAAGAAAAATCTTTTCCAGTGAAAATAAACAAGAAAAGGATTTGTTATGTATACTTAATTTTTATGATTTTAAACGTTTAGAAGTAAAATTTTTTGATCCTGAAAATAGAGCAATAAAAGAAACCTCCGAAGATTTTATTAGAATTTTTTTAAAAGGAGCACTAATTAAAATTAAAGAAAAAAATCCAAATTTGCAGGTATCCTATAACTTTTTTAAAAATACAGATAAGATTGAATATATTCATATTTCAAACTTAAATTCGATGAGTGATTACGATTTAATTACTTCAAAAGTTCGAGAATTATTATCATGCGAACAAGGTTCTGCTTGAAATATAATTAAAATAACGATATAATAATCTACGATATTTAACCGTAAAATATTATATACAAATAACATATTGTTTAATAAAAATACAAAAAATTAATTATTCAGAATTTATATTATTTTTAAAAACTGTTAGAGATGTGCATTAAATTTGCCTAAGAAAAAGAAATGGCTAATTATGCCAGTTGTTCACTCAAAATTTAATGATAAAGTCCTAGAAGATACATTGATTAATAAATCAAGAGATTTATTGACCAGAGAAGAAGGTTATGTCCCATCATTTATTTTCCTCTCGGGGAGCTTTTTTGATATAAAAGGATTTGTTTATACAGGACTCCGCGCTTGGAAAGGTGCTGTTAAACCTTCTGCATCAGACGAAAGCAGGAGACCATTGTTAGAAGCAACTTTTGCTTCATTATCAGTCTATTTGAGCTCATTATTAGCCCTTCAATCCGATTTTTACTTTGCTTATGATGAAATTAAAGAAATCCTCTCCGAAAAAAACAGAGAAGACCTTTGGACAATTGTTTCTGAAAAATTACCCTTTATTTCCTTACCTCCAAGAGAAATGTATGGTAATCAAGTTTCTCCCATTTCTCCTTACTTTGTAATCGAACAAGATGAAGATCTCATTTTAGGAGAGATTTATCCTTCAGCGTATCTCACAAAAGTAATCTCTTCAATTAAAACAAGGTTTTTTGTTTTTTTCCAATATCAAGGATATTCTGCATTTGGATTTTTCGATTCTCTTCCCGATCGTTCTAATTTTGGATTTGAAGAAAAAGCAAGGGATTTCAATTCTGATCCATCTCCTGAAAGCTTAATAGAATATGCAAATAATGCAAAAAATTTAAAAGAAGTTCTGATTTCTCTCATTGAAGCGCATAATAACGCGTTTTTAGAGCAATTTCTAATTCCCGATTATGAATTACTTTTAAACAAATTATTAGAGGGTGAGGCATAAATGGTCAATATTGGATTACTGGGAGATATATCAGTAGGTAAGACATCTATTTTACGATTGTTTGTCAGATACTTAAACAGGGGAGAAATTGAAAATGTTAAAGGCGGAATGAAGTGCACTGTTGTAAAAACTGATTTCTCTGGTGAAGCAACCGTTCCAAGAGGTAATAAGCAAGATACTTTAGATGAGAAAGAGACAAAGACTATACATCCTAACCGTGTAGTGTTTAGAGAAGACTCATCTGGCAAAGCTCATACTATTTTTGCTCCTGGTGGAGATCGAGCCCGTGCGGTAGTAAAAATGGGTATCATTACGATCTCCAGAATCGCGACTCAAATAATCGCAGTTTTTTCACTTGATCGTGATTTAGATCGACAGTTTGAGTTCTTTAACGATGTCCGATTTTTCCCAGATAAAATATATGTATGTATAAATAAACTTGATTTATTAGAAGGAGATAAAGAAAAAGAAATTGAGAAAATTACTAAAAAAATTAAAGATTTCTTCAATAAGAGAAAAATTAATGTGACTGATATCTTTATCACATGCGGTGAAACAGTTGAAGATTTTGAAGATATTGAAACCTATAATAATAATGTTGCTGAGATGATATTAAAGATAACAACATCTCATTAAATTCATTCTTTTAGTTTTAATGCTAATTTTATGAAGAGCTTATGCATATCTAATTGGTATGCTATCAATGGTGTGAGCACTATTTTATCATTTTCTAATAAAATATACCCTCTTTTACTTAATTCTTTTAAATCTTCTAAGATTCCTTTTTTTTTTCTTAATTTTTTAACTTCCTGAACAGTCGTATTTCCTGAATGTTGTAAGCAACAAATTAATATACATAATAATGTTCCTGCTAATCTAGGTGCCCCTTCAAAGGGACTGGTAAATGTGAGTTCACTTATTCCGGAATCAAATGATATAAACCAATGAGAATTTAAGGAATTATATTTTACTTGAATGCCTAAAGGTTCAACATATTTAGATAAATTTGTTATCAAATCTAGAAAGAGAATATTTTTATTTTTACCCTTGAGATTTAAATAACTTATTATCTCTTCTCTCGTTGCTCCTATTTGATATTGACTTTTTTTTCTACTTAATAAATGCATTAAAATTGATATTTCATTCATACCTTATCATCCTCATATATACAATGTTTCTGTTTCTTTTTGATATTTAATTTTACCTAATTGAAGAAGATGTAATATAAAAACAAAATTTTCAAAGACTTTAATCTGATCGCTCTCTTCTTCAAAAACTTCATGAAATTTGCATGGTAATTTTTCCTTAATAATTACAAAATAATTTATCATCCTTTCAGTAAAACTTTGTTTGGGAATTTCTAATAAAAAGTCTCCCTGTTTACTTGCTTTGTTTAAATGTTCTATCTTTATAGGTGTTTTTTTAAGTTTTAAAAATCGTTCTTTAATATAATCTAAAAAGTTTAATGAAATTGAATCGATAATAAATGTTTCACGCCAACAATCTTTCATTAATTGAGAGATCTCTTCGTCATCTGGTTCACTTTTGATATATTCATAAAATTTTTTCTTATTGTCAATGGAACTTAATAAAATCTTTAATTCTTCAAATTTTTGATTTAAAAGCTTACATGCATCTCTATAGGTTTCAGCATAATTTTCAATATTATAAATAGAAAGAGTCTCTTCTAATTTTTGAAAAATTGGCCTTAATTCTAAATCTAATAAAGAAACATTACTTGAATAAATTTCTTTCTTTATTCCATCAACCAATTTGTTTATTTCTTCCGTTAAATCTTGAAATTCAATCATTTATCGGTTTTTAATTATTTTTGGTTTAAATATTGTTGATATCTCATTCTTACCAACTCGAGCTACTCCAATTATCCTATCTGCTAATTGATATAAACTCTTTGAAGAATTTGGCAAGAAAATTATCAATTGAATCGGATTTAATTCAAGTGTAGCCTTTATCATCTGATATGAGGCTTCTGAATTCTTATCATCTAAAAACATACCCGCTTCATCAAACATACAGAGCGATGATGGTTTAATTTCTTGTAATGAAAGTATTAAACAAATCGAAACCATAGATATCTGACCACCACTTAAAGCAGTGCACGATTTCAATTGATCTTTTGAAGTAGCTGCTTTAATATTTATTCCCAATTCTTCAAATTCACCAGTTAATTCCAATAAACTATATATTTTTATATTTGTACTTTCAAACTTTTGATTAATTTTTTCATTTAATTCATTCAGGACTAATTTAAATTTCTGATAATAGGTTTCTTCCATTTTACCTTCGGTTTTTATTGCAGATTTTATATCTTTTTCTAAATCTTTCTGATTTTTCGTAATTTGCTTCAATCCTGCAATTATTTGTTCTTTTTCTACAACTAATGATTCGTCCACATCATAATATTTTAATAGTTCCTTTTCGATATTTGAGAGATCTAATTTTATTTCATCAATTGAGCGGATCTCAGTTTTTTCTAAGATTTTTGAGCCTATTTCACGCTTAACTCTTTCTAAATCTCTTTCATTCTTAAGTATTTCTTGCTTTAATAAGTTAATTTTGATAATTTCTTGCTCTAAATTCAATTTTAGTTGAATATAATTTTTGTTAATTACTTCTTTTTCTTCTTGATAAATTGTTTTTAATTCCTTAAACTCCGCTACTTTTTTCTCAGCATTTTCAATTTCAAGGTCAACATTTTCTAAGTTTCTATAAGTTTCAAATGCTTGATTATCTGCCTTTTGAAAATTTTCTTTTTTAGTTTGATATTCGGAATTTATATTATTTAGTTTCATTTTATAATCGTTTAATTTTTCTTTAATCTCTTTTAATGTATCTAAATTTTGATTTAATTGTAAATCCCATTTTTTCAAATTTTCGTTGTATGAATTCAATTCATTAGGTATCTCTTTAATTCGGTCATTCCATTTAAAAAATTCAGGATCTTTTTGAGCTTCTAAGCGAGTTATTTGAATTTTTAGTGATTTAACTTTTTCATTGATCTCCTTATTATTTTGCTCAAAGTCGTAAATCAATTGATATAGTTCATTTTTCCTTTTGGTTAATCGTTGTTTTTGATTAAAATTATATAGTAAATCGTTAAATGCCTCCTTTTTACGGAAAATCTCCTTTTGGTTAATGTCTAACTTCGATTGGTCAAGTTTAAGTTGAATAATCTGTTCATTTAAAGTCTTTATTTGATGCTCTAACAATATTGATTGTTCTTTTTGAGTTCCTGCACTCAATAAACCTTTTAATTTCTTTATATAAGGCGTTTCATAAACATATTTATAAGAAATTATTTGTTCTCCTTTTAAAGTTACAGATTTTCCTTTAAAATCATGATTTTTATAAAGATTTTTTCCCGAATAATAATCTTTTACTACTAAACAATTTTTAACTATGGAATAAATAACTTTCTTAATATCTATGTCATTATCAATAACATTAATCAATTCCGCTATGTATCCAATGACCCCATCAGCAGAAAATTCAGAGAGAGGAGCAATCCTCACCTCTTTAGGAATATATATATTACAATATGCATTGTATTTTTTTTTCAATTTATTTAGTAAATTTAAAGTGTCCCAATCTTTAACAACAAAACTATATAATAATTTTTCACCAAGAACAGATTCTATTGCATAACTTAACTCATCATCATACTTGAGATACTCTATTATGGGCCCCTTAACTGCCAGATTTCTTCTCGTAATTTCTTCTTTTAAGATATTAATATTAGAGGGAAGGATTATTTTTCGTTCTTTTAATGACGCTTCTAAAAGTTTTAATCCTTGCACTTTTTTAGACTTTTCAAATTCGATTCTCCTTAATTTGTTATCAATCTCATAAATTTCTGTGCTAATTTTTTCTAAATTTTTATCGAGTTGATCTAATAAAGATCTTGAAGGATTTTCTAAAAACCACTTATTTTTATCTAATTTATATTCAATATCCTTAAAGCTCTGAAAAATTTCATTTATATCGTGATTTATATCTTTAATTTTTAAAGTATTTTCCTCAATTTTTCTCTCCAAATTTTCCTTTTTTGAAAGTAATCGATTGTACTTATCTAAAAATTCCTTATTCTGTTCAATCTTTATTATTAACTCATTTTGTTCTTTTATTAAATTGTCAATCTTAAACTTTATTGAATGTTTTTCTTTTTTTATAGCTGCAATTTCTTTATCTATACTGTCCTTTTGGGACTTAAAATTTTCACATATTTTATTTATTTTAGAAATACTTTCTGATAAACTATCTAATTCCCTTTTTGCTTCTTTCTTTTTTAATTGCCAAGTTTCGATTTGATCAATTAATCCTTGCTTTTTATAGCTCAATTCACCTAATTTCTTAGAAATTTCATTAATTTCTTCATCTAGCTCCCTAATTTTCAATAATTTTTCTTTAATTGAGTTCTCAAGTTTTTTCGCTTCTATTTTCATCTTATTTATTTCAATTTGAAAACTCTCAACTTTTTTTTTCAAAATTTTGATTTCTTCTTCAATTACATGTTTATTTGCCCATAATAATTCATCTTGATAACTTATTTTTATTTCTAACAATTTTTTCTTTTGAGTGAGACGTTCTAGTTTGGGTTGGAGAAGTTCAAGACTAATATTTAGCGAATTTTTTTTGCTCACTATAGAGTGAAATTCTTTATTCAAATTTGTTATACTATTTTTTTGTTGTAAAATCTCGTCTCTCAATCCCTTTAAACCAATTCCTTCTTCTATAAATGTACATAGTTCAATTGGCTTAAGATTTTTAACTGTATCGATTTTTCCTTGGCTTACAAATGCAAAATGATTATCTGGGTTAATATTGAAATCTGAAATAAGCTTTTGTACCTCAAATGCGTGAATTTTTTTAAAAGATCCATTAGCTTCTCTCGCAATTTCATAGAAAGGAGACTGTCCTTTCATCACTATCCTTCTTATTTTAACTAATTTATTATCATATTTAATGTGAAGCTCTACCATCGTATGATCTTGACCATTCCTAATAAAATCAGACCATTTCTTATATCGTTCATCTCTTTCATTACTTCCTAAAGCAAATTTAATTGCCTGAAAAATAGAAGTTTTACCTGACCAATTAGGACCAATAATTAAAATAAACCTCGGATATTCCTCTTTTGAATCTCCTGAAAAATCGACTTCATCCCTTTGGAATGATAAAAAGTTTTCTAAGATAACTTTTTTTATAAAAATATTTCTTTTTGCAAAGTACTTATGATTCTTTTCCTCGATATTCAATGAAGAAGCCGTTTTTTTCTCCTCATGCATGTTTTTTTTCAAATGCTCGTATTATATTGTCAATCCTTTTCTTTGCTTTCTCTAAATTAATCCGTGCTTTAGTTGGGCTGTCATTTAAAATAAATGGATATCTTGCTATTATCTTTTTATCATTTTCCTCGAGGATCGCGTTTTTTTCAAGTTTATCTATTATTATTAATAATTCAGTATAATTATTTGAAACAGCATTTTCATATAACTGATTTAACATAAATTCTGACATTGGTTCATTCTGGATTTCATTAATAATTTTTTCAATAGAATTGAAGCTACGATTTACATCTCGATCTTTATTTATTTCCGTGGAATTATTCTTTTTATCATTATCTTTAGTAAGAATTGAGGGAATAAATTCATCAGATTCAATAAGATCTATGATAATATCAGTTATTTCATTAGATTTATCATTAAGATCAGCATTTAGAAAATGTTTAAAAATAGCGACTTTTAATAATTGTGTAATATCCTTTATCTCCCAATTATGAGTAAACTCTACAATCTTATCAATATTAAATACAATTTTAGGATTTTTTTCAGAAAAATTTCTGAGTATTGTTTCTCTTTCAATTCTATTTAAGATTGGAACTTTTACATACATATCAAAGACTTGAAAGATATCTCTAGAATTTTCTTTAATTTCATGAACATTTTTATTAATCCAGACTAAAATTATCCCTTGATCAATATAATTTATGTTATTATCAGAATTTTTCTGAGAGATTAAATAAGTTTTTAATAGTTGCTTCTCTTCAAGTAAATTTGTTGACAATTCATGTTGATTAATTAATAATAACCGTGATATCTTATTCTCTCTTTTTAATTTTCCACTTCTTTCTATATCTTCGTCCTTATCATTTATAATTTTTTTCTCTTCAATAATAAGTTTTAAGATATGACTAAAATTATCATAGAAATTATCTTGATTCTTTAAAACTTGCTCATAATCTAATAACAAAAAATCTAGATAATAATTTTTCGAGATTAACTTTAAAAAATCAATTATATCTGTTCCAGGAGAGATATTGATAAGAAGTTTTCCTTTAGGTTCGATATACTGCTGTATAATTGATTCTTCATTGTTGGTTAACATAACCTTTAGATAATTAATGATATCATTAAACTTATCCCTATAGAAGATATCATCTCGTGAAATATTAACTTCATTTGGAGTAATAATGCGATAGTATTTTGACATATTGTTATGCAAATTTTACCAACTAATTTAAGATTATTTTATGAACATTATGTTTATGGCGATTTACATATTTATATTTAGCGTTAACTGTTTTGTAGACCAAAAAACTTAAATTTAATGCCTTGAACTTAAAATCTTACGCTTAAATTTATGATTTTTTATGACCCTCATTTAATTAAATCAAAAGGGTAAGAAAATTTATTATTATATTTACCAGCTAAACTTAAAAACAAAATTTAGTAAAAAATTAGAAAATTTGGAATTCATTTTTGTTTCCAAGGCATACAGAAATAACCTTTCTCTAATTCATATTTAGAAAACAACTCGCAACCAAAACAACTGCATCCCTTATTAACAACTTGCTCTTTAGGTATCGAAGTTTTGCCTCTTGCACAGAACAAGACATGAGGTTCAAATTCATTTAATTTATTTAGTTTGAACGAGGGACATAATCCACAAGATTTTCGACACACTTTTAAATTATCTTCAATGTCTGGTACTGGTTTAGGCAAAATTTTTCACATGAAATTATTTATACCATAAAAATACGAATTTTGCCATTTAAACTTAATATTTATAGTTTATAGATAAAAAACTAATATTTATTTGAATTTTGAATTTAAATTGAATTAAATTCCCGATTTAAAAGATCTAAATATTTTTTTAATTCATCCTTGAAAAATGAATAATAGGTGAATTTACCTTTTTTCCAGCCCCTAATTAAATCTGCTTTTTCAAGCTCTCGCAAATGATGAGATATTGACGGTTGAGATTTGTCTAATATAGCTTCTAATTCACAAACGCAACGAGCTTTTTCTTTTAATGAAAATAGTATTGTTAATCGTTCTTTATTACCCAAAGCATTTGAAATGTTTAAAATGCTATTGAAATTATCATCGTGTTTTAAATTATAACCAAAATTTTGCAAATTTTTAAATATATATTCACTATCGATGCATTCCTCACAGCTACATAGCATTCCTTTAATTTCTGATTTCCTTTTTTGTTTCATTAGAATTCTTTCTCGTTATTATTATCTTAATAGAAGCTATAAAATTATAAAAATTTTACCCATATCGAATAAATTGGATTCAAATCGGAATATTTTTATTTGAATCACTCTATTAGTAACTCAAGCCCTAATCATAATTTTTGATTAAAAATGGTTGAAGAAAATTTAGAAAGCAATTTAATTAAAAAAGCTGATGAAGGACGAACCGAAGAAGTAAAATCGAGGAAAATTAACTATTTTGAAAAATTGTTGCCTCTTTGGGTAATTTTATGCATAATAACTGGAATAATATTATCTCAGTTAATCCCACAAATTAGCGAAACTATTGATGCATTACAGATTGGTGGAATCTCAATCCCTATAGGTATATGCCTTTTTTTAATGATGTATCCTGCAATGCTAAATATTCAAGCTTCTGAATTAAAAAAATTGGGGAGAAACCCAAAACCAATAATAATGACTATAGTTTCTAATTGGTTAATAGCACCATTCGTTGGTTTAGCAATGGTCAATATTTTTCTTCCCGGGTCTTCGGAAACTATGAGACAACTATCAGTTGCGATTATTTTATTGTCCAGTTCTCCATGTACTGCAATGGTATTAGTGTGGGGTTGGATGGCAAAAGGAAACCAAGAGCAAAATGTAATCACCACCAGTTTAAATACGATCACTATAATTTTCGGTTATGTTGGTATGGTTTCCTTATTAACGGGAATTAAAAATATTCCAATAAATACGTGGCTTTTACTAATATCGTTGATATTTTTTATCGGTTTACCATTATTTTTAGGAATAATAAGTAAGAGAATAATCGTTTCTTCAAAAGGATTGGATTGGTTTAATGATACTTATCGACCCTTTGTGGGCAAAATATCAATAGTAGCTTTACTAACAACACTAGTCGTATTGTTTTCTTTAAATGGTGATGTTTTAATACATAATCCCGATTTATTACTATTAGTTTCAGTTCCTCTCTTAGTGGGTTTTGTTATAGTTGTTGGTTATAATGTTATAATAACGAAACTATT
Source organism: Promethearchaeota archaeon (assembly GCA_048941015.1). Lineage (GTDB taxonomy): Archaea > Asgardarchaeota > Lokiarchaeia > Sigyniarchaeales > SOKP01 > SOKP01. The sequence goes on along the minus strand of JBHLNZ010000020.1, from coordinate 6,219 downwards.
TAAATTGAAGTATCGTGAAGCAGTAATCACAGTAATAATAGGTTCTTCAAGTCATTTCGAGATTGCAATCGCCACTGCTATTGCTATATATGGAATCGGATCTATAGCTGCTTTGGGAACAACAATGGGTTTATTCTGGGAAGTTCCAGTAATGCTTTCCATAGTTTATTTAGGAAAATACCTTAGAAAGAAAGGATTTTGGAAATAAATTTAGCATTTTTTTTATATTAAATTTAAGAAAAAGGTATGGTTGGAAAAAATTGGCAGTAGTATACATGCGTAAACTGGAAGAAGAGCCAGAATCATATGATTCAAAATTCACAGCTCTTACTAAAGGTGTGAATAAAAAAGTAGAAGATTGGATTATTGAAAAAATTAATTCAGCAAACTCAATATTAGAAGTAGGTTGTGGTACAGGATCACTAGCAACAAAATTAGCCTATAAAGGAAATAATATTAAAGCAATAGATATTAACTTTGAAATGATTGATTATGCGATGAAAAATTATCCTTCTGATTTAAAACAGGGATCGCTTACTTATCAAATTGGCTCATTCATAGATTTACCAGTAGAAGAACAATCGCAGGATATAATTGTTAGTAAATTCATGCTCTCTGAATTGCGACCATTTGAACAACAAATTTTTCTCCGAAATTCTTGGAAAGCATTAAAAAAAAATGGGATTTTGATTTTAGCAGCTGAATTTGTTCCTTCTGGTTTTTGGAAGTTAGCTTTCCATGTTAAGAGATGGTGGTACAGGAAAAAACTTAGAAGACTTAAATTAAAAAGTACCTTTCTCCTAAAATGGTTTTTCAATTATATACAACCGATCGGATTTGAAATTGCTGAACAAAAGGAATGGAAACATGGTACTATCAAGGCTATTGTACTGAAAAAAGCTATATTTAATAATGATAACGAACCCGGTTATTATTTCCCTGAACAGAGAAAGTTTAAAGGGCTATCATCTCAATTTCGAATATATAGGTGTTTATTTACGGGACAAATTGATAGGGTGCCTATTGAGCCCGGAGTATATAAATCAGGGAATCCTGATAAAGATTCTCCTATTATTGTTACTGCAAATTATGATTATACTTATATCAATGTAATGCGAAACATCAAAAGTATTGATGCATGGGTTTTATGTGTTGATTCTAATGGAATTAATGTATGGTGTGCTGCTCGCGGTAATGATTTTGGAAATAACCAACTTATAGAAGCAATTAGAGCAACAGGAATTCAAAACTTTACTGAAAATAGGACTTTAATTCTTCCTCAATTATCTGCAGGAGGCGTTGCCATTCCACAACTTAGAATAGACTCTAAAGAATTTCCTTATAAAATTAAATATGGGCCAGTATGGTCAAAAGATATTCCTAATTATTTAAAAGATAAACCTAATAAAAAACCTGAAAAAATGAAACTAGCTAAATTTACAATTCCACACCGAAGTCGTGCATTTATTACTCATACAACATTTTTATTTAGAAAAATTTTTCTGTATCCATTATTAGGATTAACAATTATATTGATTGCCTTAAACTGGATGAATAAATTATGGTGGGTTCTAGAATTAGCAATTTGGATTATAATAACTAATGTAATAATTGCATACTTATTTCCATTTTCTAAATTCACAAGGAAATTTTTATACAAAAGTATATTTTTCGGAACACTTAATGTTATCATTTTAAGTTTAATCAATCTCTTCATTCAAAATTCAATCTTTAAGATCTTATGGAGTATCGTTTTTTACTTTTGGATCAGTTTCTTTTCAACTATGTCATTTAGTGGTTATACTATGGCTACAAGCCCTCGAGAAATTCAAATCGAATATCCTGTTTTCAGAAAAATTAATCTAACCTTATTAATTATCTCGATTTTATGTTTAGTAATTGGAATAATATATTTTTAAAATGTAAGACAAAAAAATAAAAATTAAAATAAAAATAAAAATCATAAAAATATAAAAAAGGATGAGTATGGTAGAAATAAAAGAAGACTCTTGTTGTGGAACAAGTTCTTTAGAGAATATATTCAAAGCTTTAGATATTAAGATTTTTATCGAACCTTCAAGATGCACTGGATGTGGGTTATGTGGAGAAATATGTCCTTTTGGACTCCCTGTATCAAATAGTGATGGTAAGTTCGAAATTAATAATCCTGAGCTCTGTACAGAATGTAGTGCATGCAGTAGAAATTGTCCAACCCAAGCAATTATTATGCAAGAAATTGAAGGATGTGGTTGCTTATGGAATGCAAGAGCTCGTGCTAAAAACGAGAAGAAATCGTGTAACTGCGGTTAAAAATCGCATAAAGAATGTTCAAATAATATTGGTGTCTATTTTGAATGAGATAGATAATAAGTTAAAAGTAGAAATTTATATTCCACTAGACGCATGTGCTTGTGAATGGGATAAATTTATGAACAGAATTTTTGAAGTACTTACTCCATACATGAAATATATCAAATATAACACCAAAAATTTAAATTCTGATGAAGCAAGAAACTTAAACTTACACGGAAATTGTGTAATGGTTGACGGAGATAAAAAATATACTACATCTTATCTGCTAAAAAGAGATTTACCTGATCTATTAAAAGAGAGGGGGTTAATTTAAATTATTATTAAAATTCCAAAAAAAGGTGGTAATAGTTAAAAAAATTACGTTTGAAATTAGTCTACCTATTAAAGGACTACAAAAAGGTAAAGAATATAATCTTCTTGTAAAGGATGATGCTACGTTTATCGAGTGTCTAGCTTTAGTTGACAAATTAGAGATGCAAAATACAACTGATTATATCTTCCCTATTAATGAAGGATATATCCATAATTATATGCAATTACTCGTAAATATTGAAGAAGATAAGATATATGAAGACGTAGGAATTTTTGCTTATGGCCCTAATGAAAATGGGGTTATGAAAAAATTTAATCCAATTCGTGATAACATTTATTTTGATTTATATCCTGACAGTAGGATTCAATTGCAACCAGATGTTGGGTGTTGATGAGAAAAAGTGAAAAATAGATTAAATATTGCAAAGTTTAAATCATTAATACGCAAAAAATATGGAAAAGATAATGAATTTTTTACTCATTATCTTATAAGTAATAAATCGAAAAATTGAATGATATCTTTCAAAAAAATTTTAGTGAGAGATGGACAATAGGCTTGCTTCCTATCGATTTAATATTAACATGTTCTTTTTAGAATTAAATAAGAAACTTAAAAAACAGCTCTTATTTTGAAAATTTATAATCATGGATATTTTCACTCATTTTCTAATAGGAATAATAATTAGTATCTTTACATTGAATTCATTTGGATTTGAACTCGTTTTATTTGGAGGATTAATGGCAGTTTTAGCTGATTTCGATATCTTTTTAGAACCATTCAAAAAATTTAGAAAATCTAATTTATTATCTCATAAAGGAATTTCTCATTCATTTTTTGTTGGATTATTAATTTCGCTGCCATTTGCATTTATTTTTACCTTAATAACTCATCATTCTTTTTTAATAGCTTGGACGATTGGGTTTTTGTTTTATGATTTACATATAATTCTTGACTTTATGGGAGCTTCAAAAATTCCTTTATTATTTCCTTTCACCAAAAAAAGATTTCGGTTTTTTATAGATAGAGCGATTAATATATATTTAGCATTAATATCCGGAGGAATTATAATGTTTTATTTAATTGCTTTTTTTCTGTGGCCAGAATTATATTTTTCAAAATTAATCAATTACATCTCTGGTTTTTACCTCATCTACATTTCTTATAGGATGATTACGAAAATCTGGATACAATTCAGATTACCAAAGAATAGTTATTACATTCCAGGATTGTTGCCATTCACTTATTATATTTATCAAAATCAAAATTCTGAAAATTTCATCATGTATAAATTAATGAAAAAGGTTCAATTTATTTCAAGGGAATGGGTGCTGTTAGAATCTAAAATAATGAATGATACCTTAGATATGAAATATTTGGAAAAAACCCTTCGATTAAGTAAAAAATATATCTTCTTTTCCAAATGGCAATATATTATTCCAACATTCCATAAAAATGAAAAAAGCTTCATTACAATTTTGAGCTTAGCTGAGAGCTACAGTTCAGGACGTATGTATTCCCTAACAGTGGTTTTTGATCTTGTCTCGAATAAAATTCTAAATGAATTCGAAAGTTTTAATAATAAGATTAGAACATTGAGCTCGGAAAGTAGATAAAATAGAAAAAAACAAGAAAATTTATAAAAAAAATAATGAATTAATTCTTACTTTTTATGTCTAGCTGTTAAAAGCCCAGCCGGTCCATGTTGGCAGTTGATAATCACCGACTCCTATTAGAGTGTCGGGATATAATTTATCGAATCTCACAGGAGGACCTAACCATAAAGTAGTTGGAGATTTAACTATTTGCTTAACATTTCCAGGTAACCATTGGGCGAATAACGCAAGTCCATGTGGCCATCCTTCTACAACATCGTGATTACTTGTATACGCAAATACTGATCCAACACCTTCCAGTGGATTATCTACTGTAATTGTCTCTAACTCGGCTACAACATCGTCAGAATCGAACGATTGGCTTCCATTAATAGCATATAATAATTGATATACGGCATCATAACCTCCGGTTGCGGTATAGAGAGGACTATCACCCCATTCTGCAACATAATCATCCCAGAAAGCTTGAGTCTTTGATGTTCTATTAGTATCTGTGACAGTTTGCATCATGGTTTCAAACGCACAATCACCATTTGTGTCACCCCAGTATGATTCTAGCTGCCCTTGGACATCTATTCCTATAATTGTAAAGTTCGGCTTCAATGCAGCATAAGCTTGAGTCATATATTGCCCACCTTGAGCAGATATGATCGGGATAAGAATTTGAGTTCCTGAACTGTTAATTGTATTCATATAAGTCGTAAAAGTTGCTGCTGCAGTTGTAATAGGATAAGCTATATGTTCTACGACCGTTATACCAGAATAACCTATTAAGCCAGCTACATATGCTAAACTAGCCTCAATTGCATTCGCCAAGCCTACCGTCCAAGTCAGGTCTTCTCTTAGTATAGATACTTTAGTTAAGTTTTGAGGAACCGTAGCATTAACTTGTTTCATTAATCCTGCAACCATGCAAAGGATTTCTCTACCTAAAGAGGTTGAATTAATAGGAGTAGCTCTAAAGTAGTATTTATATCGATTATAATTACTTCCAGGATAATCAACTAATCCTTCAGAAGGATAATCCCCTGGCGCAAAACCCCCGACATTCATAGTGAATACATTAGTAGCAGGTCCAGTACTGATGTAAATTAGTTTATTATCCATAATAACTTCCAGATATGCTAAAACTGCTTCAGATCTGAATCCACCGACTGTAAATTGTACCTTTTTGTAGTTTATAATCCTTTGAGCTGCTGAAACACCAGCGGCAGTATCTAAACTCGTATAAGATTCTTGAGTATCTTCATTAGTTACCCCAAAATAATACTGTTTTCCCCCAACTACTACACCACCAGCTTCATTTATGTCCTTTGCTGCCAAATATGCCCCTTCCCACGCACCTTTTCCTTGAATATCAGTCATACCACCCAAAACACCGATACGAATTATCTGATCTGAGGTTATATCCTCTGGAGCACCGGGACAATCTCTATAAGTCCAATTATAAGGAGCTACAAATATCCAAACCGTTATACCTACTCCTACACCAACAACTGCAATTAGAACGATGGCTAGAATTCTTTTAGTTAGTTGTTCCATTTTTTAATCACTTTTTAGTATAAATTTAGATTTACATTATCTATTTCAGATAAAGATATATTTAAAGATTTATAATTTCTTTTGAAAAATTTCTTATTTTAACAAAAAAATATAAAGATTTCACGAATAAGCTTTTTATATTATCAACTCAAAATAATTTTAACAATAATATTTAAAATTAGTAATCATTTCAACATTTAAAAAAAACAACTAAGACTATAGGTGTCTAGCAAGTTTGATTGAAGAGATATTATTTTTTGGTTTAGTTCAAGGTTCAATTTTAGCATTATTAGCATTAGGATTATCCTTAGTTTATGGAGTTGGGGGTATTTTAAATTTAGCACATGGTTCATTTTATTTGCTTGCCACTTACCTTTTTTATTGGTTTTATAAATATTTGGGACAGGCTGGTATATTAATAGGGATAATAATGGCCTT
>JBHLNZ010000019.1:0-47756 GCA_048941015.1 Promethearchaeota archaeon | reverse complement strand
TACGTTGGTGGATTGTCTGTTATTGAAGGTAATATGACAACTGGAGTTATTTTTACTTTTGTGCTTTATCTTCAAGGGTTTTTTAGACCAATAATAATTCTTGCTACTTTTTTTCCTCAACTTAGCACGGGGATGGCAGCCTATGAGCGTATTATTGAAATTCTTGATTCTGAGCCTAGAGTAAAACAAAATGCCAGTGAAGTTAAAATAAAAAAATTAGAAGGAGAAATAGTCTTTGAAGATTTATCATTCTTTTACAGAGATAATGAATGGATTTTTGAAGATTTCAACCTTAGAATAGAAAAAGGAGAGAAATTAGCCATTGTTGGTCATACTGGAGCAGGAAAGACCTCACTTATCTCTCTATTGGCACGCTTCTATGAATTTCAAAAAGGAGAAATTAAAATTGATGGAATAAATATTAGAGATATTACCTTAGATTCATTCAGAAGAAATGTAGGGATTGTTCAACAAGATGTTTTTTTATTTTCAGGCACATTAGAAGAAAATATTCGTTATGGGAAACCAGATGCTACGGAAGAAGAATTATGGAATGCTATTAGAGCAGTTCATGCTGAAGAATTTATTAAATATTTACCTGAAGGACTGAAAACTCAAATAGGTGAAAGAGGAAAGGGTCTTTCATTAGGGCAAAAGCAAATTATTAGTTTTGCACGAGCACTCTTAAGTGATCCAAAAATTCTCATACTTGATGAAGCAACTTCAAGTGTTGATGCCTATACAGAAGCGGTTATACAAGAAGCACTTCAGGAATTACTATCTAATCGAACTTCAATAATAATTGCACATAGACTATCCACAGTTGTAAACGCTGATAGGATAATTGTAATGGAGCGTGGGAAAATCATTGAAGAAGGGAATCATAATTCTTTACTTGCAAGAAATGGAAAATATGCTCAACTTTATAGACAATATTTTGAATATCAAAGCCTAAATTGGCATATAGCGCATAATAATTTAAAATCGGAATAGATAACAAATAAAATTAAATCTTACGTTTATGTTTTAAAAAAGATTTACTGTTATATCCATTTCTTCTTTTTAAAGAACAATATCATTAATATACCAATACTAATCATCACTATTATTAATATAGGATATGCAAATGGATTAGAGAGTTCTGGCATATAAATAAAGTTCATTCCATAAAATCCAGCCAAAAATGATAAAGGAATAAAAATTGTTGAAATAATTGTAAGAACTTTCATGATATCATTCATTTTATTACTTATGCTTGAAAGGTAGATATCTAGCATTCCAAAAACGATGTCACGATAATTATCTAATAAATCAGTTATTCTAAAAATGTGATCATAAATATCCCTCAAATAAATTTGTAAATCGGCGCTAATAAGTTTTGATTCTTCTCTTTGAAGCTTACTTATTACCTCTCTTGTTGGCCAGATAGATTTTCTTAATTCTATATTTTTACGTTTTAAATCATATATTTTTTGTAAAGTTTCGGGTTGAGGTTCATAGATTAAGATATCTTCTATCTCTTCAATTTTTTCTCCAATTTCTTCTAATATTATAAAATAATTATCAATTAATACATCAATTAGAGTGTAGTCTAAATAATCGGCACCCATAAAACGAATTCTTCCCGTTCCTGACTTAATTCTTTCTAGTATGGATACAAAAACTTCTGTATCATGTTCTTGAAAGGAAATTACATAATTAGTTCCAAGTACGAAACTTATTTGTTCATTTTCAAAAGTCCTCTCTTCTCCCTCGAAAAATATCCGTCTCATTACTATAAAAATATAATCTCCGTAATATTCAAATTTAGGACGCTGATTTGGATTTAATATATCTTCTAATACAAGAGGATGTAATTTAAAAGTCTTCCCAATATATTCAATAACTTTTTCATTTGTTAAACCAATGACTTTTATCCAGCGAACTACATTTTTTTCAATTTCATTGAAATTAAAATATAAATCACTCAATTCATTAATCTTATAATCCTTATCATTATAATCAATAATTGTAATCTTAGTTTCAACTTCTTTCTTCTCACCAGTATAAATTAAGGTTCCTGGAGGCAACCCCGCCTTATGAGTTCTTTTTCTTTTTATTAGTCTCTTCATCGTCTTTCATAAAAAGTAAAACTAAAGTGATATTAATCTTTTATTCCTTCATTTATATTCTTTAACTATACTTGGTGTACTGATATCAATATTATATTTATTCATAGTATCAAAAATAGAAGTTCGTAAATTAGCTTCAATTCTTTTTAATGCTCTAATTTCATTAATAAACACAAATAATGTATACTCAACTGCAAAATTAAGGAAATTACTTATTATGACAAATGGTTTTGGTTCTTTTAAGATAGATTTTACATTTTCTGCTGCTTCCATTAAAGCCTTCTCCACTCTAAAGCGATCTTCTTGATAATCTGCTGTAATAATAACTTTTCGTCTTATTGTATTAATTTTACCGAGGTTTTCTACTTCATCTGTCAATAATTTTTGATTAGGTACTGAAATTTTTACCCTATCAAGATCTCTTAATACTGTAAAAATTAATTTAATTTCCTCTACTTTAGCAAGCTTACCGTCATGAATAATGTAATCCCCTGATGTAAATGGACGACTAATCATAATTATGAACCCCGCTATTGTGTTCCCAATGGTATTAATAGCAGCGAACCCTATTATGGTACCACCCATTAGAGTAAATAATGAGGTTAATAAACCTATTGCTTCAACAAATTGAATCATAATCGTACTTATAATAATTAAAACCACGATAATCTTAACTAGTCTTTGTAGATTTTTAGCTGTAGACTCCTCTAATTTTTCTCTTTTTCTTAATCTGTTTATTTGTTTTTTAATTACAAGATAAATTATCCATCCTACTACTATGACCAGTGCCACTAATATGATATTAGGGAGATTTGTAAAAATCCATGATAAAATTTCATCAAAAATATTTTGAAAAATCAGTTTTTTCACCTTTTTTAAGTGTTTTATATTTGAAATTCTATATTTTTAAGTTTTACTCCAATACTTAAAAGGATTGGCTAAATACTTTATAAAAAAATTGGACTATTCAACTTTCAAATACAATTTTACTTTTTCTAATTTAATAATAAAAATTATTTTTTTAATTCCCTAATATTTTACTATTATCCATTAAATTACCTCTTACCTTCAAAGTTTCCAAGTTATTTAACTTTTTTAAATTCTCAATGGTTCTAATTTCATTATAAGAAAGATCTAAATATCTTAATCCTTGTAAATTTTCTAGACCTGTTATCTTTTGAATTCTATTATAACTAATATCTAAATGTACTAGGCTGGTTAAATTATCTAATCCCTCTATAATTTTAATCTTGTTATTATTTAAAAGAAGCTCTTTTAATTGAGATAGATGACTTAAATTCTCTATTTTTATAATTTGATTCCCACTTAATTCTAACTCTTCTAAATTAACTAAATTAGCCAAACCTTTGATTTCACTTATTAAATTAGCTTCTAAATGAAGCTTACGCAGATTATAAAGACGATCTAAGCCCTCAATATTGATTATCTTATTCTTTTCAAGATATAGTTCTCTGAGATTTGACATACGCTTTAATCTTTTTATTTCACTTATTTCATTAATATTAAAACCTTCTAAATATAATGCCCCTGCATTAACCGAAATTTTTTTATTCCCTATTTTCACATATTCCATATTAATTCTTCAGAAATTTACCAATTTTATTAAATCTATATTAAATTATAAATAAATTAATATATCCGTTTATAATACAGAAGTTAAAGTTTAAAATTAGAAATTAGAGATAAGACTATCAATTTATATTTTAAATCTCTGTATAAAATATTGATTACTTAATATAAATATTAAAAACTTGGGTCTAAAATAGTATAAATTTTGATAAATGATCCAAAATTATATTATGTTGAAAATTTTAACTGGTCAATATGATATATAAAAGCTTAGTAAGATGTCCATTTTGTGGGCATTCAAATACAGTAGATATAAAGGAAAATCAATGACTTATGAGACTTGAATGTCAAAGTTGTAAAGAAATCATTACTGGTAAAGAAAATCATCATGGATGAAATTGAGTACTTTGTGCATATGGTAGCGTTCCCTGATTACAAATTCAAAAAAGAGAAAATAAATCAATAAAAAAAAATCAATGATATCAATAAGAAAATGCTAGTTATTGGTGGAGACGGGATGGCGATCTCGCATTTTTATCAAAAATCTAATATTTCTTTTTTCATAATCGAGAGAAAAAAATAAAAAATTATAACTTAGTGAAACAAAATGGGAAAATATGATTTAATAATTATTGGTGGAGGAGCTGCTGGATTTGCTGCTGCAATGAAAGCTAATGATTTAAAAATTAAAACTCTAATGATAAATAATGATACAATAGGTTTAGGTGGAACATGCGTTAATGTAGGGTGTGTTCCTACAAAATATTTGCTAAATATAGGAGATTTAATTTACGAATCGAGAGAGCAAAGATTTGAAGGGATAAAATCGTCAATTTCTATTAATTTTCAAAAAGTTATCGAGGGAAAAAATAATCTTATCAAACAATTACAATTCGACAAATACCAAAATGTCCTAAAGAAATTACCCAATGTTGACTTAGTTGAGGGCAATGCTAAATTCTTATCAAATTCAAAAATTCAAGTAGATAATCAAACAACATACCAAGCAAAGAATTTTATTATTGCTTCTGGCTCCTCATCTTTTATTCCACCAATAAATGGGATTGAACAAGTCGATTATATCACGAATATTGAAGCACTTCAATTAAAAAAGCTACCTAAGTCTATGATTATTTTAGGTGGAGGTGCGTTAGGTGTTGAATTTGCTCAATTATTTTCTCGATATGGAACAAAAGTGTATCTTTTTGAAATGCTAGATAGTATAGTACCAAATGAAGAACCAGAAATCTCTAAATACTTAGAAGATTATCTTCAAGAGGAGGGAATCGAGATTTATACAAATTCTAAAATAATTGATATTAAAAATGAAGGTAGCGAGAAAGTAATAATGGTACTTCATAATGGTAATGAGTCAACATATAAAGCAGAACATATTTTAGTCGCAACAGGAAGGAAGCCTAACACCCACGATTTAGGATTAGAGGAGATTGGAATCAAATTAGGAAAGAAGGGACAGATTATCGTTGACGAGTTTATGAAGGCAGGAGAAAACATATGGGCTGCCGGGGATGTAATCGGCGAACCAATGTTAGAAACTGTTGCGGCTAGAGAAGGAATGATTGCTGCTACTAATGCTTTATCAGATGAACAAATAAAAATGGATTACCGCGTAGTTCCACACGCCATTTTCACTAACCCTCAAGTTGGAGTTGTTGGGTTAACTGATTTCCAAGCAAATAATATGGGTATTGATTGTAGATGTAATACTATTCCTATTGGGTTTGTAGCTAAATCAAAAATCCTTAACGAAGATAGAGGAGTTCTTAAAATCGTTATCAATAGAAAAACAGAAGAAATCTTAGGCATACACATTTTATCTACTACTGCTGCGGATCTAGTTCACGAGGGTGTTATGATTATCAAGAACCATATGACGCTCGATGATGTAATTAGTACAATCCATGTTTTTCCTACATTGTCAGAAGCTATTAAACTTACAGCCCAATCGTTCAAAAGAGATATATCTGTTATAAGCTGTTGTATTGAATAATATTCTTATTTAGCTTTTTAAATTTTAACAGAACAGAACCCTTGACAGATAAATCTAAGGAAAAACATATTTATCTAAAAAAATTTATATTATTTTTTCGATAAATATTAAAAATTTATACAGTCCTTTTTTTATTAAAATTTAAAGAAATAAAGGAATCTTTTGCGTCTAAGCTAATTAAAAGAGCAGAAGCTCTAATCCCAGATTTAAGCAATCATATTTTAGACCTTGACATTGCGACACCAATTACAATGTACCGATATACACTAAACCATCAAGGAGCCACAGTAGGATGGCATTATACACAAATTAAACCATGGAAGCAAGAAGCTCCCTTTACAAGAGGACTATATCTATCGGGACACTGGACTGGTCCTTCAGGCATTCCAGCAGTAATACAATCTGGCAAAAACGCAGTAGAATTAATATTAAGACATGAAAATTAAATATCGTATTTTGTAAAGTATGCATTAATGATATAAGAACTGTCCAATTTCTTAATTATTAATAGCTTTACTTAACTGCTTAAGACTATTGTTAATATACTTCTCAATTTCTTCTTCAGTATGAGGTGGCGTTAAACAGTGCAATTGAAAATGGATTTTCTTATCTATAGTAAAAACAGGAACAAAAATTGCCTCATAAGTTGGTGAAACTCCTCCATATAGCATTTTAATTGTGAATCCTTTCGACGCGATGAATTCATTGAATTTATCAAGTGAGCCAAGATTTGTAATCCATATGCGATTGCTTTGTTCTGTTTCTAACGACATCAACTCAGCGAATAGCTCAAATGGAACTGCCCTCGTAATTAGCTTAAAAACTTTAAATACCTCATCGCTATTTAACCCTTTTACTAATTTCTCTTGATATTCACGAGCGATATTCCAAAATGAGGATTTAGTTTTATATTTTGCCTTAACCTCTATTCTTCCTGCATATAATCCTACTGATTCTCCAACGGGATACGCTAATTTCTTTCTTAAATCAACCGGATTATAAATAGCTGGAAAATCTGGGAGAAACATGGTGCACAAGGCGCTATGTACCGTAACTCCTTCATTTTTACATTTTCTAATTAATAACTGGGATTGTTCTTCAGTTAAAACCCAATCACGAGTTATATAACGCCTTTGATTTTTATCTTTAGTACCTGGCTTTTCTTCTATTAACTGTTTTTTAATGACTTTCCGAATAAATTTTCGAAGAGTTATCAGTTTTTTAATGAGCCACACGATAAATTTAAATTTTCTAGCAGTTTTAGGTATCTTCCTTCGATAAAAATGTGGCAATATGTTTTCAGCATTCATTATTACTTTGAGCGGTTTAATTCTTTTCTTAGAACTCGCCATGAAGAAAATAAGATCACGAAAAAGATATATCATCGACATTCCATCAGCTATAACATGGGCAATGGTTATAATTATATCTGAGATAGATTCTGAAATTAACAATTTCACTCTAATTAATGGAGAAGAGCAATCAATACCTATTTCAAATGGGATATCAAATTCCTCGTCTACTATTTTTTTGCCTAGATCATCATCTATTCGAGGTATAATTTCTACTGGAATCAAACCATTTACTCCAAAAATTAGATAAGGCCGTCCTTCTTCATTCAGATCTAATCGTGCTTGTAATATTGGATGCTTTTTTTGGACTTTTTCCAAAGATTCTTTAAATAGATCTATTTCTAAATGCCCCTTAATCGTGATGACCATAGATATATTGTAAGGCTGACCAATAAGCCAGTTTAAGTGTTCTATTTCATTTAATTTACGTTTTTGCAATATAATTAATATAAATATGTTTTTAATTAATAGTTATACTTTCGAACTTTCTATTTATCGTATTGTTTTTTTAGAATTTTGAATATAATGTCTAGTTATTGCCCAAAAGACGGAATTGATCAAAATACATGAGAAAAAAAATTTATATTATTTTTTCTATAAATATTAAAAATTTAAACTCTGATACTTTATTTATAGTTAGAAACATTAACTTTATTTTAGTAAAGCCCTAAATCGAGAGAGAAAAGATTGGTTCGGCCGCCGACAGAAAAAAACATTTGCCTCCGTTGCAAAGGAGCAAGATTATTATGTGGTAAAAAAACTTGTCCTATTTTATTAAAGAAATCTGTTTTAAAATCGTTAGTTCCTTTTGAATTTGATAAAACTATAAGAGATATTGAAATTTTTGGGGCTAGTCCGCCTGGAGTTTTTGTTGGACACTTCAATTATCCAAATGTCTATTTAGGACCTTTAGTTCCTTACCAAGAATTTGAATTAAATCTAAATGTATCGGATAATTATGTTCTTGATGCTCCTGAACTTTGGTTCGGCAAAAAGATGATTGATATCGTTCGATATAGAAGTAGTTTAGTGAGAAACAACTTTAAAACAAATGTTCGTATAGGGCGTACCTCAAGAAAGAATACACCTCCGATTAAAGTACAAAAATTATTAGAATCTTCTCAAGAACTAGCTATGGCAGCTCGTCCAGTAGATACAGAAACTAAACTCGAAAAAATGAATCTTAGAATGATGATGGATAATCATGCTCCTCCTATTGGTCCAACTGGAATGACAGAAAAAATAAGAATTACTGAAAACGTAAAAGTTCACCCAAAAGTTGATTATTGTGTATCAGATACCGATCTTAAAGCAACTGAGGCGGTATCAGAATATCTTTACTTTAAAGGAAATGTACCACAATCTACAATTAAGAGAGTTTTTTCAGCAGGATTACTTGGAAAGAAAAGTAATCGTAGATTAGTACCAACTAGGTGGTCAATTACTGCTGTTGATGATATAATATCTAAAGCCTTGATTAAAGAGATAAAGAAATTTCCAGAGATTAATGATTATCAAATATTTGAAAGTACATACTTAGATAATCACTTTAAAATACTACTCTTCCCTGGAAAATTTACTTATGAAATGAATGAAGTCTGGGCTCCAAATACATTATGGAATATCTCATTAAATGGTAATAATAGGAATCTTAAGCCTCAAATAATGACAGATTTTGAATTTTATCAAGGAAGAAAAAATTATGCAAGTAATATTACAGGCGCTTATTATGCTGCAAGAAAGGAAGTGTGTGAATATCTATATAAAATTGGAAGACAAGCAGAAATTCTTATCTTTCGAGAAGTTTCTGGGGGATATGTGGTGCCCTTGGGGGTTTGGGTAATCCGTGAGACTGTCAAGAATGCGATGGAACGAAAATATCCTGCTCATGAACCTATTATTCTAGATAATTTTGATGACGCGATTCAGAAAATGACAGAAGGCTTTATGGTTGATTATAAGTACTGGAGACAGAGTAGCAAATTAATCAATTTCATAAAGACTCAAAGAACAATTGATAACTATTTATAGATTAACATACCTTCCTTAACGTCCTTCCAAATTCTTTTCTATACTTTTTTTTCCATTTCTAATACAAATTGATTTAAAGAATATCGAACTTCTTGATTTTTCTGAAACTGTTCATCAAATTGTTCAGTATTTACCCCAAGAAAATAACAATATATTTAAATATCAACATTTCAATAATAATATTGGGAGAATTAATTATGGAAATTATGAATGAAAAAAGTAGAAGAGATATAATAATAGAAGCTAAAAAGTATGGTGGTATAACTTTACGTCATCAGTCGTTAAGAGTTCATAAGAATGGAGCTAAATTTCCAATAAGTAAGGTATATCTTGATGATGAGGTCTTAAATCCTGAAATAATTTATAGTCTAATAATAATTCCTGAAGCAAAAATAGCTGCTAAGTCTTCTGTATCTTTAAGCTACTTTCATAGAAAACTTGGTCCTATTGTGTTTTATTCCTATCCTGACGATGCTCTGAATGCGATTGAGAAAGAAAGAATAATTGAAGTTTGGATGAGTAAGAAAAGTGAAATTTCTGAAGCAATGGTTAAAAGTGTAAATGAAAGTTATATTATTTATCAATCCAGCCTATTAAATTCATTAAATTATTATTTTGAGATCCCTTCGGAATGGGCTCATGGAAATAAGGAGATGATAATGCTAGTTATTATCCTAAATACTATGATAACTCGAGAAATAGAACTAGAAATTTATAAGCTCTGTACTGAATTCACATCAAAATTAAAAAATAATAAAAATCTCTTTAAAGCGTTATATATTGAAGAGATAAAGGCCTTCGAAGATGAAGAGCAAGCAAATATAAGAAAACAAAGCGAGTTTTTAAGAAAAGGTATAGCAAATTTCTATAATCAAGTTGAGAAATCAACTTGTTAATTTTTAATTTTATTCCTTGAGTTATTAGAAATTTTCTAATCGAATAAAACCTTAATAAATGATAGAATAGAATAATTATTATTTTGTTTCAAATTTTTTTTCTTATTAGTTAATTTTTCTTAATTACTTAAAGAGGAACTTTGAAATGATCATTGATATGCATGTTCATCCCGTTTGTAAAGAAGCTACATGGGAGAATACCGATAAAGAAATTATTGATGCATTTGCCGGTTCAAATAAAAAAAGTCGTCGATTATGGACTAATTTTATGAAGGTTGTGAAAACAAAGATTTCAATTGAAACGTTTATCAAACTAATGGATGATTTTGGTATAGATAAAGCGGTAATTGTAGCTTTTAACATCAAGACTGCGTATGGTGTAAAGTTGGTTACAAATGAAGATATTGCTAAATTTGAAAGTCTTTACCCTGACAGATTTATTGGATTTGGCTGTGTTGATGTTCCCGCTCCAGATGCTATGGACCAATTAGAATACGCAATCGAATCTTTGAATTTAAAGGGAATTAAACTTGTACCTCCTGTACAAAAGTTCGATATTTCAGATAAGAAGTATGATCCTTTATGGAAGAAAATGGTAGATCTCAATATTCTCGTATGGAGTCACGGAGGTCATCAAGTTTCGACAGCAGGTTCTGTTGCTAAATATGGACATCCTATGTTAATTGACGAGTTAGCTATGAGACATGAAGATTTAAAAATAATTATTGGTCACATGGGAACTCCTTGGTTTTGGGATACATATTCGGCAGTTTTAAGGCATCAAAATGTTTATGTTGATATTTCTGCTCATTATAACCTATATAATCATTTTCCATGGGATGCATATACTAAATATCAGATTGAGGATAAAGTATTATTTGGATCTGACCATCCTTTAATTCACTGGAATAAAATTGTTCCAGCTGTAAAAGCTCTCCCCATTTCAGATGCTTTTAAAAATAAAATTCTTTATCAAAATGCTGAAAAGTTATTAAATTTATAGATTAAATTGAGAAGGGTAGTTTAAAATGATGTGGAACACGCGTGTAACGCAATTAACAAAAACTAAATATCCTTTAATTATGGGAGCTTTCGCAGGGTTTGGTAGAACAGAATTTGCTGCATCCTTTTCTAATGCGGGTGGTTTAGGTATTATTACTGCTCTAAATTATAAAATCAATCGGTTCAAGGAACAATTAGAAAAAATGAAATCATTAACAGATAAACCGTTTGGAGTTAATTTAACTGTTTTACCTCCTGGTGTAAGATTAATAAATGGTAATTTAACTAAAGAAGATTACTTTGATTACTTAGAGATTGCTCTCAATGAAGGTGTGAGCATTTTTACTACTTCTGCGTATCAATCAACATATCTAGGCGAAAAAATAAGAGATGCTGGATGTAATTGGTTTCACAAATGTGCATTATTAAGGCATGCTATTTCAGCAGAAAGAGCGGGAGCGAATGCAATAACAATAATAGGTATGGAAGCTGCTGGTTTTAAAAATCCTTACCAACATACTACTTTAGTAAACTTAACTATGGCAAAAAAATTTTTATCAATTCCAATAATTGCTGCTGGAGGAATTGGAAATGCTCGTGGATTTCTCGGAGCTGTAGCTATGGGTGCAGAAGCGGTATGCCTTGGAACAGCAATCTTAACAACAGAGGAAAGCCCTGTCCCGATGAGTGCTAAAAACTTATGGTTAAATACAGATATTACGACGGAAGATTATCATAGACAATTATATCATCGTACTCTTGGTGCAACTCGAGTTCCTTCCCCCGCAATTGCATATCAAAAAGAAATTATTCCCTTAAAATCATTTATCGAAAACCTTATGAATGAAGCTGAAGAGATTCTGCATTCATGGGGTTTTACAAAAGAAGAATTTAATATATGCTAACAAAAAAAAAAATAAGAGTAAATTTATAATTCTAAAGGTTCAAGCTCTTTTAACTTCTTAGCTTTTTTAACTTTTGGATTCTTGATTAAGTATCCTTTTATCATTACCTGTGATACTTCCCCTAAATACTCTATTTTTTCTAAAGGATTACCTGGTACAACAATTAAATCTGCGAATTTTCCAACTTCAATACTTCCAGTAATTTCATCTATTCCTAAGTTTTCAGCATTACCTTTAGTAGCGAAATAAATCGCTTCTTGAGCACTCATATCAGTATATTTAAGGTAATACATTAATTCTTTCCATACTTCATATTGTAATGAGTAAGGAACTGATGCGTCTGTACCACAAGAAATCCTTAAACCTTCTTTATAAGCTTTCTGTAAGGCGGAAATCATTCCTTTTTCGATGATAATTGCATTTTCAAAACTTTCCTGTGTGATCTTAGTCTCTTCTTTTGGTAAGACAGCCATTCCCATCCCAGCAGAAACAGTTGGAACAATGACAGTATACCCTCTTAAACTTTTGGGATTATTTTTAATTAGCGGTATTAAATCATCGGGAATTTCCGCGGCATGTTCTATACTATCAACTCCACCATGAACTGCTTCTCTTATCCCTTCTGTAGATTCACAATGCGTTGCGACTAATAAGCCACCTCTATGCGCTTCAAAACAAGCAGTCTCAATTTCTTCTATTGTCATTTGAGGGCGTCCAGCTTCTCCAACTTTTCGGGCATCCATTACCCCTCCAGTAGAAAGAATTTTAATATGATCAACTCTCATCCGTAGATTTTGTCTTACCGCCTTTCTAATTTCAGGTATGGAATCTGCTACAAATGCCATCATCCAACCATGGCCTCCTGTAATGCAAATTCCCCTTCCAGCACATAAAAGTCTTGGACCAACGATCCTTCCTTCTTTAATCTGATCTCGCAATTTCAAATCAATATATAATGGATCTGACATTGCTCTTAGGGTTGTTACACCAGCATTCAATGCATTTAAAGCATTTTGTTTCATAAGTTTCATTAAAATAATTTTTCCTATTGGCGTTGCCATGAATTTTATTAAACGTATCATATTTTTATCGCTTAACTTCATCAGTGTTGTTGGTTTTCCACTACCGGTTAAATGACAGTGGGCATTTATTAATCCCGGAAGTACATATGATCCTTTTAGATCTACTTTTTTAAACCCTTCTGGAATTTGAACTTCACTAGCATTCCCAACTTTAATAATTAATCCTGCTTCTTCTCCTTTCTCCACTATATTCTTAATTAATATCACTCCATTCTCAATTACTCTACTTTCTCTGTTCCCATCAATTATATTGCAGTTAATCAACGCTAAATCTTTTTTAGGTTCCTTCTTTCGGTACTTTCGTCCCGCAATCCATGAAATTATAAGATACATCAAGAAAATATTAATAAGACTTCCTATAATAGAAATTATCCAAAACCATGCAATTGCCATCCAACTTGAATTTAAGTGAGCAAAGTTTAAAGTTAGGTCATACATACCAACACCAAAAATATTTAGGACATCTAAAATACCTAAAGGAATTCCAGCAAACGGAATAAGCCACGGATAAAAGTTCAACAATCCAACTATTATATAAGACAACATTCCAATAACTCCTTCGACTGTACCATAAGTAATCCATGCTAAGAGTGAAATAAAAATAGTGAATATAAAGAGAAATAGGAGTATTGTTGCTAACAAGCTTGAAGATTTTTTTTCTTCACTCAAAATCTATCATCTCTTTTTTATTATATAAAATAATAAATTGGTTTTTTAATATTACAAAATTTTTCCTATAATAAAAAAATAATTTGAAATTGTATTGAAATGTCAGATAAATCATTAGTCTATTGGGCGTCTCCTATCGAGGTTGCTTCCTTAAAAAATTCAGCAGAGAATATGGTTACAAATAATCTTGTTAAGACTAGATTAATTTTAGATAAAATTTTAAATAATATCGATGCTGACGATAAAGTTGCTGTTAAGGTTCATGTAGGAGAAGCACATAATACTCGTTATTTACGTCATGATTACGTACGTGAAGTCGTTAGAGCTATCAGATCAAAAGGAGGAATCCCTACTTTAGTAGAAACTCATGGTTTAGGAAATAACATCGAAACATTAAATATATGTGAAGATTACTCCATTTGTATAGGTCATCGAAAGTCAACTGTAGACCATCAAAAAATTGCTCAGCTTCATGGTTACACTGAAGAAATTGTAGAAGCACCACTGAAGTTCATCGATGGAGAAGAGGGGTTAAATAATAAAAGAGTTAAAATTAATGGAATTCATTTTGAAGATGTTTCTGTAGCAGAAGGGATCTATAAATATGATAAATTGGTTGTTATTTCTCATTTTAAGGGCCATCCACAAGCAGGATTTGGTGGAGCATTAAAACAACTTGGAATTGGAACAGTTTCAAAAAGAAACAAACACTTAGCTCATTTTGATAATGTCTTAATTATAAATACTAAACGATGTAATATTTCTCTATGCAAACAAGAATGTATAGAATCTTGTCCTGTAAATGCAATTAGCATTGAGGGTGAATCCGCTGTAATTGATTCTAATTTATGTTTTGGATGTTTTCGATGTACTCAAAAATGTCCAGTAAAACGAGCAATAAAAGCACCCAAGATGAATGAGATTAATGTTTTTGTTGAGCGATTTATTGATAATGCTACAGCGGTAATTAAATCATTTGGACCTGAAAAAATTCGATATATTAATTTTGCTCTTGATATCCCACTTATGTGTGATTGTGTTCCAAATCCCGGAATGGCAGTAGTCCCTGATCTCGGTATATATGGGTCTTCTGATCCCGTAGCAATTGATAAAGCATGTTATGATGCTGAAATAAATGCCCCTGGTCTTCCAACAATGGATAAAGATGGTAATTGGTTGGCACCAATATATCAAGGAGTAGAAAAGTTCAAAGCATTATTGAGTTTGGTGAATCCTTCTGTTCAATTTGATGCAGCTCGTAAAAATGGTATTGGTAATATAGAATATGAATTAATTAAACTCTAAAAATCAACTTTATTTTTGTTATTTCTTTCAAAATTAATTTTAAATAAGCATAAAGCAAATATATTTAATAACTAAAATTCAATAATATAACCCAATTTATTAGAAAATATCAAATTTTAATTAAAAAATAAAAATTTCAATATGGTGAAATAAATGGCATTAGCTGGAGAAAAAGTAGGAATTCCCACTGCTGAAGAAGCTCCTATGATAGTAATGGCGAGATATAAACAACCAATTGCTGGTATACTTTCAATTATAATAGTATTTGTTATAAGCTATATAACATGGTTAATCTTTTTTGATCCACGATGGCATAATCCAATTGATTCACCAGACGTAGTTATGGAAGTTACAGCATGGGCAACTGTTATTGGTGGTTTTGGTTTGATTGGAGTGGTTTGGGCTATTTGGTTTGAAAATTGGCCTTATTATAATTGGTTTCGTACTCCATGGAAAGTAGGACTCGTGGGGACTGCTATTAATGCGATAATTATTGTGATTTTCGTTTTAGGATTATTACCACTTTTTAATACGTTCTATGGCAGTGAAATAACAGATCCTTACATCAAGTGGTTTGTAGGAGCATCAATATTTGGAGCCTTAAGCGGTTCATGTTTCTCTTTTGGCGTTTTATGGGTTGCGGGAACAATGTATTGGCCTTTTTTCAAGATAAAACAACCTAAACGGGGTATCATTGTTTGGATTATTGGCAACGCGATAACATTGCTCGTTTGGTTTCTATTATTTTTTCCTACTGGTGAAAGAACTGCAACTTCTGAAGCATCTGCGGTTAAACCCGTTACAGCTTTTCCTAGTTACGCTTTCTCTCTTGGTTGGACTCAATGGTTAATCTTCTTTTCTCTCTTAACTCTGATGGTATATGAATATTGGCCATGGAGCAAATTAGCTAGGAAACAGCCTTTTATTGGAATGATAGCATTCGGAGTATGTACTATTTTAGGTCTTGTTTTTTCGTTAATTGGTCCTTATATTGCTGCCGGGATCTTCGATCCTTTCTTTGTATTAATTCAAAGCACTACTAGGTTTGGTGGAATACCACCTGATCCTGTTACTCGATTTAAAGGGTGGTATATGATGAGTATAACATATGCTATTTTTCTGATATGTGCTGTCGTTCTTGTATCGCTTTTTTTTGATAATTGGCCAAAAAAATATACACAATTGGAAAATTTCATAATCCGATCTCTGATGGTTATAGGAATTGGAACATTAACTTTTCTAGGATATTATCTTTTATCCCCACTTCTATTTGGAGACAATCCTAACTTCTTTAGAATGAATCCTACTCCTTTTACTTTATGGTTTCTTTGGATCGAAATTCTCTTTGCTTATGTTTGGAGGAAATGGCCAATCTATCGAGCTGTAGGGTGAATCAAATATGTTTAAGGCAGGAGATTTTTCTATCGAACAAGAATTTGCTTGGATTGGAGATTGGGTAGGAAAAAGGGCAATTTTAACCCCAAATAAAGAAGCAATTTATGATAATATACAAAATAAGCGATATTCTTTCAATGATCTCAACCTTAGAGCCAATAAGTTAGCCCGTGTTCTTTTAAATAAAGGAATTTCAAAAGGAGATCGAGTTGCGATGTTTTCTACAAATAGAATCGAATGTGTCGATCTTTTTTTAGCCACAGGAAAAATCGGAGCAATTTTTGTTCCATTTAATGTAAGGTTATCTCCGGTAGAGACAGAAAATTTAATTAAGAAAACAAAACCTTCAATTTTTTTTTACGAACCAAAATTAGAGTCCATTATATCTGAAATCAAGAAAAAGGGAATAATTGAAGAGAACATCGGGATGGGTCAAACTTCTTTAAATAATGATCCTACAACTGAATTATTAATGAAAAAAGTGTCTAATACTGATATAGATCGCCCCAAATTAAACATAGAAGATCCTTATCTAATTTTATTTACTGGAGGTACTACCGGTCTCCCAAAAGGAGCAATATTACCACACAGGCTACTATATTGGAATTCAATAAATACAATTCTTTCTTGGAGCTTAGAACCAAACGATGTACAACCACTTTTATTTCCTTTATTTCATACAGGGGGATGGAATGTCTTATTAGTCCCATTTTTTCATTTAGGAGCGAAAACAATTTTAATGGGAGATTTTAATCCAGAAGAAACTATTGAAGTGATTGAAAAAGAAAAATGTACAATAGTTATAGGGGTTCCAACTATGTTTCATATGATGGCAAATACACCCCGATTCTCCTCTGCAAATTTTAACTCAATAAGAATTTTTATTTCTGGTGGTGCCCCATGTCCAGTTGCGATTATGGAAAAATATTGGGCAATAGGTAAATTATTTAAAATGGGGTATGGTTTAACTGAAGTGGGTCCAAATAATTTTTATTTACCAGAGAAAGAAATTAAGCGAAAACCTACTTCTGTTGGACTACCAGTTCTACACTGCGATATGAAAATAATTGATACTAAAACAAACGCTAACGTAAAGAAAGGAGAAGTTGGAGAGTTACTTTTAAAAGGGCCTCATATCTTTTCAGGATATTGGGATGAACCAGAAGAGACAAGAAAAACAATTGAACCTGATGGGTGGGTTCATACAGGTGATTTAGCAATGCAGGATGAAGAAGGGTTTTATTACATAGTAGGCCGTAGAAAAGAAATGTATATTAGCGGTGGTGAAAATATTTTTCCTGTTGAAATTGAAGAGTTATTATTTAAACATCCCGCAATTGACCTGGCTGCTGTAATTGGAGTACCCGATGAAAAATGGGGAGAAGTAGGAAAGGCTTTTATTACATTTAAGCCTGGGATGATAACAACAAAGGAAGAAATTAAAGAATATTTGACAGATAAGCTAGCTAAATATAAAATTCCAAAATATTTTGAAATAACAGATTCTTTACCTACTTCCGCTACGGGTAAGATCTTAAAAAAAGAATTAAAATAGGTGCAAGACTATGGATTATCGTCATGTCGGTCTGGAATCATGGGGAATTTATCTTCCTAAAGAAAGACATTCAAGTGATCTTATCTCAAGAGAAACTGGAATCCCAAAAGAAATTATCGTAGAAAAGTTTGGTTTAAAGAGTAAAACGGTTCCTGGTCCTGATGATCACACCGTTGCAATGGGAGCAAAAGCTAGTTTTCAAGCTCTTGAACGAGCAAATATAACGGCAAATCAAATTGATCTTATTATCTGGGCTGGTGAAGTTTATGCTGAAAGACCAATGATGACTTACGGTATAAAACTACAAAAACTGTTGGGAAATCCTACTCATCCATGGGCTTTTGATATAAATCAAAGATGTGGAACATTTTTGGTAGGTATGTTATTAGCAAAAAGTTTAATCCAGACTGATCCCGAAATTAATAGAGTTTTAATTGCTAGTGGCTATAGAAATTCAGATTTGATTAATTATAAGAATCAGCGATCTCGTTTCATGATTAGTTTAGCAGCCAGTGGAGTGGCTGCTGTTATAAAAGCCGATTATAAAGTTAATGAAATTTTAGGAATTTCAGCCATTTCAGATGGGAGATTTGCAGATGATGTTTACGTTCCCGCAGGGGGAACAGTTCAACCAATTTCTCATGAGGCCATAGATAATGATTTAATCTACTTGGATGTACCTGATCCTGAAGGTTTAAAGGAAAGATTAGATAAATTTTCTATGGATTCATTTGTGAGAGTAATAGATGATGCTTTAAGGAAATCTGGATATACTAGAGAAGATATTGACTATTTAGCATTACTCCATATGAAAAGAAGTGCATTTGAATATGTAGCGAATGCTGTAGGAGTAGATCCTTACAAACAAACAACATATTTTGAAGAAATAGGTCATAACGGCCAGAATGATGGAATTATCTCGTTAGATTTTGGATTAAAAAGTGGAAAAATTAAAGATGGAGATGTAGTTGTGCTTACCGCTGCAGGTATAGGTTGGGCTTGGAATGCTGGTGTAATTAAATGGGGTAAATAACTATAATTTTATTTTTTTTATTTTTTCCAAAATGATAATACTAGATCATTGAATTCATTGGGATGATCAAAAATAGTTAAATGACCTGCATCAGGAAGAATTACTAATTCAGATTGAGGAAGCCACTCATGTATCATTTCACTTGCCCATACAGGTGTGGTTATATCTTTCTTTCCTACCAGAACTAACACTGGTTTATCCAATGATTTTAAATTTTCACAAATATTGAATCCTGCTGATGCTGCCGTTGCCTGTAAACAATCCTTTTTAGTCATATGATCTGTAACTAATTTAGCAACAAATTCGGCGATTTCATCATTATATGGAGTCAATCCTCGAACACTAATTCCAATTGCAAATTTTTCTAATTTACTGCTATTTACTCTGCCTAGTACGTCCGTGATCGCTTCTTGGCTTATAAAACAAAAACTATCAGCAACTACCAATTTCTTTACATGGGAAGGATTTTCGAGGGCGTAAACCATAGCAATCATCCCTCCTAATGAATGACCAACTAAATACATATTATTGTTCCAATTAATATGATTAAGCAAAGCATGCATATCATCTACATAATTTCGAATAGTAAAACGTTTTTTGGGCTTGGTAGACCTGCCATGACCTCGTAGATCAAATCTAAGGATATGGAACTCTGGTTCATAAGCAGGGAGTTGATATTTCCAGCAATCACTATTTAAAAAAAGTCCATGGATTAAAACCATTTTAGGGCCTTCTTCATTTCCACTTATTTTGTATGCTATATCAATATTTTTTTCTGGAGAAAAAATTTCCATTATTTCATCAATTAATTTTGGTTTGATTCATTTAAAATTAGAATTATATTTCAAATAAAACAACCTTATTTATATTTATTTTGAAGTGATGAAGTTTTCCAATGTCCTATTAATAATATTGAGAAATATTTAAATATACAATTGATAAATAATAGATTAATCAGCAATCTTATTTTATAAACTACTAAATTAAGGAATAAATATGAAAAAAGTAAAATATATTATACTCGTTGCTCTTTTTTTAACCATCGCATTATCAATGACTCCTACTGTAGTTCCTCAAAAAGGAGTCTATACATTTCATGGAGCTGCTGGAAATGAAAAAATATTGAAAGTCAAAACTGTCAATAGTGCAGCTTTAGAGGATTTATGGGGAGTAAATTGGACAGATGTAATCCACAATTTTGGAGTAGGAGCTGAAAATTTGGGAGCAAAAAAGAAATCACTAGTTACAGCAGTAGATTTTGATGCTAAGTATTTTGGGGTTTTTGATGCGGCCAATTACACAACAGATAATTGGAAATGGACTACAGGAGCTATTCCTGCAGATCCTGATGATCTTACTGATTATAATGTGACCAGTTTATATGATCCTACTAATGTAACTTATATAGTTAACCATTTATCTATTCCTCAAAACGTCTCAATGCATAATGCTTTCCTATTACTCTCCCAATTGCCAACTCCAGTAGCACAATACTTAGGTGCTCTCGTTTATGAACCAAGATGGGGCTCTATAGATAACACTATTGTCCATAATGCAGTCTATCCATTAGATTATGTATATAGTTTCTCGGCAGCTACGTTCTATCAGTATTTAGAAAATTGTACTGAAACTTGGATATTTGATGAAACTTATGGTGCGTTTATAGGTTATAAATTACAAGATAATGAAAGCAATGTGATTTATGAATATGCATGGTTAGCACCTGGTATACCAGGCTATGAACTTACTATCCTCTTAGGAATCACTACTGTAAGCGTTATTGGCTTAATTTATACAATGATGAAAAAGAAAAAATAATTAATTATAATTTTTTTTTTACTTTTTATTTTAATTTGAAATAATTTCTATTTCTCAAACAAGTCCATTATTAAATTAATCAGATTCTCTCGATTTAAATTCTAGTATATCCTTTGGTAAAAATCTTAAAATTGGTATTAAGCATAAAGAACTACATAAAGCCATTATTGATAAAATAAGATAGCCTGGGCTATACTGATTATTGAATAATAGAAAAAATTGACCCAATAACAATAAACTTATGCTTCTACCAATAGTATATGTCAAATAATTGACTGAATAAATAGTGGATCTTATTTGAGGAGGATTAATCTCTCCGAGAGTTGCTTGAGTAAGTGGATCAATACCTCCAAATAAAAAAGCACCAAGAAATGCGAAAACGAGAAAGAGGAACGCAATAAAAGGTTCCTTCGAGATAAAAATCAATGAATAGCCAACAATATATATACTTGAACCAGAAACCAAGCAAATTAATATTACCTTAATTCTTCCTACTTTGTCCTCTTTTCGTTTTTTATCACCCAATTTCCCAAATAGGGGGCCAGATGGTACTTGACTGCCAAAAACTATAATTAAAAAGATAGTAGCTAATGTTGAGCTAAGTGAGTAGTCATTTTTTAACATTGAAATAAAGAACGAAGATATTGCACCAATTGAAATAAACATTGCAAAATTTAAAATCAAAATCCATAAAGTTGATTTAATTTTCCAAATTTGTTTTAAGTCTTTCACTCTAATTTTATAATCTAGTCTAATTTTACTTTCATCTAAATCTTCAATAGAATGATCCATTGAACCTCTAAGAGGCTCTTTAACTATAAACAATAATCCCGTACACAATAATCCTCCAATAGATATTATTATAAGAGGGATTTGCCATGTGTATGCTTCAATCAAAAATCCTGATAATACTTGTCCTAATCCATTACCTAATACGTATACAGCACTTAAATCACCAAATTTTTTACCTCTTACCGAAGGGTCAATAAGATCAACAATTAATGAAAACACTAGAGGTAATATTGCTCCAAATCCTATTGCTGTAAATAATTGAAAAATTAATAATGAGATAAAGTTAGTTGCGAAAATAGTTAAAAAAATTAGCACCGACCACTCTAATGTAGCAACGATTAATAAAATTTTACGTGGAAATCTATCCCCTAAAATTGCCCAAACTAAAGAACTAACTGCTCCAACAATTAAAAACATTGAATTTATAAATGCGACTTGTTCTTCACCAACCAAACTCAATGCAATTGTAAGTTCTTTAGCCATAGGGGTAATAATGCTAAATAATGCAGAAGAAAAAAAAGTTAAAAGAATTAGAATTTTAGTTGAATAATTTTTCATCATGTTCACTAAATTAAAATAATAAAGAATAGTTAATTATCATTAGATTGTTCTTTTATTTAAGGTTTGAAATATTCTTGAAGTAAAAAATTAGAATTAACATTTAATAGAATATTGTAAGTTGATAAAAATAAACAAAAAATCAATTAATACTATATTAAAACTATTAAACTCTTTTTTAAGAGGAGAAACTGATATAAAGTCTGATGAATATTACTCAGACCCTATTATAAATCATTATTATAATGAAATTATAAGATATTGGAGTCAATTAAATTTTATTATAAAAAAAACACTCAGATCGCTAGAAAATTCTAATTTAAAAGAAATTGATATGGCAAAATTATTATATATAACATATCGTATAATTCATGAAAAATCTCCTAAACAGGAAATACTTAATGAATTATTAATAATAGAAAATGATATATCTTTTATAGATAAATTATACTCCTTTTCTTGGAAAATTGCTTTAGAAAATAAGAATACGGATGAAAAGTTAAGTACAAAACACGCTATTCCACAATTTTTAATTGAACACTTAAAACCTATCATGTCATACAATTTACTTATTGATACTGTAAAAAGCTTAAATGATTATAATATAAATAGTAAATTATTTTTCCGTATAAACAGTTTAGCAAAGATTGAAAGTCCAAAAATTTTATCAGAATCAATTAAAGAAATGTTTCATAAGAATAGAATTGTTATAAATGAAGATTCTGAAATTCCTGAGTTTTATTTTACTTTAAACAAATACAAAAAAAGAATTTTAAAAACACATTATTATAAAGATGGTAAAATCATATTTCAAGATAAAGCATCAGCGACAGTTGTATATCTTTTATCACCTCAACCTGGTGAAATTATATGCGATATGTGTGCAGCACCTGGAATAAAAACGAGTCTTATTAGTCAATACTCTAAAAATAAAGCAAGAATCATAGCGATCGACATTGATATAAAGAGATTAAGGGTAGCTCAAAGATTATTAGCTAAGTTATTTGTTAAAAATTCATTTTTAATTAATACTGATAGTATAAATACACCAATCGGTTATGATTCTTTATTTGATAAAGTGTTGATAGATGCACCTTGTACAGGGAGCGGTGCCTTATTAAACCAACCCGAGCTTAAATGGCGCCAAAATTCAAAATTCTTGCATCAAAATGTAGTATTACAGGAAAAATTGATAAATCAAGGCCTTAAATTATTAAAACCGGGGGGGATTTTCGTATATGCTACTTGTAGTTTATACTCAGAAGAGGGAGAACTGCAGATTATGAAATATACAAATGATTTGGAACCTTTAAAAATCCCAGAATGGTTGTCACCATGTTATAAAATAAATAATTTACAAATAGAAGGCGCAGGAAGACTTTTTCCCTCAATTCATAAAACCCAAGGATTTTTTATAGCAAAATTCAAAAAAAAGCTAAAATAATAAATATTGAACTTAATTTTTAATATCTTTTATGATGTTGTAATGACAGATTCTAAAAAAAAATACTGGACTGTAGGCGAAATTGATGCCACTGGGGTAAGAGGACCCCATGAAGTAGAATTAAAGAATATAAGTAAAGCTAAGTATCACCTATTCATCGATATTGATAAAGTAGAGTTAAAAGAGATTGTTGAAAAGAAACTCGGAGGTAACTTTGAAAATATCGGCTTTAATGAGGATTGGACAATTACAATTGAGATGTTTCCGGAAGTGAATCTCCATTTTGCTTATACTTTCTTTGGAAGTGAATTTGGCGGTGAAATTGAAGCAGAATTTAAATTTCTTTTTTCTGGAAAACGAGTTTTCTGGGTTCCGGGTGAAGATACTGCAACTTATATTGATATTGTCATGGATTTTATTGATAGAATAATAAAACATGAATCACCCTTTCAAAGCGACTATTCAACTAAAACTGATCTAATAAAAAAAGTTCTTTTGCAAAGAAGTCAACCATTCAGTTTAATAAAGAAAAGCGATAAAGATCATCTAGCTGAATTCTTAGGTGCTAAGATAGATAAGATAGCTGATGGGTGGGTTTTTGAAAAGGAGTTATTTCCCGAAATTTTTGTGGAATTAACATGGAATACTAGCGATGGACTCGATATATCATTTAAAGGAAAAAATCTGAAAAAAATAAGTAATTATCATGTAGAGTTACTCGGCATTTTCGTAATAAATCACATTTTAAGATATATTACACTTCATAATGAAGAAAAAGATTTATCTGACATTTGTTATATAATGTTCTCCCGTTTTTTCACTAAGGAAAAAAATTGGGAACATAGACGCGCTTAGGTTATAAATTACATTCTAAATTATTTAAAAATAATAAGTGTTAAATTTATGACGAGGTCCAATAAACAGACCTTCCTTTTTTACTTGTACGCTTAACTTTTTGAGAGCTCTCTAAATCTGACATTATTTTCCAAATTTGGGAATTATTTAATTTAAAATATCTTCTTAGCTCAGGAGTAGACATTTCAGTCCCATTTAATAAATTAAGGATAAGTCTTTTAATTTCTTCAATAGTATCATCATCAGAGACTTCAGGTTTGTCCTCTTCTTCTTCATTAGCTTCCATTTCATCAATTATTCTGAAAGCAACCTTGTTTAATTGTTTAATATTATTTTCTATTCCTTTTGGTTTCATAAATAAACAGCATAATTCTAGATCTTTTGGAAAAGCTACAATATAGAAATTATCATATAAAATCGCTCTAGGTTTTTTGCCAGCATTTCCCCCCCTAAAAGCAAGGTAGAAATTCATAGCAAAATCGTCCAAGCTTAATAGATTTTGAGCATTAGTATATTCTTTTTTCCATTTTAAAAATGGACCATCAATCATATCAAAACCGATTAGAGCTGCCCCAAAAAGTTCATTCTCATTAAAGTTCAATTTCATTCAACCTCCTTTTTATAGCAATTTGTTGAAGTTCTTTTCTTATAATATCCATTAACCTTACCCTTTCTCTTGGATTAATAGCAGTTAAGCCATAAGTTCTTATTTGAAGAATATCTTCAATTCTATTTGGCTCCATACGACCATCGTTCTTTAGTAAATCCTGTTTATTTGCAATCGCGATTATGGGACAATCTTTCTCAACAAAGTGAGTAGCATAATTAATTAATTCACGAGATCTTAACACATTTCGTGGAGTAGAATCTGTGACAACTAGTACTATATCAGAACCAATCAAATGATCCTTACTGCAAGATTTGAGATATGCTCCTTGCCCTGCGAAATCCCATACTTTTAAAGTGTAACTGTCAAATTTTACAGTCTTTAGATCAAATCCATGTGTTGGTAGATAAATTCGATCTATTACATTCTTAGAAAGTAGCTTTAACATCGTAGTTTTTCCTACTGCAGGATGTCCGATGATACTAATCTTAAGAAGCTTTTTTAGCTCAGAACTCAACATTATTTCTTTTTAAAAATGATTTTAAAAGAAAAAGGGGAGTTAAATTATATGAATCTCGATAATATCGTCATATTATTGAGATATATTCTTATGCAATAATGACAATATCTATTTTATTTAAGATTTAAAAAACCTTCATTTTTAAAAGGTTCATCAAAATATATTAAAAATGTCAGTTATTTGAATATTATAATAAAAAAATAACAAGATTAGTGAGAAAAAGGTTGGAAGAATTAAACTCAATGTTAATAATCTCTGTGATACCTTTAAGCATTCTTGTAAAGTGTTCATTATGGTATCAAAATATTTAGGATCTCCCCAAATCCTAATTTTCTCAAGAATAGAGTCATAATAATGAAACTCTACTTCCTCGTAATTTTTTTCTGCTTCTTGGATTAAAATTTCTAATTTTTTTAATATTTTTTCCAATTTAATTTTATCTCCCAGAGGTGAATATCCTCTTCTCGTGAATTGTCTAGCTACAGTATGAGAATCAGATGTAGTTAATTCTCCCCTTTCAATACCCCTATTTTGAAGCATATTTAATATATACGATCTTATATCGACATAAGCATTATTAGCATCAAAATGAAT
Source organism: Promethearchaeota archaeon (assembly GCA_048941015.1). Classification (GTDB taxonomy): domain Archaea; phylum Asgardarchaeota; class Lokiarchaeia; order Sigyniarchaeales; family SOKP01; genus SOKP01. The sequence goes on along the minus strand of JBHLNZ010000019.1, from coordinate 21,631 downwards.
AAACGCTGTTTTTTGATTTGTATTAGAATTTTTAAAAAGATGTACCACCATCCCTCCAGCACCAATCCCATCTTTTTCAGAAAATTCATTCAAATTATCTCTTGCTACTCCATAAAGAATTCTATTTTTTGGGCGTTCTTCATTTCTTTTATTTGATTTTAAATAAGATTTTGCTACATTTATAAGATCTCTGCCCTCTATTGAATCTTTTTCTATAAGAATTTCGTCTCCTATTATTGAATTATGCGAATCAATAATTATAACATCCTTATATCCACTAGAAATAGCAAATTCTCTAATCTCTTCTCCAATTTGATGTTGAATATCATCAGATGGGAGAGGATGACGGGTAAGAAAGATAATAGGAACATTATCAATATCCGTACCTATTAATTTTGCTGAATTAGAAATTTTTCGTGTAACATCTTTTATTTGATTCACCCATCCATTATCAAAATTTTCTGTTTCAATTTTTCTAACATCATCTTTAATTCTATTAAGAACTTTATTAAGCTCTTTACGAGTCGTTAAATTCTGACTATGATCATTAGTTGTATGATAAACAGTAATACCGGGGATATAATTAAATAATTTATGAATTTGAGCAGGTAAATCTGATGAGCCACATGTTTTAAAAGGTCCAAAATGAAGATGTGGTATTACATATAATCCCTTAAGCTTTTTAGATTTCGAACTTCTTATTGTAAGGTACTGAATTTTAATGTCTGACTCAATTCCAATGGTGTCAAAAAGATCCTCTATTAAATAATCATTTCCCTCCGTCATCATCGAAAGCACAAATGCTCGAATAAAGGGATATCCTCCAATTCCAGTTAGTTCTTTATATATATTGCTTACTTGAGACATTTCTCTAGCATATGGAATAGCAAAAATAAAAGCCGCTGAACAGAAGAAAATTATTGCTCTGATGAAAAAGGTTAAAGATATTTGAGCAGTAAAGATACTATATAAAAGAATTACCGAAACCGGTTGAGTTAAACCTAAGATTAAATTCCCATATTTACCTACAGTAGTAAAAGAAAAATAAATAACATAAGCTATAATATATGAAACAATTGTCCCTAAAATAAAAAAAACTTCTTGAAACGTAATATTTCTAACAAATATAACTAATATCTGACCAATAACAAATGAACATCCAATAATCAGACTAAAAAAACAATTCATTTGAATTGCCCACCCTTTTGGTGGAGGACCAACTAGAGGCGCTTTTTTTGAATAATAAAAAATAGAAATAAGAATACCAACGCCAGAAGATATTAAAAACATAATGAATAAAATCAAAAAGTAAAAAATGTTAAGAATTCCGGTATAAAAAAGGTTAAGAATCATTGATATAAAACCTATTAAGGCGGGAGTGATAATAAAGAGAGAATATGCTGATCTCTTAGTTGAAAAAAAACCCATATATGATATTATTCCTGGTATCTGACGTGAAGGTGGCTTTTGAGAAAACATATCTGTTAATTATTACTAGGATCGTGAATTATTAATACTTCTTATTAATCCTCCGAATGAATGATTCCTTAAATTATATTTTTTATTTAAAAAATTATAAATAATTAAAAAAATAATAAAAATTATGTCTGATGATTATCAAACTTCAACAAGATTCGCAAATAAACGATTTGGAGAAATTTTATCTGATGGTTTCAATTTATTTGTTAGATTATGGTCTTCTTTAATAATTCCTTTTGCAATATTTTTCATGATTTCGCTTATCCTAAAAGTATTATTATTTACAGATGCTTTATGGCAGCTTGACGACCTAGGTGCGACCGTGGATGCTATAGTTCAAAACTTTTATTCAGATCCAAATAGTGTTACTGAATTCGAACTTAATTTAATGCTACAGTATTTAATATTTAGTTTTGGAATATTAATGCTCCAAAATATGATTGGAGCAATTTTCACAGTATTGATTCTAACTTTAGTAAGCACTTATGTCCTTAAAAAATATAATGGAATAGAAACTAGTTTATTTGAAGAAATTAAAAATAGTTTTAATAAAAAGTTATTATTGATATTATTTATCCTTGGTGTTCTTATTCCATTAGGTTTAATCTTGTTATTTATACCAAGTATCATCTTATTCGGATACTATATATTCTCGATTTATACGATCCATTTTGATAAAAATGAAAAATCGATGAAACAAGCTAAAAGATTATCTAAAGGTGCTTTTTTGAAGATAATTGGGACATTTTTAATTGTTGTTATTCTATTGACATTAATTAATATGTTTTATCAGTTCATATTAGATTTGACTTTTCCTTATGATATTTCATGGTATAATCCTGCTACAAGAAATTATGGTATGATATTATTATCTGAATTAGTCTACAATTTGATGAATATATTATTCGCACCCCTTTTTATTTGCTTATTAACACCGCTATTCGTAAAATTAAAAGCTAAGAAAGATCTAGGAACAATGTATTATATTAAGCCAGAAGTATCGGTACCAATTACTGAAAGTGGTTTAGCATCTGAATCAGGTATATATTGTCCTTTCTGTGGAAAATTAATGATGAAAAAATTACAATATTGCCCTCATTGTGGAGAGGCTTTAAACTTTTAATCTTAATTAGAGTGTGACAAGAATATTGATAATAAATATTGAAAAAAAATTTGAACTGAAATCTGAGGATTTGAATGATCCTATCGTTTTAATAGGTTGGCCAGGGATTGCATTAGTTGCAAAAGTAGCAATAACTTCTATAAAAGATTCACTTAAAGCAAAAGAATTTTTATCAATCGAATGCTTTGATTTTCCCCCTAAATCAAATGTTGAAAAAGGCAATTTAGAAATTCCTTCAGCTAAGGTTTATTATAAATCAAAAAGTAGCAAAAATGAAAATGACTTTTTCATTTTGACAGCAAACTATCAACCACAAACTCCAGAAGGCGTTTTCGCTTTTTCTCAAAAGTTTTGTGAAGAGATGGATAAGATCACTGCTAGTAAGATTAAGATGTATGTCAGCACAGGAGCAATGGTATCTGATAGGGTTAGTGATATTCCTTATGTTCATATATGTGGAACTGATCCCGATATTGTTGATTCATTCTTAAAATTTGAAAATACTAAAATTATGGAAGGAGGTGTAATTGCTGGTGCTAATGGGATTTTACCTGCCTGGGCAGGTCAAAAAGGTTTCGCACCTGGTATTTGCTTACTTGCAGAAACGATACCTTTACCAATGATGACATTAGATCCACGTGCTTCTAAAGCGTTAGTAACAATATTAAAAGAATATTTCAAAATTGATATGAGTTTTGATGAATTAAATAAACAGATTGAAGAAATGGAAAAAGTAATTGACTCTTATAAAAAACAAGCAGAACATTTTATGAAAGGTGTTCGAGAAGATAGAGGACCAGATTCATATTTTAGATAATGTATCCCATTATTAACTATTTGCATAATTCTTACCACTTTTTATCTTATTAATTAATTAGATGATAAATTTTTTAAAATCATCCGAAAAAAATCTATAAAAGTTAATAATTTATATTGTAATCAATTTTTATTCGTAATAAATTAAAAATTTAAAGTTTATAAAAGTGAAATTATTATGAAGTTCTTCAAATTATTTGAACCTCTGAGAATTAAAAATCTTACTATCTCAAATAGAATTGTAATGCCTGCGATGCATCTTAATTTAGCAAATGACGGATTTATCACAAAAAAGTTAACGAATTTTTACGTTGAAAGAGCTAAAGGAGGTGCTGGTTTATTAATTATTGGAGGTTGCTATGTAGACATTTATGGAAAAGGTTTACCTTCGATGATTGCTGTTGATGATGATAAATATCTTCCTAAGTTAACAGAATTCACTAAAAAGGTTCATAATGCTCGAGAGGATATAAAACTCTGTTGCCAATTATATCATGGAGGCGCCTATGCATTTCCCCAAATAATTGGAAAAACGCCGATCGCACCTTCAGCAGTATATAGTAAATTCAGTAAAACAACACCTAGAGAGATGACTATAGAAGATATAAAACATGAACAACAAGCGTTTGCTGATGCTGCAATGAGGGCTAAGAAATCAGGGTTTGATGCGGTTGAAATTTGTGCTAATGCGGGTTATTTATTAGATCAATTTATCTCACCCAAAACCAATAAAAGAACTGATAAATACGGGGGAGATTTTGAGAATAGACTAAGATTCCCGATTGAGACAATTCAAGGAATGAGAAATAAAGTTGATGATTTTGTTATTGGTTATCGAATTTCTGGTGATGATTTTGTACCCGGAAGTAACACATATAAAGAGAAGGCTATTATCGCTAAAGAATTGGGGAAATATTTAGATTATTTTAATGTAACTGGAGGATGGCATGAAACAAAGACACCCCAACTTACAATGGATGTTCCAGAAGGTTGTTATACTTATCTTGCTGAAAATATAAAAATGAACGTAAATATTCCCATATTTTCATCAAATAGAATTAATAATCCCGAACTAGCAGAACAAGTTTTAATGGCAGGTAAAGCAGATGCTATCTGTATTGGTAGAGGTTTGATCGCAGATCCTTATCTTCCAATTAAAGCAAAGAATGGCGAGTTAAGGGATATAATGAATTGTATTGGATGCAACCAAGGATGCTTTGATAATGTTTTTAGAATGATGCCTATAACTTGTTTAAGAAATGCTAGAGCTGGTAATGAAGCCCGAACAGAAATAAAACCCCTTGAAGAAAAAAAGAAAATAATGGTAATTGGGTCTGGACCTGGAGGTTTAGAAGCCGCACGGGTTGCTGCTATAAGAGGTCATGAAGTTCATATTTTTGAAAAAGATGATAAAATTGGTGGATTATTAAATATTATTTGGGTTCCTCCTGGAAGAAATGAATTTAAAAGAATGATAGAGAATTATAATTATTGGATTCAAAAATACGGAATCCACGTCCATCTTCAACATAAAGTTGATTTAAACACAATTAAAGAGTTTGGTCCTGATGCTATCTTTGTAGGAACAGGTTCAAAACCTATAAAACCTTCTATTCCTGGTATTGATATAGATAATGTATATTGGGCTAATGATGTTTTTAGCGGGGATGCTCCAATTGGCAAAAATAATGTTATTATTGGAGGCGGTGCTACAGGGATAGAATTGGCTATATATATTACAAAATACGGAACCTTGAGTAGAGAAGCTTTTGATTTTTTGACCTTTTATAATGCTCTTGAACCGGAAGTTGCTTTAAATATGTTACATGAGGGAAGAAACAAGGTTACAGTATTAGAAATGTTACCAAAACTAGGCTCCGCATTAGGAAAAACTACTAAATGGGTTTTACTTGATAAATGTGATACACTAAGAGTAAAATTAATTACCAGCGCAAAAGTTACTGAAATTGGAGATAACTACGTTAGTTACACGGATGCAATGGAAAAAGAGCAAATTATTAATCAAGTTGATTTTGTCTATTATGCAACCGGAGTTGAACCCAATGATAATCTTTATAATGAGATTAAACAGTTAGGAAATGTTAAGGTAGAGAAGGTAGGTGATGCTATGAAACCAGAAACTGTTATGGAAGCTGTTGCGAGAGGTTATAAATTAGGGAATCGTATATAAAGATCCCAAATTATTTTTTTAAAACATTTTTATTTTAAAATTGTTATTATATACTTGATAAAATTGCATGAACCCAATGTTTTAGATACTAATGAGAGAATAAGAAATACAATATCTTCAAATTTAGAAGATATTAATCAACAATCTCGGAATTACATAAAAGATATTGTTACCCTAATTAATAGAGAAATTGGCGTAAATAAGATTTTATCAATTATTCTATTTGGTAGTCAAAGATCCAATCAAGAAAATACTATAATCTCTGATTGTGATCTCCTTTTTATCTTTAAAAATAGAGTGTCAAACAGACATATTAAGGAAATCGAGAAATATTTTATTAGTTTAGAGATAAAACATAATTTTAGAGAGCCAAATTCTAATCTGGTTCATAATATATTGGGCGTTATTCAGCATTCAACTGGGATGTTTGTGAGTCATTTCTTAACAAAACAAAAATTTTGGGAACGTGGTGTTTTTCATAAGATATTTCAAGTAAATAAAGTATTTTCTTCAATATTTGCACCGCGAAATATAGTGTTAGGTAATGTTATTGAAAATAGTACTATATTATATGGAGACGATTTAAGAAATTTACTTAGACCAAAAATTAGAATTTCAATTTTTGAAATGTTCAAAAGTACTGTAATGAATCTATTCATCTCTTTTTTTGCCTTATTAATTGGGCCTTTTAAAAAATTAAAATCAATTAAATATCAATTAGAATCGTTAAAATGGACATTAAGATCTTCCAATTATTATTGTTTTGGAGACTCAGAACTTTTAAATAAAATAATTGAAAGATTTATTTCTTTTGATAAAGAAGAAAAACAATACAAAGCACGAAATTATTTTTCCCGGTTCCTTAAATTAAGAGTAGCTCCTTTTAACGATTTAGGTTTCATGATCCGCAATCCAATTAGAATTATGAAAATTCATGTTAAAGCAATAGCTTATAAAAAATTGGTTAAGAAAAAGGAATTAGCACTACCGATAAAACAAAAAGAACCAACTATACCACCGAGAACTTTTCCAATTCATTTTTAAATTATACTAAAAGAAAAATGTAAAAAAACTTAAAAATTAAAATTTATTAATAATTGAAGAATTTTATAAATAATAGGTTTTTATATTATCAAAATTATTTAATAATAGTACCAATTACTTGTAAAAAATGCTTTTTGAAAATGGAAAGCAACGATATTGATATTAGGGAATTATTTCTTGACATTTTAGAAATAGTCAAGTTTGAACTTCGTTTCTATAAGATGAAGGAGAATCCCCTTTTTGAAAGAATCGTTAAAACACGGGTTTTCCAACAAAAGTTACAAAGGCTTAAAGATTTCATTAATACATACTTTGAAATCATGTATAGAGATGAAGAAAGCCCTATAAATCAAGCAGCATTACACACTCAACTTGATAATATTGCTCGTCTTACTAATTATTATAATGATCTCTCTAATTTTTATAAAGACCATACAAAAGCTTTGATTACAAAAGAAAAACTTCAATCCTTAATAGAGTATTCCCATATTGAGATTTTGTTTTTAATTTTTACCAATATTTTAGATTGGGAACATTACAAGAGTAGTCTTATTTTTCCTCATAATAAACAAAAAGAAAAGCTATTAAAAGAATTTTTAAATAAAATAGCCAGTTCTGAGATAAAGGAAATTGACGATATAATAGATCTTGAAGTAGATATTAACAAATTTATTGAACGTGTGCAAGTTTAAATAAGATTTTAAAGTTTAATATCAAATAATTGAATTTTTTTCCTGATTAAAATGATTCTGCTTAAAGTCAGATTAAATAAAATAAAAATTTATCTAATTTTCGATAAAATCATATGAAAAATCGCCAAAAAAATTTTTATAGTCGAACTTTTATGTGATTGTAGGAAAAGGAACAAAATTGAGCGATATTTAAAATCTAACGCTCTCTTCTCTGGTATATTTTAGCACGGGATTAAGGTATTTTTATATATGGATTGCATAACTCAAATTCTAAAATTTTATGAAAGTAAGGTAAAGGATGAGATAAATAGATCTCAAATGAATAAAGTTTGGTTAAGTAATCTTCTTATTAAAATCATGAGTTCATTTAATGGAAAAGCTAATAATTTAGAATTAAGGAACTGTCTTATTCTTTTAGTTAACCTTTTTTCGGATCATGACAGTCCAGATCATTATAATCATAAAGGAAAATGTGTTAACGATCTTACAAAGACTGAAAAAAATCAATTTAAAGAATTATTATTACGTGAATTTAATTAATTTTTTAAAAAACTTTGAGCTCGGCTTCTTTGTAATGGTCATATTCATAAAAAATTTTTTCAATCCTACTTTCTATTTTTTTTAATGCATTTTTAGTTTCTTTATCTTGTCCAAAGGTATCCGTCATAACCTGATAAAAATCGATATTAAATTCTAAGGTTAATTCAGACATCTTTATTAAATCTTCTTTACTTATGCCTTTTTCTTTAAGTTGATTAAATATTTCTTCAAATTCACTTTTCAAACGCTTGGTTGCCATGAGAGATTTGCTAGCTTTTTCAAATAAATTTTTCTCTTTTTGTAAGACCATTGAATCTTCCTTAGAGATTTCAGAATTTTCATTAATTACTTCTAACCTTTCGCTTAATAGATTTTTTACCCTTTGATAAATATTAATCGCTTCTGAAACTTTTGCTAAGCTTTTGACTAAATCGTTTTTACGAAGTAAGCGTGCTTCAACAATTTTTAAATAAGCATCTTCATAGTAAATTTGAAGTTCTCCAAATGTACTTTTCTCTCCTTCAGCAATTTTAAGAAAAATTTGCTCTAAGTCAGCGATATAAAGTTCTTTTTCCATTTCTGATAGATCTTCATTATTTAAAAAGCCATAAATTTGATTTACAGTTTTTTTAATCGAACGTGCTTTTATATTTAACTGATTACAAGTATTCTTTATATTTGTCATGCTTCTTATACCGCCTTCTCTTTCACAATAAGTAAAAATCTTAATTGCATCATCTAATAAATTATTAAATTTATTTGAATCGGTTAAAATATAATACTTGGAATCTTGAATCTTTTGGATCCCTCTATCCATTTGAACTTCTAATTCGAATATATAATCGAGCAAACTTATTTGTTTTCTTTCGGATAAGAGCATCGATTTTCGAATCATATCATTTTCTACTGTCTTACTCGCTCGATACCATAATATACTTGCTGGTATCCAAAAAAAGATTGAAAAGAACATCATATTATAAATACTACTTTCTGAAGGAAATGAAAAATATGAAAAGAAAGAAATAAAAAGATAAGAAAGTAATAAGGTCACCCCTTTTCCTATTTGCTCTGAAAGATTGAAAAATGATGCAATGGTTCCTCGATGTTCTGGTAAATTAACATCTATCATTACAGCATTCTTATTTGCTACTGGACCCGCTCCTAATATTGAGCTTATTAGAGCAAAAATGAAGAATAAAAGGTATGTAGGATAAACAGAAAATACTTCTCCAATAGTTAAAAACATATATTTTGCAATTTCACTTGTTGGAATTGGTATAGGGTATATAATATTTAATCTATCTACTTCAATAGGTCGCAGAAATAATAACATCGTAATACTAAATGGTATTGCAATTATCATACAGAAGGTAGCTAATCGAGTGCGATTCTTTTTATTTTTTCTAAATAAAATATCACTAATGTATGAAATTATCATATTTCCTAGAATATAACCTATACCCATAAGTCCAGCAAAAATCGTAGCAGTTTGTAGTCTTATCTCATTAGGCAACTCATTAAAGAAGTGTAGCGTTAACATTGAAGTTGTAAAATATACCAAAATAGTCCCAGGAATAATCATAAAAAATCCCTGAATGATTAAGTATAAATTGGTTTTAATTTTTCCAATTTCAAGTAAATCTTTTTTAGAGATTCTATAACTGTATTCTAAATTCATTTCGGTCAAGTCCAGTAATTCATCTTCGCTGAGTCCTCTTCTCGGTATTTTTACAAAAAATAAGGAAAAAACTATAACAATACTTATAATCGACAGCAAGAAGAATGGGAACCGCCAAGTTAAAATTGGCCCCAAAAAAGATGATAATGCCTGCCCAATACCGTTTGAAATTGAACTAAGTATTGCAAGTGTTCCAAACCATCCTGATCTTTCATCTGGAGGTATAGCATCAGAGATTATAGAATAACCAACTGGGAGAACAGAGCCTAAACCCAATCCACTAAACATCCTTGATATAACTAGCATAAGATAATTTATTGAAAAAGCAGTTAACATCATACCAATTGTCCAAGAAAAAGCTGCTGCAATAATTACTTTTGTTCTATCAATACGATCAGTGAAATATCCCCAAATTAAGGCACAACAAGCACTTGTTAGTATGAAAAATGCATCAGGTATTGCAACCAGCGATTCAGGGATCATAAATTCAAATCGGATTGCTGGATAACTCGGAATGAGCATATTAGCACATGCTATTGACACAAATAGTAATAACATTACTAATATTATCGGGGCAAGATCCTTAAACCTTATTTTAGTAATTTTAAAGCGAACTATAGGCTATTACCATAAAAAATTATATTTATTATAATTAAATAAAGCTCTAGAATTAAAAAAATTTTCAGAGTCTAAAATTTTCATAAATAAATGAATCCAAATGTAGAAAAGTTCTACAATTTTGATAACAAGTAATTCAATGTTTTATTTACATGAATATCAACAGTATCTAATATTTTAATCTTTAGATCTTTTCGTTTTATTATTAGAGGTAATTCTGTACAACCCAGTATCACAGCGTCTACATCATAATTATTAATTATTTCTATAATTCTTTTTTTGCTTTGTTCTTTAAATAGACCAATAACTAATTCATCAAATATTATTTTATCTATCTCATCTTGTTCTTCTTCTTTTGGAGTTATTAATTCCATTCCTAGCTTTTTAAAATGATCTTGATAGAAAGTAGATTGCATTGTGAATTTAATTCCCAAAAGCAATGCTTTCCTTACTTTTCCTATTTTCGCTTTTTCGGCGGTTGCTTCAACTATACTTAATATTTTCACATTAGTTCGAATTTTTAATTCATTAAAAACAGCATGTGGAGAATTAGCCGCCATTATTATTAGATCTGCTCCAGCATTTTCTAAACGTTTAATTCCATCCAAAAGATATTTTACGTATTCATTCTTATTTCCCATTAGTTCATAATCTATCACTTTCTGAAAGTTCAAGCTAAATATAATTATTTCAGGATAATGATAGTTGTGTTTATTCTCAAAATATTTTTCTAATATTAACTCGTAATATTTAATCGTTGATTTATAACTCATTCCACCTAATATACCAATACGTTTCGAATTCATTTAAAAATTCACCAAATCTTTCTATGCATTAACTTTTTTCTAATAAAGAATAGTTAAATAATCAATATTATATATTATTTTGTAGTAAATAATATGGGTCTCTTCAAAATTGATTATGAAAAATATTCATGAGGATATCATATTCAGGCAGAGGATGCGCGCAGATGATATTATGTATATTATATTTGCTGTTAGTTTAATGGTAGAAACCTTTGTTTTGACTCTTATTACCTTTATGTCGATAGTAATTTATCCTACATTTAGTGCTTTAATTTATGGAATTTTGAAAATCCGATATGGTTTAAAGTTAAAAGATTCAAAAATATCTACTAAAATATTAACCATTATGGTGGGAATTGGTTCGATTATTTTTACATGTTTTATTTTTTGGTTATTTTTTTCAGAACCTTCAATTGGAATAGAAATTGTTATATATTTAATAGCTTATCCCATAATTCTTACAGGTATTGCTGGAATTGTAAAGGGCTTTATTGTTAGAGAATATGATTTAAAAATTCGTCTAATAAATATGATTATTGGTTTTTTAACTATTATAATATCTATTAGTTCTTATTTCTATGCAGTACAATTCTATTTTCTATATCTGATCTCTCTAATAATCATACTTTTTTTGAATACTATACTCCGTTCAGCTATGTACTTAAGTGAATTTGATTTATCAATCAAAAATCTGCATAACTTCCGCTATATTATTTATATTATGTCTGATTATCCAAAATTTATTATTCTCCAAAAAATTGAAGAATATAATCAAAAATAAGATTATAATCTATATTAATATATTAATAAGATCGTGAAACGTCGATTTCACGTAATAATATACGTCTCTCTATATTATCTCAACATTTATCTAGGTGATATTAAGTGGAGCTGGGGGGAATTGAACCCCCGGCCTTTCGCATGCCAAGCGAACGATCTTCCACTAATCCACAGCCCCTTTTCGATAATTTAATAATTCAAGTCAGCATTTTAGGACAAATATAAGATCTTTTGCTGTAGATTTAATAATAATCAATTTTTAAAAAAAATTATGGTTTTTGAAGTATTAAAACAAGAAATAAATAACTTAATAATTATTTGATACCTATGAAAAAATTTGCTAAAAAAGATAACCTTCTTATTCTCGGATATATCATAATTTTCTCGTTAATCATTCCGAATATAAGTTATAGTTTCATTCTTAATGATAAGCTTGGCATTAATCAAAATTTAGACTATAAAATCAACTCTGAATTTCTAGCTTCATTAAGTGAATCAGATAATGATGATTTTCAAACTAGTTTACAAAATAATGTTTTAAAACAAATTTATGATCAACCGTTATATGATTTCCTGAACACAAACTCTTTATCTAAAGAAAAACAGAATGAAAAAATAAAAATTATAGTTTTATTTGACGAATCGGTAGAAATAGAAGGTAGATTGAATATTATTGACTCAATATTTGAAGATTATCAAATTACTAGCACTTATAATGTTATTCCCGGAATTTCAATGCTGTGTAATAGTCAAGAATTATTAGAAAAGGCAAAATTAATTAGCAGTTATGCTACTATTCAAAAGATTTATAAATCTAAGACATATCAAACTCCCGCTTTTATTGATGAGATTCCTAAAACGAGTGAATTAGATCCTGCTCAATATCCCAATTGGTGGCTTTCGGCTATTGGAGCTAATGATCTTGCATACGACGGCACCGGAGTTAAAGTTGCTGTAATTGATTCCGGTATATATGATCATCCTGATTTAAATGTAATTTCTAATCGCAATTTCGTATATGATGAAGATGAAGAACAAAGAAATCCTAATGATATTTATGATGGAAATGGACATGGTACTCATGTCGCAGGGATAATAGGTTCTTCTGGAGAAGGTTCAAATGGAGAGTATCGTGGTGTCGCTCCAGGAGTATCTTTAATAAATGCGAAAGCAGGACATACAACAGGTGGCTTAGAAGAAGAAGATATAATATTGGCTATTGAGTGGTGCATCGAAACTGCTAAACCTGATATCATTTCAATGAGTTTTGGTGATGACGTTCCAAATGTTTATGACCCTATTACAGCAGCTCTCTCAAATGCTACCGATCACGGTATTATCTGTGTATCTTCAGCAGGAAATTCTGGAACTGGATATTTCACTGGAGGTTCACCAGCTGCCGGAGTCGATGTAATAGCTGTAGGCGCTACTGATAGATATAATAATTTAGCTTCTTTTAGTAGTTGGGGCCCTACTATGACCTATATTGGGTATCCCGATGTTGTAGCCCCTGGGGTTAGAATAATCTCTACAGAAGCACCAGGTTCTGTAATTTCAGATAGAATGACCCTTTTAGGGGATTATTTCGATTTTATAGGTGATGCTGATTATATCCCCTTAAGTGGTACTAGTATGTCTTGTCCGATGGTTGCTGGAGCATTAGCAATATTAAAACAAGCATATCCTCTTCTTAGTCCCGAAGCTGCTAGAATCGCTTTACTAGAAGGAGCGATGGTGTTATCTTCCGAAGATGAATTCCTTAAATCCGGAGCAGGAATAATAAATGTTTCAGCATCTTTAGATTTTCTAAATGATTTAAATACAACTTATGGTAATGTTAATGATACTGCCAAGATACTGCCTTATGATCTGCCAGTAAAACCATTCGATCTATTAAATTTTCCAGGAGACCATCAATCTTTTAATTTAACAATCATTTCCGGAGAAATGAACGATTACAATATTAGCATTCCAAATAATGTAGATGGACTTTCGATTTCACTAGATAAATCAGAAATAAGTTTTTCTGATGCAGGAATCGAATTTGTAAATTTGGAAATTGAAATAAATAGTGATGCAGAACCAAGGATTAGGAATTTTCAGCTAAATCTAACACAAGACACAACTCTAATTGATAAGATTGATATTTCTATTGATGTAAAACTTCCAGAATATAACATTTTAATGGATTCTTATCATGGACTAAATGACTGGTTTCCAGAATATTCTTTTTATCAAGTGGATTTTTATGATGCAATGAAAGAAATTACTAACCTGAATATTTCAATTGATTATTGTGCTGAATATTGGAGCTCTAATTATAATAAGAATATTAATAATTCACTATTAACAGAAGAACGATTAGCTCAATATGATTTAGTTATATTGCAGACTCCTATATTACCATACAGTCCTATAGAGATAAATAATCTAAAGAATTATTATAATGATGGAGGAAATATCTTATTTCTCGGAACAAGATACCAAGATCTGTGTATTGATAACATTAATGCTTTATTTGCGGAACTTGAAGCAAATATTACTATAAATGAAGAGAATATATATAATGAAGTTTGGATGGGATTTGGTGCGAGTATCATACCCAAAGATGTATCAGATCTTAATTCAAACTCTATATTTAACGGAGTGAATAAATATAAATGGCTTTTTGGCTCTACTTTTAACACCCAAGGAACCACTGAATCTATTGCTCAATTAGATGGAAAAACAATAGCTGCATTGCATGATGGTTCCGTTGAAGACCCTTCAAAAGGACGAATTCTAGCTTTTGGAGACTTACATTGGTTAACAAGTTACTATTTAAATTCATATCCAGATCATAATGTTTTATTAAATAACATATTAAGCTACTTTCTTTATCAAAGCAACGTTTCTATTAACATAGGATTGAAGAATGAAAGAACATCGATTTCTGAATTGAACATTTCAGTTTACGTAAAGGATCAAATATTAGACAAGGCTATTAATTCAACCATTCTCAATTCATTCTTGAATGTTTCAATTGAGAATAGCACATATTCTGAATCGATTGATATGATATCAATTATAGATGGAATTAGTTCAAATTTTACCTATTCATTACCTTATACTAGTTCTACACCCTATAATATTAGAGTAAACTTTACTTACGGGTCGATTACTTACAATAAAACCTCAAAAGTTTTGTTTTTTGACAACACAGAGATGCCAATGATTAATTCTTTTACAATCTCTAAAAATGTTACTAGGACTGGTTTTGACTCATTAAATATTAACACTAACCTTAACGATAATGGATACGATACTGAAGCTTTTCTTTCGCTCCATTCGTACTCTTTCTTTAGTAATAAAAAAAGTATTAATAAAACTATTTCATTACCATCAGGATTTAACCCAACAGGAAGTTATTACCCCGATACTAATGATCCATCAGGATTTGGCATCATATACATTATTCCGACAGATCCTAGTACAAAATATTATAATTCCAAATCACCAAGATTAATTTCTGAGATTATTAATCATGATCCAATAATCAATGAACAAAATTCTATTCTTACAATTGGCTCAGAAAGTTATACATTTGAAGAAACACATGATTTAGAGGATAATCTATATGTAATTCCTGTTTCCCAAGGAAGCGATTTATCTTTTGAAGTTCAAGTTTTAGATTCAGTACTATATGAAGATAGTGATGGATCCGAGATGCGTGTTTTGATAAGTCTCTTTATCTGTTCTATTAACTACGATTATGTGAATCCAATTATCCCGAAAACAGTTCCAGCTCTAGAATTAGATTATCAAATTGTTAATGATATTCATAAAGGAATTTTTAATATTCCGAAAATGATCTCATACTCTTCAATCACAGGTACACTATCAATTCCATCATATACAAATTATGATAATACTAATAATCGGGGATATATTGGGCTTCTTATAATAACAGCTTTAGATAGCGATGGAGGCTTTCAAGATTTCTATATAATACTGCAAATTAATAGATCAGTTAATTGGATTTTAATTCTAGCAATTATTGGCGTGATATCTGCGATTGGTATAGCCATCGTAATTCTCTTATTTAGGAGAAGATCAAAAAAGATTAAAGAAACAGAATATATTCAATCTCAGTATTATGATACATATCCCGAAAAAGTTTGGGAACAAGCTCGTACAATAAGTTATTGTCCTTATTGTGGATTTCAACTTAACATCCCTCGAAATTTTTGCCCAAATTGCGGAAAATCTCTAAATTTTGAAGAATAAGAATTATAATCTATTTTTTCCTTCTTTTTTATAATTTTTTAAATAAATAATTATTTATTTTCAAGAATAAGTACACTTCCATCATCCATACCAATATAAACTTTTGAAACCAATCCTATAAACAATCCTGTATCGACTAACCCTTGAATATTTATCAACTTGTTATTTAATTCAGAGGGATTATCGATCTTTCCAAAATCTACATCAATAATAAAATTTCCATTATCAGTTATAAGCGGTCCTACTTTTGCTTGAGCCATCCGTAATTTTGGATTGCCTTTCAATTGCTTTAACTTGTTCATAACAGAAGTATAAGCTATTGGAATTACTTCAATAGGAACCCCTTTTTTCCAATTCTGCCCTAACTTTTTTGATCTCTTACGAAAATCGGCTATAATTATTACTTTTTTAGAGTTGGAGGCAATGATTTTTTCTTGAACATGACACCCGCCTCCTCCTTTTATAAGGTTTAAATCTTCATCAATTTCATCAGCACCATCAATATCCAAATCTATATCAGGATATTGATTTAATGTTACTAAATTTAATCCATTTTCTATTATAAGTTGATAAGATTGAAAGGAACTTGGAATGCATTTTAATCCTAAATCTCTTTCTTTATTCATTTCAGCAATCTTTTTTACTGCATAAACAACCGTTGAACCACTTCCAATACCTATAACCATATCTCTTTTAATATTGTCTTCCACTGCTTTTATTGCTGCATTCTTTTTACCCAGTTCTATTAATTCTTTTGACATTTTTTTTATCTCTCTCAAGTTTTTATTAGATTTAGAATTCTAATAGCTAAATATGCAGCATTTTCCCCTCTATCAATCCCTACACAGGCTACAGGGACTCTAGGTGGCATTTGTACTATGGATAATAACGCATCTAAGCCTCCGAGTTTTACATTAACAGGTACTCCAATTACAGGTTTTTCGGTTTTTGAAGCTATTACGCCTGGTAAAGCAGCTGATAATCCTGCAACAGCAATATATACCAATGATTTACAGTTTTTAATATAATTATCCAGTTTCTCAGGATCTCGATGAGCAGAAATAATTTGAAGGTCATATTTTATATTATACTCTTTAAGTACTTTCTCTGTTTTTTCATATATTTCTTGATCTGAATTGCTACCTGCTATTATTGAGACTAAAGGGCTATCACTATTAAGTAAATTTGCCTTAGACATACTTAATCTAAAATTTTAAGAAATAAAAATAATTCTAGTAGTTTCTTAATATTAATTGTATTTTTTTATTAAATTGATTAAAAATTTTTTCCCTTTGATTACTATCATTTTCAATTAGATAATTCAATTATCAAAAAGTTTAATATAATTTTTAAATTTCATAATTTACCATTAAAAAGAAAATTAAAATTATTTTAAAATAAAAGGGATACTTAAAAATGGATTTAAAAGAAGTATGGTTAGTTGATTATGCGAGAACTGCTTTCTCTCGTTCAAGACCTAAACAACCTGAAAGAGATGTATTTGGAGATCAAAGAGGAGATGAATTAGTTGCTCAATTATTAATGAAATTCTTTGATGAAAAATTAGCTGATAAAGGAATAGAAAGAAAAGACATTCAAGAAGCTTCTATTGGTACTGCGATGGGTGTATATGAGTGTTGGACCTATGGGGGAAGATTACCACTATTCATGGCGGAATTTCCAGTTGAAACTTCAGCTTTCTTTGTAGATAAGCAATGTGGTTCAGCGGGAGCAGGTTTACAATTCTTAGCTATGGAAATTATGTCGGGCTATACTAAATGTGCTCTGGGAATGGGTGTGGAACATATGACCCGAATCCCTATGAATAATGATTGGATTCGTCCGAATTTAGGGATGGCGAGTAAAAAAGACAAATGGTACAGGCCTCAATATGATTTAATAACAACTATTAATATGCTACAAACTGCACAAAAATTATATGAACAAGAAAGCCCTTATTTCACAAAAGAAGATTTAGATAAATTTGGAGTTAGAAGTCATAATTTAACAGTTGCAAATCAAGAAGGAGGGTGGTTTAAAGGCGAGATTATTCCAATCGAAGGTCATAGTGAGGGAAATGTAGAAGAACGCATCATGATTGATGCTGATCAAGCACCAAGAAAGTCTACTTTAGAAAAAGTAGCAACTTTACCAAGAATATCGAATCCGTTTTTTCTAAAACAGAATATATACGGTGAAGATTTAGGAGGCAGACAGGGATATGAACAACGAGAAGGAACAAAACAAGGAGTGATTACGCCGGGAAACTCATCTCCATTAAATGCTGGAGCAACAGCAGCTGTTCTGATGGAAGCTGAAGAGGCAGAGAAAAGAGGTATACAGCCGATGGCAAGGATCGTTTCTCTCGGTTGGGCAGGGGTAGATCCAACAGTGATGGGGCGAGGACCAGTACCAGCTTCTCAAATGGCTCTAAAGCATGCTGGTTTAACTGCCGATGATATTGATTATTGGGAAATTAATGAAGCTTTTTGTGTTGTAGCTTTAAACTGTATGCGAGCACTTAAAATACCTGAAGAAAAAGTTAATATTATGGGAGGATCAACAGCAATTGGTCATCCATTAGGAGCCACAATGATAAGACTCACGGGGACTTTAGCAAGAATACTAAAGGATAAGAAGGGCAAATATGGCATCGCTAATGCCTGTATCGGTGGAGGACAAGGCATTGCTATCTTGATTGAAAATTTAGATGCCTGAAAATAATTATAAAGTTCTTTTTTCTTTTTTATATTTGACTTAAATTATAAATAAAAATACTTTACTTGGTTCGTTCTCCACATTTATCGCAAAATCTAGCGCCTAATCTATTAATATTACCGCATTTTTTGCATACTATTTCAATATCAATGCCATAATGATTATTATCTAACACATTTATCTTTAAGGATTCTAATTTTTGACGAACATCTTTAGAAGCTTGAAGAGCATATATGAAATTATTGTTTAAGGCTAAAGCTTTTTCATAATATAATAAAGCTATCTCTAAATCTCCTTTATTAAATTCGTGTAGCAATCCGATATTATAATAACAATACATATAATCTGGTTTTATTTCTATTGCTCGATTATATGCTTTTAAAGCTTCTTCATTTCTATTCAATTTAAAATAACTAATTCCTAAGTTATACCATGCTCTATAATTATTAGGTTCCAATTCAATGATCCTCTTAAAACATTTTACAGCCTTATCAAAATCATGACCCCATTCATCATTTAAATAATCACCATACTCAAATAACACATCAATAAATATTTTTTTAACATCATTAGAATTAGGATTGTTTTTATGAAGTTCTTCCAAAAGTTTTAAAGACTCTTCAAATTTTTCATCGTTTTTTAATTTAATAGCTTTATTTATAAGATCTTTCTGTTGATTCAATTCAAACTCTCGTTAAATAGAATTATTATAAGTACCTATAATGAATGAATAGCTATTAATAATGACTCTATTAAAAAGTATAAGAAGAATTGACTTTTTTCATATTTTTTAGTAAGACTATCGAAATATTTAAATATCAAACGATAACAAATAGACTTACTAAAAATTCTAAAAAATTAATTTAAATAAATAGGTGAAATTACAATGCCAGTATATAAAAGTATTCAGCTTGTTGCAACAAGCGATAAAAATTGGGCAGAAGCTGTTAAAGCAGCATATGATGAAGCTAAAAAATCCCTTCGAGGGATAAGAAATATTCAAATTATCGAAAGCGATGTTAAAGTAAAGGAAGATCAAGATAAATTAATTTATAGAGTTCGTGTACAAATTAATTTTCAAATAGAACGCTGAGTGTTTCCCAATCCTTAAAAAACTTTTTTTCCTATTTTTTAATTCTAGTTTAATTGCTTTATTTCAAAAAATATTAAATTAAGATAATTTAAAAACCTTAAAAACAGAAGAGAGAAGTTACGATAACATTATAAAAGTTTGTGCCGTTTTTGGAAAATAGCATATTACTTTAAGTTATTTCTCATAAGAGTTGACAAATTATGAACATTTTAAGTTTATCTCATTCAAAATTTAATAAAATAAACCAATTTAATATCTTGAATTTAAAATTTAATTTATGTTATTTTTAAATATTTACTTAATTTAGGATTAAATTAATTCTTACTTTATTCAATATATAATCTCATGGAATTTATAGAGACATTTGGGGGTTATATTCTTGCGGGGATTATAACTTTAATAATAATAATTATTTGTTGTATTATTCATAACAAGCTAATAAAGAGTTAAAATCTGGATTAGCAGTTTATAAAAATCATATGCTAAACCTGTTAAACTTTTTAAAAAGCAATCCTATATCATTAAATTTCATTGTCATACCAAATATATTTAGACTTTTTTGCTCCTATTTTCATGAAAACACTCCGTAAGGCTCCATCAGAATCCGGACATATTAAATAAGCTTTATCTAATTTTAAAGTCCGTTTAATATATAGTTGTAATTCTCGTATTAGTTTCTCCTCAATGCCTTTTTTATAAGAATCTTCTTTTTTAGTTAAAATTTGATGGATAATTGCTCTATCATTTCCTAAGTAATCCTTAAATAAAGTGTAAGTCCCCCAGCCTACAATTTTTCCATCCTCTTTTGCTACCACCATAGAATTTCGATATTGAAGATCTAAAACTCTTTTATTTAATTCTTGCTCGAACTTTTGCCAATGTGAAAAAAAATAGGCTTTATTTTTAATAAAATCTTCAAAAATTTCTTTAAGAGCATCTCTATCGACTCTTGGGTCATATCTGTCAATAACAATCATATCATTTCTTCACATATGGATAAATCATTTAAATTATTAGTATTAAGATATTGTTTTTAATTTAATATGAAATTATAATATTTGTTCTTTTCATAATTAATTAATCTTTAATAAAAATTGTTTTTTATATTCTCAAATAATTAAATATGATGAACTATGACCAGTAAGAAGCCATTTAAATTAGAAATTCCTTTCAAAAAAGTAAGGAAAGGTGCGGAAATCCCTCATCCATTGAAATCAGGAGATGCGGGCGCTGATGCCCGAATTATAGGTTTTAAAAAGATAGTAAAGAAGGATAATAAAAAAGAATTAATTGAAATAGAATCTGATACATATATTCTAAAGCCATTAGAAAGAATAGGATGTCCGTTAGGTTTTGCTACAGCGATACCAAAAGGTTATTATTTTAAAGTGGTACCTCGGAGCGGATTAGCATTATGGGATGGTATTTCTATTGTAAATTCTCCTGGGACAATAGATTCTGGCTATCGAAACGAGTGGATGGCAATTGTGGTTAACTTATCAAATAATAATGTTACATTAAGAAAAGGAGACAGGATTTGTCAAATAATATTAGGAAAGTTACACGATTATAAAGCTATTGAAATGGATGAATTGCCAGATTCAGAAAGAGGTTTAGGCGGTTTTGGCTCCACTGGTAAATCTTAAATTTCTAAAGTGGTTAAAAACAATAAAATTAAAAGATTGGCTTAAATCCAAACTGGAAAAAAACTATATTAAGAATGATAAAGCTATCAAAATTTTTTAAAACGGGAAAAATAGTCTTATTAGAGTTTATTAAATAAAAAC
>JBHLNZ010000086.1:0-11854 GCA_048941015.1 Promethearchaeota archaeon | reverse complement strand
CTAATATATTTTTTATTTTGGAATAAAAAGTTTTAAAGATAGTTCTAAAGTTATTATAGATTAAAGATAGATAAAAAATAAAATTTTGGTTTTTATGGATAAAAAATATCTAATTAAAGCAAAAATCATGCTATTCATTGAAACAATTTTATTAATTTTAACAATTATTAGTTTGTTTTGGCTAAAGAATGTTATAGTTGGATATTTTTATGTTATTTTTATAGTAGGGATTTTCATATGGTTATTCCTAATAATAATTACGATGAGTATTTATAATAAAGCGAAAGTTAACTAAAAATGTGAAAATAATGAATAATGGATTAAAAATTCCTAATAAAGAACGCCATAAATTTTCCCAACCTCTAGGTAAATTAATTGTGGGAACCAGAGAAGAAACAATTCCTAAGGTAGAGAATTTTATTAAAAAATATTATAAAGCAAATATAAATATTAATTTCTATTTAGTTGGAGATATTGTATCTCAAGATTTCCTGACAAATGAATTTTTACGTTCATTTATAAAAATATGTATTATTGATGAAAAAACTCAGCGAAGCCAAATTAAGCTGAAATTTGAAGAATTTTTTCAGGACATCATAGAATTTGAAAATCCTCAAGGTACGATTAGTCCTGAAAGCTTTAAACTATTAGAAAGAATTATAAAATCGAATAAAATTACGTTATTAAAGATTACCAAAGGAGAAGAAGATTTATTAGTATTACCATTAGTAACAAGTTTACCTTTAACTGCGGATACTAAAAATTTTGTGTTTTATGGTCAGCCACCTTTAACTGATTCTAAACATCCAATACCTCAAGGAATAGTTATGGTTGAGGTTAATAACAGGATCCAAAAAACGGTAAAAAAATTTATTTCGATTATGGAGAGAAATTAACGTACTCTTAAGGCATATTTACCGGGAAAATGAATCTTTAAATATTCGGCAAATTTTGATTCCTGAGGCTTAATAATAATAACCTCTCCTGTATAATCTTCTGAAAGAGAATGAGTTTTACATTTAGGGCA
The DNA here is from genome assembly GCA_048941015.1 of Promethearchaeota archaeon. Lineage (GTDB taxonomy): Archaea > Asgardarchaeota > Lokiarchaeia > Sigyniarchaeales > SOKP01 > SOKP01. The sequence goes on along the minus strand of JBHLNZ010000086.1, from coordinate 10,827 downwards.
AAGAGATTCATTTTTTGTTATCAAATGACAATTTTTACAAGCTTTTTCTTTCATTTTATTTTATCAACTTTTTATAATTTATTCTTCATTTTCTTCATCTTCAGGTTTTTTGGCATCTTTTTGTTCTTTTTCAGCATATTCTTCTTCAATATCATTTTCAATCCATTCCATTTTTCCTAAAAATCTCTGACGCATAGTTAATCCTAATTTACCGCTTCTACCTGTACCTAATGAGACTGCTATAATTTTAGCTCTCACTTGATCGTTAACCTCTAGAATTTTACCTGTCTCTTTTCCAATAAAGCGGTTTCCTACTTGTTCATATGAAATATAATCATCACAAATTTGTGATACATGAACCAATCCATCTAAAGGACCAAGCCTTACAAAGGAACCAAAATCAACTATCTCTACAACATCTCCTTCAACTACCTCCGAAATAACAGGCTTGAAGGTTAATATCGTAAATTCAACTTCATGGAAGGTATTAGCATTACCGGGAATAATTATGCCAGGTCCAACGTCAATAACATCGACGATAGCTATAATAAATCCATAATCTTTAGTGATAATCCCCTCATAATCTTCACTAAGAATGATTCTAGCACTTATTTTTTTTTCTTGGTCAAAAAGAAATGGAGGGATCTCAATTTTTCCATTTATTTGAAATAGTTTGAAAATAATTTAACACCAGTTAAAGTAATGAGACTTAGATGGATGAGTAAATGAAACATAAAATTAATAATTTGTGATTTTTTAACATCTAACTAATGAAAATAACTGTTCATTTATATTAATTGAGCAATCTTTTCACATGTTCTCCGACAATCTAATAAAATTAATCCTAATCTTACATCTTTACTAGTGGACACTGTTAATACGGCATTTGGGCCTGCTTGTAGAATTAATAAATAACCATCGCTTCCTTTAACATATAGCTGATCAAAATCACCTTTATTCATCTCAATGATAGCTCTTTCAGATAATGAGAGAAGCGCGGCAGTCATTGCAGCAATACGGGTTTCATCTACTCCTTGAGGTAGTGCAGATGCGATAGGTAACCCTTCAGCAGATACTATTGCCGCAGCTTTGACTTCAGGGATTGCACCGAGTAATTTCTTTAAGAGGTCATCCAATGAATCAGGTGTACTCGCTTCCACTCGTTCTATCACTGTAAATATTGATTATTTATTAGATAAATATTTTTTTTTGAATTAAATAAGTTAAAACATCACTTATATTTAAAATAGATTGGTACTATATATTTATTTTTTTTTATTCGTTTTATATATAAAAATGTTCCTTATTATTTGTTTATTAAGTCTTGTAATATCTACATAAAAGAATATTTTCTAGACTATTTTGTAATTAGATTCATATTTCGTTTAAGAGCTACTTTCTAATATTTTATATTTATCAAAATGCAGATACCATGTTAAAGAATTATAAATGCTTGTAATTTTTGGTCGTTTCAATCATAGTTTTAACATTTTCTGGTAATACACGTGAATTTATTTGTTGAGTAGGGCTAACGATTAATAAAGCATCATATTTGTTTGCGTTTTTAATAAGATCAAGGGTATAATGTTTTATATCATTCTGATTTCCATAAATTAATAATGAAAGATCTAAATTCCCAATAAAACATATTTGACTATTAAATTTTTTAAATAGAGAAGAAATATCAACCCCTGCATTTGGTTCTAAACTTTGAACAGCATCGAAATCGAGTTCAATAAAAGTATCGATAAGTTCTGAAATATACCCATCAGAATGAATAATTATCTTATGATCTTGTTGATGAATCTGGGAGATTATATCTTTATAATCATTAAAAAATAATTCTCTATATAATCTATTTGGCAAAAATGTTCTTTCTTTATAACCATAGTCATCAGCAATTAGAAATAGTGTTGTTCCTGCGCCTTGAAGCTTTTTAATCAATTTTTTAAGATAAGTATTGAAAAAGGTAATTACATATTTTATAAAATCAATATTTTTTTTCAAACATTTAGAAAAATATAAAAAACCCATAGATTGCCATGTCTTTTCAAATAATCCAGGTAAAGAGAGAACTACATTAAATTGATGATTTAATTTTTGAAGAAATCCCTCTAACTCTTTTAAATTTTCTAAAGACGGAAGTGTTAAATGTTTCCAATTATCGATGATCTTTTCACTTTTAAAAACACCATCCCATAAATACCATTCTCTTCTATAAATTCGCCCCCAACTATCAACTCTCTTATCTGCATCAAGTTTATAGCCTCCTTCCCCTCGTCTAAAATCCCATATAGAAACAGCATCAAAACCTATCTGTTTAATTGTATTATAATCTCTTTGCAATAGAATTAGATCAGAAAGATTAGAAGATAATCCAAATTTTTTATTATAATTTTTAATAAATTCAATTTCTGGAAAACCTGTACAGTAGACAGAGATATGTTCTGATTTTTCTTTTGATAAGGTATTCAAGAAATTATTTTGTAGATTTTTCATTCTTTTATTAGATCTATTTATTTTCTTCTTTCATTATGTAACGAAAAACGCAACGATTTTTTCCCGTAAATTGACGAGCCTCTAGTTGCATCTTTATATCAGGATTATAACCTTCAAGGATTTTATAATCAACATATTTACAATATATTTTAGCATACTCACCTAATCCCCATTCTTCAGCAGCGTTATAGAAGGTGCAATGTTTAACTTTTACGAGAAAATCTCCATTTGGTGTACTCGTAATGGGTCTAAAGTTTTTTAAAGAATCTATATCAGTATATATTAACCAGTTTTTAAAAGTTAAAAATTTATTTTCAGCTATTACTTTATTGGCAATATGTTTACCCCTCATATAACCAAAATCTTCCACAGCCTGTTTAAGAAGTTTTTCACCTTCCTCAGGACCTAATTTTTCCATTACATGCTTAGCAACAGTAGAGAATAGTTGAGCTGCTAAACCAAATCCTGGAGTTTGATATTGATCACCAACTTCAATTTTTTTATCTAACACATCATTTAGATATTCAGAATCAAAACCCTTTTCTTTTTCTCTGCTTAAATCATTCATTCTTTTTCAACATACGTCTATTATTTTTTTTTATTACTTAATAATTAAATAAATGAAAGAATAATTATTTGATAATTAATTATAAAAATAATTAATATTAGTCATTTATTTGTTTGTCATGGAATATTGGGAAGTAATTGAAGGTTTATATAACACCACATTTTCACTATTCTTCTTCTTACTTGCTTTAGTGATGTTTTTTATCGCAAGAAAAGGGTATAGATCTGATAATCAATATGGTTGTATTTCAACATCATTAACCGCTTTACTTTTCATTGTTTTTGGTTATTTTAATTCGATTAGATCTTTTTTTCCATTCCCTTATAGTGGATTTTTTGTATGGTGGATAGGGTTCAATATAATTTTCAATGCTATCTTTTTTTGGATGATAAAGAGAGTTAAGAAGAAAATATCCTTAAAAAAGGGAAATATTAATGACAAAATGGGATTTAATGAAAAAGAATCTATATTAGAAAGATATATTTTAAGAATGACAAAAGAAAATCCTTATCGAGAAGATATTTCGTTAAAAATGGAATATATCCGTAAGAGTTTTCATCTAATGGGATTATTAATCTTGGTAGCTTATTATGGTTTCTTTTTTATTCCACCAGTCACCCAACTTATTAGTGATGGTGTAATTTTATTAATACAGCAAGTTGAACCTTCTTATAACTTTTTATGGGGGAGCTTTTTGGATTTTCCTTATGTAATGGGTGATCCCCGCGCCATAATTGATCTCACAATGATGGCACTTATTGGATCCTTAGTATTTGCTTTAGTATCTGATGTGATAAGGATTATCTGGGGACCTGAATATTCGGTCTTTAACTTTTTAACAAAATCGATGTTAAGGAATAAGGAATTGAATGCAGCAGGGCCTCAAATCTATATTATTACTGGTTTCGTTTTTTCCTATATGCTTTATATGATTGGATTAATTGATATTTCAGTTTTCTTTGCAGGAATAATAATTGCTTGTCTATCAGATGCTTCAGCAGCATTAATTGGCCGTAAATATGGAAAACATAAAATTAAGTTTAGAAAAAGAGGTCTTAAATCTCTCGAAGGATTTCTTGCTGGCACAATTGTTGCTTATCTTATCGGTTTAATCTTTGTTGGACCGATTTATGCGATAATTGGAGCAATAATTTTCTTTGTTACAGATTATTTCCCTACTTATATCGCAGATAATATTTTAAATCCAATTTTTATTCCCATTGGAATTCAGCTTTTTATCCTCTTATTGGGGTTACCAGTAGGATGGTTTTAAACTATAAATTAATCTATTCAGAGTTTTGAAATGAAAAAACAATTAATTAAGGATTTGAAAGAAATAAAGTTAGCAATCTTTGATCTAGATGGAGTTATTTATCGCGGAGATAAATTATTACCTTCTGTAGATAAAACGATTCAAGATTTAAAAGAACTTTCAATTAGAGTAGTATATAATTCAAATAACTCAACAGCAACGCGTCAGATGTATGTAGATCGATTAAAAAAGTATAATATTGATAGTAAAGTCTCAGATTTTTATACTAGTGCTTCAATAACAGCATCAGAAATTACTAAAATAAAGCAAAACTCTAAAGTATTCGTAATAGGAGAAATTGGATTACAAGAAGAATTGGAAGCAATGGGGCATACTATTATCTCAAATAAAGGGCAGTTTGATGAAATAGATTTTGTAGTTGTAGGTTTAGATCGGAATTTTAATTATAATGATATTGCTTTTGCCCAGAAATCAATTTTGAAAGGAAAAGCACAGTTTTATGCGACAAATACAGATACAACATTACCTATTGCGAATGGGTTATTACCAGGCGCGGGGGTTATGGTAAAAGCGATAGAAGTATGTACTTCAACTAAACCAATTAAGATTTTTGGTAAACCGGATTCTTGTGGAATTAAATCAATCTTAACTGAAAATAAAATGAGTCCAAAACAAGTAGCTATTTTCGGAGATCGTTTAGATACTGACATATTGGCTGGAAATCGTGCAAAAATTAAGACCGTTTTAGTATTGACAGGAGTAACTAACTATAGGATGGTTGAAGAATTGAAAATGCAAGTTTCAAAAGCTAAAGGTATCGATAAAGACTTATTTCCAGATTTAATCATTAAAAATTTAAGTGAAATTTTCACTTAATCTATTATTTTTTTAAGAACTTTTATCTATAAATAAAAAGTTAAATATAACCTCTTTTTTATTGATAGTGGTTATAAGGTATTTAGGAGCCGACTTTAAGGAGGTTATTTAGATGGAAAAGTTAAATATGAATAAAATTCAAAATTTAAATTCCCTTAGCGAAATTAATGTGGTTTTTGAAGATAAAGTAGAAAAATTCGCTAATGAAGTAGAAAATGAAATTAATAATGCACGAAATCATCTTAAAAGAGTAGAATATTATTCTGATAATCTAATTATTCATAGTTATAAAAAAAATATTAATTTAGGACAGGATGTGCTTATTTTTGAATCAATTTATAGGAAAAGAAAGGAAAATCAAGTTGAGTATTCCTATATTGGTAATAAAAATATGTATGCTTCCCATTTATTATATCTAATTAATAAGGGAGAAATGATTTTAAAATAATTTCTAATTTGATTAAAAACCTTTACTCTTAAATTAATTCTGCTCTATGTAGCATTAATTTAGCAATCTCATTGAAAATTTCTTCAACATTTTGACCGTCCTTTGATGAACATTCAACAAAACCATAAAGATTATGTGCTTTTGCCAATTCAAATGCCTCTTTAGTTGAAACTGCACGTTTATATTGCAAATCCAATTTACCTCCAACCATAATTACAGGTAATTGTATTTTATCGCCAATAAATCCCTTTTTAAATATCTTTATCCAATCATCAAAATTTTTCAAACTTGAATAACGAGTAATGTCATACATAAAGATTCCACCAGAAGCACCGACAACATAGCTTGGTAATAAGAATCTAAACCTATCTTCTCCAGCAAAGTCCCATATTTGAAGGGAAACTTTCTTATCTTCTACTTCTAATTTTTTAACATGAAAATCAACACCAATTGTAATTGTGGAATTACCTTTGAAAACTCCCGTAAGATATCTAGTTACTAATGTGGTTTTTCCCACTCCTCCATCTCCAAATAGGCAGATCTTAAACATCGCATCAGATTGGCTCATAACTATCAACTGGTTTAAAAGCTACTATATAATTAGTGTTGGCTTTTCTTTTAAAATACTTTATTCTTTGGTCTTATTTAATTTATAATTATATTTATAATATTAGTTTATTTTTAAAAATAAGTTATTACTGTATTATGAAATGATAGACTTTTTTTTTAAATGTACAAATAAATATTTTTGAAAAGGATTTTTTTTAATTTACGAATTAATTGGGAGACTTTTATAAGGGACATATTTTAATTGATCGAAATATATCTTATTTATAGGGGATATTGTGTCAACTCAAATCGCTATTGTAAAAATCGATGAATATGAAACTATTTCTGATGCTGTAATTGAAGCTATAAGGCTAATTGAAAAAAGTATAGATTTTGATGCTAAAAATTTTAGTAATATACTTTTAAAACCAAATTTATTAAGAGCAAATAAAGATGCATGTACTCAACCTGAGTTTGTAGAAGGTGTTATAAAATATCTACAACAAGCGGGTGTTTTTATGGAAAATGTAAAGATAGGAGATTCCCCTGGTCAAAGCGATACCTTTGCATCTGAAATTGCTAAAAAGGTTGGATTATATGACATCTGTGAGAAGGAAGGAGTAACCTTTGTCGACTTTACAAAAGAGGTTCCTATTAAGGAAACCATAAATGGAGCTTTAAGACTAAATGATTATTATATATCAAAACCTGTTAAAGATTGTGATTTATTAATAAATTTGCCAAAGCTAAAAACTCATGGGGAAGCTACAATTACGGGAGCTATTAAAAATTATTGGGGCGTCATTCCAGGCGGTTTAAAAGCTAAATTTCATTTATTAGGAAAAAATCCAGATGAATTTGGAGAAGCATTGGTCGATAATTATTCTTGGATTGTCCAAAATAAGCCTAATCGCTTAATCATATACGATTTACAAAAAGTTATGCAAGGTCCAACGGGTCCAGTTTCTGGTCCGATGAAAGAGTGGAATCTTCTCATGGTTGGTACTGATGAATTAGCTTTAGATTTAGTTGCTCTAGAGCTTGGAAGGTTTAATGGGAAAAAATTTGTTCCACATCTAAAAAATGCATGTGAAAGGGGATTAGGAGTATCTAATTTGAATAATATTGAAATTATAGGATTAAAGCTGGAAGAAGCAAAAAAATTAATTCCAAAATTTAAAGTTCCAGGAAGGAGAATGACTAAACTTGCAAGTTTTATTACAGGACGAATTGTATATAAAGTTACTAAGAGAATTCCAAAAGTTAAAAAAAAATTATGCAAACACTGTAAAAAATGTTATGAAGTATGTCCTGCAAACGCTATTGAAATGGATGATAATAAGTATCCTAAGTTTTTAAGGAAACAGTGTATTTCCTGTCTTTGTTGCATGGAGGTGTGCCCACACCAAGTTATTAAATCCAAACAACGAGGATTTAGTGGGTTATTTCATTCATATTAATTATTATTCATACTTCTATTATTTGCATATATCTGTAAAAAGTAGTAATTAGATAAACGTGTATTGATTATTGAATTGATTTGAATAAATTCATTTGGAGCGTGGGCAAAACCACCAATGCCTAAACCACCAACCACAAAATCAATGCCTAATGCCTTTTGAATTGTGCTTAAAGGTGCTGCTGCTGCACTTATAGGCCAAATTTCTGTTGATATATCTAATATTTCAAAACTCTTTAACAAACTTTGGGCTAATGTTGAATTTAAATTGACTCTCGAACCTTCATAGCCTATATTTCTTATTAATTTAATATCAGATTTTGAATTTTGGATAAAATTTTTTACAATTTCATTAATTTCTCTATAAATATCCTCAATTAAGATGTTATGTGCAAATCTAATATCAACGTTACATAATGCCTTATTAGGAACCATATTTTTAATCCCTTCTCCTAGATAACCTGATTTAAAAGTAGAAATATTGAAAGTGGGATTAAATATGTAATTGTAAAATGCTTTCTTATAATCCTTTTCAGTAATTTGGGAAATTCCTGCCTTAGTTTTAATATCTTCTATATTAACTGTTCCTAATAATTTATCAATTAATAACTTCTCTTGTTTTGAGAGACGGTATGGTTTATTTAGTGAATTGATATGAAATTCGCCATAAGAATAGATTTTATTAAGTAAATCTATTAAATCAATAGCTGGATTGGGAATCATTGAAGCAAATGCAGAGTGTGGCTCTTGATTCTTTGAAGTTACTTCAAGTGTTAATGACAAAATCCCTTTATAGCCAAGTTTAAGTATAGACTTACCTTTTAAGTCTTGTTTGGATGAGGGATAATAAGCATCGATACAAATGTTAAATAATTCTTTTCTTTCATCAAGTAATTTTAATAAAGTAGGAGAACCAATTTCTTCTTCACCATCAAATATTAAGAGAAGGGAAATTGGTAATTTTTTCTTTTGTTTCAAAATTTTTATAACATTTAAAAAGCACATTAAAGGAGTTTTTGAATTATAAGCGCCTCTTGCTATTATACAATCATTAAGTTTACTCAATTCATTTGAAAATTTTTTTACTGCGGCTTCAAATGGTGGACTTATCCAATTTTTTTGATTGCTTATGGGTTGAGTGTCATACATTGAATAAACGAGTAAAAATTTTTTTAATTGACCTTCAACTTTAGCGATTATTAAAGGATTTACTATACCCTCAATTACTTGGATATCATCACAAATTTCAGAGAGATAAGAAATTATATAATCTCTAGCTTTTAAAATGCCTTCCTTATTTAAAGAGTAGCTTGCAATTTTTAGGAATTCTCGCAAATCGTTCTTTATAAACTGCTCATTACTAGCTTGAATAAATTGTATTATTTCCTTATCAAATTTTATGTTCTCCATATAGTATAGAATTTTATACTCTCATTAATTAAACTATTTATTATTAGATAGATTACTTCATAAAAAATGAATAAAATAGAACCATCTGATACAATTAAATCCCTAAAATTAGGAGGAATTCTAAAAGAGATAAGAAAGGAGGGAAATTTTAAGGCGGTTTTGTTCTCTAGTAGAGATGGACAACTTATAAGAGAAGAACCTGAAGGTGAAATAGATTCTGATCTTTTCTCTTCCATGTGTGCTTCGGTATTAGAAAGCGCTGAAGGACTTGCTAATAATTTAGGAGATAAAAAGATTTTAAAAGTAATCGCAGAGTTAGATAAACAATCAATTATTATTTTAAAATGTGATAAAAAGACATTTCTAACACTAATTTTGAAAAAAGACTCAAAAATAAATAAAATTTTAGATAATATCGAGAATTATATTAGAAAAATAATATTTTTGTATTGAGCTGATTAGGAATTTTCTTTATTTTCATCAACATGTTTAAGGTAATTTAAACATATTTCTAAAAATTGGCCTAAGGCTTCTTTATCGATAATTTCTGGCGTATCATTACGAGTATGATAGTAAGGAGCTAATTCCTCTTTCAAATTGAGAGAGCCAATTGAAGTCGCTGAAATCCCTTTTTTACTAAAAGCAGCAGCATCTGTAGCTCCAAAGGGTAATGGTAAGATTTTTGCATTTGGATTTAAATTTTTAGCAATCCTTAAAATTTTTTGATATATTTTTGGATCATGCTTAGCTCCTATTCCTGATTCTTTATTATGAATTATAATTATCTCTCTTTTACCTATGCTATCTAGATTTACAACGATAGTTTTATTATCAATTAATTCTTTATGGTGTTGTAGAACGTATCGCTTTGCTCCTCTAAGTCCTGCTTCTTCTCCAGCAAAAGAAATTAAATGAACCCTTGTATGTTTTGGTATACTTTCTTTATTATCGAATAAAAATTTGCCTATTCCTAATACAACTGAAACTCCGGAGAGATTATCATAAGCACCTAGAACTGGCTTATAACTATGAAATAAAATATAGGGGATTGTAATAGGAGTAAAACACAAATACAGAATTCCTACAGAAAAAAAGAATATTGTAAAATTAATTGATAAAAGAAAGAAGATTAATTTAAAAATTATTCCAATTAAAATCAAAATTACCGCTAGGTACCCCACATTAATGATAATTTGTCCATATCTTTTTAAATAATAGAAAGTATTAAATTCAAAAGCAGAATCGTGATGTGCTGAAAAAATTATAGTAGTCTTTATAGTTCCACTTGATTGATTGATGGTTCCAATAATATTCTTTGACTTTTTTTTTGGAAACATAAAATCAAATGTTTCATAATATTTCATTGTCTCCAATATGAAATAGCTTACCGAGATTATAATCAATATTATTGCTATTATTAGAAAGAATGTATTAAAATATGGTTCAATTTGAAGTACATTTAAATCAATAAGTAAACTCATCCAATAAAGAATCACAGCAACCAGAACGAGTAAAGCCCCATATCTTATCCCACCTAGAAAAGCATGAGGACTGCTTATATATTCTTCTTGACAGGTTTCATCACAAAAAGTTTTCAATTCATCTTCAATCTTATTACCAGCAAGAATCTCTGCTTCAGTACCTGATTCTCTTGGTCCTATATCGCTGCAAACATCCTCAATGAAATTATACATGTAATTTTTTAATTTTTCATCAATCATTTTTAATTTGTAGTAATTTTAAAA
>JBHLNZ010000018.1:0-48892 GCA_048941015.1 Promethearchaeota archaeon | reverse complement strand
TATGCCGTAATTTTAATGTTAAAAACCCCATTAAATCAAAAAGATTTTAAGAAAATTAGTTTACTCTTAAAAATTGGATGTCTACTTGGTTTAATAGCTTTCATTTTTGCAAGTATTTAACAGCGAAATCACATTATTGAAATCCTTATGATGAATAAATAAATGTAACTTGTTTCTTATTTTTGATTCTAATTTTCTATAGGGAAATGTTTCGATTAACTTCTTGGCTTGGGTTAAACCAAGATACTTTCTTGTATATATTGCATTGGAATATTTATAAGTTGTTAAGAATTCGCTATCTAACTTATCTCTAAAGTGTTCTAGTACAAAATTGAAATAGTTTTTCAATAAAAGTTGATTATTTATAGAAATTTGATCTCTGAAAAAGATCTGGATTGGATGAGTTCTATAGGTATTTGAAGAAACATATATACCTTGAACACCAAAATCATCTTGAATTAGATTTAAGCCAACTCTGCCATCATAAGACCCTGTATCAACAGTTCTCACATATAATATATTTGATTCAATTTTCTTTTTTAATTCTTCATTAACTTTAAGTGTTAATTTTTTGTATTTACTATTTCTGTATTGATTAGCATCAATTACAAAAATTTCGAACTTTCCGTTTTTTTTTAAAACTTCTTCCTTCATTAGATAAAACTTAATCTTAAGAGGATATTCTACTTTAAATTTCTCTAAGAATTCATCAAATTCAAATCCAGCACGATATTTATATTTGGGTTTTAAATGATAATCCTTGGTAGTAATCTGAGTTTCTTTCTTTATTTTAATTCCAGAAAATTTTAAATCTTCTACTTTTGCAGTCTTTTTTTTCTTAAAAAAACCAATACAAATATTTGTTCCTGTAAATTCAAATATTTTAGTTTCAAATATAATCATCTTAAGAATTTTATATTTTTTTAAAAAATCCATGCGAAATTTATTCGAAATAGAGGCTCCAAATAGAAAATTGGAAGGTATTATATAAATTAAATTTTCAATTTCATTCCTAAAATCATTAATCATTGCTATTTGATACAGATCTTGATAGCCCTTATTTTCATCTTTAAATAATTTATAATATTTTTGAGTATCAGTATGTTTCCGAATATATCCAAGATAAAGATAAGGGGGATTTGTTATATGAAAAATAGGAAATTCCGATCTAATTAAAAACTGAGGAAAGCTTTTAAGATTATCTCTTAATAAAATCCTTTTTTCTGCAATTTCCTTAGGGATTCCATATCTTTCTGCTGCACGTATACATTTCTTAACCATCTTTTCTTGCGAGTCAGATAAAAAAATATGATTTCTAAAAAATTTTATTCTTTCTTCTTTATTGATTTGCTCTAAAATAGGTAAAATTAAATTTCCTTCACCAGCATATAAATCAATCCATAAGTAATTTAATAATTTGTGTTTAATCTCAGGAAATATATACTTATTAAAGATATCGATTGATGTTAAATGTAGTCCATAAGTTCTTCTTATCTTTGAATCCATAATTTCTTCAAAATCGAAAATTGGTCTCCAATTTTTTAATAAAATATTAGGGTTTTCTTTTAATTAAAATAATCAATTTAATTAAAATAAAAAACTTTTAACTAATATTTATAGGAGAACTAAAATGAGTTATCAAGGTAGTGATATCGTAAAAGAATTCCTAGAACAGGTAAAAAGTAAATTACCTGAGTGGCTAAAGTGGAAGGAAGAAGAACTTAAGAGTGTATTAGATGATTTAGAAGCCCAGATTCTGAATGAAGCACGTTTAATAGCTAATGGGGCAGAACCAAATATTGATGATATAGAACAAGCAATTAATCAAATGGGAACTCCTCAGAGTATTGCAAAAATATATAAGCAAAGAAGTACCCCCAAATTTTATTTATCTGAAGAACTTTTCGAATTTTACCTTCGAAGTCTAATATTTTTCTCTATAATCATAGTATTAATTAATATTGTCATAATGATTTTTCGGATATTTATAGACCCATTAGATGCTATTTTAGGAGCATTAAGTGGAATCTGGATAGGATTTTTAATCCTAGTTGTTGTCATTACTGCTATTTTTGTATATTTTTCGCATGAAGGATTCCTTCCCGAGGATTTCGGTATTTTACCTAAAAGATTAGCTATTATATTTCCAATGCGAGCATTATCACAGGAAAGAATAGAAGAAATGGAATTACGCACCAAGCAGAGTTTAGCAGAGGCAAAAGCTAAAGCTAAAGAAAAGATAGAAGGAGCACGATTACGTGCTCATGAGAAAATAGCAGAAGCAAAAGTACGTCATGAAGAAAGAATGGTAAAAGCTGAGATCAGGAGAGAAGAAAGACGAGAACAAGCAAAAATTCGAAGGGAAGAAGCAAAAGTAAGAAGAGAATTAAAGAAGAAAGAACCAATTTCACTAGGAGAATTAATTTTTGGATTCATTGCAGGAGTAATTTTTGGATTAATTCTCATTTTTCAACCCTTTTCTGTCATAGGGTTATTTGAACAAGCATTCCTTGATTGGTTAAAGCTTTTTGGCTTGTTTATTTTTGTTGGAGGGTTGATAGATTTAGCTCGATTAGCTATTGGTGTAAGAAACTTTACCGGACAGCAAATAATGCTGTTTGTTGTAGCATTCTATAGTGCTGTATATATCCCATTGTTCTTAAATCTCTTAAACCAACCAGAGATCTTCCCAATTTCATTGTTTTCAGGAGGACTCGTGCCCCCTATAACTGCATCACAACCATTCTCACTTGCATATATTATTTATTTCTGGGTAATTGTTCTAATTATAGTTGCCATAATAATTGGAATGATAAGCAATTTTTACAAAGTTTACAAATTGCAGAAACTGAAGTATTAAATTTTTATTCTATTTTTCTTTTTTTTATTAATATTTATCTAATTATATATCTCAAATTTATATGCGAGAAAATAAACAAATCTTTCAGGATTTTAAATTACTTTATAACAAAATATCAAATCCAAAATTAGTAAAAATATGTATAATATTGACTAATTCAATTTTTTTGACAGGTTTATTAATAGGAGTAATAATAGCTTATGTGTTTGGTCCTGAAAGTTATAATATATGGGACAATTATATCAGTGATCTTGGTTCATTTCGGTATACTCCCGTACCGTTCATTTTGGATATTATAGCAATGGTAACTGCAGTATTATTAATTCCTATCTTTTTTTACTTATCTAAAGAAATACTTTCGAAAGAAGTTCCACTTTTGTTAAATCAGAATCAAGCTTTGAGTAGAAAAATCTATCATTTAATAATTATTATATTCGGTTTTTTTGGTTTCATTGCACTCCTTTTCACTGTTATTGGATTGTTTGGTATAGGGTTATTTAGTGAAGACAGAACTACTGAATTAGGTTTACATTTCCTATTTTCTATTGTTGTATTTTCTGGTTTAACATTTGCAGCTTTATTTAACGGAGTGGTAATATTATTGAAAAAAACGATATTTCCAAAGCTAATGGGTTTATATATGATGATTGGACCGTTTACTGCGGGTTTTTTATTTATATTTCCCCCCTTATATACTCGCCCTTTTTTCGAATGGATGATGTTATTTGCAGCTTTTCTATGGCTAATTCCAGGCGCTCTAATTATGTTTAAAAAAATTATAAAAGAGTATTAATCAAAATTATCTTCTAAAAATCTAAATAAATATTTATTTCAAAAAATAAAAAAAAAGTTAAAAAATTATTTGGTTCTATATCTTTCAATTTTAAAGACTCTATAGAGATCTTCAATACCAGTTAGGATTAAAATAACAATAATCGCTATCATTCCCCATCTAAAAGCATCATAGAATTCAGGTGACATTCCTATGTTGATAAAAGTGTCAGTTACATTATCATACTGCAACCATGGAATTATTTCTGGATGGTTCATTAGGACAATGACAAATGGTATTGAAATTGCTTTTATAAATAATGTTATAAGGTGTATTACTTGATGAGTTCCTGGTTGGCGATTACCAATAATTCCCCTTGTCATGTCCAAGGTACCTTCTCCGATTATAAACAAACCAAAAATTCTAAGTAAAAATAGAAAGTTTGGATTCAATAATGTCACAGGAAATGGTTGGATTATAAAAACCACACCAACTATTATTTGTATACCACCACCAATTATCTCACCAACAGGTTTTATGAAGGGTTTTATTGGTATTACACCCTCAACAGCTAGCTTTTCTTTTTTGAGTTGCTTTTTTGATTTAAAATCCTCAGGGAAATATCCCTCCATCGAAAGAACAACAAAGATGATTGTTATTATTGTAAAAGAGAACAGCAACCCAAGTTGAATACCCTCTACTAAACCTGCGATGAAATTACCTAAATTAAAGCCTTCAAAAACTGCAGTAACTACTTGTGCAAGAATGGTAAGTGCTATGACAATTGTGAAGACAATACTAATTACTTTAATATAAAGTGGCCACATTTCCTGAGTTATATATACTTTGGGGGTACCTCTCTTTTTATATTCTTTTGCTATACTTTCAGGAGTTCCCATATGGGAAATTGCTTTACGAACACTTTCTTGTGTTGCCTGTCCTGTTTCAGATAATTCCTCTGCTTTTGCCCAAATATGTTCCTCGAGATCGGCTAAGATATCTTTATGTTCTTTTTTATCTTTTAGCCAATCAGGAAGTGCTTTTTTCACATCCTTAATAAATTCTTTTACAGATTCTTCCATTATTTTTTCACTCATTTTACTAAACCCCTTTCATGTAATTCTTTTTCGATGTTATGTCCACATACATCACAATAGCGCAATTCTAAATTTGTTAGTTCAATCTTATTTGCGCACATTGGACAATATAAATATCGATCTTGTTTTAAATGGACATTCACATCAAATAGCGATGCAATCGCTTCACTTAATTTAGAGTAAAAGCCAGATAGGTAATTGAATAGTTTTATACCATAATCAGTCATAAAATAATACTTTCTTCTTCTACCTTCTTTTTCTCGTTCTGATTTAATGATACCTTCATCTTGAAGTTTTCGCAGTATTGGATATAATGTACCTTCTTCGATAACTAGCATTTCATTTGTTCGATCCAATAAATCCTTCGATATTTGATATCCATGTACTCCATCCTCACCATATTGATTAATAATCGATAAGATGCATAGTGTTGAAAGTCCTCGATTTATTTCAGACTCAATTTTGGATGCATAATCTTGAAATTGTGGATCCAATCCTTTTACTCGTTTTATCATCTACTTCAACTCCATTTTTTAAATATTTTTTGTTTTTTTTTTATATTAAAAATGTTCATATATAGCCTTTTTGTATAATAATTTCGATTTTTTGAATAAAATAGTATTTATTAGATACTATACTATGAATAGTATTATATCCATTATATATAAACATTTGTATTTTTTATATTTCTTAAAATAAAGATTTATTATCTTTTTCATTTTATTAGTCTTTAGAATAGCAATGGATTTATCAAAACAATTAAAGCAGAAACTCCAAAATCTTAGTTCTTTTTTAATGAATAAAAAAGTAATAGTCGCATTCTCAGGTGGGGTTGATAGCAGTCTATTAGCATTTCTTTCGAAAAAGTTCTCAGATGAAACTCTTCTTGTAACTGAAAAATCAATTCTTTATCCTGATGAAGAAATTAAAGAAGCAATTGAATTTGCAAAATATTATGATATATCTCATGTTATTATTGAAAGAAATCCTCTTGAAGATGAACAATTTAAAAAAAATCCTCTAAACAGATGTTATATCTGCAAAACCGGTTTATATTCAGATATTACTAAAATTAAAAATAAAAAGAATTTTGATATTATCCTTGATGGATCAAACTTAGATGATCTTTCCGATTATAGACCTGGAATGCAGGCATTAAAAGAATTAGATATCTCGACACCTTATATAGACTATAAGATTACAAAACAAGAAATAAGAGAAATTTCAGATTTTTATAAATTAGATGTTAAATCAAAGCCTTCCATGGCATGTTTTTCATCTAGAATTCCCTATAATCAAATAATTGATGAAGAAAAACTAAAAATGATAAAAGAAGCAGAAAAATTCTTAAAAGATAATTTTCCGCTAACTCAATTGCGAGTAAGATACCACGATGAAAAATTAGCTCGTATTGAACTTTTACAAAATGAAATGTTAAAAATTTTAAATGCTAAGAATTTACAGATAATTAAAGATAAATTCAAGGACTTAGGTTTCTGTTATATCACTATTGACTTAGAAGGTTTTAGATCTGGCTCAATGAATGAAATCCTAGATATTTGATCGTCCTTTAACAAAATCAATTACTTTTGTCCTTTTTTCCAAAGCCATTTCTGCTGTTTTCATTACAATTTTTTCCATTGATTCTTTGTTTTCAGGAGTCTCTTCTCCTATTGCTTGCTTAATTTTGGTATAAGCAGATTCTCGAAAACGTGGTAAAATGTCTTCCTTTTGATTCTCTTCATAAATCATCGTAATTTGTTTTGAACTATTAACATATCCTATTTCAGCGCATAGGATATTATGTTTTTTAAGATTCTTAATTATTATAGGAGTAATTTTTTCTGGACAATATATTAAAAGAGCATCTAATGATACTCCAAGATAATCTACACCTGCTTTATTTAACAACTTAAGAACTTTTGGATTAACAAGTTTTCTGATTTCATTTTCAAAAATGGTTACTCCACACTTAGCTTCATAATTAATTTCATATAAATCCCCTCTAAGACCTCCGTTTGTTACATCACACATAGCATGGATTTGATCGATATATTCCGAGGAGAGAATGATTTCGCATGCTTCTAGAAATTTAATATTAAGTGTTTGTTCGACAATATCATGATTTCCAGAATAAATTGCGGTTGTGGTTATAGTACCTCCCCCAGCACCTTCCGTCATTAAAATTTTATCTCCCGGCTCTATGTTCCTTCTAGCTAAAACTTTCTTAGTAATTCCTATTGCTCCAATCCCACCCACAAATCTGTCTCCTATTACCATATCACCTCCAATTCTTAGTGTGGAACCTGCTGTAATAGGAACTCCAGCTAACTCTGATATAGTAGACACTCCTGCCATAAAATCAAATAATTTTCCTACGTCAGCATCATCTCCAAGATGAGCATCTATCATAATCGAAATTGGCTTGGCTCCCTTTACATATAGATCTCTTAACGCAGCTCTTGTCACATGAAATCCACAAATAAAGGGAAAATCGCTTAATCTTGAATGTATTCCCTCCATTTTTGATACAATTATTAAATCTTCACCATAACCGTGATGTTTTAGCCAAGCTATATCTTTTAAACGAACGGCTCCCGCGTCATCTAATGAGCTAGGTGCTAAATATGCTTTAGATTCTGTCTCTGATAAATTTGCGATTAATTTATGAACAAAAAAGTCCCCAATCCCTCGGCACCCAACACCTTGTTTCCCAACGGTTATATTCGATTTATTAAAATCTAATAAATTTTTAACAAATGGATTAGAAACATTTTCAATATCACTTTTTTTGCATTCTTCTAAAATAGCTTGAGCATATTTAAGAGCGACATCTCTCTCTATCTCTTTAAAGTCTAAATACTCGGTAATTAGTCGCATAATTATATTTTCATCAGAAAATCCTTTTTTTAAGAGTCTTCTTGTTAAACCTTCTAAATCACTCAATAAAACTCACCTAACCTTCTATTATTAATTTTAACCAATTTAGATTTGATTTAGAAAAAAATCTAATCTTAATCATAAGATTAAAGGTTCTTAATGAGATACTTCCCTTAAACTTATTGCTTTGTCAATATTTTTAAATAATCTTTCAAGAGAAAAAGGCTTATCTTTAAAACTAAATATGCCAATAGAGAGTGCTAATTCCCTAACCGTTTTATCTGCGCTTACAAATATAATTTTTGGTTTATAATTAGTAGAATTGCTTAATATTTCTTTACTAGCTTCAATTCCATTTTTAATGGGCATTCTATGATCCATTAAAATAACATCTGGTTTGTTTTTGAAATTATTATACATATTTACAGCTTCATGACCATCCTTTGCTGATCCCAAAACATTATATCCATTTAAAGTGAGAGCTTTTTCATAAAGTAGCCTTAAAGAATGATCATCTTCAACAATAAATACATTTTTTATAATATTTTCACCATGAGTGAGGTATTACTGTTTAAAATAATTAAAACTTATATCTCAACAACCCAATTAAAATTAAAATAAGAAAAGCTAATATAAATATCTTTTATTTAAATTCTAAAAAAAAGACAATTATGTGCACATATAGTTCACATAATTTCTAATATTAATTTAAAATGTTATTCAATGAAAAAATTCTGATATTATAACAAATTTAAATTATTTTATAAATTCATTATCTTAGCTTTAAAATTTTACATTTCCCGTTATAATGAAGATAAGGATAACAACTCCGTGTCGCATCCATCTTTCTTTAATTGATGAAAATGGATACACCGGCAGAGTAGATGGAGGGATTGGTTTAATGTTAGACCGTCCCAATGTAATTTTTGAAGCATCTAATCATGCAAAAGAATTCAAAATTGAAGCCCATAAATATTATAGAGAATCTATTGAAGTAATAAATGAGCAAGCATCAAAGATCTTTAAAGCGTTCAATATCAGTAATAAAAATTTTCATTTTTATCTTAGAAGATATTATCCTAGTCATGTAGGGCTTGGCTCAAAAACGCAATTATCTTTAGCTATAGCAAAAGCTATTACAAAATTGAGGAATATTAATAATATTTCTATTTTAGAATTAACTAAACTTGTAGAGCGAGGTGGAACCTCTGGTATTGGATGGCGTGGATTTGAAAATGGAGGTTTCATTCTTGATGGAGGACATGATTTTGGAAAAGGAAAAGAGAAAGAAACTTTTTTACCGTCATCTGCTTCTAAATCTGCAGATCCCGCGCTTACAATCATAAGATATCCTATTCCCGAAAATTGGCGTTTTGTTCTTGTCATTCCAAACGTAAAGAAAGGAGCTTATGGAGATGAAGAAATAAGCGTTTTTCAAAGTCATGCTCCTATTCCCAAAGTCGAAGTAAATGAAGTTTCACATCAAATCTTAATGAAAGTAATTCCTGGTTTATTAAGAAATGATCTGGAGTGTTTTGGACAGGGTCTGATGCGAATTCAAAGTATAGGTTTTAAAAAAATTGAAATAGATCTCCAACATGAAATCGTGAAGCAAATATTAAGATTTTTCGAGGAATATGGATTAAAAGCTTATGGTATGTCATCATTTGGACCAAGTGTTTTAGGAATCACAGAAAATGATGAAGAAGCAAATAAATTACTAAAATTAGTCCAAATGCGACTGAAAGAAATAGGAGGACATATATATATCTGCAAACCTAATAATTGTGGAGCAAAAATTGATTTTTTGGATGATTAATTATGTCAAACTTCAATGAAAATATTTATTTCTCTCCTAAGATAAGTGTTAGAGAACGAGCCTGTTTTGAGACGGGAATTAAACTTGGAGCTCTTTACCATATTTTATGTGGAATTCCAATCTCTTCAGAAAAAAAAATTATAAATTCTATTGAAAACGGTATTGAAGCTGCTATATCTTGTCAACCTTTTGTAAAATTCGTTAAAATTAATATAGATAAAATGAAAATCAGCGGGGATAAATCATCTGAATTTGCATACGATGAAATTACTGGAAAAATTATTAGAGCAGAATTGGTTGTTGAGTATGAATCGATTCAAATTTTAGCAAAAATAGAGTGGGTTGAGGAATTAAAATATCCTCTTATGTTTATTGAAGATATTACCGAAAAAGACTAATCTTCAAATTGCTTAATATATTTTTCAACTAAATTTATTGCTTTTAACGCATTTAAGTTTTTTCCAAACCTTTTTACATTTTCAATATTTTTTTTTATAAGTTCTAGATATTTTGAATATAGTAGTTGATCTTTTTTATTATAAGCTATTTTCAAGCGAGTAGCTGATAAAATTGATTCTAAAGCAAGATTTTCAGCTCTATTAAACAGTTTGAACGATTCTTTGAATTTTATTATTTTAATAATATTTAAATGGAATTCTGATAAGAGAGATTTACCAATGTCATTTTCTTTTACACCTTCTTCTTCCTTGAAAGCTTCACATATTACAATCGCCCATGATTCAGTAATGAAAGGAAGGAGAATTTTTTCAGAATACTTTTTTTCATTATAAATTTTTTCGATTGCAGTTTGTTTATCAATTTCTAAAAAACTGTATAAATTTTCAGGAAAAATATATAAATCAATTTTGGATTTAATCCCTTTTAGAGCCGCTAATGCATATAGATAAACATTTTCAACAAAATTTAGTACTATAAACTTATTTGCTTTGATATTTTCGTAAGTTTTTGTATTATGATAAGGTCTTATTTTAATTACTTTATCTTTTATTATTCTAATTCCCATACACGCAGTATTAGGTATAACATTACCTTCAAAAACACTATAAGTTGTAGCCAGAACTTCATATAAATAATTTTTTTTTAATCCAAGTTTATGATAATTGAGTTCCATTAGCTTAATCCTGCATAATAATATTTTTTTTAATGAAACTATATTAGAATTAATAAAAAAATAAAATCAATTTTATAGATTTTATAGTCTCTGTTCTGATAAATGTAGATGATCCGTTTCTACTTCTACAAATGCTTGAAAAATTTCTTTAACACGAGGATTTGATGATTCTTTTGCAGCTTGTTGATAAAATTTTATAGCTCTTTCTTCCCTCTGGTGGGATTCCTCGAGATTTGGTTTATATTCTTCAGAACAAGCTTTATATTCTGGTAATTCAATTTTATCTAGTTTTAAAATTTTCTTCCAAACAGAAGCATGTTCATTTTCAACTTTAGATAAGATTTTAAACAATTTCTGTCCTTCAATATTAGGTGATTTTTTACTTGCACATTTATAAAAAATCGTATTTGATATTTCAACTTCTAAAGCGTATTCAGCATTTGCTTTATCTTTTTCGTTTAATTCAACATTCCAATCTCCGTTTTCACTATAATCCTCAGCTTTTATCAAATACTTTTTATATGCACCACAGAAAGGACAACGACTTGGAGGCTTCTCACCAATATAGGCTTCTCCGCAAATTTTACAAACATAAACATTTACTATTGTGATTTTAATTCTCACCTTATATTTTTTTTTACTTTTAAGAAAATTTTCAACCTTATTAATTTTCTTATTGAATTTTAAAAGATCAATGTAAAAGAAAAGCAACTATTAAAAACTAATAAATATAAAGAAAATTATTGAACTTTCATGAATAGTCAAATTACAAAAAATCTGATTTTTATTGTATAGAGTCATAGGAATCGATCCTGGATCTTTAAGCTGGGACTTTTTTGGTCTAGAAGACGAAACTATAATATTAGATACCTCTATTCCTTCAAAAGAATTGATTAAGGAACCACAAAAGGCTATCTCAATAATAAAATCTGTGGAAGATATTGATTTAATGGTTGCACCTAGTGGATTTGGACTACCATTAAAGAAAGTCAAGGATCTTACTGAAGAAGATATATTTTATACACTTTTAAAATTTGATAAACAAGAAAAAAATATGCTGGTTGGATTAGGTGAAGTTTTACGTTTGATTAAAGCTGAAAATATACCCGGTATTATTGTTCCAGGAGTAAAACATCTACCTACTATTCCAAGGTTTCGTAAAATTAACAAAATTGATATGGGAACCGCGGATAAGTTATGTACTGCAGTAACGGGCATAAGAGATCAAACAGAACGTTTTCAAATTAATCCAGAACACACAAATTTTATTATGGTTGAGATTGGTTATGGATTTACAGCAGTTTTAGCAATTGAAAACGGGCAAATAATTGATGGAATTGGTGGCTCAAATATTATGGGTTTCCGAGCATGTGGTAGTCTTGATGGCGAATTAGCCTATTTGATTAAAAATGTAAAGAAAAAGAATATTTATAAAGGAGGAGTTTCCTTTATAGCTGGTTACGATGATTTAAGCTTAGGAGAAATTCTTTTATTAGCACAAAAGGATGAACAAACCAATATGGCTCTAAATGCCTACATTTCTGATGTAAAAAAAGCAGTATATGGGATCAGTGCATCATTTTCGAACGAGAGTCAAATCAGAGAGGTTCTATTAGCTGGAAGAGGTGCAGATTTGGCTTATTTAAGACAGAAAATTATAAAAAGTTTAGAAGGGGTTGCTCCAGTTAAATTAATGAAATCATATAGCCATTTATCTAAGCGTGCTGCTCAAGGAGCCGCTTTCATAGCAAATGGCTTATTAGGAGGAAATTTTGAACCAATTATAAGAAATTTAAGATTAAAAGATGCATCAGGTTCAATACTTGATGATATTTTTATTCCATTTGATAAAGATAAACTATTAAGTGATTTTGATTAAAAATATTTTAATAATTACGGGTTTGAATAGTTATTCTATCATAAAGAAAATTGTTCAGCCCATTAAAGAATATATTATTGAAATTTATAAAGCCAATATCTCTATTTCTGCATTCTTATCAGAATCGATGGTAGATGAAATATTAAATGAATTATATTCGCTGTCTTATGATTTAATTTTACTTCCTGGTTTTGTTCAATGGGATACTTCTTCTTTAGAAAAAAAGTGGGTAATTGCTATAAGAAAAGGTCCTGAATTTGCTTCAGATTTACCTATGATTCTTAAAAATATAAAAAGAATTAAATTATCAACTAGTATTCCCGCAAATAGATTATTTGAAATCTCAGGAGAAGAAGAATTTAAAAGAATTGTAGAAGAAAATATGAATAAAGCAAAAGATCATATTTCTAATCATACTTATCACATAAATAAGCAGAAATCAGATTTACTTATTGGCCGTAACCTTCCCCCTCCAATTATTGCTGAAATTGTAAATTGTACAGATAAGGATAATAATAGTATCCTTAATAAAGCAAGGCATTATCTTGAATCAGGAGCAGATGTAATTGATATAGGATGTATTTCGAATAAACCTAATCCGGGAAGAGTAAAAGAAATCATTCATCTTATTAGAAAAAATTTCAATACCCTAATCAGCATAGACTCAATGGACAAGACTGAAATTCTAGCTGCTGTTGAAAATCATATTGACTTAATACTTAGTTTTGATATGGGAAATTATAAAGAATTTTTGAATATATCAAAAGAAATTCCAATTGTCATCCTTCCAACAAATCTAAGAAAAGCATATTTTCCAAAGGAACCTCAAGAACGAGTTATGAATTTACTTAAATTAACAAAAAAGTTGAAAGAAGCGGGATTCAAAAAGCTAATTGCTGATCCTTTATTAGAAACACCAATAGCACCAGGATTAAGTAATTCATTAGAATCATATTTTCTATACAAAAAGGAGGTAGCAAAAAAAGAAAATTCCGATTTAGAATTGCCACTTTTTTTTGGCATTTCAAATGTTGTTGAATTGATGGATATAGATTCTATAGGAATAAATGGACTTCTAGCTAGTATTGCAATTGAACTCGATATGGGTATATTATTCACAGTAGAGCATAGTACCAAGTTAATGGGAGGAGTAGCTGAATTGAAAGAAAGTGTTAAATTAAATTATATTGCTAAAAGTAAAAGAACACCTCCAATAAATCAAGGAATTCAAGTATTCAGAGCTAAAGGTAAAACTAATCAGGAACATCCTGAAATTGATGAAATTAATGCAATAAAGGTTAATAAAGTTGACCCTACTTATATACAAGATAAAAAAGGTTATTTCAAGATCTATATAAACCATTATAAACATAAAATTTATGTTCTCCATTTTTCTAATGATCATCAATTACTTAATACCTTGATTGGGGATAATGCTGAAGCTTTAAGTAAGAAAATAATACAATTAAAATTAATTGAAGATTTATATCATGTTAACTATATAGGACGTGAATTAAAGAAAGCAGAAAATTATCTTTTTTTAGAAAAGCCATATATTCAAGATGAATAATAAAATCATTTGTTAAGTTAATATCAATTTTGAGATTATAATATTCAATCAAATATTTCATTCAGAATTCTCCCTTGAGAATTTTTCGGATGAGGTAAATCTAATATGTTTGCTAGAGTAGGAGCTAAATCGATCAAATTTACTGCCTTTTTCAGTTTAAATCCTTGTTTAATTCCTGGACCACTAATGATTACTGGAGCACTTATAGAGTATTTGCCAAATTTCGCAGTGGGGAGAAAATATGCATGGGCACCAAAGAAAAATCTAGCTCCATATATTAATGGTTTATTTAAAAGCTCTTGTGAGATATAAGAAGCATTTATTGTATCAAAATTACCATCAAATATTCCATAGGGAGGTTTTAAAAAATATATAATATCACCAACCCTTTCACCATTTAGCCCTAATTCGGTAGAATCTTCCCTTCGAAGAGCTAGCTCTACTATTTCTTCATCTGTTTCAGGATCTCTGATGTTATATAAAGTTTCAATAATCCTCTGTTTAACGCTTTCACATTCAGTTTTTTTCACAATACCATGAGGATCTCTTCCTTCAAAATTAATCCACACAAATGGAGGTTCCATATAAGGAAAAGCTAAGCTGTGTTTCCAATCAATCAAATATTTTTTTTTTGAGCTGTCCCATTTATAACTTAGCAAACCAGCTTCTTTAAAAGCTTTCGATATATTAACCATTTTCCATACTGGAACAGCACCATGGTCTGAAACAAAAACAACTACTGTATTCTTATCAACAGATGACTTTAATAACGATCCAACCATTTCATCAACAATTTTATAAGCTATTCGAACATTTTCCCAAGTTTTTTCAGCCTTTTTTTCATCATAAATAGGCGACGCTTTGTATAAAAAAGCTAATGAATCATGGTTAATAGTATCTAAAGGATGATAATGGAAATAGCAAATATCCCAATTAATTGCTTGTTTAGAGTAATTAATCGCTCTTGCTAATGTTAAACTTTCTTGTCTGGCGGTTCGAATATATTTTGAAAATTTCCCATAAATCATAAATTCAACTTTTTGTTTAGGTGGCAAATCAATTCCAAAAGCATTAATTACCAGATCTCTTCCAAATTCTTCAGGAAAACTCCATCCTTTGGTATTATATACAGCAGAACGTTTTATTTCAAGAAAATTACCTTTAGGATCAATATTTAAAATCTTAATATACAATAAACAAGGTAATTTCCCATAGATAGTGTCTAATTGTATTTGTATCCAATCACTCCTATAATTCTCTCTAATAACCTTTTGATTTTTCCCTTGTAGAATTGGAATATAAATTGAATCATAATTGTCCCCATTACTACTAAATAGAAACATTTCAAATGAAAAAGGTGCTTTAATTTCTGTTCCCATTATTTCGATTACTGCTTTGAACACTGAAGAAGTGCTATTTATATTTTCAATAGATTTATTAACCGGAATTAATTTTTCATTCGGAATTTTTGATTCAATAGAAAAAACCTGGACCTCTGAACCAATTAAAATTCTTGGCAATGAATCAGGAATATTCCATGTAAAAATGCACATTGCACCTTTTCTAAAAATACTAAACCATCCTGCTGGATAGTTTATTACAAAAGGAGTCATCCCATTTCTATCAGCTACATCCCAAAAATATTCTGCATTGCAATATTTTGATAATTGGGTTCTGGATCTATATTTTAATCCAAAATCAAGAGGTTCCCCTGGTTGGTGCATATAAAAACTAGTAGCGCCATGCACCGCACATGTTGCTCCGGTTGCTATTGTCGCCCAGTTTGTAGGAGTATCACAAGGAGCCGATGAATAAGCTTCCCCTAAAATCCCATTATCAACTAAATAATTAATATTAGGTAAAATACCTTCATTTAGAAACTTATTTAAAAGATACGGTATAGCCTGATCAATACCTATTAAAAGGAGTTTTTTAGCCCTAATTCCCATACCTTTAAGGTATTAAAGAAGCTATTAATAAATTTCGACTAGAATTAAAATTAAAAAACTTAACTTTTAACCAATCCCCGAGATAAACAGAAATTTAAATAATTGGTAGATTTAATAATCATACTTCTATCAAATTAATAAATTAACCCTATATAAATAATGATTCCAAAAAATATGGAACTCTTTCTAAAGGAAAAAATTCCAGATGCTGCTTTTAAAACACGCCTTATTAAAGATAATGGAAAACGTTACTTAGAATTTGGGTACAAAGATGAGCAACTTCTGTCTGAATTAGGCATAATTCGTGATAAAGTTGGTCCAAAACTAGTTTCATGTATGTGGGACGACGATTCCAATCTAGAAATAGGTGGATATTTAGTTGTTGATAATCTATCTATGGGAACTCCCTCTATGGGTGGTATAAGAATGCTTCCTACCATAAAGCCATCTGATATCTATAATCTTGCTCGTGGAATGACCTTAAAGAATGCAGCAGCGAATCTTCCTTATGGAGGTGGTAAATCAGGTATTATAGCTGAGAGAGATCTTCCGCCTGAAGTTCATATAGAAATTGTGAAAGGTTTTGCTAAACTCATTAAACGTTATCGAGATATTTATCTACCCGGACCAGATGTAGGAACAAATGATGCAGATATGAAAACAATCGCTATTGAAAATGGTTTAGATAATGTGTTATCCAAACCTGCTGATATGGGGGGGAATCGTATCGATGAAATCGGTGCTGCTGCTGGTGGTGTAATTACAGCATTACAAACTTTGCTTGAGATAATGCCTAGATTAAGAGTTTTATCTCAATTTACTAATTTAGAAATCCCTGAGAAGCAAAATCTGAAGGTTCTCATTCAAGGATTTGGAGCAGTTGGTGCTCATGCTGCTCGAATTTTGAAGGAAAGAATTCCTAAAGCAAAGATAATAGGAATAAGTGATCTAGAAGGTTATCTCTATAGTGAGAATGGTTTGCCGATTGATGAACTATTTAAATTGTGGAAAGAACATGGATTAGTCAGCAATAAATATTATAAAAGCAACATTATGGAAAAAAGTTTTAAACACCCCATTAAATTTTCGACAAATCCGAATAATTTATTACTTGAGAATGCTTTTTGTTTGATTCCAGCGGCACCTATTTTTAATTATTTAGGAGTTTGGGAATCGGAGAATCCCTCAATGTTAGTTGATCGGATGGGAAAGTGGTCATTAATAGTTGAAGGCGCCAATACTTATTCTCCTGATCCAAATAGAAAAGCAGCTCGAATTCGTATGGAACAAATTGTATATCGAGAAAAAGGCGTAATGATAGCTAATGATTATCTAGTAAATTCTGGAGGAGTTATATTCGCAGCTCAAGAACATATCATTAAAACACCCGATCATTTACAAATTCCTGAAAATATTCTAGGGGACCGACAAGCTGTAAAAGATTGGCTTGAAACTCAATCCCAAGAATTTTCTAATCTATCGAAAAAACGATTAATTGCAGGTGAACAATATAGAAAGGAAGTTATTCGTCATAATATGGTTGAATTAATAGATCTCTTATCTGGAAATCCAGATATGCTTCCTTCTACAGCTGCCGAAAGAATAAGTCTCCAGCGTCTTACAACCAAGGAAAGTGAACGCACCGCAAAAGACATAATGATTCCTATACCAACTATAGATGTTAAAAGTAGTGTTCAAGAAGTAGCTGCATTAATGATAGAAAAAAATAGCGGTATTATCACAGTTCTTTCAGAAGAAAAATTAGTTGGTGTTGTAACGGATTGGGATATAACAAAATCTAGTGCTGAGGGATTTTGTGAAGGTAATATTGAATCAATCATGACAAAGGAAGTTATTACAGCATCCCCAGAGTTCACGATTTTAGATATAGTTCGTCAATTTGAACAACATCAAATTTCAGCAATGCCAGTAGTACTTGAAGGAAAAGTACTAGGTATGGTTAGTTCAGATTTGATAGCCCAACGTTATCTATTAAGTTTACTTCAAACTCAATAGTCTATTCAAAAAATTTTATAATATTATATAACGTATCTCTCTGTGCGGGTATTTTGCCAGCTTCTTTTATAATTTCAATCATCTCTTCTGGAGATAAATACTCTCCATATTCAGCTCCAGCGCTTTTAGATATATTTTCTTCCATAAGTGTTCCAGAAAAATCATTTACACCGTAATTTAGAGAGATTTGGGCGAATTTTGGTCCTAATTTAACCCAAGAACCTTGTATATTATCAATATAATTATTAAAAAATAACCGAGAAACACAAAACAATTTTAAATCTGCCATTCCATAAGTTGATTTTAAAGGATAACTTTTTAATCTAGAAAGTATTGGTTTTTCTTTAACAAAAGGTAATGGAACAAATTCTGTAAACCCTTTAGTTTCTTTTTGTATTGTTCTTATAATTTCCAAGTGTTCGATTCTATTTTTTAAACTTTCGATATGACCATACATTATGGTAGATGTTGTTGGAATTCCTACTTTATGAGCCTCCTTTATTACTTCTATCCATTGAGAGGTACTAATTTTCTTAGGACATATTATTTTTCTTATGTTATCAACTAATATTTCTGCTGCTGTTCCTGGTATGGAACCTAAACCAGCTTTTTTTAGTTCTTTTAAAGTATTTTTTATTGAATTTTCAAATAATTGTGACATATAATAAATTTCTTGAGGAGAAAATGCGTGAATATGAAGTTCTGAATCGACTGACCTAACTGTTTTAAGTAAATCTAAATAATATTCAAAATTAAGCTCAGGGTTTATTCCGCCTTGAATACAAACTTCAGTACATCCATTATTTTTTGCTTCAATGACTTTATCTTCTAATTGTTGATTACTTAATAAAAATGCATCTTTATGATTCTTAGGAACGCTAAATGAACAAAATTTACAGCCTTGGAAACATATATTTGTAAAATTAATATTCCTATTAATTACAAAAGTAACAAGATTTTTTTTCTTCTCATAACAAATATTATCAGCGACATACTGTAATGCAAAAAAGTCTTTTCCCTTAACTTTGAGAAGCTTTAGGGCATCTTGAACATTTAATTCTTCAGAATTAAGAGATTTTAATAATATTTTTCTAATCTCTGGGGAGATTTGATCAAAAAAGTTTGCTTCTACCATCTAATTAATATTATTAATTCTTTTTTTAATACTTTCTGGACAAAAATCTGGTTTATTAATAAATTTTTCATAAATAGGAAGCCGTTCTTTCAATTTAAATCCACTTTTAGCACATATTATTTTCAAATATTCGATTTTAGGCCAAGGTTTATCAGGATTTATGAAGTCTCGGGTAATTGGTGAAATTCCACCTAAATCAGTGATACCCATTTCAAGAAAATCCTTTTCATATCCAGTAATTAAATTTGGAGGAACTTGAATTGCAATTTCATTTTGAAATATTAATCTTGCAATTCCAACTATTTTTAAAATATCTATAATCTGGATTGATTTTTGCGGATTATATGGGATTCCTTCTTTATAATCAAAATTTTGTAAGATAATCTCCTGGATATGACCAAACCTTTGATGTAGCTTCTTTATAATAAAAAGATCTCTGATTCTATCATCAATTGTCTCTCCAATGCCTAAAAGTAAACCTGTTGTAAAGGGTATCTTAAGTCTCCCCGCATTCTCTATGTGTTCCAATCTAAATTTAGGTATTTTACCAGGTGAGTATTCGTGTACTCCTCCTTTTAAAAATAACTTCTCACAAGTACTCTCCAACATTAGACCCATACTAGCATTGAGGGGTTTTAATGATTTTAAATCATCATAAGATAAGGTTCCAATATTCGTATGTGGTAATAGATTATGATTTATCAAGTTCACGCATAGATCTTTAACAAAATGAATAAAATCTTTATATTTTCTCGATCTTAGTTCCTCTCTGACATTTTGGAAAATATCTGGTTTTTCTCCAGACATTATAAGTGCTTCTTTACAATGATAATTAATTGCTTTTTGAATTAAATTCTCTATTTTAAAATCGGGTATTAGAATTTCATTTTCTTGACCTTTTGCTTTTCGAATTTTGTAGTTATAAAAACAATATTTACATTGATTTTGACAATAATTTGAAAGTGAGATTGTAAAATTTTTTGAAAATGTAATGATGTTTTGCTCGTTTGAAGATAGATAAGCTTTTACTTCCTTAACTTTTTCTTTTAACTTTTTAAGAGATAACTGTTTAAGTATTGTACTTTTCATTATATTTTTTTTTGTAATTTAGAATTACATAATTATTTCTATTTATGATATTGGTCAAAATAAATCTTGGACTCTCGATCATCTTTGAAAATCCTTCTCCTTCAACTAAAGATATAGCTTCTTTCCCGCCTACTATCCATGGAGCAATAGTTAATCGAATTTCATCAATTAAATCATTTTTAATGAAACTCCAATTTAAATTTCCACCACCTTCTAATAATATGGATTTTATCCCTTGATTAGACAATAATGGCATTAATTTTAGAAGATCTACTCTTTTTCCTTCTCCAGATTTTACTACCTTAATACTTTTTGATTCAAACTTTTTAATTTTCTCCAAAGATATATTTTCTGTTGTACAAATTATTGTTGGATATACATCTTGTTTGTACGAAATAACATTAGAATCCAATGGAATTGATAAATTACTATCTAAAACAATACGATAATAGCCTTTATGGTCATAATATTTAATGTGAAGTTTAGGATTATCTCTTATGATAGTTTGCTTACCAACAATTATTGCATCTACTTGACTTCTTAGTTTATGAACTTCTTTCCAATCATCTTCATCTGATAAATCAGGATCTCCATCCTTCGAAGCTATTTTTCCATCAATACTCATCGCAGCGCTTAATATTATGTATGGCTTTTCAGATCCTTTCAAAGATTAAGTCACCTCTTATATATACCTTTTTTATATTTTCTGATTTTGTTCTTTGAACGATAATTGGATAAATATTCTCTTTATCAACTTTATGTAGATAAAGGTTAGGATCATTCAAATCAATCATGAAAAAATCTGCAAACTTTTCTTCTGATATCGATCCAATTTCACTTTCTAAGCCAAAATTCTTAGCAGCATTAATAGTTATCATCTTAAGTAAATCTTTTGCTGTAATTAATGGTGCATTCGAATCTTGTCTTAAAACCCGATAAATACGATAAATGTAACGTAACTCTTCGAATAAGTCCAGATTATTTGCCATAACATTATCCGTACCTATGCTTATAGGAAGATTTAAACTTAAAATTTCATTGATCGGAGGAAATCCAATCCCAAAATAGCCATTGCTTCTGGGACAAATTACTAATGCAATTTTGTTCTTTTTAATTTCAATTAAATCTTCTTCAATATATTTAGTGCCATGAACTATGACATCAATTATTTTATCATTTAAAATTTTCTCAATTACATTCTTATCTCTAATATTTTCAGCATCATGGCAAGCAAATATTTTCTTCTTTACACTTTTTAATTCTTTTAGTTGTTCTTTAACATTTGGAGATAAATATTTATAACTTGCAAAACCAATACCATCAGCGGCATTATATACTCCTTCTAAATCCCTTATATCATTAAACCTACCTAATACAAGATAATTTATAGAAGATCCCTTTAATGCATTTCTCAATAGATTTATTCCATCTAACTCATTTTCTCGAAAATCCATAAAAAAAGTAGTACCACTTGAGATCATTTCCCTTGATGCCTTATATATCCCTTCAATTATATTTTCTTCAGAGGTTGATTTCAACAACCTATGTTTTAATCCATTTGGAGGAGCAACAATATCAATTAAATTGTTATTAAAACCTTCTTCTTTTGCAAAACTATCACCTATATGAATATGAGAATTTATTAACCCAGGAATTAGCAAATAAGTAGGTCTACTTTTAGAAATAATAACAGATTTATCTATATTCTCATAAGATATTTTGTTAATCTTTCCATTTTTACTTATTTCTATTTTTATATTCTTTTTTATTTCCAGATTATCTCCAATAAGACCATAATCGCTATCAATTTGTTTACTAAACATAAATTAATCGATTTTTTTTAATAATTCAAAAAATAATATAATTGAATATATATTATTAAATTTGGTACATCTTTTAAATTAAAAGCAATTTAGTCGGTGGTAATAAATTAATCAATTCAAAAAAGACTTACAAGATTCTGGTTCGATTGTAGACATTCCGATAGATAAAGTTGGAATAGTTGGTGTAGAAAAGAAAGTAGAGATTATTCAAGAAAATAAGAGATATTCTTTTTATCCGAAAATATCAGCCTTAATTTCACTGCCTGCTAGACAAAGGGGGATTCATATGTCTCGTACTTCAGAAACAATTGAGGAGATTATTAATGAAGTTATTTTTACACCCACTCCATCAGTTGAAGTTGTTGGTGACAGAATTGCAAGAAAATTATTGGAAAAGCATCCTTATACAGAAAAGGTACATGTAAAATTAGAAGGAAAAATAATAGTTCAAGCTAAAGATTCCCAACAAAGGATGATTCAAAAAGCATACGATATTAGTTCTCTTGTAAAGGCAAAAAAGCAAGAATCTGGAATTATTAATTTTAATTACTATATTGGAGCAAATGCGATTGGAATGACTGTCTGCCCATGTGCAAAGGAAATGAGTCAAGAATATGCTGAAGAAATTATAAAAAATAGGCAAGATATCAATCTTTCCAATGAGATAGTAAAAAAACTTCTAAATATTTTACCATTTAGTTCTCACAATCAAAGATCTACAGGTTCAATTATGGTTCAAATTAAGGATCTAAATAACTACAAAATAGATGTTTTAGATATCATTGATATTATCGAAGAAAGTATGAGCGGAAGAATGCAATCTGTCTTAAAAAGGCCTGAAGAAGCAAAGTTAGTTAGAATTGCTCATTTAAAACCATTATTCGCTGAAGACGTAATAAGAGAAATGGCGAAAAATTTTATTTTAAAGGAATTTCCAAATTTAGAAGATAATTTTAAAATCAAATTCAAAATAGAAAGTTTTGAATCAATTCACCCTCATAATGTTTATTCAGAATTAAGTACTACCATAGGAGAATTAAGAAAGATTATTAAAGTACCAAAATAAGCTTCTATTTTCTTCTAAAATTTAAATTACTGATTCTTTTTCTTTACAAAATGCGAACAAATAACTAAATAATCCTTTACACTAATTATTTTAGGATTTCTTCTATAGTTAGATGAAATAGGAGCACTGCATCTTGAACAAAGATTTGACGTTCTCATCCAATCTTTGAATTCATCTGCATGTGCAGGATATCTACAGTTTGGGCATATAACTATCCCTCTTCCTCGATCTTCTGGTAGTTTTGGCAACTTAAAACAGAAAATGCACTTAAAATCTTCTACAGATAAATATGATGCTTTCGGTCTATATTTTGTAAAGTCTCGAACTTTTATACTTTTAGTCTGAGTAGTCACTCTTGTTTTAGTTTTAGTTGTTCGCCTAAGTATATTTGGTGTTGCTCTTATGGTGGTACGCGTAGTTGTTCTAGATGATCGGCTCGGTCTGGCTGACCTATTTTGTCTATTTGGAGAATTAAGTGTGGATGCAGATGTTAATGCGTTTAATCTTCTTGATCGTTGGGTAATATAATCACGAGTTAACGATGGTAACGATCTTTGTGAGTTAATAAATCCAAAAACAATTAGTATTAAGATTGTCATAATTAAAACCAGTAAAAGATTAAGATCTAAAGAGAAGTGAAATGGGATTAACGGAGAATTATAAAACTCCATAAATGCATAAAATGCTATCCAGTATATCACAATAAAAAGAATAATAATGAAACTTAAAACGTATCCTACTGCTTTAGCTTTTACTGATTTAGTTCCAAAATAGATTACATTATATTTCTTAAAACAACGATATAATGAAAAAGATCCATAAAGTACAAATGGAAATCCGAAAATAATACTCCACCAACTGAAATATAAATTTGAACCTTCAATCAGATTCTCACCTAATATTCCTGTAAAATAACCCCAAATAGAATAAAAAATTCCGATAAATAAAGGAATCATAACAAAAAAAGCAGTGTTGTGTGGAGAATTAAATTCTCGATGCCTTTTTACATTTTCTAAAATCTTAAGTGTAAAGATGATCCATAGACCGATAAGTGGCCAAGTTAAAAAAATATTTAATGAAGTTGAGATAATTGCACCGTGTATTATACCAATTATTAAAAAAAGAATGAAAATTATTGCTAAAACCTTCTTTTTAGCCACAGTTTCATTATCACCAAATATATTTTAATTTACTATTCATCATATTCTAAATAAGCTGGTTTCCCTTGAATTATAGGATTCATAAATTCTAAGATTTCAGGCAACATTCTTATATCTAAAGATCCTTTAATACCATATACTAAAGGGTACCAGGTTCTTGTTTTCAGATCTGCACGATAGATTTCAAAACCTGCAGATGTTCCATCAATAAGGTAAGGATCAATAACTAGTGCAACAGCTTTATCCCAGAGAGTTTGATACCTCGATTGAGTCCCAATATCCTCATTACTCATAAAACAACCATAAGAAGGATGACTATGTGCCCAACCACATATAAATAATTTCTCTCTTTTAATATCTCTAAATGCCCTGGCATAATTTTTATAATCTTTTATTTCAGCATAAACAGCCGTTCCATGCCCCATAGGATAGTAATCCTCGATATGTAAGACTCCATTTTTATTATCTAATTTACCTGCAAGTAAACCTATAACTTCTACCCAATTATTTCTTGGAACCTTTGAATTAGCATATTTTAGTGCATGACTAGCGACCTTTAAAATCGCTTTAACTGAAATGTATACTTCTTTTTCAATATTATCTATAGG
The DNA here is from genome assembly GCA_048941015.1 of Promethearchaeota archaeon. Taxonomy (GTDB): domain Archaea; phylum Asgardarchaeota; class Lokiarchaeia; order Sigyniarchaeales; family SOKP01; genus SOKP01. The sequence goes on along the minus strand of JBHLNZ010000018.1, from coordinate 24,037 downwards.
AATTACTTTTAGTTGCTCTTTTTTTATTGTGGCTTCTATGGGAGCTTGATTATTTGAATGTTTTATTGTTTGCATTTCAGGTACCCTTTTTGTAATCATAGTACTAATTTCATTAACTAGTTCTTTTTCTTCTAACTTTAATTCTTCATAGATTTCTTCTAACAATTCTTTCTTGATTATTTCCTTAATTTTTGTCTTTATTTCTTCTTTAATAGATGCTCTATGTTTATTTAACTCTCCCATTTTAAATTTCACCACTTACTTTTAGCATACTTTTTAACTAAATTTTTAACTTTTCTCTCAAAAAACTTAGGGTTTTTCATCATTTCCATGGCTGCCTTTTTATTAAAAACATCTGTTGGATTTACAAATTTACCTCGAGTGTTTAACATAGCAATTATTGCCTGAACAACTGTTACAGCAGTTTTTGATGGGCTCCATCCACCTTTTTGTCCAATTAAAGATGGATCTATTAATGCTAGGCAAATATTTCTTTGACCTTTATATTCACTCGGTTTTGGCCAAAAGTTGGGGTGCCAAATAGGAGTATGCATTCTTACAAAAGGTGGTTGCTTCGGATATTGAGTAGGGAACTTCATTTCTAATTTAAAAAGTCCACCTGAATAAGCAGTACCTTTAGGGCCTTTAATTGTTAACGCTAAGTGATCAATACTTTTGTTTTTAGGATTAAATGGTATTAACTGAACAAGACTCCCTTCTTTAAGCATTTTTTTTAGTCCCGCAAAATCACGGGATACCCGACTACTTCTTATACTCATTTTCTAAACACTTTTTTATTCTTTAATTTAATATTAAAAATTTTCTCTTTTATAAATGCCTATTTCATCAAATTTTATTAAAAACATTTTTTGATTTAAAAGTTATTTTAATTTTAAAGTTACATAAATTTCTCCACCCATAAATCCTGCAACGGTTAAAAATTCGTAATTTCTTAAACCATTATTAATTGGAGTTTTTTCTAAATCAATTACTTTAATCTCATTGAAATCTAGCAAAGTTATAACAGGTTCAAAATCAGGTTCTAATTTAAATCCATTTTTCTCCAATATCTTAATTATATTTATACAGGGTGATTGAGATCTCATTTTTATAGCTACTCTTCGAACTTTTTTACCACATTGAGAACAATCTGGATTTCTCGGTTTTTCAATATGATAGAATTTCATTGTCATTGCATTAAAAATTACATAACTTTTTATTGGTTCTCCTAATCCTTTATGTCCCTTATTCCAATGGAGAATTTTTATAGCCTCATGTGATTGTAGAGCAGAAATAACTGCATTTATAGTAATTATCCCAGGATCGTGTCTATCAAGGATTTTCACTATATCATCTGCGGTATATTCCGGTAAAAAATTATGTTTATTTACCAAATCATTTGCAAACTTTTGAATAAATTCTATATCGTTTATATCTTTTGGATTTGGATCTCTATCAAATTTTTCTCTAAATGCCATATCTCCTTTAAAAACACAATGAATCCGTTTCCGTGGTATTCCAACCACAGTACATGCTGCCATTTCATCGCTTTCTACTTCAGGTAAGGGATTACATTCATAGCAAGCATTTTCATAAGGAAAGATCGTATATATATGACCATGATAACCAGATACCCCTCCATCTACTAATGGTTTTCTAAATCGTATACATTGAGTATTTAAGTTTAATCGTGCATTCATTGAGTCAAGACCCCCGATAATAACGTCTGCATTTTGATATATTGCAGGGTCTAACCGCTCAAGTGAAGTGTGATATCCTTTAACAACAATATTAGGATTTATTTCTGATAATTTTTTAGCTGCTACAACAGCTTTAGGTGCTCCTATCTTAGCCCCCGTGAAAAGAATTTGACGGTTTAAATTAGAATGCTCAATAATATCTAAATCAACAAGATCCAAGTGGCCCAAACCTAACATAGCTAGATTTTTAGCAATTTCGCACCCTAATCCTCCAATGCCAATAATTAATATTCTTGAGTTCTTTACTAATTTTTGTGACCACCCCTCGAGACGGAACTGCCGATCATATAAGTTTCTCTCTTCGATAGACAATTCTTTTGCAAAAAAATCTGAATTTTTATCCATTATTATCACTATCCATATTAATAAAAAAATAAAAAAAATGAAAGGCTTAAAGCCTTTATATTATAATTTATGAAGAATATTTATATAAGTTTACCCGCAGTACTGGCAGGAATCAAAAGAATATCGTCGCCGTCATTTACATTGTAATCTCTCAATTGATTATCTTCATCCATAGTCACTCCACCAGATGATAAATGAAACTCATCAGGATCAAGTCCAAATAAATTTCCTAAGGTTTGCTTTATATCTCTTACATAGTTAGCGTCATTTACGATTAACTTTTCCTTTTTTTCACCAGGCCCTATGGTAGACATGAAATATAAAGTTAATTTTCTTCCTGCTGCAGGAGTTTTAGATATTGGTGTTTTAGATTTGACAGGTTCTAATTCCTCATCAAAATTTTCTTTAAAACTCATTCAAATCACTTCTTTCTTTTATGTGTTTTTTTTTTATTAAAAACATGAAAATATAGTATTATAAAACCCTTTGGAATGAATTTGAAATTTTTAAAAGCTAATTTAATTCTATTCGAATTTTACTAAGATATATCTATAAATTAAATGAACATCTAATAATATATATAAGGTAGAAAATATCGTTTTAGAGAGAAGATTTGGATGTAAAGTGTAAATTTCTCAATAAAATCAAAGAAATAAATTATGAGTTCTCCTGATAAAGTTGATTCTGTCGTTTTTGAATTAGTTAAGGAATACTTAAAAAAGAAGCCCTTCTTTTCACTAGAAGATATTATAAGTTTTATTAGTAATAGGGCAAGAGGTTATCCTTATTTAAATAGGAATATGATTGAGAAAATCATTAAAAAACTAATTAAAAAACGAATATTAATTCCAGGAACGAAATTAATGAGAAATAACATTATTGAGCATCCAATAAGAAATGAAATTTATAATTATATCAAGAAGAATCCATCCAATATTAATGAAATCATGAGAGCGATAAATATTGGAAGCAATCAAGCTCTCTGGCATCTTTCATGCTTGGAAAAATTTCAATTTACTAGGTCAAGAAAAATTGAAAATCAACGAATAATTTTTCATTTTGAATCAAATCCAGAATTTGATGAACTTTATTATTACTTAAATCAAGATATTACAAAACAAATAATTGAGTTTATGAAAAGAGAAAATAAAAAATTAAAATTAACAGATATAGCAACTCAATTAAAAAAGAACTATAACACAATTAAAAAATACCTTAATATTTTAAGTGATTTAAAAATAGTAAAAACCGAAAAGGAAAATAAAAAAACAATATTTATGTTAGATTTAGATAGATATCAAAATTTAATCAAATCAATGATTAATAGATAAGATTTAAATTTCAAATTTATTCCAATTGAATTTATATTTTAAAAGACACATTAGAAAATTAGAAAAAAATTGAATAATAACCATGAGAAGAAACTATAGATTCTTTAGCTTAATCGCTCTTTACTTCATTTTCATCTTAATCTACATTATTCTCTTCTTCTTAAAAATAGACTCTCTTCCATTTTATGTTATTTTTAATATTAGCAGTATGGCAGTATTATCTACTGGTACCATTTATACAATAATACAATCTAGATCTATTCCAGATAAAAGAATCATAAAACCTAAATATATTTCAAAGCAGAAATCACTAAAAAAACAATCAAATGAATTTATTGAGGATTATTTTGATGCAATGCCTTTAATAGATAAATACGCGAATTCAAATGAATTGTTTGAAGATGTAGATACAATGGATGACTATATATTTTCAGTTTTTACTCCAGAGGAATTAGATAAAATAAATCTGTTAGATCTTTCAAAAATGGATAAAATATTTTTCTTAAGAGAATTATTATATTTTTCTCCTCAGGAAAGAAATCAATTAATTGAAGATATGTTTAGAAACAAAGATAATACTGATCAAGAAATCATTTTTACCCCACCTAAAATAAATATTGGAATGCAAGATAAAATCCGAGTTTACATTAGATCATTAATAGAACCGGGTGAAAAAACAAAAATAATTATTATTGAAACTTCTGAATTGGTAATTGAAATTAAAGAAAAGATCGCAATTTTATTTAATTATGATCTAAGCAATTTTGTGTTATCTTCTGGAGGCATAATATTGGATGAAAATTTAGAAATTATTGATTATAACATAGAAGATGATGATGAAATAGTTTTAATTCCTTCTAGAAAAGAAAAAAAATAAAAATTTAACGTTAATATCCATTTAAATTGTTATAACATCTTTAACCAGCAGTGCTTGCTGGAATCAGTAAAATGTCATCTCCCTCAACTACATTATATTCACTTAATGCAGCGTCCTCTTCCATGGTAATTCCGCCAGATGATAAATGAAAATCTCTAGGATCTAGACCGAATAAATTAGCAACAGTTTCTTTTATATCTCCTATCTTATTTCCAGTATAAACTAAAAGTTTTTGTTTTTTCTCACCAGGCCCAATAGTAGATAAAAAGAATACTGAAATCTTTTTTCCTTTAGCAGGTGTTTTTATAGTAGGAGTTTTGGATTTAACTTCTTCTTCAGGACTCTTTACAGTAGGTTCATCTAATTCATCATCTAGATCTTCATCCAAATCTTCATCAAATTCCTCATCAAATTCCTCATCAAAATCCAAAGATTTACCACCTTCATACGGATGATTAAAATTATTTTGAATTTTCTTCTTATTATATTGTATATAAATAATGATTGTCTTATTATATAAATGAAATTAGGATATTGATTAAATTATATTTTTGCTTTTATGGTACTAAAACTTTAGAATTATTACACATTTATTTTATTAAGAAGAAAAGGCCATCATGATAATATGAAAGATAATAAAATACCGAAATATCAAATTCGAGAAAAAACTCCGGAAGAAGAATTAGATATAATTCCAGATGCAAAATTACTCAAACAAATTAAGGAAGAAAGGGTTAAATTAAAGAAAGAAACAATTGAATGGGAAAAGTTAATTGAAAAGCTTGAGGGTTATAAAGACAATATAAAGGATCTTGAAAAAAAAAGAAAAGAGAAAGAACTTGAAGTTAAAGATCTTTTGAATCAACGAGAAAAATTACAAAGCGACCTACAACGAATGAGTAATGAAAAAAAGCAAAATCAAAATGCACTACGATTAAAAGAAAGAGAACTAGATCAAAAAAATGCTGAATTAAATAATTATCAAGCGAAATTAGACAAGTTAAAAGACGATTTGGAAAAAGAAAAGAGAGATTTACATAGAGAAAGAGATAACGCGGAAGATCGTATAAAAGAAATCAAATCTAAAATACCAGGTATGGAAAGAAGGGAAGATGCCTTACAAAGAACCATTGAAAAATTAGAAAATGAATTAATGGACTTAAGAAATCAAATTAAAAGCCTCTCTAATGAAAGAGATAGTATAAAAAAAGAAATTAATGATCTAAAAAGAGAAATTTATGATGAAAAGAATCGAATTGAAGATGAGAAAAGAAAATTAAAAGAAGAGCGAGAAAAATCACGATATAAGAAAAAAGATTTAAAGCTTAAGGCTCGTGAAATTGATAAAAAAAAATCTGAATTGGAAAAGTTAAGAGATAAGGTAGAAAATGATGTAAAAAGTTTGGAGAATAAAAAAAAACAACAAGAAGCAAGATTAAAAGAGTTAAATAAAAAAATTCCTAAAGCGGAAGATACTTATTATTCTTTAGAGCGCAACATTAATGATTTAGAGAGTAAACTAAAAAAACTTAATGATAACTATAAACAATTAGATAAAGAAAAATTACTTATAGATAATGAAAAGAATGTAATAAGGAGAGAACGCGAGAAGTTAGAAAGGGATCAAGAAAGGTTTCTTAGCGAAAAAAGAAATTTTGAGAAAGAATTACGGAAAGTTAAAGAAATACCAAAACATAAAATAAAAACAAAAACTCCTTCAAAATATTAATTATAATTTATGGGAGACTCATGAAAATTCCTTTAGGTATTGAAGGAGATTACGTAGAAACGAAAGAAAATCACTTATTTTTTGATGTAAAAGGTTACCATCATCCAAAAGATCGAAAAATTTGTTTTATAAGATTCTATCCCGATAAAACTGGAGATAGAATAAAAGATAATCTCTCTTATAAAAAGGTTTATGCTTTCAATGAGAGATATTCACTTTTAAAGGAGAAATTTCCTCAATATTTATTTTATTCAAATCAATTTGATTTAGAACTTCAAGGAGTAGAACTTAAAGATATTAAGATTATTTATCATCCAAGAGATTGTTTAAAAAATTTACAAATAAAAAATAACTTAAATAATATCGAAAAAGAATCAAAAGAATTATGTGAATTATTTATAGATAAAGGAAAGATACCTAAAGAATCAATTGGTATTTCAGGTTCTCTTATGATTGGCTTAAATAAAATAAATTCAGATATTGATATTATAATATATGGAACTAAAACAAGTTTGAATTTTCAAACTAGTTTAGAGGAGATTTTAGAACAATCGAATATTTGCAGAAGATATGATATAAATGAATATCACTCTCATTATCTTTGGAGAGTAGGAGGTTCAGATATCAAATATGAAGATTTTTTTAAAAGCGAACAGCGAAAACTTCATCAAGGTAAATTTCTAAATACAGATTTTTTTATTAGATATATTAAAAGCCCGAGAGATTGGAAGGGTTCTTATTATGATTATCAATTTAAGAATCTAGGAAGGGTAAAAATTAAGGCTAAGATAACTAATTCGAGTAATTCTATTTTCACTCCTTGTTCTTACAAAATCGAACCTTTAACGTTATTAGAAAGCGATTTAACATTTAAAAATTTTAATATAAGAGAAATAACAGAAATAAATTCCTTTAGAGGTAGATTTTGTGAGCAAGCTAAAGATGATGAGCTTGTTTTAGTTGAAGGCAAATTAGAAAAAGTAAGCTATCGCAATCAAGCAAACTATTATAGAATATTACTTAGTGATCAAGTTAAAGATAAAATGCTAATTTTAAACTAAAATATATTTCTAAAAAAATAATAGTTATAGTACATTAAAAAAAATAAAATTGTATAGACAAAAACATGATTGATCGCTATAAGAAATCTGTTGAACTAGACCCAGATGATATTGATGCCTGGATTAATTTAGGCGATGCATATTACGACGAAGGAGACTTTCATAAGGCAATAGAATGCTATAAAAAATCTTTAATGATTAGTCCCTATTTTTCCGAGGTTTATAATAATTTAGGACTTGCCTACTCAATGATAGGAAAACTTAAGAATGCAAAAGAATGTTATTTAAAAGCTATAGAATTAGATCCCGAAGATGCTAATATTTATTATAATTTAGGATCATTATTTGAGGATTTAGAAAGTTTTGATGATGCGATTGCATATTATATGAAAGCTTTAGAATTAGAGCCCAGCTATACCGATGTATTAAATAACATCGCTTTAATTTATAGAGATAAAAAAAAATATGATTTAGCAATAAATTTCTATGAAAGAGCTCTAAAAATTAATCCTGATGATCCATTTCTTTTTAACAATATAGCTATCATATATTTTGATAAGAAAAATTATGAGAAAGCAATATATTATTATAAAAAAGCAATTGAATTAGATCCTCAAAATGCAGATTTTTGGTGTGATATGGGAGACATTTATTATGAACTTAATGATTTTGTCAATGCAATTGAATATTATCGAAAAGCAGTAGAACTAGATCCTTATTTAATTGATGCTTGGAATGATTTAGGATTATCCTACACCTTTAATGAACAATACTTAGAATCAATAGAATGTTATAAATCTGCACTTGAAATCGAACCCAATGATGCCACACTTTATGAAAATTTGGGATTTAGCTATAATGCTTTAAAGGATTATGACAATGCAATAAAATATTACCATAAAGCACTTAATATTAACCCTAACTATATTTCTGTATTAAAAAAGTTGGGAAATTTAATTTATAAAGTAAAGCAAGATTATAAAGAAGCAATTAGATTTTTTGAAAATGCACTAGATCTTGACCCTTATGATTTAGAATCAATTCAACTGCTTTCAAATTGTTATGAAAAGTTAGGAAATTTCGAAAAAGCAACCCAAATTCGTAAAAAAAGATAAAATTTGCTCTAAAACTAAATACAAGATAGTAGAAGCTAATTAACCTTTATATTAAATCAAGATTTTTTAAAACTAATGGACATTTTTAATTGTGATTTACATATTCACTCACCTCACTCAATTGCAGTATCTAAATCTTTGAATTTAGACACGATGGTTGATACTTGTAAGAAGAAAGGTTTAGATATTTTAGCCACAGGAGATATTCTTCAACCAGATTGGTTAAAGTATATGCAAAATAATCTTAATAAAGCTAATGACGGGACATTTCTGTATAAGAATATTTCCTTCATTTTACAAACTGAAATAGAAGATTCAGAGAGTATTCATCATCTAGTATTTTTTCCTGATTTTAAATCGGTTATGGAAGCCCAAATTCAATTAAAATTGCACTCTAAGAATATTTTAGATGAGTGGGGAGGAAGACCTAGAGTTAATTTGACTGCACCTGAATTAGTGGATAAAATTACAAATTTAGGAGGATTAATTGGTCCCGCCCATGCTTTCACTCCTTTTAAGGCTATTTTTCGTCAAAATAAATATAAGAACTTAAAAGAATGTTATCAGGATGCTTCAAAAAACGTATATTTTTTAGAATTAGGTTTATCTGCTAATACTGATCTCGCAGATAAATTGTTTGATCTAAGAGATATAAGTTTTTTAAGTAATAGTGATGCTCATTCTCAAGATCCTAGATCTCTAGGTCGAGAATTTAATAAAATGCAAATAGAAAATGGTTCTTTTGAAGAAATTTTACTAGCTATTAGAAGGAAAGATTCTCGACGCATTGTCTTAAATGTAGGACTTCATCCTAAACTTGGTAAATATTATAATATGTTTTGTAATAAATGTAGAAGAAGAATCTTATTTAAAAAATCAACAAAATCAACAAATACAGTATTTAATCAATATTCTATTACAGATAATTTTATTATATATTTTTCCGAGGAGCCACTAAAAGCCAAGAATGAATTCATCAATATGGTTTCAAAAGAAAAAAGCATCTGCCCAGCTTGTAAAGAAAAATTAAATAAAAGTTTTAAAATTAAATTAGGCGTGAGTGAAAGAATAAGAGTTATATCATCATCGAAAGAATCTATACATCCAGAACATAGACCGCCATATATTAATGCAGTACCATTGATAGATATAATTCGCGCTGTTAAAAACATTAAAAGCACAAATAGTAAAACTGTTTTAGGATATTATGATAAAATTATTCATCAGCTGGGAACTGAATATAATATCTTAATTGAAAAACCAATTGATTTGATAAGTAATTTCGATGAAAATATTGCTTCAATAATTAAAGCAATAAGAAATGATGAAATAAAATACACACCTGGAGGAGGAGGTATATACGGTCAGATCAAATTTGAAATATAAACTAGTGAGTATATAATCTAAAAATTGTAATTAATTATTTAAATATTAAATTCTAAATCGAGTTTTAAAAGTTCTCCACAAGTAGAGCAAACCATCCAATCGAATACTTTTACTGCAACAACCATTAATTCTAATTCTTTTCGAGCGAATTGGTTTTTAAATTTCTTTATGTAGCCACAGGTGGGGCAACTTATAACTGCTCTGACATTTATCTTATTACTTTCCAATTCTGAATTTCTTAGAGCCTGTCCGCTATTCTCCTTGTTATATTCAATCTCCATATAGTCAACCCCGTTCATAGTAATAGTGAAAATACATTCTTATAAATTTATTTAAATATAGAAATAAGATTCTATTTGAAGGAAGATTTAATTCTCAATTTTTCTCAAGCTTAAATAGCAAATGTTTCCTAAGTTAATAACATAAGCAAGGGGAAACTAAATTGCTTTTACTTGTATCTTTTTACCCTAAGGAAGATATTACAAGCATATTACTATCTTATATTATTCGGATATAATACTCATATTATAATTAATTTAACTATCCCTGTTGATTTAATTCATGAGCGATAAAGATTTTGATTTAATTGAATTAGCAAAGTCAAGATCATCTCTAAGAACAAGATTTAATGAAATTGCCCGTCAAAATCAGAGCACAAATAAATCAGTTAATTTAGATAGTGATGCATATTTATCAAATCTATTAAAAGTTTTAAAAGTAAAATCATTAGTCGTAGGGGTTGGAGGAGCAGGCAATAATACGATATCTAGAATGCAAGATATAGGAACAATTGATGTTGATAGTTTAAACATTAATACAGATGCTCACGATTTATATTATTCTAACGCTAAGCAAAAGTTACTTATTGGAAAAGACACATGTAATGGATTAGGCTCAGGTAATGATCCTATCATAGGTGCGACTGCTGCAGAAGAGGACATTGAAAGGATATCTGAAGCGCTACACGCTGATGTAGTATTCATTACTTTTGGGCTAGGAGGGGGTACCGGAACTGGTGCTGCACCCGTTATTGCAAGAGAAGCTAAAAAAAATAATGCTATGGTGGTATCATTTTGTTCTATACCTTTTTTATCTGAAGGAAAGGAGAGAAGAATCAGGGCTAAAAAGGGCTTGAAAGAACTTGCCAGTTATTCTGATACACTAATACCTATCCCTAATGATAACCTCCTAAGATTCAATCAAGATTTACCTATTCTTACAGGATTTAAAATAATGGATGAGGTTTTAATAAGATGTATCAGAGAGATTCTAAATCTGATAGATAATTGTGGTTTAATTAATATTGATTATGCAGATGTAAAAAGAGTTCTTGAAAAGAAAGGAAACTGTCCTTCTGGACTAATTGGTATTACAGAATCTCTTGGAGAAGAGTCAGATCTCATTAAGAAGGCAAAACTGGCTTTAAATAATCCTCTTTTAGAACCAGATCCTAAGAAAGTCGATAGATGTATTGTATCTGTAGCTGGGGATCACCAGCTTTCTTTATCTAAAGTAGATAAGATAATATCAACAATTACAAATGAGATTCCAGGAAAAGCATCCCTAAAATTTGGAACTGCTTTAGATCCTTCTCTTGGTTCTAAAATACGGATAATGGCACTTGGAAGAGGCCCTATTTCTCCATATGTAAAAGCCGCAGTAAATGATTCAGAATTTCCAACACCAAATTTGAAAAGATTATAATAGAAATTTCTAGTATTAATTCTTTAAGTCTTATAGTTTTCAAACATTTCTGATTAATACTAAATAATAAGGTTTTTTAATATGGACAATAAGATGACGGAAAAAAAGATTAAGAAAGAAATTCGCGAGTTCTTAAACGTTCGAAAAGTATTAGTACTCTGTACCTGTTCAAATAACATTCCTCGCGCAACTCCTATGGATTTTTACATGGATAAATCGCAAGATAATTTTAATATTTATGTCGGACTGGCACCTGGAAGAAAAATTAAAAATATTGAAGAAAATCCTATAGTTAGTATTGGTATATATACACCAATGGATACAGGAAAAATTCAAGGCATGCAAATAACAGCAACAGGAAAAGAAAGATTAATCTTTCTAAAAAAAGGTGATCAAGAGTTTAAAAAGGCTCAAACAATTGTACGTGGGAGGAGAGATTTAATTTTAAAGATTATACCTGAAAAAATTGAATTACTTGATTATGATTTCATAAAAAGAGGCTATTCAAGGCATCAAAGTCTTAATATGTAATGAAAAAATTAGTATAAAAAAGTCCTTTTTATATCATTGTTTTGAACCACAAATAGGACAATAACTTGCATCGTATGGTATTTTTTCCCCACAATTACTACAATATTTAGTTGCTTCTGAAACCTTTTCAGGTTCATATGAAGGTGTGGAAATTTGCTGTGGTTGATATGAAGGTTGGGGTTGATATGAAGGTCTTTCGCTCACTTCACCACCGATTGGATGCCTAACTATTAAATAAATGATACAACCAATACAACCTACGACTAAAACAACTAATAACCAGACAGTAGCATCCATTCCTCTTTTTTGGGCATCCTTGTATACCCAAACTGCTAATAATATCGAACAGCAGCAACTAGCAAAACTTATAATTGGTATTATCATAAACATGAAATTAAATGGATCAGAATAGGGGAATGTCATTTAATTAACCACTTAATCTTCTGCTAATTTAATTTTTAAGGATATTATGTTTTATAATAACAAGAAGTTTATTTAAAAGTATTGATTTAAAACTAGAATTTATCTATTAAGAATAAAGATTTTAGGAGATCATTTACTTTAATATTCATTAATACAATTAAATCGATGATTTCAAAATATTGAAAAAGATGCTAACTCCGAAAGAGCAAAATGAACTTAAAAAAGCTCATAATGATAAGGAATTAAAAAAAATTTTTAAAGACATTGCTTCAAAAAAGCCTGATAATTATTTTCCTACTAAAGAACTCAAAAAACTAGGATATATCAGAAAAAAATGTGAATGTTGTGGAAGGTATTTCTGGACAGTACTTAAAGATAGAACAGTTTGTGGAGATCCTATTTGTTCTGGAGGATTTAAAGTCATAAAAGATAATCCTGCAAAAATAAAACTTTCATTTATAGGAGTATGGGAAAAAATAGTTGAAATTTTAGAACCTCGAGGATATAAACCAATAAAAAGATATCCGTGTGTAGCTAGATGGAACCCCACGTCAGAATTTACAATAGCATCTATATCAGCATTTCAACCCTATGTCATTAGTGGAGAAATGGAGCCTCCTGCTAAAAAGTTAATTATTCCTCAATTTTGTTTAAGATTTAATGATATTGAAAATGTGGGATTGACAGGATCACACAATTGTGGCTTTGTAATGATTGGTCAACATTCATTTGTACCTCCAGAAGAATGGAATCAAGGCGAATTGTTTATGGATATCCATGATTTCATTCATAAAGGAGTGGGTTTAGAAAAAGAAGAAATAACAATTCATGAGGATTCCTGGGCAGGTGGTGGATCATTTGGATGTAGTCTCGAATTTTTTAGTAGAGGTGTTGAACTTTTCAACCAAGTCTATACTATGTTTGAACAAACACCAGATGGACCTCGTGAACTCAAATTAAAAGTGCTAGATATGGGGCTTGGTCAAGAAAGGGTTGCTTGGTTCTCACAGGGTACTCCGAATATGTATGAAGCTATTTTCCCTTATGTTTTATCTAAATTAAGAGCTATTACGAAAATAGATTTAGATTTAGATCTATATAAAAGATTTTCTCTCTATTCTGCTTATCTAAATATGGATGAAGTAGATGATATGAATGCTGCATGGGAGAGAGTTGCTAAAGAATTAAACCTTGAAGTGGATACATTAAGAGAAAAAATTCTCCCAATGACTGCTATTTATTCAATTGCAGAACATACTCGTAGTTTACTATTTGCCATTAATGATGGAAAGTTGCCTTCTAATGTTGGAGGAGGGTATAATCTTAGAGTAATCTTTCGGCGTGCAATTAGTTTTATTGATAATTTCAGGTGGGAAATTGATTTAGCGGATGTGTGTTGCTGGCATGCAGAAGAATTAAAAAATCTTTTTCCTGAAGTTTCTGATCATCTAGATGATGTGAAAGAGATTCTTAATGTAGAAAGGGAAAAATATTATCAATCTAAGAAAAAAGCAGGGAAAATTCTTGAAAAAATAATGCAAAAAGAAAAAGAAATTTCTACTGAGACTTTGATAGAATTATATGATTCAAACGGAATAAGTCCTGATATGGTAAAAAATATGGCAAAAAATTATAATGTAAAAGTTCAAATCCCTGATGATTTTTATAGCTTAGTAGTTGAAAAACATGAAAAAGTAGAACAGATTCATGCAACAGATACGGAACTTAATTTAAATTTAGATGATATCCCAGAAACAGAAGCATTATATTATTATGATTATACTAAAACTTCAAATGAAGCTAAAGTTCTTAAAATAATCGATAATATGGTTATTTTGAATAAAACTGTTGCCTATCCAACTTCTGGTGGCCAATTACACGATGTAGGAAAAATTAATAATCAAAAATTCAATAATGTTGTAAAACATGGTAACTATATCATTCACTTTCTTAATGAGAAACCAAAATTTAAAGAAGGTGATAATGTAATAGTCGAAGTTGATAAGTCTTGGAGGAAGCAACTTTCCCAGCATCATACAGCTACACATATTGTAAATGCAGCAGCTCGAGAAATTTTAGGAAATCATGTGAATCAAGCAGGTGCTAAAAAAACGTTGAAAAACTCTCATTTAGATATAACACATTACGAACAAATTCCAAAAGAAAAATTGTATGAAATCGAAAAAAAAGCTAATGAAATAGTTAAAAAAGGAATAAAATTAAATCTTAGTTTTATTCCTCGTTCCGAGGCTGAGCAAAAATATGGTATGAGGATATATCAAGGTGGAGCAGTTCCTGGAAAGTATCTAAGGATTGTGGAGATACCTGGAGTTGATGTTGAGGCTTGTGGAGGAACTCATTTAAATAATACCTCTGAAACAGGAAATATACATATTACAAAGTCTCAAAAAGTACAAGATGATATTGTAAGACTAACTTTTGTAGCAGGAGAAGCTACAGAAAAACTGAAGGAAAAGCATAAAAAAATCCTTACTGAATTAAAGCGAATTTTAGGTGTGGATCGTAGATTACTCGTTGGAAGAATTACTGAATTATTTGAAAAGTGGAAAAATATAAATAAGGCAATAAAATCTGGTAAAATAGATGAGAATGATCTAAAATTGACTTCTTCTGAAACGTTTGAAGCTGATGTTCTTTCAAACGTATCTCAATTTTTAAATATCAAAAAGGAAGATGTTCCAAATAAAATTCAGAAACTCTATGATGAATGGAATGAAGGAATAAGGAAAATTAAACAGATGAAAAATCTTCTTAATGATGAATATATAAAAGATCTCATCAATAATGCTCAGAAATATAAAAATTACAAACTAATTATTGAGAATTTCGAAGGCCTTTCTCAAGATGACCTAAAAAACTTCTCAATAAGAGTAATGAAGTATTCTAAAGATCTAATCACAATTTTCTTAAATAAAAATAAAAAGGGGGTAATGATTCTAGGAATGGAGGGAGAGGAACCTAAACAAAAATCCAAGTTAAATATTGGAGATTTTATAAAGGAAATTGTAGCAGATTTTGGTGGGAAAGGTGGTGGACGCAAAGATTTTGGTCAAGGATTTATTAGTAATAAAGAAATAAATACTATTAAATTAAAAAATGCTCTTATTGAAAAGTTAAAATTATTAAATTCTTCTTAATATAGATTTAAGACGAAAATATTAGATATTGTAATTTTATTTAAATTTTATAATATAGCCACTTTTTTAATCTATATAGAGTATATAAGATTTATATTATATTGCGAAATCGCTTAAATCTATAAAATAATTTTATTAATTTAAAGAAAAAAGAAGGATGTATATCTAAATTGTTTCAGTATATCTTATTGAATCTTTTAAAACAAAAAAATGAATACTTAGAATTAAAGCATTCGGTTTCTGGTACTCCATTGGAAGGATCTATTAAAAAAGTCATTTCTCAAATAGATAAAGATATCAATAAGATTTTGATGTTAAGTAAGCTTTTAACCATTTAGAATTTAAAATACTGTGAAGTGAAAGGTGAAATGAAACCAATTTTTCAAGAATTTTATTGTCCGGGATGTGGTCAAATTAGAAGATTAAAAGTAAAGGATTTTTGTGTAAATTGTAGGGACATTGAAATTCTTAATAAGGTTATTGAATCTCGTGATTCAAGATTAAAAATTTAAATCGAATCAAATTGTTTTTTTTAATCTCGATAAATCTTTAAAAAAACCATTTGAACAAAAACTTTTTTTATAAAGTAGGTATCGTTAATTATTATAATATTATTTTTAATTTTTTAGTGGATTATCATCTTAAATCTAAATAAAAAATGTAAATAGGTGCTCAAAATCGTAGAGATTATACATATATCTGATCTTCATTATGGATCAGAGTTTGTCGACGAATATATGGAAAATGTTGTAAAATATATTGAACAAGTAAAGCCTGATGTTGTAATATGTACTGGTGATGTTGTTCATAAAGGTAGGATTCCCCAATTTAAAGCAGTGATGCCGTATTTCAATCGAATAAAAAATGTTACAAAATTTGTAGCAGTTCCAGGAAATCATGATGCAAAAAATTCTGGACTAATATTTTGGGAAAAAATTATAGGTCCTCGCCGTTCTAGGTTGGTATTAGAAGAAAAGGATACAATTATTGTAGGAGTTTGTTCCGCTAAAGATGATATGAGTGAGGGAATGATAGGTGATGAACAATTAGATTGGATGGGAAGATGTTTTAATAAAGTATTAGAAAATAGAGTTTTAGCTCTACACCATCACTTAATTTCTCCACCATTATCCGGCCAAAAGTTCACAACAGTGAGAGATGCGGGTGAAATTCTTGAGTTAACTCAATTATTTGAAGTAGATCTCGTTCTAATGGGTCACAGACACGTCCCTCATGCATACGTTATTGGTCCAACAACTTTGTTATACTGTGGAACATCTTCTTCCAAGAAAGTTCGTGCAAATGATAATCCTTGTTTTAATCATATCTTTCTTGATGAGGGTGATTTAGAAGTATATATGGTAAATTCTGTCAATCTTGAAAAAGCTCTTCTCCTTGAAAGAAAAGAAAATCATACTAAATTTATTCGCCCTCGAAGAACTCGAATTGAACATTTATTAAGTTCTGAAGTTTGGGATGACTGAACAACTATTTACTATTGCTTTATTAACAATTTTCTTTGAAAATAGATTTATAGCAATTACAACATGGTATTCCAAACGATATTCTATTAATAGGTAACTTCTGAATATTAATTGAGTGTTCAATTAAATATAATAACGATTCTCTTAATCTTATTATATCAGGATTACTCTTATTAAAATAAAAGTTCTTTAAACTTTCAAAATGATTTTCCCGTTTACAGATTGGACATTTATCAAAGATATCAAGAAATTTCTTAAATTCTTCATCTAATACTTTTTGAGTGGAGATAATAGTAAAATCATTTATTGGATAATCCTTATCAATCTTTTGAACAATGTTCTTAAATATATCCTCTTTAGTATTACTATCATCAAATATTGATGTATAAAAAACACATTCAAGCTTTCTCTCTTGAATGAATTTGTTGATTTGTTCCTCAGGAATAGCTCTTTTGTTTAAATCGTTTTTAGTTCCTATTAAAATAATTGGAATGTTTCCAGCACTTTCTCTAAATAGGTCTACCCAGCTATTTAACTCATAAAATGACTTTTTACTAGACAAATCAAAACAAAGCAATCCAGAACAAGCTCCTCGACAAAATAAAGGAAAAAGAAAACGAAATCTTTCTCTATCTTTTAAATCCCATACAACAAATTTATAAGAATCGCCTTGATTAGCATAACATTCAATTGGTTTAAATGAAACACCAATAGGAGAGTCATTTCCATCATCTCCACTAATGAATGAAGTTTTACCTACGCCTTTAGCCCCTCCTAATATAATCTTCAATTTGTAAGATTTAGGCGTTTTAATATGCCTCCATTCAATGTGTAAAACATTATACCTAATATTATTTCTTAAATAAATTTTTATTCTAAAAAGCTTTATGGTGATTTTATTTCATATAAATTACCAAAACTATCTTTAATAAATAGGTAGTAATTCTCACTATCCTTTCGAGGAACTTTAGCTATTTCATACCCCATTTTCATCCCATCATTAACGATTTTATCACGATCTTTTATTATTAGACATAGATGGGTAAAAATATCTAAAGCCCTTGAATCATTTTCAGTTAAAAACACTTCTACGTCAAAATAATCATTTCCATACCTTACTACAATCTTCTCTTCCTTAACACCAAAGAAACATTTCATTAGATCTGCTGGAACAGTAAACTTTCTTTTTTCTGATAAGCCTAGTAAATTAATAAAAAATCTATCGCTTTCTGCTTTATTTTTACAAGCGATAGCTATATGTTCAATCTTCATATCCAACAACATTTTTTCAATTTATAACCTAGTTATCATCTAATATTAACTTATTATTTTTTTTTTAAACTTATTTAATGAAACTTTAAAAACATTTAGTATTTAATAATTATTAATTTGAAACAATTTTTACTAATTCGGTTAAGGTTGCTATTTAATGACGAATGTAAATGAAGAACTTTTTCTAAATAAATTATATGAAGTTGTCTATAAACTTTCGGGAATTTCAAAAACACAATCATATCGCTTTAATAAAGAATGGGAAGAATGTCTGAGCAGTTTAAATCAAAAACCTCATTTGGTCCGACCAATCACAGTTCAAAAAGATAAATTTTTGAATGATATTAATTATAGAATTGAAGTACTAAATACAGTGAAACAATCCTTTGAAGATGGTTTTCATTCAATAAAAACACTTTTACACACTCTCTATCATATCTATTTTGAAAAATCTGAACTTTTTAAAAACAATTATTCAAAAGAAGATCAATTAATTTTAAAATATTATGTTGCAAAAAAAATATTGGGAGATTTAATTCAATATAATACTTTAGATCATGAAACTGTACCATTAAAGTATAATATCTTAGCAAGAAATTATACAATGATGAAATTTAAAGAATTACGGGACACGGAAATACTAGATAATTTAAAAAAAATTAAAATT
Source organism: Promethearchaeota archaeon (assembly GCA_048941015.1). Taxonomy (GTDB): domain Archaea; phylum Asgardarchaeota; class Lokiarchaeia; order Sigyniarchaeales; family SOKP01; genus SOKP01. Next base: position 5,194 of record JBHLNZ010000018.1, on the reverse strand, counting down.
GAACTGACTTTGCCACAATTGAAAAAAATAATGAAAGAAATTGTGAATGATAATTTGATTATCAAAACTAGTCGGGGAAGATATCTATATTATCGTCTATCTAAAGAATTAGAATTGAGTAAAGAAGGGGAAAATTATTATAAAACAACATTACGTTCCTTAGTTGAATGGCCTACTCTTTTTTGGAGAAGTTATTATAACATTAGAGAATTAAATGTCGCTGTGGATCAAGATTGTAAGGATCCAGAGTTTTTAAATAAAGTTTTATTAAAAGCAGCAACTCAAGGTTATATAGCATCTCATTACGTTTTTAAAAATTTAATTCAATACTATGAACGATTTAAATAATTAAAGTAGGCTCAGTCGAATTCTTTAGTTTTTTTAATAGGTATATTAAAACCTTCTAAAATTGGAATCAAATGCTTTTTATCCTCGGAATTTGTTCCTTTCCAATCGATAATGAAATAATCTATTTTCTCATAAGTATTTTTAATCATCAATGAGATAATTTCTTTATTAAGCTCTTGAATAAAGTATTTAGGGCATATAAAAGACATCGCAATATCTTTATTTTTAATTATACGATTAAAATTTGGAGCATAATGGGTACCCCCAAATCCAAGTCCAATTTTTTGCTTTCCTTCTATTTGGAAATCTAATACCTGATAAATGCTGTTTATTATAGCATTTGCTAATACTATACCTGCTTTTTCAAATCCCCATTCTTCTTTACTGCTACCCAGTTCTATATAAATTAAAGGTTTTTCTAATGATGTTGGACCATGATGAGTAACTTCAATATCAATTGAAAATTTTTTTAGATTCTGTATATTTGATTCTTTTATTAAACTAATAAAAACTGCTTTATGGAGTAAAGCACTCGTTAAAGATAAATCGCAAGGAACTCCTCCAAAATCAGCTTCTTTACTCCAATTTCCTGTTGTATGTGTTAATAGAGCAGGTCTCTCTGTTTTAGATACGTGGCGACTAGCAAATATAACTAAATCTGGATTTATTTTGGATTTATTTAATTTTAAGCTATCCAAAAAAATTAATCGCTCATCAGTTAAACCGAGATAAATTTGATTGTGGTCTAAAATGTTATTCCTTGTTTTCTTTTCTTTAAAACCCTCAAATTGATATAATCTTTTGTCATGCCAAAATAAATCAATCTCACTAAATGAATACATGTTTGAATTCAATAATTTATCCCTAATGTTCATTGAAGCCTTATCTTCAGTTGAACTTATTATCAGAAATTCCATGATTTTTCACTTTAAATGTTCAGATAGTCATTATGAAATTATAAAAATAAAAATTATTTAAATTACCAAAAACCTTATATTAAAAACTTCAATCTTGAGAATAATAATGATTGAGAATTTTTTAATTGTAGCGATAATATCCTTGGTCTTTGGTATTTTTTTCTTTATCGCTGATTTTTATGAACATAAACATCCTAGACTCCATATTTCTTTAATAGCTGGAATTTCATTATCATACTTTTTTCTTGTTTTGCTTCCAGAGGTTGCAATAGGTATTCCAGTCTATCCCTTTGAAATTGTAATTTTTGAATATCTTTTTGTGGTAATTGGTTTTTCTTTTGTCCACATATCAGAAAAATTAATCCTTCAGAAAGTAGAAGCAAAGTCTCAGAAAAGAATGCGTAAATTAGTACAAAAAGAGAAAACACTGGAAGAAGTTGAGAGAAATATCGAAAAAATATTAACGAAAGAACTAACTAACGACAGTTTAGATGAATCTGCGGTAAGAGATATTGCTCAAACAATTTCGAACTTAAATCAACAGGAAGAAGAAATGCTAAGTGAAATAAATCGTTATAAAATTAAAATTCAAAATCGTATTAGTGAAGATTTATCAAGATTGCGATTTTTTACAAATTTTATATATCATTTGCTTGTAGGAATCATATTAGCAGGTTTACTTTCAATTGAATTCATATCTGGTATTCTGTTCTTTATATTTGCTTGGTCTAGAGCCATTATAACAAATAGATCTGAGACCCATATTATATTTACAGACTTAGAGATTTATGATAAAACAGATATCGCCGATAATAAAGTTAAAAAATATATCTTAGCAAGTGGTGTTTTATTAGGAATTTTTATTGAACTATTTTTTGAATTTATTTTTCCAATAAATCCATTTGATTTAGAAGTTTTTTACGTATTATATTCTTTCATTTCAGGAGTAATTTTATATACTATTGTTCGTGAAGTAATTCCAGAAAAGGAAAAAGGGAAACCGCTTTACTTTATTCTGGGATTTGTTGGATATACTATAATTATTTTCTTTCTCCAAATATTTACTAGTTTTTTGTAAAAAATAAAAAAACAAAATATAAAGTCAAAACTTATATCATTTAACAATATTTCTATAAATAATTTATAAAATAAAATCCCATAATCAAAACTATTCATAATTTTTAATATTAACCACACTTAAATTTTATATTCATAGAAATAAAATTTAAATTAAAATAGCATCTCTAGGTACAAGAATATGATAAAAAAAACCTTTAAAGAATTATTGGATATAGATGATGATGATTATAAAATCATCCAAATGATTGAAAAAGACCCTGATATTACTCATAGTGAGATTGCGAGAGAAATTGAAAAATCTCAACCTGCTGTGGGTGCCAGAATTATAAAATTGGAACGCAAAAACCTCTTAACAAAACAAGTTGGTTTTAATATTAAAAAAGTTGATATCAAAACAGCAATTGTCTTTATATCAACTAAAGATGTCGAAAGTATTGTAGAAAAAGTTAGAAATTGTCCTTTTATAAACCATGCATTCAAAATCTCTGGAGAATTCAATTTGTTATGCTTCATTGCTGCTTCTGATTTACAGACAATTGAGAAATTAGTGGATATATGTTTCCGAAAAGATCCAAACGTAATTAATGTCAAAACTAATATACTGATTGAATCCATACATGATTTCGTTGTACCTATTGACTTTAAAATTGAAAGGTTTGACTTTTATTCATCTAGTTGTGGTCCCGATTGTAATCTAAACCCAAATCTTCCTAAATATCAATTCGATGAAGCTGAAGAAGAAGAATAGATCTTACTTTTTTTATTTCCTTAGGGTTTAATTGATAACTCAGAATATATTAAGAGTATTTAAAACTTGCCCATCTTTTTAGCTAGTAAATACTTACACTTTTCTCCGCAACCTTCTTCCTCGTTAGGCTCATGGTTTTCACTGTCAAAATCTACGGGTAAAATAAAATCCTTAGCTATATCAGTAACAACTTCCAAGGATACAGCGGTTATATCTGGATTTTTGCGAAAGTGATAATTAATAATAGCATCTAATTTCTGTAATTTAGAACTTGCTAATAAAATGCATATATTGTGTCCACCACTTAAACGAAACGCGTTAAGCATAAAGGGACAGCAAGAAGCCATATCTAAAACTTCTTGAGGATTTTTGGTATTGATTTCTACAGTAGCCAGGAATAAATCTACAACCTTGAAGTTAATACCCGGCTGAAATTGTAATACACCTGCCTTTTCAAGCTTCTTTATACGCATACCGACCGTTGGTTGGCTTCTATCTATCTTTTCAGCAATTTGAGTATGAGTAAGATTTGGATCTTCCTGTACTAAGCTTATTATTTGACGATCGATATCATCTAACTTTAATTTTTCAGAGATCATTTAATAACCCCATAATTTTATACTATTATTAAATAATAATTTCTTCAATATAAAAATTAGACTTTGATTAAGATTTATTGAATAATTTTAGATAATTAATCAATTAATATCGCTTTTTTAGCACAAGCAGTCGTACAAATATGGCATTTAATGCAACGATCTTCTCGATCTTCAATCACGACGCATCTTGGTTCAGAATTCTTATTAATAACTTCATAAATCCCCCTGAAACACGCATCTTCGCAGGAAAATTCCTTACATTCTTTACATTTACTTATATCTATGTGATGAAACTTATAGCTTTCGACGCAAGTTTCATTTTTAGCGTCGCTCATAATTGTAAATAAATAGCTAAGACTTTTATCTATTAAGTTTATAGAAAATAATAAAATGATATTAATTTCTTGTACAATATTTATCCTCAAATTTTGAGTCTCAATTATTATTATGTCTTCAATTAAATTTCCAATTTTTAAAATCCCTGAATTAAAAAAAGGGATTTTTTTGGATCGGCCGAATAGATTTGTAAGTAGAATAAAATATAAAAATATGAATGAATTAGCACATATACACGATCCTGGACGATTAAAAGAATTATTGATACCTGGAAAAGAAATTTTATTTACTTCATCTAAAGGAAAACTGAAATATTATGTGAAAGCAGTAAAATGTGATAATGAATGGGTTTTAATTGACACCTCTCTTCATTCAAAAATCGCATTAAAATTGTTTGAATATTTGCCAGAATTTTCAAAAATTAAAGAAATCAAAAAAGAAGTATCAATAGGGAAAAGTAGAATAGATTTTCTCTTAGATGGGGTACCATTAGAAGTGAAAGGGGTTACTCTCGTTAAAAATGGAATTGCTTTATTCCCTGACGCCCCAACTGAGCGTGGAACAAGGCATGTTCAAGAAATTATTAACCATAACGGAAAACTGCTTTTTCTGATATTCCGAAATTCGTTTAAATTTGGTCCAAACTACAAGACTGATCCAAAATTTTCAAATAAGTTAATAGAGGCAAGAAAAAGGGACATATCAATAATAACTGCTCAAATTAGTTTCGATGGAAGTATGCTTTACTATAATGGGGACGTTCCTTTATTAGATTTTTAATCGCTTATATTTTAAAAATCTTTATTAATTGCAATTTGCTTTAAAATGAAAATTCGTTAAATTCTTTATATTTCATTAAACTAACTTTTAAAATTCCTAATTAGCTGTTCTAGAACAAAATTTGTATTATTTTAAAAAATGAGGTGAAATTTTATGACAGAAGTAAAAGAAAAATTTGTAATGTCACCTGAGATATGTGCCTGGGCTGACGATGAAAATGATAATTATCATATTGAAATTACATTACCCGGTGTAGAAAAAGATACAATCAAACTAAAAATACACGATGATTCGTTCTTTATTAAGGGCGAAACTGATAGTACTGTCTATGTTGGATCTTATGCTATGTGTTGTCCTGTAAAACCTGGAAATGCAAAAGCGACTTA
>JBHLNZ010000085.1:0-12029 GCA_048941015.1 Promethearchaeota archaeon | reverse complement strand
TATTTGGATACTCTCTTACCCCATCCTACTTTTGATCAATATAACTTAACTATCTATACCGATCAGCTAAATTTAGGAGTAAATTCCTTTGTTATCTATGCTAAGAAAGATAACTATACCGCAGCCTTAGCAAGCATTACAATTACCGTCGATGAAAGGAATACCACTTTAGATGTATATCTTGAGGAGGTACTACAAACTGCAATAACACTATCCTATGCAGAACCATTGAATATCACTGCTATTTATAAAGATGGTACAGGCTACTTCCTTGATGGCGCAACGGTTGAATTACAATCAGGAGGTACCTATTTGGATACTCTCTTACCCCATCCTACTTATGATCAATATTACTTAACTATCTATACCGATCAGTTAAGTTTAGGAGTAAATCTTCTATCGATATATGCCAAGAAGGATAATTATACCGCTGTTTTAGCAAGTATTGTGATAACTGTTAGTGAAAGGAGCACAGTATTAGACATTTTTCTCGATGAAATTCAAACAACTTCCATCGCGATTGCATACGGTGAATTGTTGAATATAACTGCTATTTATAAAGATGGCACAGGCTACTTCCTTGATGGCGCAATGGTCGAATTAAGATCAGGAGGGACCTATTTGGATACTCTCTTACCCCATCCTACTTATGATCAATATAATTTAACCATCAATACCGATCAGTTAAGTTTAGGAGCTAATCTATTATCTATTTATGCGCAAAAAGATAACTATACTGCAAAATTAGTTAGCATTACCATTACTGTAAATGAGCGAAGTACATCTTTAGAGGTATTACTAGATGATTTAGATAGTACTACTTTTGAATTTTATAACATTTCGGTTAACGAATATCTAAATATTACTGCAATTTATAACGATTTTACCGATGTTTTCATCGATACAGCATTAGTGCAACTTACTGGTTCAGGAATTGGTACAAAAACACTCGCTCCTCATCCAACCTTCGATCAATACAACTATACATTAAAAGCTGAGGATTTAGGAATAGGAGTTCACTTTTTGGTGATTTCTGCTGAAAAAGAGAACTATTCTACTTCAATTGTAAATATAAAGCTTAACGTTTTGGAACGAGGCGCTTATTTAGAATTGTTTATAAACGAAACTGAACTAACAACAAATTATTTCGAAGCTGAAATTAATCAAATTTTAAATATTACAGTACAATTCCGAGATATCGAAGATGATAGCCATATTTCCCTTGCGGATATAAGTTTAACTGGTGCACTTAATGAAAACTTCACTGAAGTTCTATTGTATGAACAATATAACGTGTCTATTTTATCCAATAATTTGGGTCAAGGAATAAATTTTCTAACAATTTTTGCACAGAAAGCAGGATATAAGTCAGAATCAATTTTATTTACAGTAGAAGTAAAAGAAAAAGCATCGAATCTTGAATTATTCTTAAATGATGATAACAAAACATTAGATAAGTCAATTCAAGTAACTATTGGCGAATTTGTAAACATAACTGTTATTTTTGAAGATTATACAGGTCTCTTTATTGATAATGCAACAGTAACTATCGTTGGTGAAGGTATTTCTATGAATTTAACAAAGCATCCGACTTATAATCAATATAATCTTACTCTCGATTCAGATGATCTTAATTTTGGAATTAATTTTCTTACATTATACGCTCAAAAAGTGAATTATCAACCAAAGACTTTTATAATTAAAATAGAAATAATTGATAAAGATACAGATCTACATGTTTATATGGAATATGATGGTATATTCTTCAATAAGACTATTGATAGGACACTTTCTATTCCAATTCGAAAACTATTAAATATTACAGTGAATTATTTTGACATTGAAAATGGAACAGCCGTTGAAGATGCTACCGTTCAATTAGTGGGGACATATATATCTTTAAATTTATCAGAAAATCCACTTAATCATCAGTACTCTATTAGTGTGAATACAAGTCAATTAGGTCTAGGTGTTAAATTTTTAACGATATATTGCTCACGTCCTAATTACCAATCCTATTCAGCACTTTTTAAATTTGAAGTGAATACAATAATAATGAACATTTCTACAATGACAGGAGAAACTGTGTTTAACCTTGCTCCAAGGGAAGATTTTCGATTAAGAATTAACCTTAGAGATACAGCCTTTAATATCAGTGTATTAAATGCAACACTCAGGTATACATGGGCATTTGGTCAAGGATTCCTTACGGATAAAAATGATGATGGTATATATGAAGCCCTATTAACAGATCTCCCTGTTGGAACATTTATCATTTCAATAACGGTGAACGCAGGTGATGATTATGAATTTTCGACTTTTCAAGTAACAATGAATATTATAAGGCCTCCTGAAAACGTGCTTCTATTCCAGGTTCTAACGATTGTAGGAATAGCTGCAGCCATCGGTGTTTCGGGCTATCTACTCGCTTATCAAAAAGTCTTAAAGTATCCTAAACAGGTTCGTAAGATTCATAAATTTAAGAGTAAATTAAAGAAGAAAAAACCATTAAGCATAGAAGTTTCAAGTAGAGAAGGAATAATTCAAAAGCACTATTCTGAGGAAATTTCTGCTTTAGAAAAACAAATAAAGAAAAAGTTACCTGCTAAATCAGATATTACAGAGATATCTAATGAAAGTCTAGAGAAAATTGATAAAAATGGACTAAATTCACCCTAGTCTTTAAATAAATAGAAATTTTATTAAATTTTTTTCCTTCCTTTTTTTTTATTTTTTCTTTTTCGATTTTAATATTACTTTATTTTGCTTAAATTAGAATTAATATTACACCTAGTACTGTTAGAATTACTCCCAAAAAACCTTTTTTTGAGAGTTTTTCCTTATTTATAAGATAAGAAAATGGAATTGTAAATAAAGGCATCGCAGTAGAAATTAACGCCATAAAAGAAGCGCCAACTCTATAAACTGCTTCTCCAAAAAAAATGCTACCAAGTGAATAACTAAGTATTGCGGATAAAATCAGAAATTTCCATGTAGATCGAGATTTTGGTATTGGTTTCTTTCTTTGTTCTATCAAACTTATACCAATTAAAACCACTGAGGCAAATAAGAATCTAACCATCATAGCAACAACCGTGCTCAAAATCCCTAATCCTAATATTTGATTAGTTTGGCCTATCGAATAATCAGATAATGATAAGCCTATTGCCCATGATATAGAAGCAAAAAATGCCCAAAGTAATCCTGATTTAGTTTTGGTTGAACTTATTGTAAGGTTTTCGTTTTCATCGTTTCTACTCGAATCCTTTCTATTAATGATATAAGCGCCAATCCCGATTAATATTCCCGAAAAGATCATTAGAATAGTAAATGGTCGTCCTAAAAAGAATGTAGAGAATAAGATAGTAAAAAAGGGAGTAGTATTCCCTATTGCAAGAGCCTTAGCTGGCCCTAAAGTCTTCTGAGATTGAAGATATGCAGTATCTCCTAAAATAACGGTAAATAGGATGCTCAACATTAACATAAATATTATTAGTATTGGAAGTTGTCTAAAAGTTAGAATTACCCCAAACATTAGACAAATAATAAAGAATGTGATAAAACCAACTAGAGCGCGTATTGTATTTTGAAAAATTGGTGTAGCTTCTTCTTGTATCCTCCTTGCTAATACAAATGAAAGAGCAAACGATATAGTGGTAAGAATTCCAGCTAATTCTCCATACATTATTTCCTGAACTCAAATTAAGTTTTGTTACAAAAAATTTACTAGTTTATGAATATGTTGATTTTAAATAACGATAGCACAAATCTAAAAATTAATAATATACATTATTAATACTATCTTACTATGAGCAAGATTCCGATAAAAAAAGGAGATATCCTTAAAATTTACACAGATGGAGCCGCTCGTGGTAACCCTGGTCCCGCAGCAATAGCGTTCCTTATTATACATGATAATCAAGTTATTCAAAAGGGAGTAGATTACATCGGCCATGCCACCAACAATATTGCTGAATATAAAGCTATTATAAATGCTTTAAAAGTAGCTCAGCAGGTCTCAAGAGGATATATTCAACTTTTTTCAGATAGCAAGTTAGCAATACAACAAATAAATAGAAAATGGAAAATTAATAAACCGCATCTTTTGAAACTTTGTACCGAAGTATATAAACTTGGTGAGAAATATGAAAAAGTAGAATTCTTTCATGTTGCTCGAAGTAATTTATATATCCAAAAGTGCGATTCTTTATGTAATAAACGATTAGATGAGGATAATCTAAAAATTAGTTCAAGTTAAAACTTCTCTTTCTATTTTAAAAATCCATCCTAACTTACACTTATGGGAACAAAAAAATCGTTTTGATGGTTGTTGACATATATTAATAAGGCAATATTTCTTATTCCAAGTATTTCTTACAATATGTCTCCCGCAAAATGCGCATTCCGTCTTAAATTTTTTCTCTTTTTTTTGATTCTCTTCAAAGTTTGCCTTCAGAGGGTTATTTTTATCGAAATATTTCATATCGCTCATCAAAATTTCATCTCACACAATAATAATGTATGAATGTTAATAGCTTTTTAGATTTAAAAGAAAAAAATTGGGAGAACTAAATGATTGAATTTCTAGTAACTTATTTTTTGTATATATGTGCTTTTAATGTAAAGATTTACAAACTAATTAAAAAAACAATTTTTATTATAAAATAATAGTTTAGGAGAAGCTTGAAACAATGGCTAAATCATTTGAATTCTATTTTGCTTTTATAATTTACCCGAAAACCCAAATACAACATGAATAGCAAAGTAAAAGGAACAATATGAATCCATGCGATAGTTGGCTCTATTGATTCTTGTTTTAAGAAAATTTTGACTTCATGAGCGCTATGATCATATTCAAAATGAATTAAAATATATGCTTCACATTCACTCGCAGAGAATTCGATTGGCACACCATCAATTGATACTGCGTAAGGGTTAAGTAAAATTGCTTTAGGTATTAAAACGCTACAATCTCCAGTTGTCCCATCTCTACCATAGATTTCGAAGCTAATTTCATTCTGAGATTCATTAAATCGTAGACCAAAATCAGATGAATTAGATTTAACAATTACGGAATAAGGATTATCTTCTTTTATTACTGTGTAATTCGTGACAGTTATTATTAGTGGCTCAATTTGAAACATTTTAGCATCTACCCAACTTTCACACGTTCTCTGGAGTGACCAAATATATTCTCCATCCCAAGCAATTGCCCATGTACCATCAGCAACAGGATATGCCTGTCCAACCATCTGCCAATCATGAGTATATTTAGTCAAATTACCTCCACCAGAAACACCCCAGAAATGTGAACCTGTCCACACTAAACCCCCACTAATACCATCTCCAGGAACATCAATCTCTTCTATAATTGCCCCTGTTTTGTTTATCTTCCTCACTAAAGCTCCTCCCCTACTTGGAAGATACAAAAAATTTCCATCAGATGTTAACCCTTGTATACCGCCTTCTTCCTTCTTTGGTAGGTCAAATGAATCATTTACTAGTATAGCATTCCCAGAAATCGAAAACTTGAAAATTTTGAGCTGACTATGATCATATCCGAAAAAATATTCCCCATCCCAAGCCAAACCTCGTCCATTTTCAATAACATCATTTTGGATTTCAATATAATCCCCTGTAATTGGATTTAATCTTATAAAGTTCTCAGCACTCCCGATCGAATCATTCCAAAAATCAAATCGCCAAAGATAGCCCATAGCATATTCCAATGCCCATCCAAAACTCAATCCTAATCCGATTCTTTTTACAATTCTTCTAGTTTCATCTGTTATATTATAGACATAAGGATATTGATCTTCAGGATCACCTGGAATATAACCCAATGTATAATTTTGCACATCTAAGTAATCAAATGTTGGAATTGGCAAAGTTATTGTTCCATTATCATTATTAATTAGAGTTACATTAGAATTGGGAGTTACTGCTAGTTGTGGAGTAGGCAATGAAGGGTCAAAAATGTTCTCCTCTAAAGTTGCATTAGAGTGAGCGGCAATCGACACAGTGTCACCACTATAGTTGGTGAAGTAATTTCCTTTTAAATAAACTTCAGAGTTCTCAGAGTGAAAAGCAACAGTTCCATTTTTAAATATATTGCGTTCAACAGTAGCATTATTAAACTGTTCTAAAGCTATTTCATGGTATCCATTTCCATATAAAGTATTGTTTACATACTCCACTTCTGAGTACTCAGCATATAATCCTTCCGTATTAACCCATCTCACTATAGAATTTGCAACTAAGGATTCAGAGTGAAATTGAACAATTCCCATTAGCCCATATTCTACAATAGTATAATTAAATATAGAATCTGTCGTCCCATTAATATAAATGCCATCCCAATCCCCATTGATCGGCGGTTCAGCATCTGAAGTAAACCATATCTGCTGATCTGCTGCTCCTAATGCCTTTATAGTCCCAAGTATAAAAAGACTTAACCTCAGTTCAGGATTTTTATATCCTCTATAATGTGAAAATTTGACAATTGTTCCAGGTAAAATGGTAAGTGTTGCCCCCTTCGAGACTGTAATACTACTTGTTACAAGAATATTACCACTCCATGTCTCATCAGTGTTAATCGTCTGATTTTTTATTTGAAAAGAACTATTTATGTTATGTATCGGTTTCTTCTGGTCTATACTCGGTATATGATCATTACTAAAAAGATAGAAAAGAGGATTAAATACTAGAATGAAACCAAGAAGTATTATCAATATTCGGATAGCTTGTTTTTTTAGCATTAAAATTCTCAACCCATCTATAACAAATAAATAATTATATATATCTCTCATCTATATAAAAATCCTTTAGGAAAAGATCCTAGAGTTTTAGTTATATAAAGAAGAATATAATTTTTATCAATTATTTAAATCTATTTTTTTGTTAAAAGAGAATTTTATTTAATTAAAAAAAAAGGAAAATTTTATTTTATTTTATAATAGCTATTGTAGCACGATTATTCTGGAGGAGCTGCTAATCCTACCATTGGCATTCCTTCCACGAGATCATAAGCGATATGAACCTCATATTTAAATCCATCGACGGATTCTGCCACCATCAATAATCGTTTCATTGCGAGATCCATAGATTCCTTCACTTTTCCTGGTTGAATAGCACTAACTGTAGTACTATACATACCATCTTTAAGTGCCCATATAGCAGAGCGTAGAATTGGTTTAGAAATGGACTTATCATCAGGAAATTTTTTCATTACCTCAAGATATGCTTTTCCAACTTTTGCTGATTGCCCATGAGGCCACCAATGTTGAGTTATTATTAACAAATCTTTCACCTCTTTTTGATAAAAAATTTTAATTAGATTTCAAAGGTGAGTAAATAGATTATAATTTAGTATTTATTCTTTACAAGATTGTAAAGAAGTTCTATAATTTTAAAAGAAAATAAAAAAAAAAAGAGATAATATGAAATTAGGCACATGTAAATGCTAATAGTGTCATATCATATAAAGACTCTTCAGGAGTTGGATCTGTTACCACTGAAATTACAGTAATGTTATATACTCCTGGGGAAATTGTTAGATTAGAATACTGTAATGTTATTGAATCCCATACTTTCTGACCAAATTCTGCGCCAAATGTTATTACTGGTGATGTTACTTTTTTATCATTCAAACTTAGATATATGGTTAGAATTTCAATTCCACTCTGAGAATAAAAAAATACATTTGTATTAAATATAACGTGCAAGGATTCACCACGATTAACAGTCGCGATAATATAAAGATCTGGAACTTTTGTATCAACATTATTTACATTTACCGAACTAGATTTTGAAACAGACCATATATTCCGAATGCTGGACTGAGTATTTACTGGTAGAGCAAAAAACAAAGTATATCCACCGAGTCCTAATCCGCTTATTCCTAAAAAAATAGCAAATATTAACAAACCTTTTGAAGAACTCATTAAATATCACTTTAATATTTTTGAAGATTTCGAAATTAAATACAAATTATAAAGAAAAAAGAGTATAGACTACTATTTAAATTAGTTAGGTTTAACTAGCTAAGTAGTTAATTTCGAAATTGATGATTTCTGCATATGAAAATGACGTTCAATTAATAAAAAAATAAACGCATACAATCCATATATAGCAAATGAGGTTATAAACCATATTGGGTATCCAAAAATGTTGATTATGGGAGGATTCAGATAGTAATAGATTCCCAAAACTGCTGCGGTTGGATCCATAAGAAGTTGAAAAATGATTCCATAAACAGATACTACAATGGAAATAACTATAATGTTTTTAAAAGATAAGTTGGTACCTTTTGGCTTTTTGAGTGAAAAACGCGCAAGCTCAAAGACAACAATAAATACTGAAAATATAGTAATTGCATCTGTAACAGAGAATTCTGTTTCTCCTACTTTCAATATGAAAAAAGGAAAATCTGATCCCAGATCTGCGACAGAATAAGACCCTGTAAAAACAAGGATTAAAACTAAAGATGAAAGGCATAAATTAGTGATAATTGTCGCTCTAATTCCATAAGTTTTAATACAATAATAATAAACTGCTACTAAAATATAAACATTTATCACAAGATTAAGATAAAAGTAAATAATTCCAACCAAATTAACCCCTCTTCCTTTGGATTAAAGTTATGATTAGTGGAACTAAAGCTAATGAACCAGAAATTAATAAAATATCAAATCTATGCACAATCATTAGAAAAATAAAATCTAAGATAAGCGTGGCAGCATATCCGATTATTATATAATCAATTTTTTTCATCAAAATCAAAGGTCAATTTACAATTAGAAATCATTTAAAATTTATAAGACAAATGATTAAAAATATTTTTAGTATATAAAGAAATCAAATCGATATATTAAGTATATTAGTAGTTAAATGATGTTTAAAGAAAATAATTTTATGAATTGGGATAATCCAGGTGTAGCTCTGATAACAGGTGCTTCTTCAGGAATAGGCGCTGAATTTGCCAGACAATTAGCGAGTCAAGGTTTTGACTTAATTTTAATAGCTAGAAGAAAAGAGAAATTAAAAGATATAAGTGAGAAATTGACCAAAACACACTCTATAAACGCTGAGTTTTTAATTACTGACTTGTCAAAAGTACCTGAAAATCAAATGGTAATTAAAAGAATAGCAGAATTAGATAATATAGATATTTTAATTAACAATGCGGGATTTGGGGTTTGGAATACTTTTTTGCAAACAGATATAAGTCATTACGTTGATATGGTTAATGTACACTTTACAAGTACAGTTATGCTTTGTCATGCAGTTATTCCTAGCATGATAAAACAAAAGAGAGGCGTTATTATTAATACCTCATCAATGTCAGCAATTACAAGAGATCCATCATTAATAATGTACACCACTACTAAAAGCGCAATTTCAATTTTTTCTGAATTATTAAATAAACAAGTAAAGGGAAAAGGAATATATATTCAATCACTCCATCCAGGTTTTACCTACTCAGAATTTCATGATACCTCAACAATGAAGGGTTTTCAAAGAAATTGGTTTCCAGAGGAAAGATGGATGAGCACAGAAAAAGTTGTATCATTATCGTTAGGTGCAGTAGAAACCAATAAAGTAATTTTTATACCTGGAGAATTAAATCAAGAGCTAGCCAAACAAGATCGAATAAAAAAAGAGAAAAAATACCTTAATTGTGATATCTTTTAAGTTAAGTGGAATATCAATCTTGTCGAACATGTTCGAATTAAGTTTTATTTACATTTTTTAGCTTAATTACTTAGATTTCAAATAATAAAATATGAGATGAAAAATAAAATGATGCCAATTGGGCCTTTAATGAAAGAACACAGATTAATTGAAAAGATGATACTCCTCATGAAAAATGAGATTGAAAAAATGAGAAAATATAGTAAAGCAAATCCATTATTCATTGACATTGCTGTAGATTTTATAAGGATGTATGCTGATAAAACTCATCATGGAAAGGAAGAAGATATCCTGTTTAGGGATTTGGAGAAAAAACAGCTTTCTCCTAACCATAGTAAGATAATGGAAGAACTTATACAAGAACATATATGGGCAAGAACTACGGTTGGTAAATTAGTAGATGCAAAAAATCAATATGTAAAAGGTAATGTAAAACTAGTAGATGAAATAATAAATCTGATGAGTGAATTAGTTGAATTTTATCCAAAGCATATTGAAAAAGAAGATAAGCACTTTTTTATTCCAATAATGAACTATTTTACTCAAGATGAAAAAGACTATATGCTAGAAGAGTTTTGGGATTTTGATAAAACCTTAATTCATGAGAAGTATGAAAAGGTTATTGAAAGTCTTCAAAATAAATGAATATCACATAAATTCTAACTATCTTTTACTAGTTTTTTATAGTATGTCTCTTGAAGGCACTGCAGTCAAAGTGATTAATGCTTTAGAGATAAATCTCTCTTTATTATCAACTAAATCATATAATTCCGACTCAGCGATAATAATATTTTTCCCTTGGTTAATTACTTTAGATTTGCAAATAATTTCTTCACCAATTGCTGGCTTGAAATAATTAATCTTAAATTCAATAGTTAGGATCCGCATAGTCTCAGGAACAATGGTATAAGCCGAATAACCTGCTGTATGATCAGCAAGAGTAGCTAAGACACCAGCATGAACAAATCCATCTTGTTGTTTAAGTTCAGGACGGATCTTAATGCGGGAGTGCATTATCCCATGATCAATATAATCAACCATAAACCCACAATAAGCTGGAAATCCTTGGACGAAATCTCTTTTTAAAAAATCGCTTCTCTCATTTTTCATATTTAAAGATTATTTAAAATAATAATTAATTCAATAAACAAATAAAAAGAAACTTTCAAAATAAATAGTATACAATAACTTAACTATATTTTATAACCATTAAAATAAAATTTAGTTATCAAATTCATTTAATTATGAAGAAATATGAAGATCAAGGATCAAAAATGCCTGTACTCTTTATAGGGCATGGATCACCAATGAATATCATTTCTGATAATAAGTTTACACAAGATTTAAAAAAATTAGGCACTAATTTACCGAAGCCAAAAGCTATTTTAGTAATTTCTGCTCATTGGTTAACATCTGGAACCAGAGTATTATGTTCCAAGAATCCTAAATTAATATATGATTTTTATGGCTTTCCAAAAGAATTATATGAAATTGATTATCCAAGTTCTGGATTAACAGAATTAGCTATGCTAATAAGTAATGAGTTGAAATCTTATAACGTGATGTGTGATCATGAATGGGGTTATGATCATGCATCGTGGTCAATTCTTAAGCATATTTATCCCAATGCGGATATACCCGTTCTAGAACTTAGTTTAGATTATGGATTTAATCGCTGGGATTTGAAACCGATAAATTATCATTATAACTTAGCAAAAAACCTTTCCTTCCTTCGCGACCAGGGAGTCTTAATAATCGGAAGCGGAAATATTGTCCATAATTTAGGAATTATTGAATATAAAGTTAATGCACCAATAATGGATTGGGCAAAGAAGCTTGATGAAATTGTAAAACAAAATTTGATAAACAAGAATCATCAAGAATTAATAGATTTCAAAAAAATGGGAGATATTGCGAAATTGGGTATTCCAACCTGGGATCATTATCTCCCCTTGATTTATACAATTGGCCTACAAGGAAAAGATGACTCTTTAAAATTTGTTCATGAAGGATTTCAACATGGTTCTGTTTCAATGAGATCTATACAGATTGGATAATTTAATAATAATTTTGTACTATGAAGAATACATTTTTATATAATTTTAACATAAATGTAACAATATAAGAAGTCCCTTATAATGCTCATTTTAACTCATGCAAAATAAAAGTAAATCTGATAAATCTGGAATATTAATATTCGTAAGTTATGCAACCAAAGATGTTGATTTTTTTAGAATTCGGAGTATCGCTGAACAATTAACTGATTTTGAAGGAATTGATGATGTTCTTTATTGGCAAGAAGATATGCATGATAATATTTTTAAATTTATGAATGA
>JBHLNZ010000084.1:10786-12587 GCA_048941015.1 Promethearchaeota archaeon | reverse complement strand
TCGACAAGGATTACAACTAACTCTTTTGCTCCATACATTCCCTGAACACTGGTCCCTTGAATATCAGAAGTATTGGAAGGTCCTGAAATAAGGCTAATATACCTAAAAGAGACATTATTAATTCGAGATTGCATTTTTGTGATTAAAACAGCATCCAGCAGAGTAGGGACAATTTTTGTGATACCACATACAACAATATGCTTCTCTGTTGCTCTAGTCAATAAACTGATATTTCCCTCATTTTCTCCTAACACAATAGCTCCATCTTCTGCAGAAATTGCATTAGCTGAAGTTAATGAAACTTTTACATTATTAAGAAGTTCTTTCCGGTAAGTATTTCTAAAATAATCCACAATATTTGCAGCTTTTGGTTCAAGTTCAACATTATAAACCTCTTTAATTTTTTCGGCAATTTCTTGTTCAGTAAAATGAGCGCCTGGACCAATTTGAAAACTTGGAAGTTCATACTTGAATAATTGAACAAGCACATCCCCTAAATCAGTTTCTTTTATTTCTATATTATTTTCTTTGAGGACATCGATAATACCAATATCCTTAGCTTCAACAGATTTAGATTTGTAAATTACTCTACTATCCCCTAATTCTTCCATGAAAAGTCTTTGTGCTTCTTCATTAGTCTTTGCATAATGAACTTTCATATTATTCACTTTACGCATGATTTCTATGCATTTTTCAACATAAGACTCCATATTTTCTAAAAAATCATCTCTTACTTTTACAAGATGATCTTTATAATTATCTACAAATTCGCGACTTGTGTCATCATATGCATATCTCATATCATGTTGTCTAACTTTTATTGTGCATGCTAGTTTCCAGAAGTCTGCAAATTTTCTTTCTAGAGCTTCATCTTTTTGAGAAATCTTAATATTTTGCTTTACTTTATCATATAATTCTTTCCCCTTTTTATTCAACTTATAGGATCAACTCCATTTAATATTTTCATAAGAAAATCTTCAAACTTAATAACAGGTTTATTAATATTATTTTCTTCCTTAATACGTTTCAAAGCAGTGTAGCAGAAAGGGCAAGCAGTTAAAAGAGCTTTTCCTCTCTTAGATTGCTCAAATATTATTTGAGAGTTATAGTCACTATTTTCTTTGAAAATAGAATAAACACCTCCTCCAGCTCCGCAACAAGTGCTATTATTTCTATTATTATCCATTTCGAATAGCTCTATATTTTCAATTGAATTTATTATAGCTCTTGGTTCTTCTATTATAGGATTTGTCGCATTTCTTAAATGACACGCATCATGATAACAAATTTTAATCTTTTTTCCTTTATAATTTAAGTTTAATTTGTTTAAATTCTCGGGAATAGCAACAAACTGCAAAAGATGCTTTATAGGTATATTAAAATCTTCGCCTAGAAATTGTTTATAATAGCGGGATAAATAATTATAACATCCAGCGCAAATTGTGACAATTTCAGAAATGTTATTGGTTTTAAACCAATCGTTCACAAATTTTACATGAATACTTAATTCTTCTTCACTTGCAAAATGATATGCTAACGCTCCACAGCAAGGAACATTGTCAAGAACTTTGTATTCATCATCTAAAAATTTGATAATTTTTATAGCATTCTCACATGTATCTTTATATTTACTACTTGATAGACAACCTAAGAAAATGAGTTTAGTCATAATAATATCCCTAAATCATAATTATATAATAAAATTATTAAGCAAATTATAAACAATTTCTTTTTATTGAACCTTATTTTCTATTAAGATTTTTATAAGATTTAACTAAATACTTTAAATACAGAAAAAAAG
>JBHLNZ010000084.1:0-10686 GCA_048941015.1 Promethearchaeota archaeon | reverse complement strand
ATTTCTTTTTATTGAACCTTATTTTCTATTAAGATTTTTATAAGATTTAACTAAATACTTTAAATACAGAAAAAAAGTTAAATAAGAATAAACTTGAAGAATTTAAAATTTTAAATTAATATTTTGGTGGTATTAATTGAGTGGAAAAACGATTGCTGAAAAAATACTTGGATCTCATTCCTTATCTGGGAAAGATGTGAAAATAAATGATATTATTTTTGCCAATGTCGATTTAATAATGAGTCATATTGGAACCGCAAAAGTCTTTTTAGATTTTCAAAAGATACGTCCACCAAAGAAGAGAAAAGTTTTTGATCCGAACAAAATTGTCGTTCTATTTGATCACTATGCTCCAGCGCCAACAGAAAAGTGGGCAGCGGTTCATGATCTTATCCGTAAATTTGTGAAAAAACAAGGAATTAAAAACTTTTATGACATTAGAGAAGGTATATGTCATCAAGTTTTACCAGAAAAAGGTTTTGTTAAGCCTGGGATGCTTATAATTGGAGGAGATAGTCATACTACAACTTATGGAGCTTTTAATGCAGCTGGTTGTGGAGTTGGTAATACAGATCTGTTTTATGCTTATGTGACTGGAAAATTATGGTTTAGAATTCCCCAATCAATCAAATTTGAGATTAATGGCAAATTACCATACAATGTTATGAGTAAAGATATAATAATTAAGATTGCAGGAGATTATACTTCAGAGGTAGCTAGATATAAATCAATTGAATTTTCTGGAAATACTATGGAAAGTTTAACTATAGCATCTCGGATGACTATGTCTAATTTTGCATTAGAATTAGGGGCTAAATTTGCTTTTGGAATTCCCGATCAGAAGATAATTAATTGGTTAAAAGATCGAACAAAAAATTCACTTGAATTAATTAAACCAGATGAAGATGCAAATTATGAAAAAAGATATGAAATAGAAGTTAATGATTTAGAGCCTCAAGTTTCATGTCCACATACGATAGATAATGTTAAACCTGTATCCGAGGTTGCAGGAACAAAAATAAACCAAGCATTTTTAGGATCCTGTACAAATGGAAGATTTGAAGACTTAGAAATTGCAGCGAAAATTATAGATGGAAAAAAAATACACCCCAATGTAAGAATGATAATAACTCCCGCATCGCAAGAAACTTGGTTAAAAGCTGCGAAATCGGGTGTAGCTGAGAAACTAATCAAAGCAGGTGGAATAATAACAAATCCGAATTGTGGTGCTTGTTTTGGGGCACATGGCGGATTACTTGCTCCTAGTGAGAAATGCATATCGAGTTCGAATAGAAATTTTCAGGGTAGGATGGGAAGCAATGCTGCTGAAATATATCTTGGATCTCCAGCTACAGTAGCGGCTTCTGCCTTAAATGGCGAAATAACAGACCCAAGAGAGTTTTAGAGGTGATTAAATGGCAATAGTAAGTAAAAAACCTATTAAAGATTATGAAGATATTATAAAGGGAAACGTTTGGCTATTTCCAGATAATGTAGATACTGATGCTATATCTCCAGGTCAATATTTAGATGATTTAGAGGCAACATTAACGCATACCTGTGAAACAATAATTAAAGAATTTCCCATGAAAGTAAAAGAGGGGGACATTATTATCGCTGGTAGGAACTTTGGATGTGGTTCAAGTAGAGAAACAGCTCCAGCAATACTACAGGAGAAGGGAATAGTTGCAATTATTTCTGAGAGCTTTGCTCGTATATTCTATCGTTCCTCAATTGCTCGAGGACTTCCAGTTATTGAAATAGAAAATATTTCAAAACAATTTCAAACAGGAGATGTGGTTGAATTAAATATACCTAAAGCAGAAGTTAAAAATTTAAAATCTGGTGAGACATTTAAAGGAAAAGCAATTCATCCAATTTTACTTAAAATTTTAAAGAAAAAAGGTTTGATTGAAGTGCTTCTTTCCGAGCTAAAAGAAGAGGCAGATTAACTTTAAAGTTTTTATTAAAATCTAAAGAAAAATAAAAAGAGAATTGATTTTATGGAAAATGAACGTCGAAATATTTTAAAAAGTCCTAAAATTAATAAATCGCTAAAAAAGGTAATAGCACTTGGGGGGGATGGAATAGGCCCTGAAGTAGTAAATGCGACTGTTTTTATATTAGAAGGAATGAATATTAGTGATTTAGAAATAAAAATAATGCCATGCGGAGAAAGTGCTATAGAAACTTATGGTAACGCATTTCCACCAGAAACAAAAGAGGCAGTTGATAATTCTGACGCTGTTTTATTTGGCGCAACTCATGAATCTGCAGTACAAGTTATAGCATATTTACGATGGGGGTTAGGTAATTTTGCCAATATAAGGCCTATAAAATATTTTAAAGGAATGTATACTAATCTAAAACAAGATTTAGTTGATAATATTGATTACATTTTTATAAGAGAATGTACAGAAGGATGCTATGCTGCTACGGGCAAGGAAGGAAAATTAACGAAATTAATCAAAAAAGGATTGATTTATAAACCAGATATAGAAAGATGGACTGAGGATGCTATATATAGTTTCAGAGTAGTATCTCCTAGAGCAACAGACAGAGTAGGACGAGTGGCTTGTGAAGTATGTATAAAGCGTAAAGATGAAGGAATCGGAAAGGGTTTGCTTGAAATCGTATGTAAACCGAATATTTTTCGTCAACAAGATGGAATGTTTATAAAAAGAATTAAAGAGATAGTTAAAAAGGAATATCCCGAACTTCAAGTAGAAACATATATTGTAGATGATTTTGCTGCTAGATTGATTAGATTTCCAGATTACCATGATACTATTGTTATACCTAATATGATGGGTGATATCTTATCTGATGAAGCAGCACAAATAGTAGGAGGACTAGGAATAGCAGGATCAGGAGTATATGGACTAAATATTCCGTATTTTGAACCAACTCATGGCTCTGCTCCTGATATTGCAGGCGAAAAGATCGCAAATCCTATTGGGACTATAATCTCAGCAACAATGATGCTTGATTATTTAGGTTATGAGAAAGAATCGAAAGGATTGATGAAAGCTATTGAAAAAACAATTATTGGTGGATTAAATATAGAAAAAAGTTGGAGTTATTTACCTAAAGACGCAGTTCCGCCAAATTATCGGAAGGAAGGAAAATTTGGGACTACTGGTGATGTTGCACATAAAATTTTAGAAGAATATAAAAAATTAAGTTAAATCGAAGGGTTTTATTTTACAATTTCATTAGCTATTTTTTCAAGCTCTTTTTCTGTAATGAATTGATTAACCTTTGTTTTCTCTTGTATCTTTTTCCTAATAGTTTCAATATGAACTTTTGTTGGATTTAACCCCATTTTTGACAATTTTGCTATAAGAGCTCTATTTTGTAAAGTTGTAGCTCCAAAGATTAACTTTCTTGTTTGTCCAACAACTTGAGGTTGATAAAGCTCCCATGTTATCCAATTACCAATAAGAATCTGCTCAACATGTAAATCTGATTCATGAATAAAGCAATTTTTTCCAACTATTGCTTTATGTGCTTGAAGTGGAGTTTTACTATATTTCTCAATGATTTTAGATACCTCTGTTATTTTTTCTAATTTTATGCCTGTGTCTATCCCATATAAGATTTCAAGAGCCATTATTACTTCTTCTGTAGCTGCATTACCTGCTCTATCGCCTAGCCCATTAAAAACTACATCAACAACTTCTGCTCCACCTTCAACACCTGCAAGAGTTGTAGCGCAAGCTAATCCTAGATCGTTATGGGTATGAACCTCTATTGGAACTTTCTCAACTACTTTTTTGGTAAATGCAACATTATCCCTAAATGCTGTAGGATGAGCACATCCATTTCCGTCATAACAAACTATCCTATCAACCCCTGCTTCTATTGCTAAACTACAGAATTTCTCCCAATATTTAGGTAATACTCTACCAGATCCAAAGGCGACATACGCACCTTCATCCTTTGCATATTGTATTCCATGAGATATTCTTTCAAAAACAGCTTTCTTAGAATTCAATATAGGGTCAGGAACTAATAAAAAGTTGATATGATCCGCCCCCGCTGCAAGGATATCATCTACTTCTTTCTTTATATCTTTGGCATATAATCGTGCATGTGATGATAATTTCGCTTTAATTCCCTCTCTCTTCAATTCTTTAAAAGTGTCAGCATGTTCTTTAATTCCCGCAGCATATCCTACTTCTAATTCTGGAATACCCATTTCTTCTAAAAGTTTTGCGATTTCTACTTTTTGATTTATGGTAAAATATGAACCAGGAGTTTCTTCCCCTTCTCTCAATGTATCATCTTTAATTATAATCTTTTCAGGCAAATTCATCTGATTTCTTACCGATTCTTTAAAATTCCAATCCCAACTCCACCATTTCTGATCTTTACCCATTTTCATGGAGATCCAAGCATTTAACCAAGCATTTTCCAAAAAGATTCACCTTTCTTAAAAAAACTATATTTTTTCATAGAATTAAATGATTTTTAGAATTAACTAATTTTTCAAAAACACTTAAAATTGAATAAATTGAAATTTATAATTATTAGAATATTTACTATAATTAATTAATAAATCGTGAGTTGATAAAAAATACCAAATTTAATAGAAAATAAAGAGAAAAAATTCACTTTATTTTTAAATAAAAACAGATGCGGTGGAAATGAATGCTACAATTGTATTGCAGTTTGTCCTACAGGTATTTTGGAGCCGGGAGATGAATTAAATATGAGAGTTGCTTACTTACCACGAGTTAAACAAGGGAAAGAAAAATATTGTACAGGATGTCGAAGATGCGAGTTTGCTTGCCCAGAATGGTGTATTTATGTATTAGAAAAAGAACAAGAAAAATTGGCTGAAAAAGCGGAAACTTAAAGAGGTGAATATGTTGAGTAATGTAAATGGTAAAAGGTTTTTAAAACCAGGTAGACATTTAATGATGGGCAATGTTGCTATGTCCGAGGGTGCTCTTTCTGCTGGTTTATCGTATTTTGGTGGATATCCAATTACACCTAGTACAGAAGTAATTGAACATCTAGCTATAAGATTACCTGAGGTTGGAGGGGTTTGTATGCAGATGGAAGATGAATTAGCTTCGATAAATTCTGTAATTGGAGCTTCATTGACAGGTGCAAAAGCAATGACAGCTACTTCAGGTCCTGGCTTGTCTTTAATGGTAGAAACAATATCAATGGCTGCAAATTTAGAAATACCATTTGTTTTTTGTGATGTTCAGCGAGCTGGTCCAGGAAGTGCTGGACCTGTAACTGAACCGCATCACAATGATATTGGATTGGTACGTTTCTCTGGGCATGGAGAATTTCAAGTTATAGCAATTGCACCAATGAATTGCCAAGAATTGTTTGATTTAACCATAACCGCATTTAATTTCGCAGAGATTTATCGTTGTCCAGTGTTTATCCTGTCTGATGCGTATTTAGGTCATCTACATGAAATAGTAAATATACCTCCAAAAGAAGAAATTTTGAAAAGAATTGTTAAAAGAGAGTTACCTGAAGATTTCATCAAGAAATTCTCTTATAAAGATGACATAAGTGGAAAATATATTATTCCAAAACCCCCAGTTATAGGTACTGATTATTGCCCTGGAATATTTTTGCATATGGCTCATAATTATGAAGGATTACCTTCACCTAAACTAACGCAATTTATGGAAGTATTAGTAGAAAAAATCAATAGCAATAAAGATAAAATCTGTATTACTGAAAAGTATAAGCTTGAGGATGCTGAAATAGTAGTTGTTGGTTATGGTTTGCCAATAAGAGCAAGTTATCGTGCTGTTGATCTTGCTCGTGATGAAGGTATTAAAGTAGGAATTTTAAGGCTTGTAACTGTATGGCCTTTTCCTGATGCGATTGTAAAAGAGGCTGTAAAGGATGCTAAGGCAATTATTGTACCTGAACTAAATTATACTGGCATTATAGCTGAACAAGTTGAAAGAGTTTCAAAACTAGGGATGCCAATCATTAAGATACCAAAGGTAGGAGTGTTTCATCACCCTGATGAGATATTGAATGCAATTAGGGAGGTAGCAAAATAATGTCAGATATTGGAAGAATGGTTCCAAATGAAAAACCAGAGCATCCTTATGTTATGGTATCCTATGCTGGTAGTATATTTGGTAATTTTTCCACAATGTTTTGCTCAGGTTGTGGATATGGTATTATTGGTCAAATATTTACACGAATTTTTGAAGATGAAGGATTAGATCCTCATTTATTTCCAACAATAATAGGCATTGGTTGTTATAGCCAAATTTTATTGAATGTACATGCTAAATCACAAAAAATATTATCCCTTCATGGCCGAGCTCCTCCA
Organism: Promethearchaeota archaeon; assembly: GCA_048941015.1. Classification (GTDB taxonomy): domain Archaea; phylum Asgardarchaeota; class Lokiarchaeia; order Sigyniarchaeales; family SOKP01; genus SOKP01. The sequence goes on along the minus strand of JBHLNZ010000084.1, from coordinate 4,361 downwards.
GTTGCGACTGGAATAAAATTAGCAAACCCTAAAATGAAGCCAATAATCTTTTCTGGGGATGGTGATTGTCTTGGAATAGGAGGAAATCATTTTATACACCTTTGCCGAAGAAATTTAGATTGTGTCCTTTTTATTTTTAATAACAGCATTTATGCTATGACAGGAGGGCAAGGAGCTCCTACTACTCTCTATGGTGCAAGTAGTACAACAACTCCTTATAAAATGTTTGAAAATAGAATTGATGGGGTAAATTTAGCTTTAGCTGCAGGAGCTACCTATGTTGCAAGGACTACAGTAGCACATCCTCGTACTTATATTAAATATTTCAAAAAAGCTTTAAAGCATAAAGGAACTTCAGTAATTGAAGTAATAACCCCTTGTGTTACTTATTTTGGGCGGAAAAACTTAGACAGTCTTGGTGCTGAAAATCTTGGTGTAGAAGGAGCCAAAATGGATCAGGGATTAAAAATGTTAGATTGGATCAAAAGAAATACAGTTAGAATAAATCAAGCAAAATTTATGACAGAAGAGGAATTGTTTAACAAATATGTTATTGGTGAATTTAGATATGAACCGAATAAACCGGAATATTCAGACGAATATGCTAAAATTCAAAAGATAGCAATGGGGGGAAAATAAAACTTGGCTCGTTATGAAGTTAGAATTGCCGGATATGGAGGCCAGGGGGTTATTACTCTTAGTAAAATGATTATAACCGCAAGCTCATTGTATGAAAATTTGGCTGCTACTCAAACAGAAGCTTATTCGGCATCCGCTCGGGGGGGAAAATGCTGGGCAGAAGTGGTAATTGAGTTAGATAAGAATCTGGATTTAATTGATTATCCAAAAGCCTTACAACCGTATGATTTTTTAATTATTTTATCTGAAGAAGCCGCTAGTGACGTTAAACCAAACTTCATAAAAGAAAATGGTACTGGGTTTCTAATCTGGGATACCTCAACGATTAGTAAATTTAGGGCCGCAAAAAGAATAAAGAAAGCATTAGGGATTCCCATTCAAAAATTAGCAGTTGAAAGATTTGGAAATATCGTATTCGGTAATTCAATTCTATTTGGGATATTTACAGTAGTTTCTGGTATCTTTTCTGAAGAATCTGCAATTGAAACTGTTAAAAATTTTGTACCAAAGTCGACTATTGACAAAAATCTTGAAGCATTTGAACTTGGTAGGCAAGAAGGCTTGGAATTTATAAAAAAGCTAGAAAAAGGTGAAAATTGAGATGTTTATTCAAAAGATTAAGAAAGGATGGCAAGAATTATATGAAGAAGTCATTCAAACAGGAAAATGTGTTTATTGTGGAGCATGTGGGGCTTTTTGTGCTAATATAAAATTCGATAGAGAAAAAGAAGTCCCAATTGAGGATGGATCTTGTAAAGATATGAATACTTGTCGAGATGGATATGGTCTTTGCTATAATCTTTGTCCTAAAACTGAAATAGATCTAATACCAATATCCTTATTAGATAAATGGGTCTTTGGTATAAGAAGTGAAAGGATTTTAGGACACTATATCGATATAAAGTCTGTAAAACTAACTGAGAAAGCATTAGGAAAGTTCCCTTCAAATGCAGGTCCTTTAACAGCTTTATTATATGTAGCGATGGAAAATGGTTTGATAGATGCCTCAATTATTACAGATAAAGATGGGGATTTTAAGCCTATTCCTATAATCGCTGAAAGTCCAAAAGATCTTTTAAAAGGAGTTGGTTATAAGCCAAGTCAATCTCCAACTATTTCTCTTATAGGTGAGGCGATCAATAAAGAGCATAGTGACATTGCTGTCGTTGGGACCCCATGTCAAATTCAAGCGTTAAGAAAGTTGCAAACTCATCCAACTTTCGATTATGAAGCATATGATTTAGTTACTTTAGCAATTGGAACCTTTTGCACAGGCACTTATTACAACAAGATTCTAAGTGAGATCTTTCTCAAGAATGGTATTAAAGATAGTGAAATTGAACAAATCGATACCGATAAAAACAACTTCACTTTAAAAATCAGAACAAACTCTTTAGTTAAAGAAATACCATTGAATTATTTGTATGACAATGCTATTAGAAAAGCTTGCTTCTCATGTTCAGATTACACTGCATCTTTTGCAGACATTTCAGTTGGTAATTTTGGAAGTGAGATAGGATGGGATACAACTATAATAAGAACTGAAAGAGGTAAAAAAGTCTTTGAATTAGCAATTGAAAAAGAAATTATCACAGCAAAATCTCTTGATAAAGATGATGAGGAACTTATCTTAGATCTTACAAGAACTAAGACAGATATCGTAAAAATTGAGTCTGTAATAGAACACTCACCTAAAATAAAGAGCTTCTTTATTCGAAATCAAAGAATCGCCAAAGCTTACAAGCCAGGTATGTTTGTTATTTTATGGTTACTAGATATTGACTTCTTACCAATGTCAATATCTAAAATTGATGGAAATTTGATCGAAATTACAGTTGAGAGAATTGGAGAAGGGACTTCTAAGTTATTTGATTTGGTTCAAGGAGATTTGATCGGAATTAGAGGCCCTTATGGAAATACATGGAACTATGAAGATGCTGAAAATATACTTATTGTTGGAGGAGGCATGGGAATCGCCGCATTAACATCTTTAATTGAACCATTAAAGAAAAATAAAAAAAATGTTTTTATAGCGATAGGTGCAAAGGATGAACCCTCTTTAATTTTTTCCGATAGACTGATAGATCTAATCCCTAATACACTTTGTACTACTGATGATGGTTCTGTTGGTAAGAAATGCTTTGTTACAGATACTATTGAAGATATCATCAAAAAAGAAAAAATAGACTTAATTTTAACATGTGGACCCGAAGTTATGATGAAGCGGGTCCTAGAAATAGCAAACTCTAATAATATTGAAATTCAAGCAAGTTTAGAGAGAAAGATGAAGTGTGGTGTAGGTCTATGTGGATCATGTTGCATCGGAGAGAAAAATAATATCACAGTCTGTAAAGAAGGACCAATATTTGATTCCACGCAATTGAAATCTTTTCCTCAATTTGGAAAATATTCAAAAGAGTGAAGTTATGGTCAATTTTTTATAGATGAGATTTATTCACAAGTTTTTAATTATTAATTAATTTTTTTCTAATAGCTTGGAAAATTATAATTTAAAAAAGGGAATTATTTTTGGATCTGTTGCTGCTTTTACCATAGGATTACAACCAGTAATTTCTAATGCACGACCAAGCATCATTGACCCGTATTTATTTGGAGCAATAACTGCTTTGATTGAAGCGATTTTGTTCTTACCAATTTTTTTATTTGAAAGACATAAATTAAAAAAAGAATTAAAGTTATCCCCTGAATTCAATTTAAGAAATACTTCCTTACTTCATGGATGGAAAAAAAAAGAGAATATTAAAATACTCATAATTATAGGTTTGTCATTCAGTATTGTCCCCATTTTACTTTATATTGGTTATGGACTTGCAGGTGCAATTAATAGTTCTTTAAGTTTGAAATCTGAAATTATATTTGCTCTTATTTTTGGCTACTTTATTTTAGATGAAAAAATCACAAAGATCCAAACTGCTTTTTGCTTCCTTTTATTCTTTGGTCTTATGCTCGCTATAACCAACGGAGGATTCAATTTGATTGAGTTCAACCTTGGTGTAATAACCCTATTATTCAGTGTTGGACTATTTACTCTTGTGCATACCCTCACAAAAACCAGATTTGAAAAAAATGAGTTATTTCCATCTCAAGTAGGATTTATTAGAAATTTATTTTCGGGGATTTTATTGATTTCAATTTATTTTGCGATTTTTCCAATTGAAAATATAAGAATAGTCTTTGATCCCAATAACTTCGCCTTCTTCATGCTTATGGGAGTAGATTATGGAGTGAGCCTTTTATTATGGTACAAAACATTAACATATATTCAAATTGGAAAAGCGAGTATAATTAACTCTCTTACGCCTATAGTTTCATCTTTTTTCTCTTTTCTTATTCTTGGAGAAATCTTTACAATTTTTCATCTATTTGGAACAGTAATCATTATCTTTTCAATTTTTATGATTGTAAGGGAAAAAAAATAGATTTTCCAATCTTAAATCTAATTTAACGGATTAGAACTAATTCTTTAAATGGATATTGAAAGAGAAAAGAAATTTTTATAAATAAGTTTATCATAATAGTTTTTAACTTCAATGTAGGATTGTCCGAGTAGCGAATTCTTTCTAAGATAGAGGATATTCTCCATATTTTTTAGTGGCTTCGATCATCCACCTTAGTCGTTCAACGGATATACTTGGATGAAAGTTTGCTGGTGATAACATATATCCCCCTCCATGCCCTAATGCTTCAATTGCATCCTTTAC
>JBHLNZ010000083.1:0-12598 GCA_048941015.1 Promethearchaeota archaeon | reverse complement strand
AACTTAAGAGACAATCCAGATGAAGTTTATAAAAATACTGTTTCTATCCACGAACTCGAGAATCACATTGATAAAACATATAGGCAATTTCTTGACTATTTATATTCAACATCCGAGCAGGATCTAAATATTAGATTGCTCTTACGTTTAAGAGACAGTATTGTTTTATTAGAACAACTTGCAGATCGGATACATGATATCGCTGATGTGATAAGACTTCTTTTATATCAATAAATTTTATATATACTTTTTTTCCACGAGTTCTTAATTTTCTAGCAATATGATACCCCATATATATATTTTATTTAATTTTATAGTCTAAATGAAATATCCACGAATTTTAATCATGAAAATTATAATAAAATCAGTAAAGTTTTTACGCAATATTAAATTAATATAATAAAATTTAGTAGGATTTATTAAAAATTAAAATGAGTGAATGAGTTGAATCGGAAACAAAAATTTTATCTATTGATTGCCCTTTACCAAATATTTTTGATATTCATAGTTTTTATATCGACTAATGGAATCATCACCTTAACTGTAGCTCAAACTTCAGAAAATCTTCAATACTATCAATCATCAACTGCAGGACTATTAGGGATTGCGTCAGCGATTGCTGTTGGATTTGCTGTTTTAGGAAGTGGGATGGCAATAAAAACTGTGGGCACTTCTGCAATTGCCGCTTTAACTGAAAGAGAAGAATCTTTTTTTAAAGCATTCTTAGTAGTAGCATTAGCAGAAGCTTTAGCCGTTTATGGGTTGATTATAGCAATACTTTTGTGGACTAAAATTCCCTCTCCTTAAATTATTTCCTTTAATAAATAATTAACCTTAGAGTAGGGTGACCTTTCAACGAGTATACCAGTTCCAGCTTATGCATACACTTTTATAAGGATAGGATTTTTGAAGCAATTAATAATTGATGATAATACTTTAAAAAAACTTAAAGATATAATAGATATTGAAGATTATTTAACTGTTTTAGCTCCTTATTATCCTAATTTAAAAATTACTAAATATTCAATTGAAGAAATTGAAAAAGCGTTATACATAGTGTTTTTTAAGCTTATTGGAAAAATAATTTTTATTTCACCTTTAAATATGAGACGTTTTCTTAAAGATTACTTAATGAAATATGAGATTATGAATATAAAAGAAATCATTCTAGGGTTAATTATAGGGATGAATACTGAAGAAAAGCTAAAAAATGTTAACATGTTAATTGAAAAATATTTAGAAAATACCGAATTTATAAATAAATTAATAGAAATTTCTACATTACAAGGTATACAACTATATATGAAGCCAACAAAGTATAATAAAGCAATTAGAGAAGGGTTACTTTACTTTAAAAATAAAAACGAAATTTTTGTTCTTGAGGCTTTTTTAGATCAATTATATTATATAACCATGATTCAGAGAGAAAAGATATATAATGTAAAAGAAAGAGAGATGATAAGTTTATTTAATAGATACAAAGCAGAAATTTATAATATTAATTTAATTTATCGGGGTATAACAAATAATATCGATAAACAATTATTGAGTCAATTTATTGTTAATTACTTTTTATTTTTAGATGAAAATAAAATCGATTTGCTCTTGAACCAAAATAATTTAAATGATTTTTTTTTAACTATCGATGATTTGTTTAGGCCTATTGTGGAATTAAAATACATAGGCAATCTTTCTAATTCTGAGCATCCGATATGGGAACTTGAGAGAATTTTTCAAGAATATTATTTTAGAAAATTTAGAATGAAAATGGATGATATTGAATATCAAACAATTTATAAGATATTAGAATTGATAATTAAGAAAGAAAAAGAAATTAAAAGAGAAATTATACCAAATATAGTAAATATTATAAATAAAAAATTTACAATTTTAGAATTAAAATAATTAATTTATTAAAAAGAGGAAGTAGATGGAACTTTTTAAATGGTTAGAAGAAGTTGAAAGAATTTATAAAGAGTTAATTGATAATGCAAAAAAAGACAAGGCAACCCAAATTGAACAATTAATTAAAAAAGAAGAAAGTCAGTTGAAGGAATTAATACAGAAAAAAGACCAGTATATAAAGATTGTTCTCGATGAACTTTCAAAAGATATTGAAGATCATATTTCAACTCTTAAGAAAAAAAATAAAATTGAATTAGAGAATATTAGAAATAGCTACTTAAATAAAAAATCTAAGATAATTGAAATAATTTTAGATAAAATGGTGTATAATTTTTAATGCCTGAACAACAGATACATGTTATTGGAACTGATGAAATTATCACTTTGCTGGGATTATTAGGAATCAATGGTACAGTAATTGATGATAATAAAGATTTTATGAAGCAATTTAATGATTTGGTGGAAAATCCTGCAATTTATTTGATTATCATTGCTCTTGATTTACCAGATAATATTATAGAAACTCTAATAGATTTTAAACTAAATAGAAGAAAACCATTTATTTTTTATCTGCCAAATCTTTTCACATCAAATCATGAGACAAAAGATCTTTTTATTAGTAAAGTTAGCAAATCTTTAGGGAAAATTTTAACTTAAATTGGGTGATATTTATTTCGGAAGAAGCAGAGTTGAAGGAAAAAGTTGGGCTTCTAGGGCTCTTTATGATTGATCAAGCTCAACGAGAAATAAAAGAAATTAATAGAACAACATTATTTCAAAAAGCAGAAATTAGGAAAAATTTTGAAGATCGAATGCGCAAACAATCAGAAAAATTAAAAGAAAATTTCATTGAGCAATATAATGAAATTTTAAATTCATTCTTAACATCCACTCTTTTGGAATCAAGAGAAAAATTACTTAGTTTAAAGATCGAACTAATAAATAATTTAAAAATATCTCTCAAAAACCATATTAAAGACTCTATTAATGAGAGATATGAAAATTATGTTGATTTTATATTAAAATACATTCAAAAGATAAGTACAAATATAGATAAACCAGGTGAAATTATTTTATATTTTAATTCAAGAGATTACAATTACTTTAATAAAAATATTGGATCAATTAAAAACATACTTAAAAATCCAGTTATTATAGAAAAAGCAAATGAAGAGTATATAGGAGGATTTAAAGTTAATATGACTAAAGCTAATATCTCTTATGATTATACCATAGATTCTTTATTAATAAGTAATTATGTTGATATTGAAATAGAATTTTCAAAATTAATTACAGATATCAAATATAAAGAATCAAATGATGAATTTGAAAATTATGTCAATTTGAAAAAAAAAGAAATTAAAAACTATCTAAAAAATTATGATTAAATCTAAAATGAATCAGGAACATACTGGATATATCTCGATGATAAATGGTTCTATAATCGAAGTTAAAGGTTTAGAACATGATATTAAACTTCATGATTTAATCAGGATTTCTAATTTGAATATTCTAGGTGAAGTTATTCAAATTTATACAGATAGAATTATTGTCCAATCTTTTGAAGATACAAGCAATTTAAAGCTCTATGAAAGTGTAATTGATTTAAAAGAACCATTATCTATGGAATTGGCTCCAGGATTACTCTCAAGTATATTTGATGGAATTCAAAGACCATTAAAAACACTTTTTTCAGAAATGGATAATCAGAGTTTCATAGAGAGAGGAAAAGATTTACCTTCTCTATCGCGGACAAAGAAATGGCACTTTACACCTTTACAAAAGAAAAATGCTAACCTTCATGGAGGAGATGTTGTTGGGGTTGTTCAAGAAACTCCTTTAATAAAGCATTATATAATGATACCTCCAAAAGAATCTGGAATTTTAACTTCTCTTGTTGAAGAGGGAGATTATACCATCATAGACAAGATTTATACACTGAAACATGATGGAAAAGAAAAAGTATTTAATATGATACAAAAATGGCCAGTTACCAGAAGTAGACCATTTAAAAAAAAGACTAGTCCGATTGAACCTCTAATTACGGGAACCCGTGTAATAGATTTACTTTTTCCTGTAGCAAAGGGTGGAACTGTTGCTGTTCCAGGAGGTTTTGGGACTGGTAAAACTGTGATTCAACAAGCTCTTGCAAAATGGTGTGATGCTAATATCATTATTTTTGTAGGCTGTGGAGAAAGAGGAAATGAAATTGCAGATAGCTTAAAAGAATTTTCAAAACTTACTGATCCAAGAACACAACGCCCCTTATTAGAACGAGTTGTGCTAATAGCAAATACTTCGAATATGCCTGTATCTGCTCGAGAAGCAAGCATATTCTCAGGAATAACGATAGCAGAATATTATAGAGATATGGGATATGATGTAGCGTTAATGGCTGATAGCACTTCAAGATGGGCAGAATCATTGAGAGAAATATCTGGATTATTAGAAGAAATGCCTGCTGAAGAAGGATATCCAGCATATTTACCCTCTAAACTATCTAGCTTTTATGAAAGAGCAGGTGTCGTTGATATTTTAGGCAGTAATAATCTCAGAAAAAGAAAAGCAGGATCTTTAACTATTATTGGATCAGTATCCCCTCCTTCAGGAGATTTTAGTGAGCCAGTAACAGCTACTACTAAGCGCTTTGTTCAAGCATTTTGGGCTTTAGATGCAAGATTAGCTTATGCAAAACATTATCCCGCACTAAATTGGCTAGATTCATATTCTAATTATCCTGAATATGTTTCTCAATGGTGGAATCAAAGAGATATTAGGTGGCCAGAATTAGAATTAAATTGGGAAGAATGTAGAAACCAAGTAAACGAAATTTTATCTACTGAAAATAATTTAAGAAATATTACTCAATTAATTGGTGAAGAAAACCTACCAGAAGATCAACAATTAATTCTTTTTTGTGCTAAACTAATTAAAGAAGGATTTTTAATACAAAATGCCTTTGATTCAATAGATAATTATACAAATGCGAAAAAGTTAATGGGACAGATAAAATTGATTCTATTGTTTTATAAAGAAGCAAAAGAATTATTACACCAAAGAATAATTATTGAAGAAATAAGAGAACTTAATATTGTAAATGATATTTTAAGAATAAGTAGTTCTATTCCAAATGATAAATTCGAAAAAATTGAAGATCTAAAGAAAAAATTATTAGAAGAAATAAGCGAATTAAAAATACCGTATAGAAGCATTTGATAAGTATGAGTGTAAGTTATAAAGATATAAGACAAATTATCGGTCCATTGGTATTTGTTGAAAATAACCATGATGTACAATATGGAGAAATTGTGGAAATTCATACTATTGGTCAACCAAAGAGAATGGGACAAGTTGTTAAAATAAATGAAGAAATTATTGTTGTTGAAGTTTTTGAAGATACTCGAGGAATGTCTTCTGATAATTCTAAAATTATTTTTACAGAAGAACCATTTAAAATAAAAATTTCTAAAGATATGCTAGGGAGTGTTTTTAATTCTATAGGAAAACCTATAGATATTTACACTAAAAAAGTATTAGATTTAGATCTATTAACGGATGCAGAGAGAGATATAAATGGAGCTCCTATTAATCCATATGCTAGACAATATCCCTCAGAAGTTATTCAAACGGGTATTTCTACTATTGATGGTTTATTTACTCTGATAAGAGGACAAAAATTGCCTATTTTTAGCGGTCAAGGAATAGCTCATAATAAATTAGCGGCCCAAATTGTTACGCAAGCTAGAGTTTTAACCGAAGAACCTTTTCTCGTGATCTTTTGTGGTATTGGAATAATTCAAGATGAGGCAATCTTTTATATGAACCAATTTCAAAAAAGTGGAAATATTCAAAATATTATTTCTTTTATAAACTTTGCAGATGATCCCGTGATGGAACGTTTAATAATTCCGAAGGTAGCATTAACAACAGCAGAATTTTTTGCTTTTGAAAAAGAAATGCATGTACTTGTAGTTTTAATTGATATGTCTAATTATGCAGAAGCTTTAAGAGAATTAAGTTCCGCTAAAGAGGAGATTCCGAGTAGAAAGGGCTACCCTGGATATCTTTATTCAAATTTTGCTTCAATATATGAAAGAACAGGAGTTATAAAAGATAAAAAGGGATCTATCACTCAAATCCCGGTCTTAACGATGCCCAATGATGACATTTCGCATCCAATACCGGACACAACAGGATACATAACCGAAGGACAATTAGTACTTAATCGTAATTTACAAAAAAAAGGTATATATCCTCCATTTGAAGTGTTAGCTTCAATATCTAGATTGATGAAAGATGCGATTGGTAAAAATACGACAAGGGAAGACCATGCAGATATTAGTTCTCAATTATTGGCGTCTTATTCCAGTGCCCTTGAAATTAGAGATTTAATCTCTGTCATTGGTGAAGATAGTTTAAATTTAGAACAAAAAGCTTTATTACAATTTGGAGATGATTTTGAAAAAAAGTTTTTAAATCAAGGTTTTGACGAAAATCGTGATTTTCAAACGACTTTTAAAATCGCATGGGAGGTACTATCAAACATTCCAAAAAATCAATTATATCGTATTCATCAAGAATTTATCAATAAATATTTTCCCAAATAGGTGATAAAAATAAGCTTTAGAAAATTACAACCTACAAAAACCAATTTAATTAACTTAACAAAAAAGTTAAATTTTGTAATGAGAGGCGAAAGCTTTTTGGAATACAAACAAGAACAATTAATTCAGCAGATTAAAGTCGTTTGGCCAGAATATAAGAAAGCTCAAAAAGAATTTTATGAAATATATTTTGATGCACTTATAAAATTAAACGAAACCTATAGAGAGATGGGAAAATGGCAAATTAATATGATTAATAAAATAAGCAGAATACAATTTAAACCCTTCATTGATATTCTTTATAGAAAAAATATTGGAATTTTACTACCTTATATTGATTATAGATTAATTCAAGAAAGGAAATTACCACCCTATTCTTTTGAAAATTCCTCTTATCATCTTGATGAGTTGATAAAGATATTGAAAGATTTTTTTGAAGCTATGATTTTTTATGCCGAAAAAGAGGATATTTTGTTAAAATTATTATTCAATTTTAAAAAAATAAATCGAAGAATTAATGGACTAAAAAACGTAATCAAACCGCAATTACAAACCGAGACTAAAATCATTAAGGATATATTAGAAGAACTCGAACGTGAAAATTTTGTGAGATTAAAAAAAACTAAAAATATAATTAAAGAAGAACAACTAATGTAGGTCTTATATAAATGGTAAAATTAAGTAATAATATGTGCTTGTTTAAGGTAAGTTTAGACAGAAGATATAAAGACATATTTTTAGCAACTTTAGCAGAAATAAAAGGAGCACATATTAAATCGAAACAAGAATATCAATCTACACAAATTACAGAAGCGGAAGAAGTATATAAGGAAAAGCTGAAAAGCTTGAGCTTAAATTTAAACATTTTATTTAAAAAACTTGATATAACAGAAAATGATTTTCAATTCTTAAAAGTTAAAGAAAAAGAAAAAAAAAAATATACCGCTAAAAATTCACATGAGTTAATAGACTACTTAATTGAAGAAATTAATTTCTATACAAATCGGTATAATGAATTAGATAAATATATTTCAGATACAAAAATCGAATTAGAAAAGATTAAAATTATAGATAAAACTTATGACTTCCTTGAGAAATATAATTTAACACGAGAAAACTTGACAAAATTAACTTACTTTAATTTTAAAACTTATACGACTTTTTCAAAAAATATTGGAACCTTAAAATCGATTTTTGATTTTTATGAGTTTCCAAGTATTATACAAGTGCAAAATATCTCTACTGATAGAACTGCATTTTTCATAATTTATCCAAAAGATCAAGAAACTAAATTAAGAGAAAAAATTAGTCTTATTCACGGTGAAGAAGTTCCAATCTTAAAAAAGTTTCTTTCTTCCAATGGAATAAATCATGATCGAATTAATAATGAAATTGCACTTCTAGAGAACTATTTGGAAAAATATGAAAAAGAAATTAAGCGGATAAAATCAGATAATATTTTAAAATTTGCTGCAATTTATGAAAGTATTTCAAATTTAGAGGAGTTTAATTGGGCAGCTAGTCAATTTGAAGAATTATCATTAGATAGATTGAGTTATAGGTTTTTTATTCTTCAATCTCAGAAAAAAAATGCTTATCAAAAATTAATCAGCGAATTTGGTACTGATATCACAATTGAGGTAATAAATATAGGGAAAAAAGGAATTTTAACAAAAGATAAAAAGCTAGAACGTGATCACATCTATAAAATAGATAATAAAGTAATCGACCTAGATAATAAGCTTCAAGATAGTAGTGATGAAAAAGTAGAAAAATGGGATAGTTTGAAAAGAGAAACTCCCACAAAAATGACTCATAATTGGCTCTTTAGACCTTTTGAGACTTTAACAAAGATGTATGGAACTCCTTCTTATTCTGAAATTGATCCAACTCCTTTTTTGTTCTTTACTTTTCCTTTATTCTTTGGAATAATGTTCGGAGATATGGGACACGGTTTAGTTTTAATAATTTCTGGACTTATTGGCGCAATAATTTTTAGGAAACGAGGAGGCGGTATATATAATTTCTCTTGGATTATTTTTTGGTGTGGTTGGTGGGCTGTTTTAGGAGGATTATTTTATGGAGAATTTTTTGGCACAGAGGAATTTTTTGGGCATCCTTTAAATCCTATACCCATCCCCATTCCTTTCGTCGGTTCAATTATATTATATAATCCTTTAGGAAATGTAGTAACAGTTCTTTTTTTTACGATTTTTGTTGGAGTCATTCAAATTAATTTAGGATGGATACTCCAGTTTATCAATTATTGGAAACAATCAAGAAAATTCTTATCTATAACAGAGTCCCTAACGAAAATTTTCTTCTTAGATGCAATCGTTTATCTAGTAATGCGTTATCGTTTTGATTTTAATGCTTGGTTAGCCCCTCCTTTTCCCCCTATACTTCTCCCATTAATACCTGGTATCTTATTGATTCTTTTTAAACCAATAGGAAAAATATTAAGAATTTCATATTTAAGAGCATCTACTTATGGACAATTGATTGGAGACGGTACTATGGATACTTTTGAAACTGTATTATCGATCCCTAGTAATGTGCTTTCGTATATTCGTTTAATGGCTTTAGCACTAGCGCATGTTTCGTTAATGCTTGCAATTACGGCAATGGTTTCAGTTATTCCAGGTGAAGGAATATTTGTACAAATTATTGTGGTAATCAGTTTAATCTTTGGAAATATTGTTGTTATTCTCATAGAAGGAGTATTAGTCTTTTTAAACGCCTTAAGATTGCATTTTTATGAATTCTTTTTCAAATTTTATGAGGGACGTGGTACAGAATTTATACCTTTTATATTAGAGGGAAAATTTTCTTCTATAAATTTTGAATTTGAAGCAAGAAAGGATATAATTACATCTGAAATAGAGAAAGAGATTGAGACTGAAGAAACAAGAATGAATCTTGAAAACGCAAGAAATTATATATCTAAAAATTTTCTATAATTAGTATTGTTATTAAATTGGTAAAATACGATGCAAAGTCAAAAAAAATCGTTGCGGAAATATTTTACAATTAGAATAATCCTACTAATAATTTTTTGTGTGGTGCTCTATTTTTTTTATTGGGTATTAATAGACTTAGGAAGTCCTCCGTTCGTTGCTATTTTAATTCTCATATTTTGCTTTTTACTTTTTTTAGGTGTTTTATTTAGAAGAAAAGGGATATCTTTCTTCTCCAGATTTATACATAAAAAAGATCAGGATTCTACAAGTCAATATAAAGAAATTAAATCTAATAAGCCCCGAATAAGAAGAGTAGATTATGTTAAGCTTAATTCAAAGTATCGTAAACCTATTATTCGAAAATGTCCTAATTGTGGGATGGAGTTAGCGAACTTCGTAAAAACATGTCCTAATTGTGGAGAAAAAATAGTTACCTAAATATTTAATTGAAATGAATTGAAACCAAGTCTATTTAGCAAGAATAATGGTATCTAATAACAAATATTCGGTTGGACATATCTCAGCAATTTTTGGCTCCTTAATTGAAGTTAAAGGATTAGGTAATCAATCAAGATTGTTTGATTTAATTAAAATCCCAAAATATAATATTTTGAGTGAAATTATTCAAATTCATAAAGATTATGTAGTAGCCCAATGTTTTGAAAGCACGTTTAACTTAAAATTAAATGAAGAAGTTATTAATTTGCATGAACCTTTATCGATGGAACTAGCTCCTGGTCTGTTATCCCATATATTTGATGGAATTCAGAGACCTCTAGAGGAAACATATTACAAATTTCAAGAAGAAGAGTTAAAAAGGGGAATTGAGTTTCAACCACTCTCTCGTAAGAAACTATGGCATTTTAAACCAGTCAGATCTATCAATAGTCAAATAGAAGAAGGTGATATTATTGGAATTGTTCAAGAAACACCTGAAATTGAACATAGAATATTAGTACCTCATAATTATTCAGGAAAGCTTACTCATATAGCCGAAGAAGGGGATTATACTATTATTGATGAGATCTATCGATTGAAAAGAAATGATGAAGAGAAATCATTTTGTATGTTACAAAAAGCCCCAATAACTCAATCGAGAGCCTTTCGGAAAAAGTTAGATCCATTTGAGCCATTATTTACTGGAATACGCACAATCGACTTACTATTTCCTGTAGCAAAAGGAGGTACAATAGCAATACCGGGAGGGTTTGGTACAGGTAAAACTGTTATTCAAGAAAGTATAGCAAAATATTGTAATGCAGATATTGTTGTCTTTATTGGATGTGGAGAACCTGGTAACGAAATTGCAAATGTTTTAAAGCAATTTTCTGAAACAATTAATCCTGAAAATAATCTTCCAATCTTAGATCATGTTATTATGATTGTTAATACCTCAAATATGCCTGTTTCTGCGCGTGAAGCAAGCCTTTTTTCAGGAGTCACGATTGCTGAATATTACCGTGATATGGGCTATGATGTTGCAGTTATTGCAGATAGTACCTCAAGATGGGCAGAATCTTTAAGAGAAATATCAAGCCTCTTAGAAGAAATGCCCGCCGAAGAAGGGTATCCTGCATATTTACCATCTAAACTTTCAAGTTTTTATGAACGGGCTGGAGTAATTAAACCATTGGGAAAAAATATTGAAAGCGGAAGTAAGACTGGTTCTCTTACAATTATTAGTTCGATATCTCCACCTGGAGGTGACTTTAATGAACCTGTTACCGCAGCATCAAAACGATTAGTTCAAGGAATTTGGGCATTAGATCCTCGTTTAGCATATTTAAAGCATTATCCTGCGATAGATTGGCTTAATTCATATTCTAATTATTCAGAAAGCGTTCTAAAGTGGTGGAAAGAGAAAGATTCAGAGTTTAATTTAATTGATATTAGTTGGTATGAATCTCGTGAAAAAGTAAATAAAATACTTTCGAAAGAAAACGAACTCAAATTAACTGCTCAGTTAACGGGTGAATTAGACTTAATTGATGTTCAAAAATTTGATTTACTTTTTGCAAAGCTAATAAGAAATTGCTTTTTAATCCAAAATTCATATGATGAGAGGGATCAGTTTACCGATTATAAAAAGCTGTTATTTTTAATAAACCTTATACTTACAATTTACGAAGAAGGGACAATTCTATTACGTAAAAATTATTTTTTCACTGAAGAGAATTTTGATACTGTTATTAAAATCATTCAAGAGATCAATTTTTCAATATCAAATATCAAGTTCAAGAAAATTGGTGAAATGAAAAATGAAGTTGTTCAAAACTGTTTAAACTTATTATTTAAAGCTCCAAGATTGAAAAAAGCCTAAAATTCGTTCAATAAATTTTAATTTAATTGAGAATCAACAATCTAGACTAATGTAATTTTTGAATATTGACTTAATTTTAAATTATATTTTTCGAGTAATAAAACTTTAAAATTGAGAAAGATTGATAGATTTGATTATATATTTCGATTTGTGTAAAAATGATTCCAAAACTTAATTATAAAAAAATTTTAATCCCTATTGATGGATCTAAAGGCAGTATTAATGCTGTTAATTATTCTACAAGATTTGCTTCAGTATTTGAAGATTGCTCACTTTTACTTCTCCATGTAATAGATGAAGATAAAATAAATCATCTTGTTTTATATCAAAATGAAAATTCAGAAAAGCTCAAACAAACATATTATGAACAAGGTGAAAAGTTTTGTAATAGAGCTATTCAAGGTGCCATAAATTTGGGATTCAATGAGAATAATATCGATTTTAAAATTGTTTTTGGTGAGCCTGTTGATGAGATATTAAAAGTTGCCCCTCTCCATGATTTAATAGTTATACCGGTAAGGGGTAAACAACGGAGTCCATCATATATAACTGGTCACATCACGGAACGGATTATTAATCTATCTCCAATTCCGGTGTTAGTGGTTTCTTAACAGACTTACAATCAATGCTAAAAACAAATTTTAATGTAAAAATTTATTTCAAATTCTGAAATCCGTAATTTATGGTTTGAACCACTCAAAAAAGTAATAACTTAAAGTTAACGGATTGGCAATTACAAACTTTTTTCTTACAGAAGTAGCTAATCTTCCTGCTCTAACCATATCAATGGCTGTTATTTTTGAATCATG
>JBHLNZ010000082.1:0-12601 GCA_048941015.1 Promethearchaeota archaeon | reverse complement strand
TGGGCGGGAGTAGATCCAAGAGTTATGGGCAGAGGTCCTGTTCCTGCAACTCGAAAAGCATTAAAATGTGCAGGATTGCAAGCTGATGATATTGACTATTGGGAAATAAATGAGGCTTTTTGTATTGTTGCCCTAAATTGTATGGATAAATTCAATATTCCAGAAGAAAAAGTTAATATTATGGGGGGCTCCACCGCAATAGGACATCCCTTAGGAGCAACAGTGATTCGACTCACTGGGACATTAGCACGTATATTAAAAGATAAAAAAGCAAAATATGGATTAGCTAATGCTTGTGTGGGAGGGGGACAAGGACTAGCAACTATAATTGAAAATCTAGATACTTAAATTCATTTATATTCATTTTATTATTGAAGTAATTCAAAAAAAAAGGTTTTGTGTTGTGTTAACTGGTATTCATTTTTTATTAACTTATGCTTGTAATTATGAATGTGATCATTGTTTTTTATATTGTGGACCTAATTCTAAGGGCACTTTTACAATGAACCAAATAGATCAGGTTCTTGATGAAGCAGATAAAATTGATTCAATGGAGTGGATATATTTTGAAGGTGGAGAACCATTCCTTTATTATCCATTAATGGTTGAGGGAATCAAGAAAGCAAAAGAAAAGGGTTACAAAGTTGGCATTGTAACAAATTCCTATTGGGCTAACTGCGAAAGAGATGCAGAAATTTGGCTTAAACATTTAATCCAATATGATATAAAAGATTTTACGGTAAGTGATGATGAATTTCATTTTGGAATTGAGTCTGCAAATCTTTCTAAAGTTGCAAAAAAGGCCGCCACTAAGTTGGGACTTCCAGTTGGAACAATAAGCATAAATGAACCTACAATTGATTATGGAATTGAAAAAGAACATGAGAAGGGTACACCTGTAATCGGTGGTGGTGCTATGTTTCGAGGAAGGGCTATTGAAACCTTAATTGATGATTTACCACGGAGATCTTGGGAAGATTTGAAAGAGTGTCCATATGAAGATTTAGAAGGTCTTGGAAGAGTACATATTGATTCATATGGAAATACTCAAATTTGTCAAGGATTAAGTATAGGAAATTTCTGGAAGACGAATCTTTCAGAAATTATTAAGAAGTATGATCCCCATTCACATCCTATTATAGGTCCTTTAATCCAAGGCGGCCCTGCTGAATTAGTAAAAAAGTATAGCATCGCACATGAAAATACTTATGTTGATGAGTGTCATCTATGTTTTCTCGCGAGAAAAGCTATTATTGATAAGTTTCCACAATACCTTGGTCCTAACCAAGTATATGGATTAGAAGGGTAAGGATAAAGAAACTAAGGTAATTTTTTAATCACAATATTCATGAAATGTACATAGTTCCTTTATGGCAGGAATAAATACTTCAAACTGTCTTATATCACTAGGATTAAATGAATCACCGAATTTTTCAATAAATTTATTAGCGATGATATGTCCTTGTTCTCTCCAAAGATCTATCGGATCTTCTTGATCTACAAGAAGTATAACACTAATTAGTTCTTTAGGAATGATAATACAATTATGGCCTTTTGATCCCTCAGTTGAGATTAAAATTACCGTTCCAATATCTAATTCCTGAGAAATATTTTGGATTGCGCTCAAAAAACCACTAAATATGTCAGAATGTTCAGCCTTTATTTTTGTACGTTCTTGACGATATTCTAATAGATTTAATCCGGTTTTGTTATGTTGTATTAATATAATATCTAACATGTGGGAATTATAAATTTCCATTACATGTAAAATTATTGATTAGAAATAATTGATAAATATTGGGTAGAATCAGGTTCAAATAAAAATTGATTAATTTTTTCTGGTATAATTTTTATCAAAGGTATAAATCCCGCCATAAATAGAGAAATGCCTCTAATTTTCTCTCCATTAAGTAAAAATACAACCTGATCAAACAAAACTGAGCCAAAATTTTTATGAATACCCCGTAATTCACCAATTCTATGTTTATTTAAATAAATTATATTCTTAGATTCTAAAATAGGCACATGAGGAAAAAAAATAATGCCATTTTTATAGATTGGAATGCCTCCATCTATTAAGCAGTTAATATCATTACAATTACAACTTACACCATAAAAAGGATCAATATAATTATACATGTAATCAGGAAACTGAGCTAGCATGAACTCTGGAAAAATTTGTTTAATTTTAACAGGAATCAGTTCAGGATTGTTTTTATTTTCACTTAAAATTTTTAAGTGACTATTTCGAGTCGCAAGTGAAAAAGCCTTTCCACCCTTAGCACGATAAGCATCTTTAAATGTTTTTAGTTCTAAATGTAAATGAGGACTAGACCAATAAGCGAAATATCCATTCCGTATAGTTTTTCCGATAATATCACCAACATTTACTTTCTCACCTTCTTGAATTTTTGGGTTTACATGAAGGATTTTGTAAACTGTCTTTGAGTGATATATATTGCTAATCAAAATAAGATACTCTTTATCAGTGCCTTGCTTAAATTTTGGTTTTGGGGCTTTCAATGTTTTAATTTTAATCACAGTTCCCGATATTGGACTCATTACCTCATAATTTTCCAAAGAGAAGTTTTGATAGACATCAATTGCAAGTCCGTGTTGATGGGCGTAATATGGAGAAGTTCCAATACTGTAATGACTATCTCTTGGTATAGAAACTTTCATAGTTGCCATATCGATAACAGATAAAAAATCATAAGGTTTATCAGGATTAAACATAAAAAATCATTTTAATCAAAAATAACTATTAATAGATTTTAAAAGAGCTCTTATAAGTTGAAAAAGAGTTTATAATAATAAATTTTAAGATAAATTTTCAATGAAAAATAAAAAAGATAACCAAAAAATAACTCACTTTTTTACTAATTGGTTTATGAATTATTCATGTTTAGCTATGTGAATATATACTTTATTCACTTTTATCTGAACTTAGATTTATATCTAGGCTAATAATATTTAAAACTTAAAAAAATAAGTTAGGTGGTAATAATAAAGAATCTTAGAAATGAAGTATTAGATGTTGTTGAGTGTCCTTGTCCTAAAGAAGAATGCTCAAACCATGGCAAATGTGAAGAATGCATTAAATATCATTCAATTTCGAATGGTCTACCGTTTTGTCAACGAGAACATGGCTTTTTCACCAAAATATTTTATCGTAGGAATTATCAAATGGTTCAAAAGCTTAAAAACGAGGGTATAATATGAAAAAAGTAATTATTCTGTATGATTCCATATTTGGAAATACAAAAAAAGTAGCAATGTCTCTGAGTCGGGGATTAGAAGAAGGAGGTTTTTATGTAGATACAAGATATATTAATGATTTCAAGATAAACCAATTAGAAAACTATGATGTAATTGGAATTGGAGGTCCCACTCATTTTCATGGAGCTTCAAAACCAATGAAGGCATTTTTAAATAAAATTAAAGGTTTAAATATTGAAAACAAACAAGGATTTGCATTTGAAACTAAAGCAGATTTTCGTTTAGCTGGATCTGCAGCTAAAAGAATTATGCGATATTTAAAAAAGATGAAATTAAACATTATAAATCCAATTATTACGGGCATAGTAGTTGATAAAGAAGGTCCGTTACAAGAAAGTACTTTAAATACCATGGAAAAACTAGGTTTAAGGTTATCTGATAAGCTCAATAATTCCAAGGAAGAAGAGGTCATTGAAAATAACTTTTAATGCAAACAGAGAAAACAAGAAAGATTTAAGCAATTTAAAGACTTGGGACAGATTGAAGTGGCTATTCTTAGGAAGTGGCCCTCTCTTATTCCTTATACGTGCGATTAGCATGGCACTTGAAGGAGGAGATAGTTTTAGCAAAATAAATCCAATCGCTTCATGGACACTTTTATTAGTGGAAATATGTATTTCAGGTATCACGGGTGTAAATGGATTAATTCTATGGATAAGAGGACCTAAACTTGAGCGAGATTATAAATTCATAAATTTATTATCATGGAAGATCTTCTTGTATGCTCTAATTATTACATATATAATACATCTTACAAGAGTGGCAATTTGGGTTATAATATGTGTTATGTGACTAAGGATTTATTCATATAACATCTTTTCTTTCCATGTATCATAAAATAGTCCCTTTAAAAGTACATCTGCAATTACTGATTCCACTTTATCTTTTTTTAATCTCTGGATTATAGTATTAAGCTCATTCATGTTATTGCACCATGTATAGCATAATAAGAGATTAGGGAGATTGCTAAAAGCCCAACAAAAAAAGATGTTTGGTTGATAATTATCAGCTATATATTGAGCCACTTCTTCCTTATTAGATGAATGACTTAAAGATATTTGAAGTAGCGCAAAAATATCACTAGATGAAACCGGATTAAATTGAATTGATAATTCAATCAAACCTTCTTTTATCATTCGATTTAATCTTCGGCGAACGGTATTTGAAGTGCTGTTAATATCATCAGCAACCTCTGATATCGGCTTTCGTGAGTCCCTATTTAAAAAACGGATAATTTCTATATCTAATTTATCTAGATTTGTAGCAATAGTTCTTGAAATAGGAACATTATATCTTTTTGGAGATGAATAATAGACTCCATGTAGTAAACCGACTGACGGATTTTGAATTTCAGCAGTTTGTGACACGAACGATGAGTATTCATCTAATTCATGGATGTTTTTTAATAGCGCCCCAATGTATAAATAATTCCTACTTGACAAAATTATATTATATGTATTTTCGTGTTCACCCAGCTTACTCGCAACTAGATTGATGTTTTCGGCTTTGCTCTCACCAAAAATTAAAGTATAAATGGCATTAACAGCATAAGGATTAATTCTTGCTGTGAATTTATGTATAACATCTAGCTCTATCAAAATCTGAACGCGTTTATAGACCGCATTCACAGATAATCCTAAATAACCCGCAATTTCTCTATAAGATAATCGTGAATTAACTAATAATAAAGAAATAATTTTCATATCGATTTCATCCATATAAAATAAAATTAAAAAAAAAGAAATAAATTTAATGGATGACGCTTCGTTTTTTCAAAGTTGCTATTTTTGCTATTTTTGAATTACTCTTCATAAGTTCATTTAATTTCCGTTTAAAGTATTTGATTAACTTCACCAGAAGAACCACGCCTACTAATGCCATTCCAAACAGAATTAATGTACTAAATGGTGCAAAAGAACAATGAGCATAATATCCTAAATAACACGGCTTACTTGCTTCATCTGGGAGTAGAGTTAAAATTCCAGGAACTATACCACCGAACACTAAACCAAATACGAATATAGTGTATAGTAGTAGTAGGAACGATTTTATGATACCTTTCACTATATTTTTTAAATTAATTTTGATACACCTCTAATTTTTTTGTAATTATTAAATTCAAATTCTAAATGGAATTCAAACGGTTATATTTCTTAGTTTAGGTTAAAGGAAAAAAATTATATCAATTCGATGTCATTCATGATTAATTTATGAACTAATTGATTAATAGATACACTATAAATCTTCAAAAGAATTAACTTCTTGAAGTAAATTCAATTAAAAAAGGTACATATAGTCCAATGATTGTTTTTCAACAATATTTTTTATAAAAAAGTTCAAAAAAGTCAAAGTTTATTATTCTTAAACTCTTTTTTTTATTAGTTCTTTATAAATAAAAAAAAGTAAAGAACTTCAATAGAAAATTAATAAATTGGTTTTAAAATTGGTAAAAGGAACAGTAAAATGGTTTAATAGCCGTAAGGGCTATGGATTTATAAATTCTGAAGAAGGAACAGATGTATTTGTTCATTATACCGCATTAGCTGGTAGAGATGATGAATACAAAACTCTAAACGAAAATGATAAAGTTGAGTTTGAAATAGTTGAGGGTCAGAAAGGACCTCAAGCGAGTAACGTAGTCGTTACTGAAAAGGCTCCACCTAATCCATATAATAGAAGAGGAAATTTCCGATTTTAATTCTATGGTTTTTATAAATCAAGAAAAAAGAAATAATTCAATAAAAGTAGTAAATAATATTTTGTAAAAAGTTTTTACGATTATTATCGAACCTTAATTTTTTTTAATATGTTTTAGAATATTCAAATTAAGTTTTATATAAGTTTACTATACGCTGATAAGTTCAAAATAAATAATTTTATGATAAAAAATAAAAAAGTTGATTAAAGGGGAATACTATTCAAATCCAGATTTTCTGGAATTAAATCTTTACGTTGCAACCAAGAAATTTCATGTCTTAAGTATCTCCAAGATATTTCACATTTTTCATTTTGGCCTTCAATTTCTGTCTCAAACTCCCATGGATTAATTACGACCAAATCTCCTTTCCTTATCCAAACTCTTTTTTTAATTTTTCCCCGAATCCGTCCCATTCGATATTTTCCATCTTCACAATAGACGCCCATCCGATCTTGGCCATATATATCGGTTACCCGGGCAAACATTTCCCCATTTTTTCTATATGGCATTTTTACGCGCCTTATTTCTGGTGTTGGATTTGGTCCATAGGTTCTTCTTCCTTTCTTGGCTTTTTTTTTCATTTTAGGCATATATAATACACTCTAATTTTGATTAATAATTGTAAATCCGATCTTCTGAAAAAACCAAAGTTCAAATAAAGATTAAATAAATTGATTCGCTGAAAAACGGAAATTTATTGTATAGAACTTCGCGGTATGCGAATTAATATTTTAAAAATAAAGTCCTATCAATTTTATTTACAATCCAATAGGGTAGAATTAGATCGCATATGTACTTTATGTTTTTTTTTAATAATTTATTAATTTCTGATTCAAAGTTTCATTTTTAGGTTGATTCCCAATTCGTCAGGAATGAATAAAAAAAACCAAAACAAAGAAGATTTATCTTTTAATACATTCTTTTAAAAGCTTAATACCTTCTTCTCTAGCTTTTAAAAGAGTTCGCTCAGTTATGCCTTCCATTTCTTTACTAGTTAATATATTTTCTTTCAATACTTTTTTAAATAGTTTATATTCATCAATTCTGCTAATAAATGGCTCAACCTTTTCAGTTTTAACAAACTCATCTATAGATTTTTTCTTTCCATTATAATTACCTTCAGTGAGGTCAAAATGATAATTCTCATAGACTAGAAAGCAATGTACCATTGGTATATATGGTATTTCGTATTTTTTTAAGATATCGTCAACACCAGTTGTAATTTCTTCGGTAAATTTGTAAATTCCAACATATTTATAGACAGGGATATTGAGTTCCTCAGCTAATCCCGCAATTGTTGCATGTTTCATGGTACAACTACCCATTTTTTCCTTAAAAAAAATCATCTTATCATTATAGTTCGAATTATAGCCATAAGTACTGTTATGAACATACATACATGCTTCTTTAAACGATTTAATACCCAAATCTAAAAATTTCTTGGAAATTTCTCCAACAGGTTCAATTTGAGCATCAGGTAAATTATCATATGAATCCATATGGATTCTTTATATCTTAGTCTTATAAATTTATTCTCAATAGTTTATAGAATTTTTAAGAAAAATATTTATTATCTATTTGATATCTATCGAAATTCCCATAAGCCCCCAATATCTTATTCATAATTATTTTTAAAAAGAAATCATTTTTTTTTTGGCTTAAAAATAATTGCAGGTTTAGTTCTTTCAGAATATATAAAGTTATCTGCTTCCACTATATTACCGTATCTCATTTTGAGTTCTTCTAATGTACCCGCATCTAAGGCTCTTGTCCTACATGATTCAATACATGCGGGTAGCTTATTTTCAATATATCTATCGATGCAATAATTACATTTACGCATTTTTGCTCCTTTTTCTGGACCGAATTGAGGAGCACCATAAGGACATGCTTTAAGACATTTTGAATCGCATTCTTCATTACCTAAGCATCTTTCGCTATCTACAATGACAATTCCATCCTCAGTTCTTTTTGTTATAGCTTCAACAGGACATACTGGTATACACACCGGATCTAAACAATGAAAACAAGGATATATTAAGTAGCTTACAAAAACATTAGGAAATTTCCCTTGTTCGTTGTATAAGATTCGCATCCATTTTTCTGGTCCTGCTGGAATATCATGCCAGTCTTTACAAGCTACAGCACATGCAGAGCATCCAATACATCGAGTTTGATCAAAATAAAAGCCGATTTGCATATTTTACCCTCCTCCATTAAATTTTTGCACTTCTACAAGACATGAATTGAGAGCAGAAGCCCCTCCTGGTGAATATGCGTCCTTGGTTAGAACATTAACACATCCTCCTCTATCAATTCCATTTTCATCAGGATTATACCACGCTCCTTCAAAAATACTTATTACTCCAGGAATTATTCTTTCGGTAATCCATACTTTTATGGTTAATTTACCTCTATCATTATACACTAAGATTTCGTCACCATCTTTAATTCCTCTTGGTTCAGCGTCTATTGGGTTAAGCCAAGCAACATGTGGATCAACTTCTCTCAGCCATTCTACTAAGAACATTTCTGAATGAACCCTATTTTTTGGATGTGGAGAGAGTAGTTGTAAGGGATACTTCTTACTTAATGAATCATAACGCCCTTCCCATCTCTCCATATATTTTGGTATAGGGGGATTTTCAGGATCATTTAAATCCGCGATTCTTTGAGAAAAGATCTCAATCTTTCCAGAGGGTGTGTTAAAAGGTTTGTTTTCAATGTCTTCAATTTGTTCTTTGAAAGCTACATAGGGTTCTGTAATGTCTAAACGATGTATTCCTTCTTCTCTAAATTTACGGATATTTCTTATATTTTTTCTTGTATCTTCACGTAATTTTATTAGAAACTTTAAAGAATTATCTTCATCAGGATATTTTTGGAACGCTTCTAATCCAAGTTTATCTGCTAATTCTTCTGCAATTTTTAAATCAGACTTACATTCTCCAAGAGGTTCAATTGCTTGATTCATAGAAGTAAAATATGGTCCAGAAGGCCAAGGTCGCGTTAAATCGTTTCTTTCAGCTGCACTAGTTACTGGAAGAATTATGTCCGCATATCTTGCCGTAGGTGTCAGCCATAATTCAGAAATAACCATATAATCGAGCTTTTCTAGAGCTTCTGCAGATTTATTTGTATTCCCTAATTGATTAAGGAAGTTGTTATTAACAAACCATGCTAATTTAACATCGAATGGATAACCTCCAGCTTTACCTCTTAAAATAGCATCAAACATTTTGTTTGTATGACATCTTGCTTGAAATCTTAGTTGTAAATCTAATGAACCTCGAACTGATTTCAAACCTTCTTCAACAGGATTTCTATAAGGTGGTGGGATTCTAGAAGCAAAAAACATATGCCCATAAGGAATCCCCATTAAACCTCCTGCTGCACTGCCGCCATGCTTGCCTATATTACCAGTCATAGCAGTTAAGGTCATTGCACATCGATTATATAATTCTCCGACCGCACTTCGAGCTGGTCCTTGACAATCCATTAGAGCAGCGGGTTTAGTACTAGCATATTCACGAGCAAGATTAATGATTGTCTCTGCTGGAACTGAAGTAATTTTTTCTGCCCATTCAGGAGTTTTTGGAACTCCATCCTCTTCTCCTATAACATAATCCTTGAATTTCTCAAATCCTATAGTATATTTATCCAAAAATTCCTGATCGTGGAGATTTTCTTCAATCATAACATAAGCCATGGCAATCATCATAGCGGTATCTGTTCCAGGAATTATAGGAATCCATTTATCAGCTAAAATTACAGCAGAGTCTGTGTATCTTGGGTCAATACAAATTATTTTTGTACCGCTTTCTTTAGTTTTAATTAAATTGAAAATAGTATCCGTTCCCGAAATCATTCTTGCAGGATCCCAACCCCACATGATTATTAATTTTGAATTGAGTAAATCTGTTCGACTATGTCCAACGAAAGGTGAAACATATTGAGTTTGAGTGGCGTATACAGCACCTTCAGAGGATACATTTCCATAATGAGTTGAATAACCTCCAAAGTGGGTCAATAATCTCATCATAGCAAACATTCCATCATGCAAAGCACCTTGATATCCTCCGCCAGTAGCTAAGAAAATGCTAGAATTACCATATCTTTCTTTTACTTCTTTAAGCTTTTCAGCAACCTCAGTCAAAGCTTGATCCCATGAAATTCTTTTAAACTTCCCAGAACCTTTTGGACCTTCTCTCTTTAAAGGATGCTTTAATCTGTTAGGATGATACACATATTGCCTAAATGCTCGACATCTTAAGCAAGTTCTAAGCTGATCATCTTGACTTTCATAATCATCACCTTCTACACGAATAATCTTTCCTTCTTTCACATGAAATTGAAGAGGACAACGTCCTCCACAATCAAAAGCTGTAGAGCTGCGTATGATCCTTATATTATCATCTTTTTGAAAATTGTTTTTATTATCCATATTTAATCATACTGTTATGTAAGAACTTAAAATATAATTTACGTTAATTATCTAATGATATAATTTTTTGGTTTTTTAAAATACCTTTTTTTCATTCTTATCATCATTTTATTGAAAGCATTATAATTTTCTGATACCTACTAAAAGTAAAAACTTATTTGAGATGCATCATTTTTTATTACTAATTCTTTTAGAGATAAAAGAATTTTTTTAAAATGAAAAAATGGTCTTAAAATTGACGCATGGAGTAGTAAAATGGTTTAATAGCCGAAAAGGCTTTGGATTTATAACCTCTGAAGACGGTAGTGATGTTTTTGTTCATTTTTCTGCATTAGTAGGCAAAGATGATGAATACAGAACGTTAAATGAAAATGATAAAGTTGAGTTTGAGGTTACAGAAGGTCAAAAAGGACCACAAGCTAGCAACGTTGTGGTTACTGAAAAAGCACCTCCCCAAGCACGTTCATTTAGTAAAGGTGGAAGTCGTGGTGGTCGAGGTGGCAAAAGATCTCCTCGTTATTAGAGAATATGAATAGTTATAAATCAGAAATAACAAATAATAAATAGGAAATAGTAATAAGTAAAAATCTCATTTTGCGAGTTATCGAACCCTATCTTTTTTTTTGATTTTATTTTTTTCTATTTTTTCAAATTTACTAGCTATAGAAAATTATCTTTAAATCAATAAAAGCAAAATTTTTGAAGTTTATGTTAAATTTAGCAATTTTTAAGGAAATTTAAACTCATTAAAACCATTTAAAATATTCCAATATTGATCACATTATAATTATATCGCTCATTAATTCTATTAATTTTTTTAATTTATTGATTGAGAGAGGATAAAATATTTTGAAATTAATACGAACCCCTGATGAGAGATTTAGTGGTCTAATTGACTTTCCTTACGATCCTAAATATTTGGAAGTTGATGGAATAAGAATTCATTATGTAGATGAAGGATCAAAAAATTCTGAAATAGTTTTATTGATGCATGGTGAACCTTCCTGGAGCTTTCTTTATAGGCATATGATTCCTCCTTTAATTAAAGCGGGTTTTAGGGTGATTGCTCCAGATTTAGTTGGATTCGGCAGATCAGATAAACCTACGGAACAATCTGATCATACGTATTCAAAGCACATTAAATGGATGACTGGTTGGTTATTGGGTTTAGATCTTCAAAAAATTACCTTATTTTGTCAAGATTGGGGATCTTTAATTGGTTTAAGGATAGCAATTGAAAACCAAGAGAGGTTTGACAGAATTGTTCTCGCAAATGGAGGATTACCTACAGGAATTATGAGTAAAGCTTTCTTAGAATGGCGTGAATTTTCAAGGACTTCAAAAGAATTCGATATTGGAAGGATCATACAAAATGGAACTGTTAGTAATCTTTCAGAAGAGGTTTTAAGGGGATATAATGCTCCATTTCCAAATGATTCTTACAAAGCTGGAGCGCGTATAATGCCATCATTAGTTCCAATTAGTCGCGATGATCCAGAAAGTAAAGCCAATAAAAAAGCTATCAAGATGTATGGAAGTTGGACAAAGCCTTTTTTAACAGCTTTTTCCGACAGTGATCCTATTACAAGAGGAGCGGAAGCACTTTGGATTAACCATGTTCCAGGAGCTAAAAATTTAGAACACCTTACTATTAAAAGCGCAGGTCATTTCCTCCAAGAAGATAAAGGTCCAGAAATAGCTGGAGAATTAATTAAATTTATAAATTCATATTAAAATATTTAGTTTATTTCCGTTGTTTTTTAATCACGCATTTATTAGTTCATTTCGAAAAAAAGGGAAATCTTTTCTATTCAAACAAACTAAAAATAATAAAAATTTCAAATCTGAATACTGCTCTTATGAAGAAAATAGGGTGAAAAATAAATGAATGACTATGATATAGTAATTGTTGGTGCTGGAACATCAAGTACAATTGCTGCCCGATTTGCTGCGTCAAAAGGGTTGAAGGTATGCTTAATTGATGCAAATAAAAAAGAGCAGATTGGGAATAAAGTATGCGGAGATGTAGTCTTAGCCTCTATTTTTGATTTTTTAAAGATCAATCCCCCTCAAGCAGATGAAATATTGAGCATGAAGAAAAAAGTCAAGTTGTATAGCTCGGATCTTCAATATCATCTTACAGTTAATATACCCATTTATTTGGTGGATAGATTACGATT